>CALVFU010000005.1 GCA_944326905.1 Candidatus Gastranaerophilales bacterium
GGGCGGAAACGGTGAGTTTTCGACCGAAGACCCGTTTATCGCGAGTCAACCAAGACAGCGGTTGACGAGCAGAGCGGCGCTGATACTGCTCCCGTACCGTCTGGAGAATAGGTTATTTGCCGGAGATTTTGAAGATTAGACATAGTACATTGAATGTTGTAATATATACTTAGGGTAGTACCATCACCACCTCTGCACACGCATTTTACTAAGAAATCGGCAGAAAGGAGGTGATAAAATATGGGTTTAGGCTTTTTTCTAATACTTGATTTCATAATCAAGTCATTAAAAGAAAAAGCCCCGGAGCTGGAACTCCTGGAGCTTTTTCTAAATTCCTAAAAGCATAGGGTACTAAGTCAAGTCCTAAGGAAGTGGTATTTTCTTAGGGCTTGCCCCTACATGTTCATTATTTACCATGTTCAGGTCTTTGTCAACCCTAAGAACAAGCACATTGAAATAGACAAAGATATAATAATATGGTAGCATAGTTGCTACAGGATAAAAGACAGCTCTTTTTGAAACGGAACAACCTACAATCATTGTATAGCCTTCGGGTTGGTTCCCGACTAGAAAGGGGGTCGATATGGAAAATATCAATTTAACGTTAATTTTACTTATCTTGATACTATTCATATTAAAAAACGGCTCTTACCTGAACAGATAAGAACCGTAAGCCTTCTACAGAGCTGTTGGCTAGCTTAGCAAGCTGCCACCCTGTTATTATATTATTTACCATGTTCAAGTCTTTGTCAAGCCTCTAAGGAGAAAAAAGAGATGATAGAATGGTACAAAGACAAAGAACTTTCGATATTTTTTGATAATAAACCTTCTGTTGGTATGCGTTATGCCCGGCCATCAATGAGCGAGGCGGAGAAAAAAGCTGTCTCACAATACCCGTTTGAGAAAAAACACGCGCTTAAGGTCACACTGTTTGACCACCTTAAAACAAAAAATATGAGTTTACTATTCCTAAAAACTACTGCTGGGATGGAGCAACGATACCGCGGTTTTTCTGGCGGCTGATTGGAGCAAAAACCAGTGCAGAGTTTTTAATCCCGTCAATGATACACGATTGGATGTGTGTATATCATAACAGTGTAGGGTATGACAGAAATTTCTCATCGCGGGTATTTCGGGCGCTCCTCCTATCCGCCGGTGTCGGTAAAGTCAAAGCGCAGGTAATGTATCTTGCGGTGGATAACTTTCAGAGATTTTGCGGTTGGCGAGCAGAGCGAATTTGCGGACGGGCGAACGGAGTAAGCCCGGATAGCGAGCAGATTGAGCCGGCTTGTGCAAAGCACAAAAGGCGAAACTCTGTGAGCGTGGAGCAAATTCAAGACAGGGTGAAAGCGGCAGCGATACCCGTTTAACGCGAGACAACCAAGACAGCGGTTGGAGGAGTGTATGTTAGAGCATATAGGAGTTGTCTTATCAATCATTTTAGCCGCTGTTAGCCTTGTTACAACCTGTGTTATGGCAGGAATTTACATTGGCAAGCTGGAAGGGTTTAAAGAGTTTATTAATTACCGCTTTGACGAACAAAACAGAAAGCTCGAAAAGCACAACAATTTTATTACTAGGCTCTATGATGTAGAACGTAAACTTGATGTTGATGAAGAAAAAATAGAACACATAATTAACCGATTTGGAACATAAATAAGGATTTAAAATATGCCTGAATACAAGCTGTTAGAAAAGCAAAAAGAGTTTTTTGAAATACCGCACAATCATTCACTTGATGTTGTAATGTATCAGGGAGGATACGGCCGCGGTAAAACCTGGTGCGGCTCTCTATTAGGAATAATGCTTGCAAGAAAATATCCCGGATGCCGCGGGCTTGTCGGTGCTAAAGAGTATGAGTTAGTTAAAAATACAACTATGCAATCATATTTTGAACACTTAAACGCTATGGGGTATATTAAAGACAGGGACTACAAGTACAACAAGATAGACAAGAAAATAACCTTTAGCAACGGGTCTGAAATTCTTTTCAAAGGGTTAGACGACCCAGAAAAGTTTAAGTCGTTAAACCTTCATTGGGCGGAAATAGAAGAGGCATCACAAATCTCTGACAGTTCATTTAAACAACTCCTCGGGCGTTTAAGAAATACTAACAGAAAGCTGTCATGGGGTGATTTCAGGTTCAGGCTGTTCGGACATACCAACCCCCAGCCTAACAAAGGGTGGATTTGGAAAAGGTTTGTTGAAAACCCGAAAGAAAATTACAGATTAATAATTGCTCCCACATCAGAAAATATTTACCTCCCGCCGCATTTTATCGAGTCATTAAAAGATGAGTACGACCTCGAATATTATCGGATAAAGGTTCTCGGTGAGTTCGGCAACTATTCAAGCGGGCTTGTTGTTAAAGGGTTTTCTGATGAGAACATCAAAAAGGTTGAATATAACAAGGATATCCCGTTATACTTGACTTGCGATTTTAACGTTGACCCTATGTGCTGGTGTATTGCTCACAAAGATGACAGCAATGTTTACTTCTTCGATGAGCTTGTTATTGAAAATACTTCAACACAAGCCTGTATAGAGGAGTTCCTTAGAAAATACCCAGACCATAGAAGTAAAATAGTTGTATGCGGTGATGCTTCCGGCGATTTCAGGAATGCTCAATCTGAATTTACCAACTACATGATTATACGGCGCGCACTGGAAAAGTACGGGTATGATTTCGAGTTTAAGCTAAGAGCTTTTAACCCGCCTATACTTACCAGAATACAGGCTTTTAACGCAAGAGTAAGAAACGCCTAACGGGGACTGCCATATATTCATTGACCAGAAATGTAAATGGCTTCTGCATAATATGTACAACTTATCATTCAAAGTAGGAACCTCCATTGTTGATGTTCCGACTCTTAAACAAATTAAAAATGACAGAGAGTCCAAGTTTTTAGAACACCCGTTTGATGCGGCAAGTTATCTGGTAGAGTACTTTTATCCGATTAAGTAAACCGCAATTTAATATTCAGAAAGGATTAAATATGACAAAACCTCAAATTACTATCGAAAACTTTGATATTGACACAGAACTGAAATGTAAATGCGGATGTAACAAATTCAATTATGATAATGCATTTTTAGTCTGTTTACAAGCCTACAGATATCTCATTAAACAAGGGATGAACGTTACAAGCGGATGCAGGTGTATAAAGCATAATACAGATGAAGGCGGTGTTTCTACGTCGCTGCATATCTGCGAAGGCAAAAAAGCAAGCGCATTGGATTTCTGGTGCAAAGGTATGGCTTATGCCTACAAAAAGGCTTGTGACTGCGGATTGTTTAATGAAGTCATCTGGTACAAATCAAAAAATATTATTCATATAGGACAAGACCCTAACCAGACAGGAAATTTCTTCTGTACAAAATAACCCACCTCATTTAGTATGTTCCTACACAGCCTCGCAGCTTTGCGGGGCTTTTTTATTTTAAAATCCGTTGTGCGGTATTTGTGCGGAACCTGGTGTTTTTATATAAATTGAGATAAATAACACAAAAATAGGATTTGTTGCTATTACTTGCTTTCAGGGGTAAAGAAGAAAACGCAAAATACCCTGAAATGCTTATATATTCTATTTCTATGGTTATTGATAAGGTGCTAAGTTAATAAATTTGCGGCTGGAGGGAGTCGAACCCACGGCAGACAAGGTTTAGGAAACCTCCGCTCTATCCTACTGAGCTACAACCGCATTGGTGATTATAATTATTATACCACAAACAGATGTTATTTATTCAAATAAAAATCGAAATTATAGCCCGATCATAATCAGTAATCTTACTACCGCGCCTTGAATAATCCAAAGTACGATTAAAGCAATCATAGGTGAGATGTCAATCATTCCAAGCGGCGGAATAACATTTCTAAATATATTTAAGTATACATCAGTTAATTCTCTAATACTTTTAAGCGGCTGCTGAGACCAATCAATATTAGGAATCCAGGTTAGAAGGATTCTTATAAAAATTAAAAGTGAATAGAAATGGAATAGTAATCCAGTGATATAAGCTAAGCTCATTTAATCTCCTTTATGGGCGTGAATTTTTCTTTGTATCGGCGCAATTACAGAATTTGCGTTCTGAAGGAATATTTTCTATCATAGTAAATAAAAGTTTTTTGAGATTAGCAACATTATTATTAAACACTTGCATAACTTCGTGGTGTGAAA
This sequence comes from Candidatus Gastranaerophilales bacterium, assembly GCA_944326905.1. GTDB lineage: Bacteria > Cyanobacteriota > Vampirovibrionia > Gastranaerophilales > Gastranaerophilaceae > CALUTH01. The sequence goes on from CALVFU010000005.1 coordinate 4,179, forward strand.
CAGGCGGGACATCTCCGACCAAGCCCGCATCATAATCTGTTATGAGAGAAATATTAAGTGGACACATGTCCATTTCTTTAACTAGGTATGCTTCAGGAAACGCGGTCATATTAATTACTTCCCAGCCTTGATTTGTAAAGAATTTTGATTCTGCTTTTGTCGAGAAGCGCGGACCGTTTATTACAACTACAGTTCCGTGGTCATGGACTGTAATGCCAATGTCTTTAGCGGTTTTAACAGCCAGCGTTCTAAGTTCCGGGCAGTAGGTATCCGCAGCTGATGGGTGGGTAGCTATAGGTCCTTCAAAGAAAGTAGATTTTCTGCCGTCAGTCCAGTCAACGAATTGATCGCAAATTACAAAATGACCGGGAGCAACGTGTTTTTGCAGGCTGCCGGCAGCGCAGGGAGATATGACTCTGGTGCAGCCGATTTCTTTCATAGCCCAAACATTAGCGCGGTAGTTAATAAGATGAGGCAGTATGGTATGATTTCTTCCGTGTCTTGGGAGGAACGCAACTTTGTGGTTTCCTATTTTCCCAATAAAAAAGTTATCGCTTGGCATTCCATAGGGAGTTTCAACAGTGACTTCCTCAATATCTTCAAGGAATTTGTAAAATCCTGAGCCGCCAAAAACACCTATATCTGCTAACTTTTCCATGTTATCACCTCATTTTAAAATTTATAACTTACAACAATAATAGCATAAACATGAAAAAGTGTGTGCAAAAGAAAATTTTTGAATAAGAGAAGCGCAGCAGCCTACGGCTGCCGCGCTTTCAAACTTTAATAACTGGTTAAAGCTTATTTGCCATTAACGATAGTTTTGAAGTTTTTACCTGCAGAGAAAACAGGAACTGTTTTAGCAGGGATTTTGATTTCTTTGTTAGTTTGTGGGTTTCTGCCATTTCTTGCAGCTCTCTTGCGTGGTTCAAAAGTACCAAAACCAACTAAAGTAACCTTTTTGCCTTTAGAAACTGTTTTTTGAATAGTATCAATTAAAGCACTTAATACTTCGCTTGCTTCTTTTTGAGTAACTTTAGCTTTTTTTGAAATCTCTTGAACTAATTCTTCTTTGTTCATCGTAAAACTCCTTTCTTATGTCTACAAAACCTATTATACCTGTCAGAGAAAATATTGCAAGCCATTTATTAAGAAAAAATAGCGGTTTTTAAACTTTTTCACAAAAAATAAGCATAAAGTATGATTCTTTTAAAACTAAATAATTAGTGATAAGTATGATGGAGCCGAGTTTTTAAGACGAGAATAGGCAAAAACTTGGAAAATGTTATTATTTGTAACATTTAGCGGATATTGTAAACTTTTGTTAATTATTTTTTATGTTGTGAAATTAGCTGTTTTGAGATGTTTTTATATATATGTAGACAGTTAAATTATTAAGAAAGAGTAATAGATATGGCATTAGACAAAGAAGCAATAGAGAGAAATAAAAAACCTATCGGAGCGTTAGAAATTCCTGATAATTTTCATTGTTACTATCTTAATAAAAAGGATAGGCAAATGAGGTTTAATAACGGAAAGGATCCGTTATATTATATATTTGATGGCATGGAACAAAAACCTTTAAAGGCAGTAGTAAGGGATTTTGTTAAAGATATTGTTTGTGACGTCAAAAGATATTATAAAAAATTAGCCAGTTAGAAATGGCACAAGAGAAAAAAGGAGAAGAAGCATAAAATAGTTCAACTCAAATAAGAGTTGAACTATTTAGTTTTATAGTTATAATAGTGTAACAATATGAGAGAGGTTAATATGAAAAAAGGTTTACTTATTTTAGCTCTAATGTCTGTAGTTGCTGCAAATAGTGCAATTGCTCAGTCGTGTACTTGTCCTGAACAAATAAATACAATTTCGGTTAGTTCAAATGCAGTAAAAGAGGTTGCGCCGGATACGGTTGAAATTAATATAGAGGTTGAGACATCGGATGCGAAGTCGATGCAAAAGGCAATGACAGATAATAATGAAATATCTCAGAATATTTTAAAGGGGCTCAAAGATTCAATTAAAACAGAAGATGGAGATTATATAAAAACGGCTGATTTCCGTGCCGACTCGCTTTATAAATATAACGGCAGCAAGAGAGCTTTTGATAAATATCAAGTAACGAACAATGTAGTAGTTCATACTAAATCTATAAATGCAATTCCGACGATTATAGAAAAAGCAATATCACTTGGAGCAACCGGGGTGTCAAATTTGAATTTTAGTGTATCAAATTATGAGCAATATAGAGATGAGTTATTGAAACTGGCAGTTCAAAAAGCAGGTAAACAGGCGCAGACAGCGGCAAGTGCTGCAAACGTGGTGATAAAAGGGGTTAAGGATATAGCGATTATAAATAACGATAATATATATGGCAGAACACGATACGCGGCTGTTAATTTAAAAGCAAGCGGGGCAGATGAAGCAGTGCCGCAGGCTGCTGCTCCGTCTATAGAACCGGGAGTTATAAGAATCCAAGCCGGAGTTAATATGGTTTATTTTATAAAATAATTTAACTGTTTAACTTAACGGCATTAAATGCGGAGTCGCGCCGTGTCAAAATTAAATGATGTATTAATTGTGCGTCCGTGGGGCGCACAATTAATTTTAACATGGCAAAAAGCTTACTTTTCTATGTGTTGCAATTTTTAAGGTGTGTTTTTTTAATACAAATGTATGATTTTAGAAAAAAAAATATACTGCCCTCTTTTATTTACCTTGGTTTGTTATAAAATAAACCTATGTAGTTAAATTAATTTAAAGATTGGAAGGGATTTATATGGCAAACAGAATTGGTATTGATGTTGGCGGTACGAATGTTAAGATAGCACTGGTAGGAGATAAAGGCAATATTATTTATTCAAACTCAATTCCGACAAGAGCGGAAATGGGATATGAATATACAATAAACAACATGAAGCAGGCAGTAAGCGACCTTTTAAAGGAAACAAATTCAAATACTAAGGATATAGAAGGCATAGGTTTTGGTTTTCCCGGTCAGGTTGACTGGCAGAATGGAATTGTTCGTTTGGCGCCAAACATTCCGGGCTGGGTAAATGTGCCAATTGCAAAGGTTTTTGAAGATGAGTTTAAGATACCTACCCGCGTGGATAATGATGTTAGATGTGCCGCGCTTGGCGAATTGAATTTTGGAGCCGGCAGGGGGTGTGAAAACCTTATATGTATAACTGTAGGTACAGGAATTGGCTCAGGATTAATTATTAATGGAAAGTTGGTCCGCGGGGCAAGCAATTCTGCCGGTGAAATCGGTCACATAAAACTTGATATAACTGGCGGACCGTTATGCGGATGCGGTGATAGAGGGTGTTTGGAAGCGTTTGCATCAGGACCAAGCATTGTAAGTATGGCAGAGGAATATATAAGAGGCGGTAAGTCTACTAAATATAGGGAACTTGCTAACCCGGATATTACGCCTTATGTTGTATCAGAGGCGGCAAAGCTTGGCGATAGAGTTGCACAAAGGATCTTTACAATAATGGGAGAATATATTGGTATAGGTTTGACCAGTGTTGTAAACCTGCTTAATCCTGAAAAAATAATAATAGGAGGCGGAGTTGCAGATGCAGGTGAAATACTTCTTGCACCTATACGTGAAACGATTGCAAAACGTGCAATACCTGTTTCGGCAGAAGCTGTTGAAGTTGTTCCTGCACAATTAGGAAATACGGCAGGTGTTATCGGGGCAAGTTTATTGATAAAATCATAGACTTAATACGCGCGATATGATACAATCCATTTATAACTATGCGGAGTGGCTTTAACTATGAAAAATAACAGAAAAAAAGGGTTTACATTAGTAGAGATACTGATTGCGCTGTTAATTATCGGAGTACTTGTTGCCGTAATGATTGCTAATATGGCAAAATTAAAACCTGATAAGAGAAAAGCTTTGTTTATAAAGGCATACACGGTAACAGAGCAAGCGACTGCTAATATGGTTAATGACCCGGAAATGTATCCGACTATATTTGATGAAAATGGTGACTTGGTCTCATACGGGTTGTCATCTACGTCTGCTCCTGTCGGTATATTGCTGCAAACTGATAGTGTTCCATCCGGGGCAGACAAGTTTGTACATTATTTTTCAAGAGAAGTAGGCGGGTCGTATAGCAATAATAAAGTTGAAACTAGTGACGGCGTGATTTTTGATATTGAGCGGAAAAACACCAATGCTAAAGCTATCGATGCTTTAGCATTTACAATAACTATTTCAATGATTGAAAAGAAAAACAATGCTGAGGTAAAACAGGCGCTTGGTGTTATAAATGTGCGCAACGGCGGAGCTGTTGAGTGCGGGGACACAGCCTGTACTACGTATATGGAAGACAGATATAATTTGCGGAGAAGCAATTAGAGAATATTATTTAGAATAAATAAAAAAACTGTACATTTGTACAGTTTTTTTATTTGAAAGCTTTATGCAGCCTAAATCTTACGGAATATTTAAACTTTAGCCGCAAGTATAATTTTTTATCCCCTTCTTGTTTAATTTATTTTTTCTTTGAAGAACATAGAATAAAAATAAAGGAGTGAGGATTATAATGAACAGTATATTTATCTCTCCGGTTTATAAACTGGAGCAATTACGTTACATATTTATTGTGCTTACATCAAAATCTTGCAATCAGCGCTGCAAGCAATGCTATATTGATTTTCCAATAAACAGGCATGATAAGGATTTTATAGATATAAACAAAATAAAAGAAGCACTTGTACAGTTAAAAAATGAAAGTATAGAATGTATTTACCTCACAGGGGCGGAGCCGATGACTCATCCTAATTTTAATAATATTCTTAGATTATGTCTTAAGTATACTAATGTATGTATTTGTACAAACGCTTCATTTATCAATGAAAAAAAAGCAAGGTTTTTAAGAAAGGTAGAGGATGAGGGGAAGAATAATTTATTTTTCCGTTTTTCTTTGTCGCATTATGAAGAGTTAAAAAATGATATGGCAAGGTACAGAGGTTCTTTCAGGCAGACTTTTTTTGCGCTTAAAAATCTTGAAAGATACGGTTTTTCAATAATTTTAGAGATTGTAAACTATTATAGAGAGGAGGAGCGAGTGTTACTTGAAATGTTTAGGAAAAAATTTGAAGAGTATGGTGTAAATCCTGAAATCTCGATTGGTCAATATTTTGATAAAATGAACCCTCCGCAAGAGTATAATGATAAATCCAAAGATTGCACAAACAGCCGGACTTTGACTCAGAACGGTGTATATTCATGTCCATATCTTGCTAACGATTACCGAGGCAGGATGGGGGGAAGCTTTTTAGATTATGCAAAGTCAGTTAATGCAGAAACGGAATATTGTATGGAGTGTACTTCCTGCAGCGTTATTCATGTTAGCTAAGCAGTGTTTCTGGTTGATTCAGTCTGTGCTTTACCAAATTCATCGCCCCCAGGGAAACCTGAAATTCCTGTAACTTTTCTTGTTACATAATACTGGATTTTAGGTATTATTGTAGAGATAAAAGCTACACAGATTGTGAAACCGACAAGAAAATTGAGTCCTGTGAATGCAAGATTTTTGTTTTTTACTGATTTCAATAAAGCAGAATCAATTTTGCCGTTGTTTGAGGCGCTGATAATGTCTTCTATATATTGAAGCACTTTGCTTTTTTGTTTGTAAAGTGCTTTGTGTGAAATATATTTATATTCGTCTTTATATGCTCCATTTGTATAATTATCAAAAATCATGTGCAGAAATTCAGGCGAATTAGCTATTCCTCCTTTGAATACATCTGCAATTTGATTTTTGCTTAAAATGCTGACACCTGCCCGCTTAGGCTGTAGTTCAGACATTTTACGCGCGAGATTTCCGTATTGTTTTTTTTCAGCGGGCGTTAGTGCTGCAAGAAATTTATCAAGCTCGATGGCTTCGATTGGAACTTGTGGTTTTCTTCCTAATTTTGTCATAAATGCAGCTGTTTTAGACGGCGCTTCTTTTTCGAAATCCAGTTTGGGTATTTTTTTTACACCTGTACCAAACATTAATTTTTTAAATTCTGCGGCGTCAATACTTCCGTCTTTTGATAGGATAAAATCATTAAGATATTTTGTAACACAATTAACAGTTTTAGGGTCAAGACGATTAGATGTTTTACCGCCAGTCTCTATCAAATTCATAACTTTTGCAGCATCATCTCTTGCCCAGTAGTAGAAATAAATTGAGCCTATATCTCTTATTAAAATATCCAGTGTTTCTTCTTTGCGTCTTGCGTTCAGCCCTCTTCCCCCTGCAATTCCTATATCGGTTCCTAAAAGTTTGCCGACATTTGTATTTTCAATAAAATTAGTAAACGTATTTAATCCTGCCATACCTTTGAATGTAGGAGGTGTATTATTTTTTTGAGTTTGTTCGGAAGTTGTTGTATTTGAGTTGTCTATAATTTGAGTTTTTTGTTCAGCTTTCTTTTTATTAATTTTCCTTGAAAGAGCCTGATTGAATTTTGGTACTGCAAAACCTATAAATAAATCTGCAAGAATAATTGCAGAGATAACTTTTATACCTTTAATAACAGAGATTTTATTTGACGAAAATCCTTTTGGGTAATTGGATTTATTCATCATAAAATTGTCAAATGGGCGGCGCATAATGTCGGAGCCTACATCAAAGCTTACTCCTTTATTTTTAAGCAGTGCACCGATTAATTTATCGCCGATATAATTTAAAAATTTAACGCCGCCAAGCCAGGTTATAGTGCCGGATACTTCCTCAATAACCCGTTCTCTCGCTTCTTGTTCTCCGCCTCTTTTGTATGCCATTCTGGTTCGTCCCGATATACACAATGCTTCTTGTGCAATAATTGGGGATACATTATCAGGCTTTGTAAGGGTGGTAACGGCGTTACCAATTTTATCCATTATTCCTATCGGCATATAAAAAATACTTTCTATCTAAATTATATTTGTTATAAAGCTCCTAAAAAAAATTTTTGCTTATCTAAAATAAAAAATTTACAAAAGTATAAAAATATATCTCATGTACTAAATTGCTCAGAACCAGTTATTGTGCTATAATTCTATAGACAAAAGGGGATTTAAAATGAGAGTAGTAGCACTTTTTTTAACAATATTAATGTTTACGGGCACTGTATTTGCAGCTCCGTTTGAAGCTGATGCAAAGACTAAACGGATACCTGCCGGAACTGTTCTTTCATTGCAGCTTTTGTCACCGATTGATACCAGGACAAATAGTGAAGGTGATTATTTTAACGCAATGCTTTTAACAGAGCAGGTTTCAGGCGCAAATGTAATTTTGCCGTCAGGTTCTGTTGTACGCGGCAGCGTAAGAGGGATAACTCAGCCCAAGAGATTTTCCAAAGGTGCTGTTTTATACCTGGACTTTGACCATGTTGTAACGCCAAGCGGAAGGCAGCTGCCATTAGCTATGGGGCTGACAGGTATTACACATCTTACGGCAGATGGTGGAATATACGGTTCTTTAGGTTATGGCGAGGCTGTTCAGGAAAACTGGGACAAGACAAAAGAGATTACGAGTAATGCGGTTGATGTAGGTTTATCGGCTGAGGATACTATGCCTGGACTTCAATATCTTACGACACCGTTTTGTGCTATAGGCGGTGCTATAGGCGGTATTGGATATTTTATTGGTGATAGTATTGCTGATATGTTTAGAAAAGGAAAGAGTGTATACTTAAAGCAGGGGCAGGTTATAGGGGTGCAATTAACAGAGCCGGTTGATATTCCTGTTTATTAATAGGTAGCTGATGGAAGGCGTAGATCAAGAATATTTAGATAATTTAAAATCTAAAGTGCGCGGGCTGCTGCAAAGTACGGAGCTTTATCAGTATAAAGGCAGTGTCTCTAAACTTTTGGGTTTGACTGTAGAGGTAAAGCTTCCGGGGCTTAAGATAGGTGATTTGTGTTATATAGAAACTTATACAGGTGAGAAAAAACCTGCAGAAGTTGTTGCATTCAAAGGTGATGTTGCTCAACTGCTCTTACTGTATGACGGAGCAGGCATTGGGCAAGGGTGTCTTGTACAGACAAACGGCAAACCTATAATAATTCCTGTTGGCGATTTTTTACTTGGAAGGATTATAAATCCTTTAGGTGATCCCATTGACGGCAGACCTTTAGATACGACCGGGGCAGAGTGGCGTCCAATTGAGGGAGCTGCTCCTGAGCCTTTTGAACGCCCGATTATAACCGAGATATTTTCAACAGGTGTAAGAGCAATAGATAGTTGCATGACAATGGGCTGCGGGCAGCGGCTCGGCTTGTTTGCAGGCTCAGGTGTCGGTAAAAGTACTTTGCTGGGTATGATAGCAAGAAATTCAGATGCTGATGTAAACGTTGTTGCACTGATTGGAGAACGTGGAAGAGAGGTAAAAGAGTTTGTTGAGGATGCACTGGGCGAGGAGGGTATGAAACGTTCTGTACTTGTGTGCTCAACTGGCGACCAGCCGCCTTTGATACGTCAAAAGTGCCTGCTTGCGGCAACTGCTGTTTGTGAGTATTTTAGAGATAAAGGCAAAAAAGTTTTCTTGATGACAGATACAGTAACACGATGTGCAATGGCAGGGCGTGAAGTAGGTTTGTCAGTAGGAGAGCCGCCTACAATGAAAGGTTATCCTCCGTCAATTTTTTCCTGGCTTCAAAAAGTCCTTGAACGTGCCGGAAACAGCCCAAAGGGGTCAATTACCGCGTTGTATACCGTATTAATGGAAGGGGATGATATTTCCGATCCGATTGTTGATATTGTAAGAGGTATTGTAGACGGGCACATTTTCTTATCAAGAAAAGTTGCTGAGATGAACCACTACCCTGCAATTGATGTTTTAGGCAGTATATCAAGGCTTATGTCCGCAATTGCAACACCTGAACATAAAGCGGCTGCAGGAAAATTAAGAGCGCTGATGGCTTTGTATAGAGAAAATAAAGACCTTATTGATGTTGGGATGTATCAGCCCGGAACTAATCCTAAATTAGATACAGCTATCCAGATGATGCCTCAGATAAATGCATTTTTGCAGCAGCGTACAACAGATATTGTCTCAATGGATACAACTGTAAGTACTTTGGTACAAATGATGCAGGGTGTCGAGATTTAATTGCTAAATATTTTTTAGGTGTTCGATTTTTAATTCAGGTTCTAAGATTATTCCAATTGCATCTATTCTGTAGTTTTTATATTTTTTGTTTTCACTTAGGTATGTGAATACTCCTGTTTTGATATGATTATATTTTGTTTTTGTAATAGCTTCAAATGGGATACCAAATTGATTATTTTTTCTTGTTTTTACTTCTGCAAAAACAAGTGTATTTTTATCAAGCGCAATTATATCTATTTCGCAAAATTTTGAGAAGTGCTTGTTTGTTTCAATAATTTTGTACCCTTGCTTTTTTAAGTACTCTGCAGCTATTAATTCTCCTCTTTTGCCGGTTGTAATATTATTCATCTATTAACCCCTCACACAATACGAATCTGCCGAGCGGAACAACTGAACAATATTCTTCAAGCGAGTGTACGAAGCATTTATTGTCGCAAAAACCGCCTGAGAGATAAATCTTTAAAGGCTTTTTGGCAAACACCCAGGCATTGTAGGCTATTCCGTGTATGAATTTAGCAATAGAAGTTTTTGCCTCTTCGCCTTTAGAGATGTCATCCATGATTTTTTCTAATCCGAAAATACCGCAAGTAATAGTAAATTTTTCAGGATTAAATTCCAAATCGTCGCGTTTAAGGTTATAGAATTTTAAAAGCATTTCGACTGTAGCGCCTGTAGAGCTTGCGCATGAGGTATTCCAGTCCATATCATGGAATTTTGAGTCCTTAAATCTTATCCATTTTGCATCTCGGCTGCCTAAATCCAGGATAGTAGCGTTAGTATCAATTGTACCTTTACAACCTTTAGCCAGTGCAATAATTTCATTTTCAGTGGCGTTGCTCATGTGTCCGCAGGAGCGGGAAGGGCAGATATTAGAAGTTTTTATAATTGAGGAAGGAATAATATAATACTTTTTGTCCTCAAATTCTTTAATAAAATATTTTTTATCAAAGGAATCATTTCTTGTAGTTATTATTTTTGAGTATGTTGTTCCGGCGTCAAGATAAATCATCGTAACCTCAGAAATGCTTCAATTTTTGCTTTAATAGAGTTGTTTATGTAATCATCAACATCAATGTAGAGCCCGTTATACTTGTCCGCAAGGTATTTTGCGAGCTGTGTTTTGGAACAAAAAGCCTGAGCATAAAATACGGTTGGAATGCTGGCATCAACGTACATTTCAAGCTCTAAATCAGCAGGCGTTCCGGCTTCAACACAGCGTGTCCAGCCGTATATATGGGTAGCGGCTGGAAATAGTTTAAGAATTTCATAATCATTTGGAGGAACTCCCCAGAAACCAAATTGCGGCTTTATTTGCGGATAATTTATATCAGGAATGCCATCTATTATGTTATTCATTATAGTGTTGAATTTATCAATAAGCGGCAGATTGCTTGTGCATATTTTAATTGGGCGTTTAGGCAGAGTTTGTTCATATATAGAGGTTTCGCAGTCAAACCCAAATTCTGACAGGAGACGTGCGGCAAACCAGCCGCTGTCGCATTTGTCTTTGCCTATAGGTGCTGCGATTTTTACGGGGCTTAGTGCAAATGCGTTGTTTATAATATTTTTAATTATTTTACAGTAGGCTTTTGGCAGAATTTCTTTATCAGGGGCTCCAAGGTCAACATCCAAATCTACCCAGCGGCAGTTTGGATATTGATTTTTAATTTTGTTTATTAACGACGGATCAGGGTATCCCCAAAAACCTATTAATTGTTCATTCATTGTTAAATAATTTCTTTGTATTCTTCAGGGTTGTTTAAAAGGTCATAGTTAATCTCGTTTTCATTATCGGCAATAGCGGCTGTAACAACGGCATCGGAAGTGACATTAACCAATGTCCGCAGCATATCTGTAACTCTGTCTAGTGTAAGAAGGAAGCCAAAACCTACAACCAGCTGTTCTGGAGATAATCCCATGCCGTTTAATATAAGGGCAATAGTAATCAACCCGGCTCCTGGTATTCCGGCGCAAGTTGAAGATGCAATTACAGCGAGGATGCAGATTTGTAAAATTAAAAACGGTGTAAGCGCAACGTTATAAGCCTGAGCCAGGAATATAACGGCAACTGTTTGTAAAAGTGCCGTTCCGTCCATACTCAGTGTTGCGCCAAGAGGAAGTACAAAACTGGAGATTTTATGAGAAATACCTCTCTTCTCACAGCAGGCGATAGTTAAAGGCAATGTAGCAGAAGAACTTGCTGTTCCGAATGCGACCATCATAGCTTCAGCAACTGCAGCATAGAGCATCCAGACAGGAACTTTTGAAAATATTCTTAAAAATATTGGGTATACTATTAATAATTGAATTAAGAAGCCTAAAGTTATAACTCCAAGGTACTTAGAAATACTTGAGAAAATATCCAGACCAAATGCTGAGACATTAATAGCTGTTAGTGCAAAAACTCCGGGAGCTGCAAAGCACATAATCCAATCTGTAACTTTCATTGTTGCTGCAAAAATTGACTCAAAGAAGCTGACAAACGGGCGGTTAATTTCGCCGGTTTTAGCCAGAGCGAGTGCAAATATTACGGCAAATACAATTATTGCAACCATATTACCGGATGCAAGAGCTTCAAGCGGATTTTTGGGAATAAAATTCAAGAAAATATTAAGGACATTTTCCCGTTGTGCTTCAATAGTAGACGCGACTGTTGCCTGAATATCGCTTGCGGCAAATTCACTGATATACTGCGAGGCACTTAATCCCGGTTTAAACACCAAAGCAAGAACGGCGCCTATTGCGACTGCCGCAAAAGTTATAATTGCGTAATACCCTATCATTTTAGTTCCGAGTTTACTTAGCTGTTTATTGTCTCCTATACTTGTAATTCCAATGATAATAGCAGATATAACAAGCGGAATGACTACCATCTGAATTAGTCTTATAAATAATTCACCAACAAACGTTAAAATAGTCATTACGTAATGTTGGTGAAGGTTGTATTTATGAAGAAATATACCGGCAATTACCCCGAGAATGAGCCCGGAAAAAATATGCCAGTTTCTTTTTAATCCTAAGCCCAGTGCTATTAAAACCTGCATTTGTACTTTCATTCTCAAATTCCTTTTTTTAATATTAATTAACCTATTTATTTTACTAAAGTTTTAAATAAAATTCAATACGGAAAGAAATATATATAGGTTAAAATTAAAGTATTACAGGGTTAAATGCTGGTTAGCTATGATATAAATATTAAATCATTCATTGGTATGATGTACTTTGTAAAAATCCTCCAAAAAATATCCTGTATTAATATTATTTTCCATGCCTCATATAAAAGACGCTTGATTTTTTAAAAGTCATGCTGGGCATGGGTTTGAGGAGGCGGGTACATCTAAAGATGTACACCCCGGGATTTAGTATAACACCCCTAAAAATCAATCGGTATGTGGATGTAGCGGTCATCTAAAAGGTTGTAATATTTTTAATGTAGAAAGAAAACAATTAAACAATTTTTTTTGAGGAGAGAGGATATAGTATGAGACGTGAGTTCAAACAGAAATCAAGTGTTCTTTTAATTGATGACAATTACGAGCACGTGAATGGGATTAAGGAGCTATTGACATTAGAAGGTACATTCAATGTAGTGAGCGCAGCAACAAACGTTAATGTTGGGGTGACATTGATTAAACGTCACAATCCGGATATTGTGATTTTGGATATGAATATGCCGGAAAGAGATGGTTTAAGAGCTCTTCAAGATATTGCGGAATTAGGGATGGATACCAAGGTGCTTGTTTTGAGCGGATATGATGATGCGGATTTAATATTTAGAGCAATGAAGCTTGGGGCAAAAGGCTATATTCTGAAAACAATGGCATCAGCACAATTGATTTATGCAATAGAAGAGGTTCTTTCAGGTAAAATTTATCTTCCGCTTGCTATTTCCTCAAGATTTTTTGAGTATTTCCAAAAAACATTCAGAGAAGAAACAGCAGCGCAAGAGGTTAAAGAAGAAAATTTCTTGGACGCGCTTACCAGAAGGGAAGAAGAAGTGTTGGAACTTCTGACTCAAGGGGTAACGTATAAAGGTGTTGCAAACAAGCTGTTTATTTCTGAAACCACAGTAAAAACGCACGTAAACAATATTTTTCAAAAATTGCAGGTTAATGACAGGACACAGGCTGTTTTATATGCAATTAACAATGGATTTTTGAATAAAAAAGATAAGATTAAAATATAATAATGAAAAGAGTAGTACCGAAAAAGAATTTACTTAAAAATCTTATTTTCCTTCAAGAGAATAAGACAATCACAAGGCGTACGGTAGAGGGAATGTTCAGAGCTTTTGTCGAACCGCTGTTAAACTCTCCTCAGGAAGGTCTGGTCGTGTACAGGCTTCTTGATAAGACTCCTTATCAGGGTTTGTTAAGCAGGTTGAAGTACATTGATGTTAAACTTATTGACTACAGCAAAGAAACCGCGTATAAGCAAAATGTATGGGAAGATACAGAGTTTCTTTGTCTGTTGACTCAGCGTTACGGCATAGTATTTATCTGGGACTTTTCTCTCGATGCGGTTGACGGCTACGCGGGCTACTATTTGAAATTTAATTCAAGATTATTGGATGATGGTTTTAATATTATAAACGACAATTCAAAAATCAGTTTGAAAAAGTACATGGAAAAATTCCGCCCTGACCGGCGTGATAATGATATGCTGAACAGTGTTATGCTTAATCTGTTTGATATGTATAATTCTCAGACACAGGAGGCAATAGCCGCAGATCTGGAAAGGGTGGAGGCGGATAAAACACTTGAAGAAAAAACAGGATATGACAAGAAAACAAGATATATAGCCCATGAGATAAAGAATCAATTGTCAATATGCGAATTATACGCACAGATAATAAGAAAATACTGTAGTAAAAATAATATCGAAGCTGAAACGATTGATAATGCTGTTAATTGTATTACCAAAGCGGTAAGTATGGCAAATAATAATCTTATATCTTTAAAAACAGTTGATGAGAATAAGCTAGAACCTGCAAATGTGCAAGAGCTTGTAAAAGAAGCGGTGTCTCTTGCAGAAATTTATTTAAAAGGTAAAGATATCAGGCTCAAGCTTGTTAATAAAATTGATACTGAGATTCTTGCGGATAAAAATAAATTTGTCTCTGTATTGATAAATCTTATAAAAAATGCATCAGAGGCATTTTGTCTTGATGAAGGGCTTGAGACGGAAGACGATAAAAAAGAAAAAATAATAAGTGTGACGACAGCACAAGAAGATATGTTTGTAAAAATAAGAGTTACAAATAATGGTCACCCGATTAATGAGCCGGAAAAGATATTTGACGAAGGGTATACTACAAAAATGACTGGCAGCGGACTAGGACTTGTTATTTGTAAAAAAGATATAGAAGACCAATTTGGACAGGTAAGATTAATAAAGTCTGATGAGTCGGAAACAGAGTTTGAAATATCAATGGGTATAGTATAAATATCCGGGGGTTGAAAAAATGAATTTAATTACTTCAAATTCAATGGAATTAATGAAACTGGGTATGGACGGGCTGATGGCACGTCAAAAAGCGGTTTCTGCAAATATAGCAAACGTAATGACGCCGGGGTATGTGCGTAAAGAAGTCGCATTTGAGAGCCAATTGAATGAAATTAGAGAGAGTGCTGCTCTGCAAGATTATATAAAGGGACAGAATAGTATCAAATACAATCCAAATTCAATAAACGAGTTTACAAGAGAAATTCCAAAATACAGAATACCCACAGTTCAAGAGAAGGCGTATCTGCAATCGGATATAATGGCAGATTTTAATCCGCAGGTAGTGGATGATATATATAACGGACCTTCGACGGATGGAAATAATGTTGAGTTAGAAAAAGAAATGATGGACTTATCCAAAACAGGAACAAGGTATTTAGTTTTGTCGAACTTAGAAAGCAGGGCATTTCAAGGTGTTACCGAGATAATAAGAGGCGGGCAATAGTTATAAATGACTGAGCTGGAGGAATAATTATGAGTTTTAGTGCATTTGATATAGCCGGATCAGGGATGATGGCACAGAGAATAAAGATGGATACAGTTGCAAGTAATATCGCAAACGTAAATACAACAAGAAATCCAGATGGGTCGCCCGGTGTTTATATTAAGAAAAATGTTTCTTTTAAGGCAATTTATGAAGATAATCTTTCACGCGGACCTCAGAATTTTAGCGCTAATTCAGTTGATGCTGAATTTGATCCATCGACAGGAAATATGATGCTTAATACTGGTATAGCTCTTAATACAGGCATGATATCGGCGGGGGTTGAGGTTGATCAAATTTATGATTCTGAAAACGGAGTAAAAACGCTTTATGATCCGTCGCATCCTGATGCTGATGCTGAGGGGTATGTTGATGTACCGAACATAAATATAGTTGAAGAAATGGTAGATATGATAGCTGCTTCAAGGGCTTACGAAGCTAATGCGACGGTTGCGCAGAACGTTACTACTATGATACAGTCGGCTATGAATATATAATTAGGGAGTATAGGAAATGGAAATAACAACTTTTTCAATGCCGGAGTATGGTAATTTAAATGCAGTAGATGAATATAATAAATTTCTCAAAGGGCATGCTATGTTTGATGTCAAAAATCCTGAGGAGTTTGATAACGCACTTCTTTTTGAGGAACAGAAACTATCCAAAACGGAGCAGGCTGAAAAGCCGTTTATAGAGCTTA
Source organism: Candidatus Gastranaerophilales bacterium (assembly GCA_944326905.1). Taxonomy (GTDB): domain Bacteria; phylum Cyanobacteriota; class Vampirovibrionia; order Gastranaerophilales; family Gastranaerophilaceae; genus CALUTH01. Next base: position 19,973 of record CALVFU010000005.1, read on the forward strand.
TGGGGAATGCTTTTTCTGACGGTTTAAATTCGGTGGATAAGGCAAGAAAGGCGTCTGAGCGGGCAGAAGAGATTTTTGCATCAGGCGGGGATATTAGTGTGCACGAAGTTATGATAGCGGCGGAGAAGGCAAATTTAAGCACACAGATGGCAATACAGATTAGAAACCGTATATTAAATACTTATACAGAACTTAACCAAATGCAGCTGTAATAAATTTTTTGTACTGGAGGGCTTTGCTATCGCTTGCAATGATATAATAGTGTATGCTCAACCGATTCCTCCTCTTCATGACATAAAAAGAGTGGATTGCTTCGCTGTCATTTTCAAAGATGTGAAAGTTTCAGTCCGCCAATGCTACTATTTTTACTAAGAGTTTTTGCCCAGGTGACAAAACTCAAAAAAAGTGGTACATTAAACATATATAAATGTTTAGAGAGTTTTAAAAAAGAAAGGAATAACAATGATACCAAAGAAACGGGAAGGGTTTACCCTTGCAGAGGTGCTCATTACTTTGGGCATTATTGGTGTAGTTGCGGCATTAAGTACGCCTGCAATTATAAGAAACAGCCAGAGTGCAAAAATCGGACCTCAGCTTGCAAAGATTGTTACAACTATTGAAGTGGCAGCTCAGACTGCTACCATGGAGCAAGAAAAGACATATTTTAAAGATGTTGTTAATGCAGAAGCTGTAAATGCCAAAAAAGATGAAGAATCTACACCCGGTTCGGGTTCAGGATCTGGAAGCGGTTCGAGTCCATTTAGTTTAGTAAGCCAAATGCAGCTTCTTTCAAATAAATATATGAAAGCGAGAATGCTTGATAAAAATGATGAAGGTAACTTGCCGGAGGTTCAGACTTTAAAATACGAGGAATTTGGTGATTTTCCTAGTGAGTATGAAGTGTTCATGTTTTCTGATCGTTCTGCTGTTGTTGTACCGACTAATTGTACTGTATCACTTGCGGCACCTTGTGAGATTTTTGCTTTGCTTCCGGGATTTGCAAGCCGCGCAAGATTAGTTCTTGGTAAAGAGGTATTTCCTCTGTTTGTGACAGCAAATGGCGAGGTATTAACGCCGAAAGAAGCGGAAATAACTAATGCCTATACTTCAGAGGATTGTACTGATGATGCAGTAGCAGCAGGTTCAATTTCCGGCTATACCTGTGTAGACAGGATAGCAAATGAAGGCTGGAAGGTTAATTACTAATGCTGAGAAAGGATTATAGAATATGAAAATAAAAAGCGGGTTTACTTTAGCAGAAGTTCTTATAACTCTAGGTATTATTGGAGTTATAGCAGCTTTGACAATGCCTACAATTATTCAAAGTACAAACAGAGCAAAAATCGGACCTGAGTTGGTAAATACGGTTAATACTCTGGAAAATGGGCTCAGGCAGTTTATGACAGACTATAATTCAGACTATATTACAACCGCAATGACAAAAGCCGGTGCGGCTGATTCTAAATTAAATACACTAATTGATACATATCTTATTCAGGATAAAATTGACGGAAAGTATATAAAAGGCTCAACCGTTGCTTATACTGATGCCCCAAAAGAATCTATAGCTTGGAATGGTGGAGAAGGCGGGCTTAAGCCTAGTGGAACAGTTGCCTCAAAGCTTCTGCCAAGCCAAACTCTTGTGCAGGTGGAAAATGCTTCGTGTGCATATGATGTACCTAGTAAATCCTGCGGAATATTAGTTTATATATCAGGTTATCAAAAGAAGCAGGCTGATAATAAACTTGTAACCGGGCGTGATGTGTTTAAGTTGAATATAACAAACAATGGGCAGATTTATCCTGAAGGTCTTCTCCCGGGCGGTACTTCCTGGGAATCAACCTGCGGTAATACTATAACAACGGGTGTCGGATGTGCCGGGCGTATTGCAAATAACGGATGGAAAGCTGATTTTTAATAATGAAAGGATTTTTAATAATGAAAAAGAAAGGATTTACTTTAACCGAGGTATTAATTACACTTGGTATTATCGGTGTAATTGCAGCATTAACAATACCTCAGTTGTATAACAATACAAGTAATGCCCACCTTGGCGCTCAACTTGCCAATGCTGTTTCTACTCTTGAAAACGGTATTGGACTGTATCTGTATGATGAAGGAGTAAGAAACCTTGCTCAGTTAGGTGCTGATGATGTAACTGCAGGAGAGCTTCTTAATCGTCTTTCAACAGGCAGTAATACAACAACTGGTAAAAAATATATTAAATTAGTACAATATACAAGCTCATTACCGCCAGGTGTCACTTGTGCTCAAAATACAGTATATAGCCTTCCTGATAAATCTATAATCTGCGCTGCATCCGATGCGAAAATTTCCTCCTTTAACGGTAGTGAAGGTGCAACATTATTAATTCTTTCAGCATCATCACTTAACCAGCAAAAGGCACTGGAAGGTTTGGATTGGTTTACAGTAACTATAGCGAATGATGGCTTTATTTACTTGCCCGGACGAGATTATGATACAAATGCCGCTTGCGATCAATTAACGGGCGGTCCTGGCTGTGTAGGTAAGATTGCCGCTAATGGCTGGAAATTTGACGGCAAAATTTTTGATGCAGCAGCAAGTACCGGCAATACTAGTAAATAAGAAAGGTAATTGATTATGATAAGAAATAAACAAAAAGCGTTTACTTTGGCAGAAGTGCTTATAACTGTTGGCATAATTGGTGTAATAGCCGCACTTTCTGCTCCGGCATTAATCCAGCACTCAGCAAGTGCAAAAGTAGGTCCGGCGTTTTCAAGATGTATATCAACTTTAACTAACGGATTCCAGGCGTATATGTACGCAAATGAAGCGGATACTGTTTCAAGTGCTGATCCGACTATTCAGAAGAATGGTCCGGCTATATTCCAGAGATTAGCGGATGAACATATAAAGATGAAGAAAGATATTTCTACCACAAAGCCGTATATATACGATAAAGTAGGCGGCAGCTCTGTAATTGACCCTAGCGCTTTTGAAATGTTTGCACTAAGTGACCGCTCAACGCTTGTTGTGCCGACCGCAGATTGTGATATTTCTACCGTGGATAGATGTAAGTTTTATTTCCTTCCTCTCGGTTGGACAGGTAAAGATATTATAGCTCTGGGCGAAGATGTTTTTGAGGTTGCATATACAAACAAAGGTGATATCCAGGTTTACGGACTTGACTATAGTGATACTGGTGATCTTTGGGATGAAACCTGCGGTGATGATGATATTAAAACCTTCACACCTGCGACTGCAAAAAGATCTTGCGGCGGCAGAATTGTTGCAAAAGGGTTTAAAAAAGATTATTAATATCTGATGTTTAAAATATTAATTAGAAGAAGGCTTCGCGCCTTCTTTTATTATGTGAATATTGGCAAGTATTCTGTTTTGGTTTATAATCCTTATATGGATAGAAAAATAATATCTAATAATAAAAAAGCGTTTCATGACTATATAATTTTAGAAAAATATATAGCCGGGATTGTGCTTACAGGAACAGAGATAAAATCTATCCGCAGCGGCGGTATAAATTTAAAAGACAGTTTTGCAAAAATTGAGAATGGTGAAGTGTTCCTATACAATGCGCATATTTCTCCATATAACCAGGGCAACAGGTTTAACCACAACCCTGACAGAGTTAGAAAGCTGCTTCTAAATAAAAGAGAGATATTAAAAATTGATATAAAAGTTAAAAAAGATGGTGTTACTATTGTGCCTTTGGAATTATTTTTATCAAAAGGGTTTGCAAAGCTTGAGCTTGGTTTGGGCAAAGGTAAAAAGCTGTATGACAAGCGCGAAACATTAATCAAAAAGACACAAGACAGAGATATTGAACGTAGTGTTAAACGGGGATAATGTATAAGGAAAACAAAAATGCTTTCAAAAGACGATATACTAAAAAAATTGAGTTTGGAAAATTATTTTATAGATATAAAATCGTTAGAAATCTTTATATCCGATTGGAAAATTGATCCTGTATATGAAGATGAAAACGGAATTGAATACTATGACGATTTATCTGTAAAGAAAATAAGGCGCGGTATATCATTAAAAGCACAAGGTTATCCAGATACACAAATTGCAGAAAAACTTGAAGACAAGCAGCCCGCAGAAGAAGCTGCTGCAAGCCAGTCTTTAATCGTTGCAGGCGATGAAAAAACTAATATTGAAATCACTGAAAAACAGCCGCAAAAACTAAGGAATTTAACTCTTGACATAAGTTCCCAAACCCTCCAAATGCTGGCAGAAGCAGTTGCAAAAAAAATCAGCGATGATATAAAAGAATCTGATTTTGCAAAAAGTTTAATTGAGGCTGGCGGGTACAAGAAGGATAATGAAATTTTATCAAAGCAGATAGCAGAGCTTTTGGAAGAGAATAAAAAACTTGCGGCAAAGATTAATGCTCTGGAGGAGAAAAAGGGGTTTTGGGCGCGGCTGTTCGGTTAGATATTATTCTTGATGGTATTTTATCCCCTGCCAGCTGTTTCGGCGTTCAAGCTCCCTGTCAATTTTATTTAGTGCGTCTAGTTTTTTACCAAGCCACTTGGGGGCAATTAAATTCTTTTTTAACCCATTCCCTGCAAGCCTATGTATAGTCGTAGTTTTGGGCATTAATTCCAGATAGTCGCAGCAGAGATTTATATACTCTTCTTCACTCATAAAATCCAATTGTTCGTTATTATACAATTCAGCAATTTTTGTACCTTTAAGAGCACAGAGCATGTGAATTTTTATACCCTCCGGCTCAAGGGCTGCAACTTGTTTTGCAGTTTCTATCATCTCGTCGTAGGTTTCATTAAGACCGAGAATTAAGTGTATACAAATATTTATACCGTAATTTTTGGTTTTTTCATACGACCGTAAAAAACAGTCATAGTCGTGTCCGCGATTTATCCAGTTTAAAGTTTTATTGTGTACGCTCTGCAGTCCATACTCTATCCAGGTATAGTAATCTTTTGTATAATCCGATATTAATTTAAGCTTGTCATCATCAACGCAATCAGGGCGAGTGCCGATGGATAGCCCTACAATATCAGGGTGATTAAGAGAAGCGTTATAAATCTTTTCAAGCTCTGATACGGGTTTGTATGTGTTAGAAAAAGCTTGGAAATATGCCATAAATTTTTGAGCGTTGAACCTCATTGACAGAGTGTCAACACCGGCTAAAACCTGCTCATTTATTGAAAGTTTATTAGAGTGTGCTTGTGAAAAACTCCCGCAGTCGTCACAAAAAATACACCCATTATTTGATAGTGTGCCGTCTCGGTTAGGACACGAAAAACTGGCGTCAATAGTTATTTTGTATACTTTTGCGCCGAATTTTTGTTTTAAATGTGCACTGTACTGGTTATACCGCTTGTTTGTACCATTAAAAAACATTAGCGGTTTTCTTGGTTGTCCTCAGTGTCATAAATTGGATAAACGTAGTGTTCCCCGCAGTTAGGACATACAACTTCCTGCTGTTTGCCATTTTCTAATTGTGCTACTTCAAATAAGGTTTTGCATCCTGATTGTACGCATCTTATTGCCCAGCTCGGTCTTACTAATCTTGCCATTTGATTCTCCTTCTCCTGATTACATGGTAACATATTTGATTAATATTTGTAAAGATTTTTAATTAGAAATAGCAAAAAAAATTATACTGGGGTTTAATAAAGTATGGACATATTAAATATAACATTAACTAACCCCGTGTTTGGCTCGCAAAAAATGTCAGGCGCTATGAAAAAAGCTTTACGTAAAGCGCTGAAGTCGGGTGTGTCAAGAAACATTCAGCAGCAAACAGCTATTTCATCCCCGGCGCAATATGTCCCAAAATCTGCAGCAATAGTACTCCCTGTAATCCCGGTTATGTTTTCGGAAACCCTTCAAAATGACTGGTTTAAACTTGGAAGAAATGAAAATAATGAACCATTTACCCCGGATATATTTCAAAAAGCCTCAGGAATAAATTTACTTAAAGGCAATGATGTGATAGTAACAGCTCCTACAGGAACCGGCAAAACAGCTATTGCGCATTTTGTTATAAATAAAAATCTTTCGCAAAACGCCAGAACATTTTATACAACTCCCCTAAAAGCACTTTCTAATGAAAAATATAAATCATTCCAAAAAATATACGGAGAAGAAAATGTTGGAATAATGACAGGGGATAGAAAAGAAAACACAGACGCCCCAATTGTGATTATGACTACAGAAATATACAGAAATATAGTATTTGGCGATTATATAGAGGGGCGTAGAACATCAGATTCTCTTAAAGGGGTAAAGAGTGTAATTTTTGATGAATTGCATTATCTTGGGGATATTGACAGAGGCGGAATTTGGGAGCAGTCTATAATGTTTACTCCCCCTGAGGTGCAGATATTATCACTCTCTGCAACAATAGGCAATAATAGAAAAATAACTGATTGGATGGCAAGTATAAAGGGCATGAGTTCTTCATACATAACATTTGATAAAGACGAGGATAAAAAGCAGAGCGGAGAAACACACATAATTAAAGGAAGAAACGGAGGGGGAAACATAAGCACTGTTTTGATTGATGTTCCGAAAGAAAACAGGCATGTACCTTTAGAGTTTATAATATCACACGCGGAGCCGCGTTCAGGGCGTGCTGCAAAAGGTTTGACAAAATCAGAAAGGAAACAGGCTAAAAAAGAAAAGCAGCATCAAATGCAGTCAATTTCTGCCAGACCTTCAAAAACTGCGTTCAGCCGGCTTATAGATACTCTGTGTGAAGAAGATAAACTCCCTGCAATTTTATTTATTTTCAGTAAAAATAACAGTCAGAGAGTTCTGGAAACTTTAAAATCTAATTGTGCAGCTTTGAACTCCAGAGAAGAAATAAGGCAAATTTACGAAATAATCAAAGAGTATGAAATGAATGGTAAATATTTGGGCGAGAGTCTTGACCGCGGAGCTTTGTATCAAGGGTACGCAATTCATAATGCAGGTTTATTACCCTCACAGAAGGAATTAATAGAGGAATTGTTTCAAAAGAAATTAGTAAAAGTTGTAATTGCAACAGAAACTTTAGCCGCCGGGATTAATATGCCTGCAAGAACAACAATAATAAGCGCAATAAGAAAGCCGTCAGATCACCCGGACGGCGATGACGGTATGCGTATGCTCACTCCTAATGATTTTCATCAAATGGCAGGCAGAGCAGGCAGGCGCGGTATTGATGATATTGGTTATTGCTATGCTATTGATTGCAATTCTAAGCAAAAAAGTATTATTAAAAATTTGATAGTGTCTGGTGCAAATGACTTAAAAAGCAGTTTTGTACCTGATTATTCGTTTCTTGCATCATACTATTCACTCACTGATGATGATGAAAAACTAATGTTTATGCTCTCCAAGTCACTTTATACATATGATAATGAAGAAAGTGTAAGCAAAAAGAAACAAGAAGTTCTTTTTGAACAAATTAATGATAAGAAAGAGGTTCTTAAAAAACTTAATTTTATGAAGGAGGATAATACACTCACTTATAAAGGCGAACTATTAAAACACTTAAATGGATATATTCAATTACCTGTAATAGAATTTTTAAGTAATGATACACTTCTTGACTTGTCGCCGGTACAGCTTGCAGGATTTGCTGCAGCGCTTGCTAATATGGAAAAAGTTACTCAGACAGAAGATGATGAAAGAGAAGGTTCATCCTTGAATGTAGAGGATGATATGTTAAAGAGTGAGTTGAAACTTTTAAAATCGTATCTGCTTGAGTATGCAAGAACGACGGGTGATGTTGTTGAAATTGATACTGATACTGTCCAAAATATTTACCGCTTTGCGCAATTAAACTCAAAGCCATGCTCAAATTCTGTTCAAAATTGGGCATATATGTATAATCTGGATACCAAAAGCAATATAGAGTATGAAGGACAATTTTTTAGGCAAATTACAACAACAATAGATTTGTTGAGACAAATTTATGATATTGTAGACAAAGAATTTACAAGTATTGAAGGTCTTGAAAAACAATCATATGACTTGCGCGTAAAAATACTTAAAGCTATAGAACTTTTAAATCAGGATCCTGTGCAGGTATAATACCTGCCGGAAAAATTTTTTCGTGGTAATATTGGATACAAAGTATGAATATAGATGATAAAAGTAAAATAGATGGAATTTCAGAATTAATAGACAAAGAAATCCATTCACATGATAAGTTGTATAAGCCGGATTTTAATCAAAGAACCGGGCGTGAGCTTTTGGCATATTATTTACAGTCAAAATTTAAACAAGTTTTGGCGTTTGACAAAAAAGCGGCAGTTCCTATTTTTTCAGAAATTAAATCGGATTTTATACAAAAGTTTTCAAAACGTCTTGTTACTAATCCGCATAAACGTATATTAATATCAATTACGGGTGAATCTGCCTCGGGTAAATCTACAATTTGCAGAAGAATACAAGAAGTAGCTATTAAACTTAATATGCCCGTATCTATTTTTACTACTGATAATTATTTTAATGATATATCTGAACTAATCAAAAAATACGAAACGTTTGATAATCTGAGAGACAACGGGTTTGACGTAGATTCACCTGAAAACTTTCAATTAGAACTTCTGAGTAGTGACTTGTCTAAAATTTCGGAGGGTTTTGATATTTACAGCCCTGAGTACTTGCCTAACGGGACAGGGATATCTGTTCCTCATTCAAAATTAGTAAAGTCTAATAAAGTTGTAGTTGTTGAAGGTATGGCATCGATGTTTATAGACAATACTGACCTTTTTGATGCTAAAATATACGTTGAAACTGTTGATGAAGTTAGAAAAGGATGGTTTTTAGCTCGCGCTTTGAATGAGCGCAACCAGGATTTAGAGAACGCAAAGAAGCACTGGAATTATATTGTAGATGCCGGAAATAAATATATTAAACCAATTAGAAAAGATTGTGACATAGTTATTAACGGACTCTCCGGGCTTGATTATTTTACGATTATCTTAGAGTATATTTATACGATAACTAATAATTTTCAGTAATGCCATTTTAGTATAATTGTAGTTTTTTAGATTTTCATGGAGCTTATGTAACTTTACGCCTAGTTATTATGAGAGAGAGCAAGACAATCAAAAATTTGTATAAAACAAGTTCCTTAATTCAATAACTCTTTCTTGAACTCTTTCAAGAACTTCTATCCAGTCTCCAGGTGTTTTTTGGAAAAATAATTCAGAACTTGAGTACCATTTAACATTTTGTTTTGATTCAAACCAGCGCCAGTCATTTGCGTATGGTATCATTATAAGAACTTTTTTCCCCATAGCGCCTGCAAGATGTGCAACACTGGTATCCACTGTGACAATTATATCTAAGTTCTTTATTGCAGCTGCGGTGTGTATAAAATCTTTTAAAGTACCTTCTAAGTCTGTTACTTGCGGAAAATAATCATTTATTTTCATAGCTGCATTAACTTGTAGTGAATAAAAATCTGTATCTTCTATATTAATAAGATTCTTTAAAAGTTTTACATTAATAGTTCTGTCTAATGGACCTCTAAGCCCTGTTCCTCCGGCTTCCCATACTATCCCAGCTTTGAATTTGTTCTCATTAAAATTAATATTAAGCAGGTTTGAATACTCATTAGTCAGTTTTAAATATCCGTTTGATGCCGGAATTTGTTCAAAAAAATTCATGTTCAAGTAATATGGTAAAAATGAAATTAAAACGGATTTGTCATATTTAATATTTTCATTAGTTGACACAATTTGAAAAGAATGAAAGTTTTCTTTATACAAATCTTTTAATTCATCTGGCACTCCTAGTATAATTTTCTTAAACTTATCCTGCAAAAATGGAAGATATCTTGAATACATGATAATATCACCAATCCCTTGGTCTGCATAAACATATAAAATATCATTTATTGAGTTTTCACCGTGCCAGTGATGATTAATTTCTGCTCCTGAGCCGTAATTAAGTGCAGATTTTGCAAAATATTTATATGCATTTTGAAAATCCTGTTTTCTTGCATATAGTAAGTATAGAGCCGTATTTAAAGTCGGATCTGAGGGGACTTTTTGCTGGGCTTTGAGCATGTATTTTTCAGCCTCTGTGTAATTTTTTAGTCTGGAATAGATTAAACCAAGATTATAAAGAGAGGAAGTTGTTTCGCATAACTGATTTGCTTTTAGATAACATTCAAGAGCGAGTTTGTAATTTGAATACATAACTTCTTGGATTAAACCGGCACTTGTATATAGTACATGAGAATTCGGGTTTTTTAATAATTTTTCTTCACAGTATGTTTCGGCGGCTTCAAAATGTCCAGCGCATAGTTCAGCTAAAATATAACACTCCCAGGTTCTTGGTGAATCTGGATATTTTTCTTTCATAATCTGGGCATACTTGAGAATCGTTTCAGGCTTATTTAATTTATCACATGTGCATGTTATTAATTTTTCTAATATGTCAAGTGTTGGATTTTTATCTGCCGCTATTTTAAGATATCTGTAAGCTTCTCTATCTCTGCTTAGATAATAATAAGCTATACCGAGTCCAGTGATTATATTGATGTCATTAGTATGGTGGTTTATACGTTCGAAAATTTCTGCGGCTTCTTTATATCGTCTGGTCTGAATGTACAGCCATCCTAAAAACGGAAGGACTCTTATATCATTAGGATATTTTGATAATATTTGTAAATAAATTTTTTCAGCTTGTGCAGTTTTGCCACATTTTACGAGTAGAACAGCTTTGTTTATCGTTTCCATTATATTCATAAAATTTATGGTACTACTTTTTTTTATCTTTAACAAGTTTTAAATGTAATTTATTAAATAAATTAGCACATCAATGAAATTGTGATATAATCAAGGCATGATATGCCCGAAGTGTAAAAAGACAATAGACGATAAATTAACGGTATGTCCTTACTGTAAAAAAGTATTGGCTCTGGTGTGTCCGCGGTGCGGAAATATATCAGATACAAGTACATGTAGTAATTGCGGATATGTAATACTCAGCAAATGCATAAAATGCGGGACGCTCAATAAAACAGAAAAAGGTGTATGTGCAAAATGCGGAGAAGATACTAAACGTAGTGCGGCTCTAAAATTTACGGAGAACGAGCACTTCTCTGCAATTACTATCCAGTTTATGAATATTGCTAAGCTGGCAAAGGTTTTAGGAAATAAAAAACTTGTAACAAAATTTCTTTTTAAGTTAAAGAGTATGGTTTCAAATTTTGCTAAGGAAGAAAAAGCGTATTTTCTTATGTATAACGACTTTACGTTTATTCTCAATTATGCAAGTGAAACATCAGAGTACATATCAGCACAAAAAGCAATGAAGTCGGCAATAAAGCTGCTGAATATTTTATGTTCGCTTAATCGTACTTTGAAAAAGGAACTGATGTTTACATTAGAAACACGTTTAACTGTTGAAGAAAAGCCTCTCAGCACATTTTTCGATATAAATGAAGATATGGAAAAAGTAAAGCTTTTGGACTTATATTCCGAGCAAAATAGTGAAACAAAAGGCATGCAGCTTACAGCGGATCAATATATTTACAAATTTTTAAGAAAAGAATATAAAATGGATTCATTGTATACCTCAGAAAGAGATGGAAATATAATTTCTTATTATGCGGTTAATGCGTCCGAATATATTATACCTGTAAAAGAACAAGATGATGAAGTTAATGCTCAGACTTCGGAGGTGAAGGTTGTTACTAAAAAAGAGCTGGATTTTGAACAAGAGCTGTATAAGAAGAATATTGAAGGTATAAAGGTAAAATGTAAATTTGAGCAGCTGGGGGCAGATAAGGCGTACGAATATTTAAAAAAAATAAATTTCCAAACAGGCACCAGGGTAATATCTCTGAGGGGAGAGCCTGAACGTCAGCTGCCCACCTCCGTTATTGAAGGTATAGTTCGTGAAAAAGTACAATGTTACACGGTTGTGTGTTCAGAAAATTTATCAATGACGCCTTGGGGCTTTTTTAGAGAGCTTTTAAAAGAAATATACGGTAATAGTATTATAAAACCTGAATTGAATGCAAAAGCTGCTAAATTAATAACTTCATTGTTAAACTTGTCTCCCCCTGATTTTGATAATGCAGAAAGCGCCAGGCTTGCATATATAGAAACATTTTTGCAGCTGCTTACAGCTCTGCCTCAGTCAACTATTTATATAGAAAATTTTGAATATGTGGATATAGCTTCCAGACATGTATTAGAAGAAATTTTCAGTAAAATAAATAAAACGAAAATATCTTTTATTGTTACAAATGCAAAATCATACGCACTGCAAAAAATAATTCCTGAACTTTTAAATTCTTATTACTATATAGAAATATTCCTCAGCCAATTGGATATTGATACTGCATTAAGTCAGATTATTGATTCAGAAGATTTTAAAAATTCATTTTATTATAAAAAAATAAAAGATAATGCAGGAGCTTCGTATCTTTATTGCTTAAATGCGGTTAATTACTTAAAAGACAGCGGCGTTATAATAACATTTAATAACAAAACAGTAATAACAGATTCTAAAACGGTAGTATTACCTTTTAAACTGGAACACTTAATAAATACACGCTTAAAGAAAATGTCAAAAGAAACAGCAAAATCTTTGATTTTGGCTTATTCTTATATATTGGGTCCGATGATGGAAACTTCAGTGTTAGGGAAATTAGGGCTTAATAATATAGACAGCCTCAGAGAACTTTCTGAAAGCGGGTTTATAGCGCAGTATGGCAATAGGGTTTATATTCAAAATTACGAAAATATAAAAAACAGTTTTAAGATAACATTAAAGCCCGAAGTTCTAAAATATCTAGGCTCAAATTTAATAAATAAAGTTTATGGTTCTGGTGGATATGATTATTGTGAGATTCTCTCGTTTGAGTATTTAGGAAATTATACTTCGGCATTTTCTAAGTTATATGAACTCTCGATTGTAACATTGCAGTTTGGCGATTATGATGCATATCTAAAAATGTGTATAAAAATGCTGAAATACTTAAAAGAGCTGGAAAGTGATATCCCGGAAGAGGAACTTGCTGAGTATCAATCGGATTTTTACAATAACTTGACTCAGCTTTTATACAGGTATGCTCCTGAGAGAATATATCCGATTGCAGAAAGCCTTTTGCATAAGGCTGTAAAAACTGATGATAAAGAAAAAATTGTAATATTATCAAACATGATGCTTCAAGGCGGACTGCTTACGTCTAATTATACAAATACAGTTGCACTGCTTCAGAATATTCTTGAAAGAACAGAAAATTGTACATTAACAGATAAAGCTGGGAATATTAATTACAGAATCTTCTCACTGTCGCTTGTCGGTATGGAAATATGTTTTTATACTGGGCAGTATGATAAATGTATACAAACAGGAAATGATTTAATAAACATATTGACACCAGAAAAGATATCGAAATTAAGACCGAATGTTTTTACAGAGGAACAGTTTAATCTTCATATTTTGGACAGTTTGGTTTATTATTTAATATCACACATACTAACAGGTAATTACAACCTTGAGTATTGCTTAGAAAAAATAGAGAAAGCAATCGGCGCAAGACCTGTGTCGGCAATTATACTGGAATCATCTGTAAAGTTTTTAAGAGGCGAGAAACCAGGAGTAATAGATACATTTGTAGATGATGAGTATTATATGTTGTTGTCTAAGCTTTATAATGCTTTTGTTGGATTTGACGGGGATTTTGGTGTTTTTGCGGCGAATATATATGACTTTAAAAAGACTGCTTCAGAGCAAGGTAAGCAGCCATTTGTATTATTAGGCGATTTACTTATAGGGTATGCGTATAAGGCGCTTGGCGGGTGCGAGAAAGCAGAACATATATATAATAACGTTCTTAATAAAGGAAAGGAATGTTCTTTATTCTTTATAATTTATTTGGCAAAGTATCTTTTAGCGGACTTGAGTGTCAAACAAGGAAAATGCCAAACAGCGCTGCAAGTGCTTACAAATTCAATTACTATACTAGAGAAAACAGAACATCCGTGTGTGCTGCTGCTTTATTTATTGAAGAAAAAATTTATTGAAATAGTAGAAATACAAAAGTACACTATAAATATTGATACGGAAAAGGGTTTTATAAAGCAAATTGAACCGTTGTTTAACGGGATAGACTTAATAAATCTTAAATAGCTTGTTGATTTTTAAAAATTTTTATAATATGATTTAGAAGTCAGAAATCAACCCACATTTGAATAATTTTCAGAAAGCAAATACTGCTTATGTTTTGATGTATTCAAATAATGTAAATGTAATAAATAGTTAAATAAAATTAAGAAAGGTAAAAAATGACTGAAGAAGAAAAAATTGAAGCAGGCACGGTTGAAGAATCTGTAGAAAAAGAAGCAGAAACTGAAACTGTAGTAGAAGCAGCAGAGACTGCAGAAGAAAATATTGAAGTTCTTCCGGCAAAGAAACAACGCTCAAGAAAGAAAAAAATAGAAACAAAAGAGGAACAACCCCAATCAGAATGGAAGGAACAAGTAGTTCAAATCCGTCGTGTAACGAAGGTTGTAAAAGGCGGTAAGAAATTGAGCTTCCGTGCAATAGTAATTGTTGGTAATCAAAAAGGTCAAGTTGGGGTTGGATGTGCTAAAGCGGCTGAAGTTATTATAGCAATTCAAAAAGCAGTAGCAGACGGACGCAAAAATCTTGTTAGTGTTCCTATTTTTAAAACGACAATTCCTCATCCGATTACAGGACGTTCCGGCGCAGGTGCGGTAATGTTAAGGCCGGCATCTCAAGGTACAGGTATTATTGCCGGCGGTGCTGTTCGTTCAGTATTAGAACTTGCAGGGATTGAAAATATTCTTTCAAAATCACTCGGCTCTAAATCGCCGCTTAATGCTGCAAACGCTACAATCGCCGCATTAAAAGCATTAACGCCGTTTAGCAAAGTTGCTAAAAAACGCGGTTTAACGATGGCAGAATTATTAAACTAACGTCGGATTTATTTATAAATTTACATGAAATAATAAGGAATATAATAAAATGAGTAAAACTGAAACAAAAAAAATAAAAATTCAATTAAAAAGGAGTCTGATAGGCTGCACTCCAGAACAGAGAAAAGTTGCTGCTGCGTTGGGCTTAAAAAAGACACACAGTGTTGTTGAACAAAATGACACACCTGTTATTAAAGGTATGATTAATAAAATATCTCACCTTGTAGAAGTGATAGAATAATAATTACCAGAAAGAGGAATAAATTATGTCAGATAAAAGAATAGAAATAGTTGATTTGGCACCTGCAAAAGGCGCTACATCTAAAAGTAAACGTGTAGGGCGCGGTCGTTCGTCAGGTATGGGTAAAACTTCCTGCCGCGGAAATAACGGGGAAGGGCAGCGCTCAGGCAGATCATCTAAAAGAGGATTTGAAGGCGGTCAAATGCCTGCATACAGACGCTTGCCTAAATTGAAAGGCTTTGAAATTATTAATAAAATTAATACTGCTGCAGTTAATGTTGCAAGACTTGAGCAATGGGGGCTTGCAGAAGTTTCTCTCGAAAGCTTAATAGCTGCAAAAAGAATTCATCCGTCTTCTGAAGTATTAAGAATTATGGGAAATGGTGAACTGTCAAAAGCTATTACGGTTAAGGCAAATTATGTAACGCCACAGGCAAAAGAAAAAATTGAAAAAGCAGGCGGAAAGGTTGAGTTAGTATAATGGCGCAAAATATAAAACTACCGACAACAGCAGACTTAATGTCGATGTGGAATGCGTCCGGCTTAAAAGAAAAAATTATTTTTACTTTTATAATGCTGGTAGCTTTTCGTTTCGGTGTTCATTTACCAATTTTCGGTATTAATAATGAAGTATTTGCTAATATTGCAAGCCAAAATAACATAATCGGATTTTTAGATTTGTTTTCCGGCGGGGCGTTAGGTAAAGTGTCTATTTTTGCTTTAGGTATCGGACCTTACATTACCTCTTCAATTATTATGCAGTTACTTGCGGTAATTATTCCGGCATTGGAAAAACTACAGAAAGAGGAGGGCGAAGCGGGGAGGCGTAAACTCTCCCAATATACGAGAGTTTTTGCAGTTATTCTTGCCGCATTCCAGTCAGTTGTTTTTATGGTGTATCTCTCACATCTTGAAAATACGATTACAGTGAGCAGTCATACAATGTTTTATATTTCGTCAATATTATCGCTAACGGCTGGCAGTGCACTTGTAATGTGGATATCTGAATTAATAACGGAAAAAGGTATTGGTAACGGTGGATCATTGATTATCTTTGTCGGCATTATTTCAGGCATTCCTTTGTATGCACAAAGGACGGCGCAGATTGTTATGCATGATTCTATGCTGCAAATAGGTTTGTGCGTGCTGTTAGCAATATTTTTTGCAACAATGATATTCATAGTCATTATGCAGGAAGCTGTAAGAAAAGTTATAATAGTAAATCCTAAACGCCAGGTCGGAAACAAAGTTTATGGCGGTGTAAATACATTTATTCCGTTTAAGCTTAATCCCGGCGGTGTTATGCCGATAATCTTTGCAGTTGCAATTCTGCTGTTTCCGTCAACTATATTAAGCTTAATTGGTGAGGCTCATTTACCGGCAGGATGGATAGAAAATACAGTTGTATTTTTAAATAAAATATTTTCACCCAGCGGTATAATTTATTATATGTTATATTTTACACTAATTGTTGCATTAACCTTTTTCTATGCGTCAATTATGCCGAATATGCAGCCAAAAGAAATAGCTAATAACTTAAAGAAGTATGGTTCTTCAATTCCTGGTATAAAGCCGGGCAGACCAACTGCAGAAGCTCTTGATAGAATATTAACAAAAACAACCTTTATCGGGGCTTTAGGTCTTGGTATTATAGCTCTTGTTCCGTCAATAACCAGCTATTTTACCGGCATAACAACATTGCAAGGTATTGGTGCTACGTCGCTGATAATTATGGTCGGTGTTGCTCTTGATTTAATTAATCAGGTAAGAACTCACCTTCTTGCAAGGAACTATGAATCTTTTCTTAAAGAGTAAATGATAATTAAAGAGGGGCGGCAGCTATTAAAGCTGCCGCCCCTCTTTTTTACGCTTGAAAAATTTTTGTGTTTGGGTTTAAATATAGATACTGAGGTATTTATTATCTCTAGTTCTATAGAAAGCAGATTAAATTTTTTGACTAACCAAAATATAAAGACAGCAAAATTTGCAGGCTTTTGTTACGGAGTAAAGCGAGCAGTAGATACTGTTATTAAGCTGAAACAGGATAATCCTGATAAAAGTGTGTATATATTAGGCGAATTAATACATAATGCTTTTGTAATTTCAGAATTACAGAAGCTGGGGATTATAACTCTTAGTTCTATTAAAGAATTGCCCAAAGAGGCGGGTGGTTATTGTGTAATAAGAAGCCATGGGGCTGCTCCTGAAATTTTTGAAAAATTACAGTCAACAAATTTAGAAGTTGTAGATTTAACTTGCCCTGATGTAAAAAAAGTTCAACAGAAAGCGGTTGAGCTTGCAAAATCAGGATATTACGTAATAATAGTCGGAAAAGCAGAACATCCTGAAGTTGAAGCGATTTATGCCAATGCAAGAAAGTGGTCTGAGTTTGTTAAAGTAATTAATTCAAAAGAACAGGTTCAAAGTATAAAAAATGATTTAGTTTCGCATAAAAAAATAGGTATTGTAGTCCAGACTACTCAGCGAGTGACAACATTAAATGAGATTATCTCTGAATTGACAGTATTTGCGAAAGAACTATTGATATATAATACAATATGCCAAAGCACGTCAATGCGTCAGCAGGAGGCAATAGAGCTGTCAAAAGATTGTGACCTGATGATAGTTGCAGGGTCTAAAAATAGTGCAAATACAACGCATTTGGCAGAAATTTTAAAAAATAAAACAAGAACTCTTCACATAGAGAATGTTGAGGAATTAAAAGAATATAATAATATTTTAAAAGTGTCAAAAAATATAGGTATTACTGCTGGAGCATCCACTCCTCAGGAAATAATTGATAATGTAATTAAATATATAAAGGAGGAATAAATTAATGACAACATTAGAAAAAACAAAAGACGAATTTGAAATGCTTTTAGAAGAAACATTTGCAAAGACAAATACAGTTGCTGATATAGTGGAAGGTACTGTAATAAAAAAAGAGCAGGACGGTTATTTAGTAAGTGTAAAAGGTGCAAAGCTCGAAGCCTTTTTACCGCAGAAAGAGCTTTCAAGCGACGTAGAAGACCTAGAAGTTGGCGATACGCGTGAGTACTATGTTTTAAGAGAAGAAAATGATGAAGAACCAATGCAGTTATCATTGAAGAGAATTGCATTTGCACAAGCGTGGGCACAGTTGAATGATGCAAAAATCCAAGGAGATACGATACTTGCGAAAGTTGTATCGACAGTCAAAGGCGGTGTTCTTGTTGATGTTGCTGATCTTAAGGGCTTTATACCATCTTCTCAATTACGTACTGGTGCTCCATTTGACGGACTCGTTGATACAAAGATTGAAGTAAAAGTACTTGAAGCTGATCCAAAGAAAAATAAACTAATTCTTTCTCAACGCTTGGCAGTTGCAGAGCAAAGAGATCAGGTTGTGGATAATGTTCTTTCATCATTGGAAGAAGATCAAATTGTAAAAGGTAACGTAGTAAGAATAACAGATTTTGGTGCGTTTGTTGATATCAATGGTATTGATGGACTTTTACCTATTTCTGAAATTTCTTGGCAAAGAATCAAACATCCGTCTGATGTTGTTACTTTAGGCGACACAATAGAAGTTAAAATTATTAAGATAGACCACGAATTAAAGAGAATTTCTTTATCATTAAAGAGAATGGGTGAAAATCCTTGGCAGCAAATCGAAGGACAGTTTGAAGAAGGACAGGTGGTAAAAGGTACAGTTAATAAAGTAACTACTTTCGGTGCATTTATAAATATTTTCCCAGGAGTAGAAGCTCTTCTTCCTGTATCAGAAATGAGTAATGAAAATGTTAATCCATTTAATCTCTTTAAGGTTGGAAGTGAAGTAGATGTACTTATTAAGAAATTTACACCTAAAGAACATAGGATAGCTTTAAGTATTAAAGATATTGAAAAATAGTGTTATTAACCTAAAAAATAGCGGGGAGATATTTATCTATCCCGCTATTTTTCTGCAAGTATGAATTGCGGCACGACAATTATACTGTTAAACAGTAAACACGAAAAGAGAAACTTTTTGTTAAGATTTAATTCTTTTCTGCAGAGTATTTGGCAAGTGCTTCTGCGGAAATTTCAGCAACATCTTCAATAATATTTCCGGCTATTTGCATAGTTTGCTGCTGAGCTTTAACTCCTTGAACAGCATAAGCTAATTCTACCATATTGGAGGTCAGCTCACTGTTAATTTGGCTTAGATCCATAATTATATCCTATATAATCTGGTGACATTATAATTATAAACTATTGCTAGGAGTATTTCAATGCGTATTGATGCTTTGTGGTATATTATATATATTTATTATATCTACAAAACTCTTATTTTATTGTGTTTTTCCGGGGCAGTTATTATATAAAAATTTGATTTAATATTTCTTTACAAAAAGATTACGGAAAAATTTATTTTTTGGCAGCTTAACAATGTTAAAAATTCAACCAAAATATGTATTCGGTTTAAATAATAACGATGCTAAGATTTATATTGGAGAAGTGTAATAAATTCCGAATTGGAGAGGAAGATGAATATAAAATTAACGCGTAAACAAATGGCGGTTATAGTAATATTAGTTATTGTAGTGCCTATTGTTTATAATAAGGTATTTGGAGCAATATCAGGCATTTTACAAAAAAAAGCATTGTTAGCGCCCAAAGAGGTTATCGTTGATAATCCAAAGATTAAGACAATAAATGTATCAGCAGAAGCTACAGGAAGAGTGGAAGCGGTTTATTCTGTAGATTTGGTAGCCCGCGTCCCTGGTTTTTTAATAAAAAAATATTTTAAAGAAGGGGATTTTGTAAAAAAGGGGCAGATTTTATTTAAAATAGATCCTAAAGAGTATGAGTTAGAAGTGAATAATTCTTTAGCTTCTGTAAAACAGTATGACGCGCTTTTAAAGAATGCTCAGCAGGAATATGATAGAGCAAATGCACTGATTAAAGAAGATTTGATAAGCCGTTCGGATGTTGATCAGAGTTTAGCTGTAAGAAACCAAAACAGAGCACTTCTTGAAGCTGCAAAACAGCAATATGAGCTTGCTAAGGTTAATTTAGGGTATACAACAATTAAGTCACCGATAGATGGCAGAATAGGTAAAGTTAATATAACCGAAGGTAATTATGTTACAGCAACATCAGGCGGACTGGTTAATATTGCAAGTCTTAATCCGATATATGTTACTTTCAGCCTTAAAGAAAATGATTTTATCAAGATGATAAAAGCTAGTAATCAATTTAAAGACGTTGAGGTTTATGTAGAATTAGATGATGGAAAATGGTATGACAAAGTTGGCAAAATAAATTTTGTAGATAATAAAATGGATCAAGATTCAGGTTCTGTACGTATGCGTGCGGAATTTGACAACTCAAGATTATGGTTAATGCCTGGTGCTTATATGAAAGTTAAACTTGTTGCCCCAAAAGAAGTTCAGTATATAACTGTGCCGCAAGCTTGTACGAAAGGTGACGCAATGAGCGGATATTATGTTTGGACGGTGGTTGACGGCAAGGCAGTTAAGCGTAATATTGAGGTATCTGACGATATTGACAGTAATTGGGTTGTTGAGGAGGGTGTTGACCTTACAGATAAAATAGTTGTCTCAGGAGTGCAGAATGTAGCTGCAGAAGGGCAAAAATTAAAAGCAATTCCTAAAACTGCAGAGGAAGAAAAAACAACGGAAACTACGGGAAAATAATAAATGAAACAAATATTTGATAAAGAAAAATTGTTTTTTTTTATAAGAAAGCCGCGTTTTGCGCTGGTAATATCGGTTTGTATAGTAATATTAGGGATAATATCGATTCTTGAGCTTAAACAGGAAAGTTATCCTGATGTAACTCCGCCGCAAGTTCGTGTGTCTGCATCATATCAAGGTGCGAGTGCAGAGGTTATAGAATCATCAGTTGCTACGATTTTAGAAAATAAATTAAACGGTGTTGAAGATTTAACATATATGACTTCGACTTCCTATGATGGTAGTTATACTTTGACATTATATTTCAAGGTTGGTTCTAATAAAGATGTAAACCTAATGAATGTTCAAAACAGGATACAGCAGGTGCTTTCGCAACTGCCGGAAGATGTTCAGCGTACTGGAGTGACGGCAATAAGCCGATCATCAGGATCTGGCGCGATAATTCTAACTCTTTATCCTGAATCCGGGAATTGGTCTCAACTGGATTTAACAAACTATGGTTCAATTTATATAAAAGATGAACTTAAGAGAGTTGACGGAGTTGCGGATGTAAGTGTATTCGGCGGCGGAGATTATTCAATGCGGATATGGCTTGACCCTCAAAAAATGGCTGGTTTGAATATTTCAACGAGTGAGGTTAAAACTGCAATTGCAAACCAAAATACCCAGGTTACAGCAGGTGCATTAGGCCAGCTTCCTACTGATGAAAAAAATGCACTTCAATTAACTTTAAAAACTCAAGGGCGGCTTGATGATGTCGAACAGTTTGAAAATATAATAATTCGTTCTAATATGGACGGTTCAAATGTCCGTGTAAAGGATATAGCACGAGTTGAACTTGGGGCATCATCATATTCAAATTTAGGTTTGGTTAATGGCAAGCCGTCAGCAGTTGTTGTAATATCACAATTGCCGGATGCTAATATTATTAACCTTTCTAAAGCGGTTGAGGCAAAAGTTAATGAATTAAATTCAAAGCTTAATAATGGAATAAAAATCCTTTATGTAAAAGATGATGCGACATTTATTCATGAATCAATGAAAGAGGTAGAGCTTACAATTCTTTTAACGGCACTAATTGTTGTGATTATTATATTTTTATTTCTTGGAGATCCAATGGCAACACTGGTGCCTTGTGTAACGATACCTGTATCTCTTATAGGAACATTTTTTGCCCTTAATGTTATGGGTATGTCAATAAACCTGCTGACTTTATTTGCGCTTGTTCTTGCTGTTGGCGTAGTTGTAGATGATGCTATTGTTGTAATAGAAAATGTTAAGCGTCATATTGATGAAGGGAAGTCTGCTGTAATTGCGACTCAGCTTACTATGGAGGAGGTTGGATCATCGCTTGTTGCTATGGCAATGGTTTTGATGGCTGTTTTTGTTCCAATTATATTTATGGGCGGAATGACGGGGGTTATGTATAAACAATTCGCTGTATGTATTGCAGTATCTATTGCTATTTCAGCTATTTGTGCACTTACTCTTTCTCCTGCGATGTGTTCGCATTTCCTGAAGGATAAAAATTCTGAAGAAAAAAATATAAATAAAAAATATACTTTATTATATTTGTTAAAAGAAAAAATATCTTATGAAGCGCAAGTTTGGGTTAAAAAATTTAACGACTTTTTTGTAAAAGTTGAAGATTTTTATATGGAATATGTCAAAAAATTTGTTTACGATAAAAAATTAGTAGCAGTATTTTATGTGTCTATTATTGCGCTTACACTTTTATCCTTTAAGATAATATCAACGGGATTTATTCCTGACGAAGATCAGGGCGTGCTGCTTGCGAGCATTACACTTCCTGATGGTGCGTCTTTATCGAGGACGGAGGAGGTCTCTAGAAAATTTATTGACTGTATTCGCAGTATAGAGGGCATAAACGAGGAAAAATTAACAGTATTTGGCGGAGATGGGGCTGTTAATCAGTCTACGGTAATTATCCAGCTGGATGACTACGCTGATAGAAAAGTTGGTGTTATAGACTGGGTAAAACGTAAAATAACGGGAAGAACGACAAATCTTTCGCATGTTGCCATACTAAATCAGGTAAGAGCGGTTGCTTCAAATGTGAAAGAAGCCTCTATCGTTGCGTTTTCGCCGCCGGCAATAAACGGCATGAGTATGATGGGCGGTTTTGAATTTCAAATGCTTTCAAAAGGAGAGTATACTCCTCAGGAGCTCGAGACTTGGGCAAATAAACTTATAGCAGCAGCAAATCAAAACCCTTCGTTATCAAGTGTCTATACATCTTTCCAGGCAAATGTTCCTCAGTATATTGTAGATATTGATTATGAAAAGGCTCTGGCTCAGAAAGTTGATTTACAGGAATTGTATTCAACGTTGGGTGCAATGCTCGGTACGTATTATGTAAATGATTTTAATAAATTTGATAGAGTATTCAAGGTACAAATGCAGGCTGAAAGCCGTTTTAGAGATAAGGCTACCGATTTATCAGGTATTTATGTAAAAAATACAAATGGCGTAATGGTACCTGTATTATCTATAATTAAACTTAGACAGACTGTTGGTACTGCATCAATTTCAAGGTATAACCAATATAAATCAGTCCAAATACAAGGACAGCAAGCTGCGGGAAAGAGTTCAGGGGATGCTATGAACGCAATGGAAGAAGTAGCAGACACTGTGCTTCCTGATGATATGGGTTACGACTGGTCAGGGACCTCAGCGCAGGAACGAGAGGCATCAGGGCAGACTGCAATGATAGTTGGATTGGCGTTATTATTTGTTTATTTGTTTCTGGTTGCGTTGTATGAGAGCTATACAATACCGATTGCGGTACTGCTCATTTCTCCGATTGCAGTATTAGGCGCATTGTTGTTCCAAATGATGATAAATCAGTCTTTTGATATTTATTCTCAGGTTGGTATGATAACGCTTGTTGGGCTTGCGGCAAAGCAATCAATTTTAATTGTTGAGTTTGCAAAAGAAGAACACGAAAAACACGGCTTGCCTGTTAAAGAAGCGGCAATTAAGGCTGCGAAATTGAGATTCAGGGCAATTATGATGACGGAGCTTGCGTTCATCTTAGGTGTAATGCCAATGCTGTTTGCTGCAGGCGCCGGTGCTAATTCAAGAATTTCAGTAGGTTCAACTGTTATAGGCGGTATGATTGCGGCTTGTACATTAGGGGCAGTGCTTACCCCGGCATTTTACGTTATTGTTCAGGAGATTGTTGATAAGTTTCCAACAAAAGAAATTACGGAAAAAGATTTGGAGTTGTAATTATTGTGTTGAAAAAATATATAAGTTTACTTTTATTATTTTCGGTTTTTACTATAAACACAGCACCGGCGGCTGCATTTTGGGGCAGAAATAAAAGCAGTGATGATAAAAATGAAAAACCTGTTCATATTATAAAGCCTGAAAAACAAAAAAAGGTAAACAAGCGAAAAGAACGTAAAAAAAAGGAAGAAAATGCAAAAACCAAAAAGGAAACTTCGCGTGAAGCGGAAGGAATGTATGAAACAAAGTTTCCTGTAATTAACAGCCAGATTGAATATGAAGATTTTAATGGCGAAGTTACTCTTGAAGATTGTATTAAACTTGCTATAACTCATCACCCTTCTATTATGTCTGCAATAAGTAATGCGGAGATTTATAAAACACAAATTGGACAGGCTTGGGCAAATTATTTTCCGACTTTAAGTGCGGGAACAAGCTATTCAAGAAACGATACACTTATGACAATGGGCGGTGGTGCTTTTGCGGGCATGATGAACAGGAAGTATGATCTGTTTTACGTACCGACTCTTTCTGCTGATATGCTGTTGTTTGATTTTGGAAAAACAAAGGCGAATGCGGATATGGCAAAAAGGACATATGAATCTTCCAGATATGATGCAGAAACAAGTATTGAGATGGTGATTTATAATGTAAAAGTTGCTTATTATAATGTTTTATTTGCTGAAGAGCAAAAACTTGTATATGAAGATACCGTTAAAGATTTTGAACTTCAGTTAAAACAGGCAAAGGCTTATTATGAAATAGGGAAGAAGGCAAAGATAGATGTAACGACTGCACAGTATAACCTGGGAAATGCAAAAGTTAATTTCATTAAAGCTAAAAACACACATGAGCTTGCTGCTGCTCAATTAGCAAATGCAGTTGGTATACCTGAACTGGAAAATGTTGTACTAAAGAGCAAGCTTAATACAAAAGTATATAATGTAGAGTTTGATAATCTTTTAAGTACTGCAGAGGCTTCACGCCCATCATTGCTTTCTGCAAAAAAAAGAATGGATGCTGCGGAAATGAATGTCAGGAGCGCAAAAAGAGCATTTGCCCCTGATATAAGCGCATTTGCATCATATAATCGCGGAGGCAGGCAAATTGACAGTGATGACGGGTATCAATTTGGTGTTCAGCTTAATTATACGGCACTAAATTTGTTTCTATTAAAGAAACGTGTTGACGAAGCAAAAGCAAATTATAAAAAGCTTGTTGCTGATTATGAATTGGAAAAACAAAACGTTTATCTTGAAGTAAAAAGTGCGTATATAAATTTGATGAACTCTTTTGACAGTCTAGGTGTTTCAAAATTGGCCTTACAGCAGGCAAAAGAACAGCAGTATCAGGCATTTAGACGATACCAGGTCGGTCTTGGAAACGCTATTGAGTTTAAAGATGCTGAAAATACATATCTTAATGCACAATTAAGTTACTATTCAAACCTTCTTGATTATAATGTAAATGCGGCAGAGCTTGAGAGAGTAATTGGCGCGCCGATAAAAGAGGGTGAAGAGGAATTGTAGCCTGGGGATTAATTATCCTGAATAGAAATTTCAGTAAGCGCAAGCCTTGCATTTTTGTAGGTGGGGTCTTGTTCAAGGATTTCTTGGTAAAGCTTGTTTGCTCTTTCTTTGTCGTGGGTTTCGTAGATTAAAGCAAGATAATATTTTGCATCAATTAATGAATCATCTATAGAAATAGCTTTTAAAAGGGATTCTTCTGCGTTTTTAATATCTTGCTGAGAGTGGTATAATATACCCATTTTCATGTATCCGATAGCATTTTCGTCATCAATGCTCAATAAATCAGACAGCGCTTTCTTTTCTTCAAAAACATTACCTAGCTGGTGATGGCATTCTGATAGTTTGATGTAATATTTGCAAGATTCAGATTCTGTTTTTTCAAATTCTATAGCTTTCAAAAGGTACATAACAGCATCGTTGTAGTTACCGTTTTTCATGCTAATCATTGCAAAATTATAGTATACTTTAGGGTTAAGTGCGTCATATTGCATTGCATTTGTTAGATATTTTAATGCTTCATTATCATCGAATTTTTTATCACGTTCTTTATACATAGCCCAGTCAATATAGAGTTCGCAGATTTTTGCACGAATTTCTTTTGCTTCTTTTTGGTCAGCATCATCAAGGAGGGTTTTGTAACGTTCAAGTGAGGATTTAAAATTTTTATGCTGGCGGTAAGCCATTGCAAGTTCCATTGTTACATCATATGCGTTTTGAGAGAGCATAACCAGATCTTCGAGAATTTGTATTCCTTCATCAAGTCGCCCTTGTTTTACAAGAAGCATTGCGATAATATTGCGTGTTTTAAAAGTATCTACACCTGGAATTTCAAGCAGGCGGTTTGCTGAATCTAATGCCCCGTCGTAGTCTTCAAGTTCTGTTTTTATTTCAATGATATTGTCAAAAAGTCCGATTTTTTGCCTGTTATCGGTTGTGAAAGTCAGCATATACTCAAGGATTTCAAGGGCTTTAGGCAAATTCTTAATTTTTATGTATAGGTTTGCAAGCTTCTTGTTTGTCTCGAAGTCATTCGGATAGATTGTCAGTTTCTGTTTGTAGGCTTCGAATGCTGCGGGATAATAACCGGCTGCTTCATTAAGGTCTGCGAGGATCGTATAGATTTCAGCCAGTTCCGGAGATTCTTCCACCATTTCAGTATATAGTTTGTAAGCGTTTATTGCAGAGTATATTTGATCGGTTTGTTTATAGAGCTCTGCAAGCCTTTTTACTACATCTGCCTGTTGTTCATCTTGCTGATAAGCTATTTCGTACTGCGTAAGTGCATCCATATACATTTCTTTTTTTACATAACATTCACCTAGTAATTTGCGCATTTCAAGATTCTGAGGATTGTGTCTTAAAAGAAGTATGCATTCATTGATTGCTTTGTTAATTTTTCTTGTTTCGTAATAGGATTTAGCCAGATATTCACGGACTGTAAAGTTTCCGGGGACTCTTTCAAGGTATTTAGTTGCAAAGAGTTCCAGGAGGGGATATTCTTTTTTTTTGTATAAAACATCAACTTGATCGATTATATTTTTTGTGGTTAATTGGAGTTCTTCGTGTGGATCTTTTGTCCCGGAATAAAGCAGCAAGGAGTACAGTACATACATAGCTCCGCCGGCTAATACAACAGCTGCAAGTATTATAATAAAATTAACCATAAAGCCAATCCTCTTACTATACAATTATAGCTTATTTCCAGGCAAAAGTGAATAGTGCATTAAAAAAACACACAATACATATTGTGTGTTTTTTAATAATTTTTTGCAAGACTAATTTTGTGCAATTTCGTCTTTTTGTTTTTTGATAAGGTCCTGAATTTTATTAATCATTTCTTCACCTTTAGCCTGCATATCAGAAACAATATCATCTGCTTTTCTTTGAATATCTTTTACTGTATCTTCAGTACGTTTAGCAACATCAGATGCAACATCGCCAATCATTTCGCGAGTTTCCGCACCTGATTGCGGGGCAAGCAGGATACCGGCGAGGGCGCCGAGCGCTGCACCGACTGCAAATCCTGCAAAAAATTTCATAATTGACATAATATATTCTCCTTTTCTTTTTTTAGTATAAATGACTGTTATTCAAAAAAAATTCTACTAAAAGACTAAATAAAACGAGTACTATTTTAATTTTGACTTTATATAGCTGGAAATGCCGCCAAAAGCTAATTTGGATAAGGCAAATACTCCGCCTCCGAGGGCGGTAAGGAATTTTTTCCCTTGCCTTGCGGTTTCTTTTACTTTTTCTTCTACATTTGTAACGATATTGTTAGCCTCTTTTACTCTTGAAGAGACAATTTCAACTGTTTCATTTACATTTCTTAAAGTAGGTTCTAATTCTGTTTTAACAATATTAGCTGTATCGTTCATAGTGCCGGTAAGTCTCGACAGGTCAAATAAAACTTTAATAACAAATATCCCGATTAGGATAATCATTACTGCAGTTGACCATGATAAAAAAACTAAACCATGTGTAAGCTGTGCATCCATAATAATCCTTTCTAGTTAAAATCGTAATCAGTTGTTTCTAATTGTTTTGCTTTTTGCATTCTCATAGACTTCAGCTTATCATTAATTTTTTTATATTGTCTTTCAAGTTTATATCTAAACAAATCAACAGATTCAATAGCATTTTTTTTAGCTTCAGAAATTGCAGGAGAATTTTTTTCAATAAAATCACAGATTGACTTTTTGAGTATTTCGCGTGATTCTGCCCCTGGTTTTGGCGCATAGAGAATACCGGCAATAAGCCCGCCGACAACTCCTGCCAGAAGCCCCATGCCAAATCCAATTGATGATTTTTCTTTGCACATAATCTTATTTCCTCTTTTCTTTTCTCTCAATTATAACATATATTAAACTTTTGATAAATACCTCATAACTTTGTATCCCAGCTTTGCTGAGTCAATAAATTTTCGGTAAGTTTTGGGCAGCACAAGCATTATTAAGGATATTATTGTAGATTTTAGGCTTTTAGCTCCAAATATTTTGTATTTTTTATCGAAATTCTTAAAAGTAACTTCTACAAGTTCCTTATAGGCTGTAGTTACTTCTTTAAAGTAATACATTGAGTATTTTACAATATGTCTTTCAGCTTGCAGTTTTTCATCTTGAGCTATTATTGCAAGATCCAGGTCTATTAGTTTTATAACAATAAACCCGGTAATTATAAGTTCTGCTGCAAAGATGATTGTGAATAAAAACAGTATCATGTTATCCTTCTTTGTATTACCATGATATTATATTTTATTTTTCAAAAAAAATAAATACCGTTTGGGAGAATATTTTAATGCGAGATATTAAACTCATATTAACGCTCGGGTTGGCAAAGAGTATATATAAACTTATAAGATTGACAAATGCCGGTGAAGGAACATCTTTTATCGGAGCTCTTATTTTAAAAAATTATCCTGGTTTTTTAAGTGCCGCAGGCAGGTTTGTTAAATCAGAAAAAATAATGGTAACAGGAACAAATGGCAAAACAACAACTTGCGGTATAATAAATCATATTTTGAAGGCAAATAAAAGGACTGTAATAGCGAATTCAAAGGGGGCTAATATGCTTACGGGTGTTGTAAATGCTTTTGCGCTCTCTATTTCCGGCAATATGAGTTATGATAACTGTGTGATTGAAGCAGATGAAGCTTATTTATCAAAAACAGGTGAGCAATTGCCGGCGGATTATCTGATTGTTACAAATCTTTTCCGCGACCAGCTTGACAGGTATGGTGAACTCGATACAACAAAACAAAAAATCCAGGCCGGTATTGATGTGATGCCGGAGGTGCAGCTCGTATTAAATGCTGATGATCCGCTTGCTGCAACTCTCAAAGGAAAAGCTAAGAAACCTGTTTATTTTGGTGTAAGAAGCCTTGAAGACAGGAGCGGAAATAAAGAAACCTCAGCCCCGGAAGAGATTTTTAATTGTCCTTGCGGACGGGTTTTAAAATATTCACAAAAATTTTATGCGCAGCAAGGGCATTATTACTGTGAATGCGGTTATAAGCGTCCGAGTCCTGATTATGAAGCGGAGGTTATTTTAGAGAAGGATTACTCAGTTATAAAGATTGGAAATGAAGAATATAAATTTCCGTTGATCGGTCTTTTTAATGCGTATAATGCGCTTGCCGCAATTGTTCTGTTAAAAATAATAGGAATTGAAAATATTAAAACTCCATTGCTGGAATATAAAACAGAATTTGGCAGGAGCGAAGTCCGTGATATCCGCGGACATAAAACGCTTATACAGTTGATAAAAAATCCGACCGGGGCAAGTGAAGTAATTAAAAGTACAGACTTGGAGTCTAATTTGCTTATTATAATAAATGATAATTATGCTGACGGGAGGGATGTATCATGGCTTTGGGATGCTGATTTTGAAAGACTGAAGGGGGCAAAATATTCAATTATTGTATCAGGCACAAGAGCAGAAGACATGGCTGTAAGGCTTAAGTATACCGGCTTTTCATCTGATAAAATTGTCGTGATCCCAAATATTAGAAATGCTATTGACTATACTCTTTCTATTTCGGAAAATAATATTACAATCCTTCCAACATATACAGCGCTGTTAGAGCTTAATAAGTTATGGAAGAAATTATAGGAGGCAGGTATGCTGTTAGGTGTAAATATAGATCATGTTGCTACATTAAGAAATGCAAGAGGCGGTATTGAGCCGGATGTAATAAAAGCTGCCCGTGTTTGTAATGATGCCGGTGCAAATAGTATTACTACCCACTTAAGAGAAGACAGGCGGCATATTAATGATATGGATGTTGAGCTTATCAGTAAACTGCCAAGAACGGTACTGAATTTAGAAATGGCAATGACTGATGAAATGCAAAAAATTGCTTTACGTGTAATGCCGCATTCTGTTTGTATTGTGCCGGAAAAAAGGCAAGAATTGACAACAGAAGGAGGACTGGATGTGTACGGTCAGCAAGAGCGTGCTGCAGAGTTTGTAAAACCGCTTTTGTCTGCCGGTATTGAGGTAAGCTTTTTTATTGACCCTGATATTTCGCAAGTGTCTGCCGCCGCAAAAACTGGTGCTCAGTTTATTGAATTACATACAGGAAGATACTCCGAAGAATTCGGCGGGGATTTGGAACAAAAAGCTTTTGATGATTTAAAAGGTGCTGCCGTTTTTGCACAAAACCTTGGTTTGAAAGTAAATGCAGGACATGGACTTAATTATCAGAACGTAAAAAGGATGAAAGAAATACCTAATCTTTATGAACTCAATATCGGACATAGTATTATATCACGGGCAGTTTTTGTTGGGCTAAAGCAAGCTGTTCTTGAAATGAAGGAGCTTGTTCAATAATGGAAAAGTCTAAAGAAGAAATAGTTGAAGAAATGCAGCAAGTTGCTGAGCAAATGCGCCTTGATGATATAGAAGAAAATCCTGATATTGTAAATGAGTTTTTTGTGTGTGATGCTTGCGGCGGTTACAAGTGTCTTGCAGGTTCTATACAATATAATGAGTATAGATTGTGTAATGATTGTGTTCTTCTTATTGAGACAGGTTTTGAATTGGGCTCTGTTAAAAATATTGAACAATTTATTAATGCAATGGAGGATAAACGCCTGGAAGCTGAGTGTGAATATATCAGACAGAATGAAAAAGGTTTGAGTAATTAGTTTTTTAATATTGCAAATCCAGTAAAGTAAGCTTATTTATCTCCATTTATACCATATACAAATTAATTGTTTTTATCACAATAAATTAGACTAAATGGTGATTTATCACATCAATTATCAACATACAATTTTTGTAGGAGAAAAATGATGGATAAATTACAAAGCAAATACCTTGAGTTTAAAAACATTAATAAAGATATTGTTGATTGGCTTGAAGATATTGCTGAGGAAAATAACTGCCGGATTGAAAAAAAAGAATGGAAAAGTAAATATAACAGTTATGTGATATATGATTACGAGCCATTCTGCTCTGACGGCTTTGAAATTAATTTACTCCTCAGCTCCTTTGACGCCTCATATCTTAACTTCATTAAATATCTTTATAATGAAAAAATCAGCACAATAGAATACTTAAATAATTGTATTAAAATACCTGCAATTAAAAATTACATTTAATTATAATTGACCGCTGACAGACAAAAAAAATCCTCTCAAATTAGCTGAGAGGATTTTTTTTGATTAATACTCAAGGTTCATTTGTGAAAATTGTACGATTTTATTTTTGCCTCGTTTTTTTGCATTATACAGTGCGTGTTCAGCGTAGCGTATAATTGTATTTGCATCTTCATCTACATTTTCCATACAGGGATAAGTAGAAATACCTCCGGATATTGTAACCTGATGGCGTTCTTCTTCTCCAGCTGGAATAAATTCCATCTTTTCAATGTCTCGTCTGAATCTTTCAGCGAACAAGAAAGCGTTTTCTTCTGATGTGTTTGGAAGAATGAGCAAAAATTCTTCGTCCCCGTAGCGGGTGAGAATATCTTCTTTACGAATCATTGATTTTAATTTGCTTGCAAGATTTCTAAGCAGGATGTCACCCCATTCATATCCGTACATATCATTAACTACTTTAAAGAAATCAATATCAAACAGCAGGCATGATAACTTTGTGTTATACCGTCTTGCTCGTGAAATTTCTGATTCCAGGCGTTCTTGAAGATATTTTCTATTATGAAGCCCTGTAAGTTCATCAGTAGTACTTACACGTTCAATTTTATCTTTATACTGTTTTATTTTCAGAAGAGATTTTGCTCTTATTACAAGTTCTGTATTGTTTATAGGTTTTTTAATGAAGTCATAGCCTTCTGCTCTTACCGTAGTGTCTGTAAAAATGTCACCGGCAAAAAGAATTGGGCAGGGAAGTTTGTTAGTCATAAGAACATCTCTAAATCCGTTTACTTCATCTATTATTATTAAAGAAGGGTTAAGGGCTGCATAGTCCTTAAACTCGGCACCCTTAACCACTCTTACATTAACATCGTCTATATTTGCCAATACGGATTCATAACTTACCAAAGGCATATCTGTATAAACTACTATATTGTCCATAAGCTCCTCTTTAGTTGTTCATTTTTCTTAATGATACACTAAAAAGCTGGTTTTATGCAAGTACTTTTGAACTGTTTATACATTTAATTAACGTTTCAGCGACTGTTTGCTGTTCTTCTTCTGTCAGTTCTGGGAACATAGGCAGAGAGATAACCATTTCTGTATCTTTTTCAGTATTAGGCAAATCTCCTTTTTTCCAGCCCATACCGTCATGAACTTTTTGCAAGTGAAGCGGAATTGGGTAATAGAGCATAGCGCCAATGCCGGCTTCTTGCAACATTTTATGAACGCTGTCTCTGTTAGGAATTTTGACTGTGTATTGGTGGTAAACGCAATATGTATCAGCTAACTCAGTTGGAGTAATGATATCTTCGCAGTTTTCAAAAAGCTTGTTGTATCTGTATGCATTTTCGCGGCGTTTTTTATTCCAGCTGTCAACGTACGGTAATTTTACGTTTAGGATTGCGGCTTGAATTTCATCAAGGCGTGAGTTTAAACCGATTTCATCATGATGGTAGCGGATAGCGCCTCCGTGATTTCTAAGCGCAACTGCGCGGTCTTTAAGGTTATCGGAGTTTGTAATTAATAATCCTCCGTCACCCATTCCTCCAAGGTTTTTGGTTGGATAAAAACTGTAACAGCCAAATTCTCCAAATGTACCGACTTTTTGTCCTTTGTATTCTGCTCCGATTGCTTGGCAGCAGTCTTCTATTACGAATAAATCGTATCTTTTAGCAATATCCATAATTGCATCCATATCACAAGGCTGACCGTATAAATGAACAGGAATAATAGCTTTAGTTTTAGGGGTAATCGCTGCTTCAATTTTTTTAGGATCAATATTAAAAGTATCAGGATCTATATCCGCAAATACTGGTGTTGCTCCTACAATACCAATTGCTTCTGTTGTTGCAACGAAAGTAAAAGCAGTTGTAATAACTTCATCCCCAGCGCCTATATCAAGAGCTCTTAAAGCTATATGAAGTGCATCTGTTCCTGAGTTTAAGCCTATTGCGTGTTTTACTCCGATGTATTCTGCAATATTTTTTTCAAATTCTTTACAATTTGGTCCTAAAATATAAGACCCGGAACGAAGTACTTCGCAAACAGCTTTTTCTATTTTGTCGCCGATTTGTTTGTATTGCCTTTTTGAATCTAAAATTGGTATCATACACCCTCCTTATTTTTTATACTCTTTACAATAATAGTATAGCACTATTGAATAGTGTCTTTATATAATTTTAATCACATAAATTCTTATGCTATTATAAGAATATGAAAATAGAATTTAAACAAGTAAGAGAGAATGAAATTTATGAGTTAGCTGAGTTAGCCTCGTTAATTTGGCATGAATTTTTTCCTGTATTGTTATCAGAGGAACAGATTAATTATATGGTGGATAAATTTCAATCTGAAAGGGCTATGCAAAGGCAGATAGAAAAGGAAAATTATACTTATTATTTTATAATATCTAATGATGTTGCTGCAGGATATTTTGGTATATCAAATACTTCTGAGTATTTATTTTTGTCAAAATTATATCTAAAAAGAGAATACAGACATAAAGGAATAGGAAAACGGGCATTTGATAAGATAAAAGAACTCGCAAGAGATAGAAAATACAATAAAATCAGACTTACAGTTAATAAGTATAATGCAAATACTATAAACGCTTATGATAAATACGGCTTTAAGATAGTAGATGCAGCAGAGACAGATATAGGCAGCGGATTTATTATGGATGATTATATTATGGAATATGAGTTATAATTATTTGCATAATTGGTCATACACACGTTTAATTTCTTTAATATCCTGCCACATTAACCATTTAGGGCTGCCTTTTTCCCTGCTGTCATTTCTTAATAGATATGAAGGATGGAAAATCGGCATCATTTTAGAAAAATAAGGACCTTCAAACCATTTGCCTCTGAGTTTTGTAATCCCTTGAGCAGTATCCATCATAGAATTAACTGCAACGCGTCCGCACAAAAGTATGATTCTTGGTTTTAGAATTTCAATTTGTTTATCTAAAAACTCTCTGCAGGCAGCTTTTTCTTCCGGCAAAGGGTCTCTGTTTTCCGGCGGACGGCATTTAATAGTGTTACAGATGTAAATATCTTTATTTCGTGACAAACCGACACAGCCTAAGATTTTATCTAATAATTGTCCGGCTTTACCGACAAATGGTTCTCCCTGCTTGTCTTCATAGAATCCTGGCGCTTCACCAATCAGCATAAGTTTGTCATTAGGTATCCCGCCAGAGAAAACAGTGTTTGTTCTGCTTTTACATAGCCCGCATTTTTCACAGGAAGCACATTGTTTTCTAATTTCGTCTAATTCTTCATATCCCATAAAATAATAATATATCAAAAATCAAAAATTAGTTTAACAGTTCGATAATTTATTTTTTGCCGACATAAAACATATCAGGAATATCAAAGGTCATAAACATGCCTGAAATAATAGCCCCAAAACCAATGGCAGGACGCCATTTTTTGCAAAAAGTTGTGGCAAGCCCGCAGGAGCCTAAACCTGCAAGCAGCGATATTCCTAATGTTCGCCAATAGCTTAAGTGTTTTTTCTCTGATGTACTTTGACGGCTGTTATCTATTACGGCAGAGGTAATTGTTTTTCGCTGATTTTGCTCTTGAGATGATGCTGCAGCTTTAAAAACGATATTTTTTGTATAACCTAATGGTTGTATCACACTAAACTCCTTTTTATATTAGTTATAAAACGCTTTAATAACCAAAATTGCTTTTATTTAATATAAAATTTACACTTATTAACAAAATTATGAATGGGCTGATGCTGTAACCAAATTGCAAGGGCAAATATGTATAAGCACCAGTTGTTTGAATAAAGAGCAAAAATATTTTTTCTTATGTTTATGTTAGGATACTTGTATGAACAAACCTGAATTATTATTACCGGCTGGTAATATAGAAAAACTTGAGTATGCTATTAAATATGGAGCCGATGCCGTTTACCTCGGGGTCGTAGATTTTAGCCTAAGAGCGATGCGCAAAG
Source organism: Candidatus Gastranaerophilales bacterium (assembly GCA_944326905.1). GTDB lineage: Bacteria > Cyanobacteriota > Vampirovibrionia > Gastranaerophilales > Gastranaerophilaceae > CALUTH01. The sequence goes on from CALVFU010000005.1 coordinate 55,682, forward strand.
GAGAGTTAATTACTCTTGAGAACCTTAAGTCCGCAATAGAAAAAGCTCACTTACTGGGTGCTAAAGTATATCTTACTCTTAATATTTTTGCATTTAATGACGATATTAAAAATTTGGAACGCTGCATGGATATAATTGCAGCAAGTAATCCTGATGCAGTTATAGCCTCTGATATGGGAGTAATACGTCTTGTGCAAAAATATATGCCTAAAACGGCACTTCATATCAGCACCCAAACAAATACCCTGAATTATGAAGCCGTAAAATTTTGGCAGGATTTAGGCGCAGTAAGAACAATTTTGGCGCGCGAGTTATCAATAAAAGATGTTAAAGAAATCAAAGAAAAAGTCCCAGGTATGGAGTTAGAAGTTTTTGTCCACGGCGCTCAGTGTGTTTCTTTTTCCGGGCGCTGCCTTTTAAGCGACTATATGACAGGAGGAGAACGGAAAGCTAATCATGGGAATTGTGCACAGGCGTGCAGATGGAGCTATAAGCTTGTTGAAGAAACTCGACCTGGTGAATATTATGAAATTGAGGAAAATGAAAAAGGAACTCATATTCTTTCAACTAAAGATTTAAATCTTATAAAACATCTTGGTACACTTATTGATGCAGGAATTGATTCGTTTAAAATAGAAGGAAGAACTAAAAGTCTTTATTACGTCTCTGCGGTGGCAAAAGCATATAGAGCTGCACTTGATGAAGTAATTAAAAATCCAAATGCTGATTTAGAAGAATACTGGCAGGAGCTTCTTAAGGTCGGTAATCGCGGATATACAACGGGATTTTATCTTCAAGACGGGTATCCCGCTGACGGATACAGCTATGATATATCGAAAGGGCTTGCAGGAGCGGACTTCCTTGCGGAAGTGAAGGGGGAGAAAAACGGGTACTTAAAAGTTCTCGTAAAAAACAAATTCTACAAAAATACTGATGTGGAATTGATTACCCCAAAAGAACAAATTACAACTATGGCGATTGAAATTATTGACCCTGTAAAAAATGAATCGCTTGAATTTGCAAATACTAATCAAGAACTAATGATAAAATTTTCTAACATGCCTGAAAACTGGGAGTATGGGTTAATTCGTACAGTCGGAATAAAAAGAGCAGAGGATAATTAATATATGTTTTTAGTACCTGATTATAATTTAAAGAATATCTACGAGATAGACTTTGAGGACTTAAAAGCAAAAGGTATAAAAGCTGTACTTTTTGACCTGGATAGTACAATTATGAAATCAAAATCTGGCGAGTATTCTAAAAAAACGAGAGAGTGGCTTTCTAAGATAGAGCGAGAGTTTGTTGTTGCAGTGTTATCAAATAATTTTAATATTGATTATATAGAGCGAGTACGCTCAATTTCTACATTTGACGTAATAGGTGCTGCTCGGAAACCAAATCCCAAGGTGCTGCTTGAGTACTTAGCAAATGCAAGAATCCATCCATCGGAAGCTGTAATGGTTGGAGACAGACCGCTTACGGATATCCTGGCAGGTAAAAGGGCGGGGTGTATGACTATTCTAGTGGACTCAATAAATGCAGAGTATGAGAATTTGCCGACTCGTTTTGTCCGCTGGCTGGAAAGGCTAAGTATTAAGAAATCTGTTTAGTCTGATTTTGCAGTGCTTCAGCGCTCATACCGGCTATTAGCGGGATTATATCATTGTAATTTTCTCCATTAAATCCGCATGCTGTTTTTCTTGCATTATTCCCGGCCGTATACGCTTCCTGTTCTTTTAACAGTGTATATACAGTCATTTCGCGGACTTTATTCTTGAATCCTTCTAGCCCGCCGGCTTCGTCTATAATTTTCATTGCAAAAGGGTCTTTTGTTATTTGGAGGTTTGTCATTAATTCTTTTATAAATACTTCAAATCCGGCATTTATATATTCGTTGAATTTTTCTTTGTTATCATAACCGTTAATTTCCATTATTTTATTTTCATCAATGTCATTCATTGGTGAATTGATAAAGTCGTTATAATCATCAAGTGAATGTATTTCCAGTTTCTTTTCGCGTGCAATACTAACTAATGCTTTTTGAACAAGAATATCTGTCAGCATATTAGAAATATTTTGCTGGAAAAAATTATAAAAATGTCCTTCTTTTGTATTTGCATGCTGTATTCTTGTTTCTTTATCTTCTGCATATTGCATTGCATGTATTATTTCATGAACTACATATTCAATAAATGCAAGTTTTGAGTTCTTGTCACCATAATCAATATTAGGTATAAAAATTTCTAGTTTCTGGAGTTTTCCATTTTTATCGAATACGGGTCTTGTTGCTGCAGCTACTCGTTTTTTATTATTCAGCCCAAACTCTGTATAGTCGTCCATGGAAATGATTTTTACATCAACATTTGGTAAATATTTCTTGACAGACTGCTGGATTTTTTGAGCGTTAACTTGTTTATTATCAACAAGCCGGATTAATTCATTGCTAAATATTTTAACTTTTGTCTCACGGGGAATATTTTCAATAGGCTCGCGGATAAATACATCAGGTTCATTTTTGTGCCATATTTTGCCCCGGGTAGATGTAAAGTTTATTGTATTAAGTCTTAAATTATATATAGATTTATAATTATTATTGTAAATTTCTGATGACATAGTAACCCCTATGCTATACTTATAAAAGTTATTTTTTATTAAAAAATTGACTTTTAAATGTATGGCGGACCGAAATTGTTACAAATATTAATAAATTTAATCCGATTTAATATTCAAAGTTTCCTGATAAAAAATTATTTATAATTTCTTTTAAAGCCCCTTTATTTTCGGAATAAAGCACAAGTCCGTGTCTTGCGTAGATTCTTTTTGCGTGTTTGTCTGCGCTGCCGCAGATTAGAGCTTCAACGCTTTTATCGGCAAGGAATTGAGCTATTATATTATGACCTGCATTAATTGTACGGATAAGCTCAGAACTTTTAATGCTGCCGCTTTCGATTTCGTATACTCTGTAAAGTTCAGCATCTTCAAGCCGTTCTTTAACACTTTCATCCTCATCGCAGGCTATTGCAATTTTCATTTATTGATCAGACTCCTTGTTATTTTTTAGTAATTTTTCAAAGTCAGACGGCTTAATACTTTGTATAAAATCTTTAAACTCTTGAGCTTCTTCTTCATCTTTTTGAGTGTCGGTTGATACGGAGCCGTCCATAAGTACTTTAGCTGATACAAAGATTGGAGCATCCATTCTCATAGCAACGGCTATAGCATCACTTGGGCGTGCATCTATTTCAATTTCTTCTCCTTCTTTAGCAAGATAAAGAGTTGCATAATAAGTTTCTTTTTCAACATTGTTTATTTCAACTCTGTCGAGGGAACAGCCGGTTTTTTCTATAATTGAGCAAATCAAATCGTGGGTCATTGGACGAACCACACCGAGATTTTCAATTTTTCTTATAATTGCACTTGCTTCAGCTGAGCCAATCCAGATTGGAAGAGCTTTTCTATTTTCCAAATCATGAAGAACAACTATTGGGGAACCTGTTCTTGTATCAAGTGCTATACCCATAACTTTCATTTCAATCATTATTATCACCCTTTATCATGTTATCCAGCTCTATTATATCACGCTTTTTGAGTTTTTCATCAGTAAATTTAATTAATTTGGCAGAGATTATAGCGGTAATTGGAACGCAAAGAAGCAATGCAATGCTTCCGATTATAGCGGAGGCGATTTCTGTTACGACGGCATTGAGGTTAAAGAATTTGTATGCATCGATTCCTCCTGCAAGCAGCAGTAGTGTTAGGGAACCGCCCATATAAACCAGGATTAAAGTATTTGCCATCGTGCCTATTATATCTCGTCCGACATTCATGCCTGCTTTAAATAAATCTTTAACGGTAAGAGTTTTATTTGTTTGATAAATTTCGTTTACAGTACTTGCAATTGACATTGCAATATCCATACATGCTCCTAGTGCGGCGATAATTATTACAGAAGCGGTTATTGAGGTGAAATTAAGCTCCGGGTGTGAAGAATAGAGGTATAGAGTTGTTTCATCGCTAAATCCGGTAAGTTTTGCAAACTTTATTGTAAGAAGAGAGGCAACGCCTGCTATTATTAATGATATTATTGTTCCTGCTGCAGCGGACGTACTTTTACTGTTAATTCCTCCGACCAGATACATTGTAACTGCGGTAGATAGAAGACAGACAAGAATTGTACCTGCAAGCGGAGGGGCGCCGGCAAGTATCATTGGGCATAGTACAGAAAATATTAATAATACTGTAGTGCCTATTGATATGAGGCTGAATAAACCTTTTTTACCGCCTATTATTAAAACGAGTATACAGAATAATCCAGCAAGAAAGAATAATACGTTCATTCTGTAGAGATCAGCAATAAAGTACTCGGTTCCGTTTTCAGACGGCTCTGTATGCAGCAAAAGTTTATCTTTGAGATGGACATGTATATCATAATATGGATTTGAACCTATGATGTTTTCAAGTTTATAAGTATTCCCTTTATCTTTTCCATTTAAAATCTCTACATCAATAATTTGTTTAACTTGCGGGTTGTCTGCCCCAAGAGAAATATCTTCATACTGGATATTGTGAGCTTTGCCAAGAGTAAATACTTCTTCTGCGTTAATAGAATTTCCGCATATAAATATTAAAAACAAACTAATTATAATAAATATTTTCTTCATACTGCCTCTTTTAATCAAATAAACTGCCTTGAATTGCAGCATGTTTTACACCGAGATGCCTGTAACCCTCGGGCGAAACTTTTCTTCCGCGTGGAGTCCGTTGTAAAAGTCCTGCTTGAAGCAGATATGGCTCACATACATCTTCTAAAGTTCTTACATCTTCACTCAGGGCGGCTGCAAGCGTTTCTATACCGACAGGTCCTCCGTCATATTTTTCAATAATAAGTTTTAATAGGGCTCTGTCTGTGGTATCAAGTCCAAATTCGTCAATTTTAAGAATATCAAGGGAAGATTCTGCTACTGTTTCGTTAATTATTCCGTCATATTTAACGATTGCAAAGTCGCTTACACGTTTTACAAGACGGTTAGCTATACGCGGAGTTCCCCTTGAACGTTTCGCAATAGCTTTTGCTCCTTCATCTGTTATTTCAATATTTAGTATCCCGGCGGTACGCTTAACTACTTTGGATAATTCTTCAATTGTATAAAATTCAAGCCTTTTTAGAATCCCAAACCTATCTCTTAAGGGGCTTGAAAGTTCTCCGGCTTTAGTTGTTGCCCCTATTAGTGTAAATTTTGGGAGGGGGATTCTCATTGTCTTAACGGTTTGGCTTTTCCCAGTAGTCATATCAAGCGAAAAGTCTTCCATTGCAGGATAAAGTATTTCTTCAGAGACTTTATTCATACGGTGGATTTCGTCGATGAATAATATTTCTCCCTCTTTTAATGACATTAGAATTCCAATGATGTCACGAGGTCGTTCAAGAGCTGGAGCCGAGGTAATTTTGATAGGTGCGTTCATTTGTTCGGCAATGACGCCGGCGAGAGTTGTTTTGCCTAGACCTGGAGGTCCGTAAAAAAGCATGTGATCAAGCGGGGTGTTACGTTTTTTTGCTGCTTCGATGCTTATTTTTAGAGTTTCAAGCAGGGTGCTTTGACCGATATATTCATCAAAATTTTTTGGGCGGATTGAGTTTTCAAATGTTTTATCGTACTCAATGGAGGCTGATTGTGTTATCGGATTTTTATTTTTTTTCGGCTTATCTGATTCTATATTATCTGAAAAAATTGCCATATTATCCTTATCTGGAAGAAAGTGTTACGTGCAGACCTTCCATAATATTATAAAAGTCTTCTTTAGGGAGAGTAGACATTGATCGCATTGCAAAATTAACTTCCGGCTTTTTGTCGTACCATCGTCTTGCATTTTCACTCTGATATAGCCCTAGGACGCGCTGGAGACCAAGACTTATTTCTTCATCTTCTTCATCAGTCTTTTTAGCTTCTTCGCGGAGTTCTTTTATTTGCTTGATAATTACTGCCAGGTCTTTTGACAGTGACCTGATTGTCCGATTATCTAATCTTTTAAGCAGTTCAAGCGTTTCTTGTGTTTCTTCATGCTCATCATACCAGCGGCGATTCATTATTATACTCCTCCTCACTATATTATACCTGCCGGCTAAAAGAAGGTCAATTGTGTTAATTTATGCATTAAGAAGAAAACTTCTTGTTTTTGGGAAATATCGTTCAAGATACTCTGTTCTTATTGCTAAATCTCCTGCAAAATTTGAGGAGTGATTTACCGCAAAAAGTTCTGCAACGGTTTCTCTCATGCTCATATTTGCAAAACCTTGATTTGTGTTATTAATAAAGTAAGTTATATGTTCCTTTTGTAAGCTTTCCAGCTCTTTTGCTACTGCAGCAAGCTCTTCATTATAGACTTTCTTAAAATACTCTGCGGCGGAATAGGCAGCTTTGCCTGTTTCAGCAGAAAAATCATCAATATGTCCTAGTTCATGTCTAAAAATAAAAACATTATCGCAGGACCGAATTGTTCCCTGAAAAGTATTAGCATTGCCGCTTAGTGTGAATTCGGTATAGTTAAGTTTTTTGAGTTTTTGACTTATAATTTTTAGTTCATCTGCTGAACATTCTTTAAGCATAGCTTTAAGCTTCAAAGCGTTTTCAGGAGTATTATTGTCATCAATCAAAGCTTTTAAGTCTATGACAAAATCTTCTTCCCCCTTTGAATTTAGAACTTTTATTCTGTCTGGCGAATATAAAACCCGGTATTTTTCTCCATTAATTATTGATTCAGCTTCGTTCTCTGAGATAAAGCGATGTTTTATACGGCGTTGTGCTAAATCTTTACCGCCTTTTGTAATGTCAACGCGCATTGCCCAGCTTCCATTCGGCAATTTTTTATAGCGTGACTTTGTAATTGTGCCATCTAAGCTATCCATCTCTTTGTTTATTGATAAAATCCCGGTTTTGCCCTTTTTTATTTCAATAAGCGGCTTTATTGCCCCGTCAGGATAAACAGCATGCCAGTTATGCAGCCCGTCAATAGCAGAAGGTGTCAAATATTCTGTTCTTATAACTTTACCTGTTTTATCTTTTATTTGTCTTGTTTCTGTAACAACTTTTGAAAGTTTTTTGGGCGCATCAAATTCGTTTATTCTGATTGGTACTATTTCTTTAATTAAATTGTAATCATTGCCGGCTAGCATTACTCGATTCTTATTTACAGAAGTTGCTGCGTCGTCAAACAATGAAGCAATTTGCTTGCTGTCTATTAATTTATACTCTTTTGCAAGTGTTTTTAATCCGCTTTTTATTGCAGAAATATTAATTCCCATAAAATCCCCGTAAAATGTGTTGTAGTAATATAAAGTTTTAAACTTAAAAAAAATTGCTTATATCATTAAGAAATGTTACTGAGATAAATCTTTTAAAGCTGCGCTGCTATGTTTATAGTATAATTCCTATATGAATTTAGATGCCGCGATAGATAGTATTTTATCCCCTATTGCTGATAAAATTTCAGGGATAATATTTTACTCGGTAACAATTAAAGGAGTTAAAATAGAACTTCTTGTTGCTCTTCTCATTTTTGCAGCAGTTTATTTTACTTTTAGAACAAGATTTATAGGTTTTTGGGGGATAAAACATTCAATAGAATTAATAACAAATAATTACAAACATAACGACGGCTATGAAGGTAAAAAACGCGGCGAGTTATCATCATTTCAGGCTTTGTCTGCTACAATATCCGCTTCTGCTGGAATAGGTAATGTTGCTGGCTCAGCTGCCGCTGTATCAATCGGCGGACCCGGAGTGATTTTCTGGATGGTTATTGCTGGTATTTTATCTATGGCTCTTAAGTTTTCTGAAGTACTTTTAGGTGTTAAATTTAGGCAATTAAATCCAGATAATACTGTCTCAGGCGGTCCTATGTATTATATAACCCGAGGCTTAAAAAAAACATTTCTTGCGCCAATTGCCCCGCATCTTGCCAAAATCTATGCCGTTTGCTGTGTGTTTGCAATGATTGGCGGGTGGAATCTTTTTCAGATAAATGCTATGACTGCTCAAATCACGGAAGTTACTGGGGGGCGGAATAGCTTTTTTGCAAATAACGGATGGATATTAGGAACTATTGTAGCAGTAATTACCTGGCTTACAATAATCGGCGGGATAAAAGCTATAGGCAAATTTACCTCCAGAGTAACGCCATTGATGTGTTCATTATATGTCATAAGTGCAGTGATAGTGGTTATTATGAATCTTCATCACCTCTGGGATACAATAGTACTTATTATAACGGAAGCATTTAAGCCGCGAGCTATAGAAGGAGGCGTGTTTGCTTGTGCGTTGTGGGGATTTAGGCGTGCGATGTTTGCAAATGAGTCAGGGCTTGGTACGGCCTCTATAGCTTTTTCTGCTGTAAATACATCAAAGCCGGTTAAACAGGCATTTATTTCTATGCTGCAGCCGTTTGTTGATACTGTTATTGTTGGTGTTGCTACTGCATTTGTAATAGTTGTATCAAAAGAGTATCTGAATGTTACTGGAATTGCCGGTATAGAATTAACTTCAAAGGCATTTGGAACGGCGTTTCCTTTCTTCCCTGCACTATTAACCATAATGGCAAGCTGCTTTGTTTTATCAACGATGCTTTGCGGCTCATACTACGGACTTAAGGCGTGGAATTTCTTGTTTGGTAATGAGAGATGGAAAACATCAGTATTTCAGATAATTTACTGTCTGTTTATTATAGCAGGTTCTGCAATGAATTTTAAAAGCATAATTAATTTGTCAGATGCTGTTACACTATTTTTAGCGGTGCCGAATTTGATTGCGGTCTTTATGCTCTCAAACGTTATAATGAAAGAATTAAAAAGATATTGTATAAGATATGGGGTAGGAATTTATGGAAAAGACAAAACAAATAAGGCTTGAAGAAATAAAAAAAGAATGCTTAAACTGTCATAAATGCGAGTTAGGTAAAACAAGAACAAACGTGGTATTTTCAGATGGTAATCCTGAAACAGCAAAGGCGGTTCTAATTGGTGAAGCGCCTGGTGAAAATGAGGATTTAACAGGAACTCCCTTTGTTGGGCGAGCAGGTAAACTGTTAAATGAATTTCTTGAAAAAGCTGGTATTTCACGAGAAAAAGACCTGTATATAATTAACACTGTAAAATGCCGCCCGCCTAAAAACAGAGTTCCTGAAAAGGAGGAAAAAAAACAGTGTGAAAATTATCTGCTGGAGCAGATAGATACAATTAATCCAAAAGTAATTATTTTTTGCGGAGCGACTGCATTAAAATCTTTTTCAGATAATAAAACTCCGATTTCAAAAATCCGCGGTCAGATTATGGATATAGAGGTAAAAGGTAAAAAATATAAAGGAATACCTATTTTCCACCCGTCGTTTCTCCTTAGAAAGCATTCGCTTGAACCTGGTGAGCCAAGAGATTTGATGCTAAAGGACTTGAATAATATTAGATCGTTAATATTAGGATAATAAACAGAGCGGGCGGATTAATCCGCCCGCTCTGTTGTATAAGACTTATAAATTAGGACTCAGCAGAAATGACTGCACTATTTAAGCTTGCGGCACCTGCAGCAGCATTAGAGTATGCAGAAAGAGCTTTTCCTGCGTTGATTGGCTGAACAGTGCCCGCGTCGTCAGTTTGTGCTTTTACGCTCGTTGATGCCGGTGCAATACTTGCAGAAGCAGCACTTGAAAGATTTTGTTGAACATAGTCCAGATATTCTTCATATGTAATTGTTCCATCGCTGTCGGCGTCCATGGCTTCATCGTAATTAGCATCGCCTTCTGTAGCGTAAACTGCTTCCTCAGCTTGTGTTGGCTGTGATGGTGTTGCAGCGCTATTTGATATGGAGTTTCCCATCGAGGTTGCTTCTTTTATAAACTGCAAATTCATTGATGCTTGTGATATTCCTGAACTCATAAATACACCTTCCTTGCTTCTTATATATTTATTATATCATTATTTTTGAAATTTTAAAGCCCTACTTATATTGAGCAACGTGTCCTTCCAGCCAATTTATAATAAGTGCCGGAATTGTAGGATTAGCCCCCAGCATAAGCATACCTGTAATATTAGTCTTAAAATTAGTAATTACAAAATCTGATTGTGCATATTTTTTTAGATTATTTTGTGATTTAAGACAAGTTTTGTCATTCTCGCTGGAAATCGTAAGAATAGGAATTTTCCCGATATTAACAATTGCAATTGGAATAAATAAGCCTTTATGTGATTCGTGCGGAGAAATTAAAACTAGTGTTTTGGGTTTAAATTTAGCTTTTTCAGCGACAAGAACGGCTGTATTTGCTCCAATATCAGCGCCGACAATCCCCCAGTCCTCAAAAGATGCTCTTGGATGCTCTTCTTTTACAACTCTTAATACTTCCAATATATCATCAGGGTATTTTTTAAATACTGAGCGTTTGAAGTTTGCCCAAGACTGCCGTACCAGTTTTGAATTATAAACACTTCTGCCGTGTCCTCTTAGGTCTATTGCAACTACTAAATACCCTGCGTCTGCTATTGAGTTTGCAAAATCACTCCATCTTTGTGAACTATATCCAAGAGAGTGTAATAGTACAATTGTTGCATACTTTTGTTTTTTTTCATTAGGGTAATAAACATCTGCAACAATAAGGCTCCCGTCTTTTACTTCACACTCTACTTCTACCGGCTTTTTGGCTGCGTGTACTTGTAAACTGCCAAAGATCATAATAAATATAGCTAACGCTAATAATTTCTTTAATATTGCAATCATAAGTTTATTATAATCTATAAACTTAAAACATTCAAATATTAATTCAATCTCCTTTTTACATATTTGTTTAATTTTAAAATAAATATTAAGTTTTGTAACAATTAAACTGTTTTGTGAAATTAGATATTTTGTAAATACTTTATATATATGTAAGATGAACTAAGAGGATTAAAAAAATGGCTAACACAGCAGCATTATTATCAAACTTATTAGGTGCTCAAGCAGATTATAACTTTGCAGTTTTGCAGCAAACATTGTGGGCTTCAAAACAAGAAGCAAACGCATCTAAATTAGCTGCTCAACAATCAGCCGAAGAAAAATGGATTTCTTATTATGATTCGGCTTATGATACAGGTTATTATGGCGAAGGTGATGATAAGGTGACTGCCAAGGGTGTAACTGTAACAGCAGGCTGCCGCAGCGAAGCAAGGTTCTCTGCATACGCTATTGCTAAAGTTCCAACATATAAGCCGGATGCATTAGAAGAATACTCGGATCTCGATACAGAATATGATATGGCAGTAAGTACCTACGACGCTATGGTAGAAGAGCTAAGCGCAATGATTGAAGGCTACAAAGAGGGCGTTTCTACAAGTGCTCAAGATACAGGCTTACTTGGAGGTTAAGATTTAACTACATTATACATAAGCGAGGCAATGGTCATTGGACCGACTCCGCCAGGAACAGGAGTTATATACTCCGCCAAGGGTTCCACTTCCTTAAAATCAACATCTCCAGTCAAATTGCCGTTAGAATCTCTATATATTCCAACGTCAATTATAACAGATTTTTTATTAACCATCTTACATCTTACAATTTTTTTTCCAACCGCAGAAACTACAATATCTGCGGTTTTTATTATTTTATCTAAATCTTTGGTTTTTGAGTGGCAGATTGTGACTGTTGCATTACGCTGCAAAAGCATTTGTGCCATGGGTTTTCCAACTATATTTGAGCGTCCGATAACGACGGCGTGCTTACCTTCAACAGGTATGTTATATGCATCCAGCAGCATTAAAATCCCTTGAGGCGTTGCAGGATAAAAATAAGGTTTTATTCCTATTGAAAGCCGTCCTGTATTTTCCGGTGTAAAGCAGTCAACATCTTTTTGCGGTGAAATCCTGCAAATTATTTTTTCTTTTGAAATATGCTCAGGGAGCGGCATTTGTACTAAAATTGCCGTTACTTCCGGGCTGTTATTTAACTCATCTATTTTGTTAAGTACAATTTCTTCTTCTATATTAGAAGGGTATTCTATTACTTCTGCTTTAATCCCTATATATTCTGCTTTTTTCTTCTTATTTCTTACATAAACCCGGCTTGCAGCATCATCGCCGATAAGAATCACGGCCAAGTACGGTTTTTTAGCCCTATGAGATAATTCTTCTTTCAGCTCTTCAATAATTTTTGCTGATACAGTTTTTCCGTCAAGAATCACGCACCCTCCTGCGGCAGATTAAGCCGGAAATAAAACTGTTTTATTGCATCAACGACTTTTTCGGAATCTTTTTCCATCGGGTGTTCTGAAATTTTTTCATCAAATGGAATAACACCTAAAATATCAATATCAAATTCTTTTGCCATTTTATATACAGAAGGCATATTAGCGTTTGCGACTTTATTAAGCACAACTCCCAGCTGACCTCCGGCAGCGTATTTTGCACTAAATTCTTCGATTCTTTTTACCAAATTAAGAGAATCAAGCTCAGGGTTTGCAACAATTATTGCTAAATCAATATCTGTATCGACAAGCTGGTTTAAATATTTTAAATCAAACTCACAGTCGAAAATAACAAAGTCATATCTCTCAAATAACTTGAGGCAAGCATCGTTAATTTGTCCTGTAATTGGACATCTGCAATCTTTAGACCCTACAAACCACGACACAATAATATCAACATTAGGAGATAAACTTACGATAATATCTTCCATTGCCCATTCAACATATTCTTGTTTTGTCATATGCTGAGGAATCCCGGTGTTGTATTCGTGTTTGCCGCTTCTGATACCGTAAATAGTGTTTCTTATATCGAGTCCAAACGTGTGCCCAAGTTCATTTGTAAGGTCATTATCAAAAAGAAGTATTGATTTTTCAGGAAAATACTCCTGTAATACCTTTAAAAAACCTTTTGTTATTGTTGTTTTACCACTGCCGCTTTTGCCTGTAACTGCTATTTTTGTTGTCAAATATTACCTCTTTCTGTTATTGTTGAAGTGCTTCGTGCGGCAGATGTGTAAATGTGTCTATCCGTTTTATCGGCTGGGTTATATGAGTTATTCTTAAACCGAAGTTATCTTCGATAACGACAACTTCACCGTGCGCGATTAATTTCCCGTTTGCATACAATTCTACCGGCTCTCCTGCGACTTTATCCAGCGTAACAACAGAGCCTTTTGTTAATTCAAGTACTTTCTTTATGGGCAGTTCTGTTTTTCCTAGTTCTACTGTTAATTGAAGTTTTACATCAAGTAAAATACCCAGGTTTTGATTTGCTAGTCCGTGTGCAGAATCTAAATCTTCAAAAGACGCGAATTTAACCGGCTGTGCGGTTACTGTGCTGTCAATGGTATGTTCTTCATTATGGCTGTAATCGGCAGTATGCACATTTTCCGATTTTCCAGCATTAGTAAATTCGCTGGAACTTCTGCTGTCTGTCATATCTTGAAAATCTTCACTGCCGGAATTTGACTCTTGCGGCTCTGTACCTGCATCTTCTGATATATTATCATTTATTGAATTTTCATCATCTGTATTTGGCATACAAACTCCTTTATACGTATTTCCTTAGTAGTTCTTGCATTTCATCATAAACATCAGTTATTTTAACACAAATGTTATTTTTTATTGTGCCCGGACGGGCAAAAAATTTCTTTTTACCGTTGACCATAACTATTAAATCATCATTAACCTTGTTATCAAGCTTAATAATATCCCCCTCATTTAATTGAAGGAAATCCTCCATTGTAATATCACAGCTACCAAACTGTACTCTTACATCTACAGGTGAAGTATTCAGTTTTGTAATCATTTTTTGGCGTTCATCGTTTGTTGCAACAAGACCTTTGACCTGGAAGATGTGCTGAGCGGATAAATGACCAAGAACTGATTCCAGTACGGAATATGCGAGACACAAACTGAATAATCCGTAATGTTTGCCGCCAATTTGAACTTCAAATGTCAACAGCGCAACAATTTCGCCGGATGTTGCAACCTGCACGGATTGGTAACCGTCGTCAAGGCTTATGAACTTACAATTTACAGGAATAATAGTGTTCCAGGCATCTTTTAAAGTGTTAATAATAACATTTACTATCTTTTTGGCAAGTGCTTTTTCAACATCAGTTAATTCTTTATTCTTCCCTTCAAAAGTTCCATTACCGCCCAGCATTCTGTCTACTATAGAAAACATTACTTCAAAGCTGATGCCAAGTAATATTTGCCCGGGCAGCGGTTCAAACTCAAATATGCCTACAGTAATAGGCGATGGCATTGAACGTACAAATTCTTCATAGGTAAGCTGGTCAACGGATACAGTTTCAATATCTATTTTCATACGAAGATATCCGGTAAGAATAAGAGATATTTGTTTGGAAAATTCTCTGTGGATGTCCCTGAGTGCTTTTAAGTTATCTTTAGAGAATTTATCGGGGCGGCGGAAGTTATAAAGTTTATAGCTTCGAAAAGCCGAATCCTGCGCCATTGCTTCTAAGTCGCCGGTATCTATAACTTCATTATTATTATTATTATTATTATTATTTTCTATATCTCCGTCAATGTGTTTAGCCATTCTCTGTCCGTTGTTATTGGATTATAAACTGTCCGAAGGATACTCTTAAAACTTCTCTTTCACCTGCAAATATGGAATTGATTTCATCAGCAATTTGTTCTTTTGCTAATTCTTTACCAGCAGTAGTAGATAGTTCGGTTGAAGTTTTGCTTGTTAAGTTTGTTATTACTGCATCACGTATTGCAGGCTTAAACTGGTTCATTTCTTTTTGAATTGCTTCCATAGGATCTACTGGGGCAGGAGCTGAGCCGTGCCCGCCGTGTCCGCCGCTTGGTTTTTCTTCAGCAGGGGGTGTGTCTGATTCTTTCTTTGAAACCTCTACGGCTACATTTACTTTTAAATACTTTCTTGCACTGTCATCTGCAAGGTTAAGAATAAAGTCGCCTAAGTCAACGATAATCCCTCTCTCTATTTCTTCGCTTACTTCTTCTTCAGCTTCTATAGGTTCTGTATTGACTTTAGAAATTATTTTATCGGCAAATGAACTAAATAAAAAATAATTTGCAATAACTATCAATGCTCCAATAATTAGCATTGATACAATATTTAGCATTAAAGAACCTCCTGTTTGAGGTTTGTTATTATTTTTTGCAAAATCTTTAGCATTCTCTTCATTTGCCATATTATTATTCTCCAATAAGCTATTCTAATAAAATTTTACAGAAAATTTAGCAGATACACCACCACTATTTAGAGTATAGCACATTTTAATAATAGTGTACATTTATTTATAATGCATCAAGCCCCAAATCTAAAGTAGGTGCTTTGGCAACAATTGCACTTGATGATATAATATCTACTCCTGTTTGTGCAATATCTTTAACTGTAGATAGGTTTACATTCCCGCTGGCTTCTACGATTGCTTTTCCGTCTATAAGTTTTACTGCTTCTTTCATTTCGTCTAAGGTCATATTATCCAGCATAATTATATCAGCCCCGCAGTTGAGGCATTCCTTAACTTGAGCTAAAGTATCACATTCAACTTCAATTTTATGCGCGTGTGAAATATTTTCTTTTAATTTTTTTACTGCATTTGCTAATGATCCGGCATATTTTATATGGTTATCTTTAATCATTGCACAATCAGAAAGGTTAAACCTGTGTAAACATCCGCCGCCGGCTTTTACGGAGTACTTTTCAAAAGCACGAAAACCGGGTGTATTTTTTCGTGTGTCTGCTATTTTTGCCTTAGCATTGCCGATTGCTGTCTGGTATTTATTTGTTTCTGTTGCTATTCCGCTCATTCGTTGAATATAATTTAGGGCTGTTCTTTCACCTGTCAAAATATATTTTGCAGGTCCTTTAATGTCTGCAAGTTTTTGCCCTTTTTTTATTTCGTCGCCGTCTTTTACGTAAAAATTTATACTTATTTTATCTGATAAAACTTTAAAAACAGTTTCAAAAACTTCTCTGCCGCAAAAAATCCCATCTGTTCTAGTGTTAAGTTCACAGTGCATAACATCATCTTCATTTGTAAGATAATCTGTCGTTATATCACCAAAAGTCATATCTTCTTGCAGTGCATTTTTTACATGAGCCTCAATGTAGAATTTGGTAAGCAATTTTTGATTCTCCTTTTTTAGTTAAGCTATGTTCTCCGATATCTTCAGTCTGCGGGTAGTCGCTTCTATAGTGTGCACCGCGGGATTCTTTTCTGTTAAGAGCTGCTTCGGTAATTAATTCTGCGGTTGCAAGCATATTTCGGTATTCATACTCTTCCATATTTAGACAGCGTTTTGTTTGCCTGAATATGGATTTTAAATATTTTATTTGTTTTAAAGCATTGCTTAAACCTTTTTCATCTCTGATTATTCCGACATTCTCCCACATTAACTGCTGAAGTTCTTGCTTTAAACAGGCTGTATCATATATTGAGTCGTCTATATTTTGTTCGTATTGTTCGATTGTATATTTAATTGTTTCATCAATCATTTTGGGCGCAACAAGGTTGGCAAATGAGAGGTAGTCGGCAAGTGACCAGGCGCATACAACGCACTCAAGCAGAGAGTTGCTTGCAAGCCGGTTTGCCCCATGTAAGCCTGTTGATGAAACCTCTCCGATAGCGTAAAGCCCTTTTACTGACGAACAGCCGTTTAAATCTGTTTTTACTCCGCCCATAAAATAGTGAGCTGCCGGTGATACTGGGATTGGTGTTTTTGTTATATCAATTCCGTTTTTTCTACATACTCCTGCTATTGTTGGAAATCTGTTAAGTATTGTTGAACGGTCAATACATGAGGTTTGCAGGTAAACTTTGTCCAGGTGGTTTAAGTGCATTTCTGAATTTATGGCGCGGGTGACAATATCCCTTGGGGCAAGTTCACGTTTGTCGTGGTATTTTGCCATAAACTCGTGTCCAGATTTGTCAATAAGTTTTGCCCCTTCTCCTCTTACAGCTTCTGATATCAAAAAACGGTTCTCTCCGCCTTCCACTGCAAGTGATGTAGGATGAAATTGTATAAATTCAAGATCTCTAAGTTCAGCCCCTGCATTGTACGCGAGGACTATTCCATCACCTGTCGCCCCTGCAGGGTTTGTTGTATATTTGTAAAGCTGTCCAATGCCCCCTGTTGCAAGAATAGTATGTGCTGAATAAATGACTTCGTATTCATCTGATATTGAGTTATATACAATAACGCCTCGGCATTCTCCTTCCTTGCTGATAAGCAGTTCTACAGCCAACGTATCTTCATAAACGGTAATATCATCACTTTCTAAAACACATTTGCAAAGCCCCTCATCAATTCTTCTTCCTGTAGCATCTCCACCGGAATGAAGAATACGTCTGATACTATGAGCGGCTTCAAGAGTAAAACTCAGCGCCCCTTTGTCGTTTTTGTCAAACTCAATACCATAACCCATTAAATCGTGAATTACTTCGTCTGAACTTTCAGAAATAAATTTTACAGCGTTTATATCGCTAAGTCCGGCTCCGGCTTTTAGTGTATCATTGATATGTGAAACACACGAATCCGAAGGATTCTCTCTCATAACACCGACAATGCCGCCTTGGGCGTACTTGGAATTGCCGTCACCCAGTTTGTGCTTTGAAATTAAAAGAACACCGTCAGGCAGATATGTATGTTCCACCAGTTTTAATGCTGCGTACATACCTGCTATACCGCTGCCTATAATGACTACTGAATACTTTGAATATTTCATCTCACTGCCAAGTCTTTCTTACTTATATTATAAATTAAACATATCTTTATTGCTAATAATTTTTTCAAAGCATAGTTTTGCAAAATGTAATACAAGTTAATAGCAGCTGGACTTATACAATTCTTTTACAATTGGAAAATTTACTTTCTTTATTATTTTTGTGCGGCTGGATACACAAGTATAAAATGGTTTAAAAACAAGATATATTCTGCTAAGGTTTAATTTAAAACACTAAAGTGTATTAGTATACTGCGTTTAAGCTCATGCAATTTATGAATTTCTTCTAATTAAAAAATAAAATTTTTTAACATTAGCAGCCGAGAATATCACTGTTTAATTTTAATTGTTCTGTGTTAAGCAGAGCCGGATAATCATTAATGTTTTTAGTATTTACAAAATTTAGGGCTTCAGCCCTTGCTGTTTCCAGAATTTGAGCATCTCGTACCAGGTCTGATATTATTAAATCAGGCAGTCCGCTTTGTCTAACACCCAGAAATTCTCCCGGTCCGCGTAATTGTAAATCTTTTTCTGCTATGATAAATCCGTCGTTGGTTTCTGTCATTATATTCAAACGTTCTTTTGTCTGCTGGGTTTTCGTATTTGAGGAAAGGACACAGTAGGATTGAATATCAGAACGCCCTACACGACCTCGCAGCTGATGAAGTTGTGACAGTCCAAACCTTTCAGCATTTTCAATTACTATCACCGTAGCATTTGGAACATCAACGCCCACTTCTACAACGGTTGTAGATACAAGTATATCGTATTCTTTGTTTTTAAATTTTTCCATTACATCATCTTTTTCAGAATTTTTAAGTTTTCCATGGAGAAGTCCTATTTTTAAATCAGGAAATACTTCATTTTGCCATCTCTCAGCTTCAATAGTTGCGGCTTTAGCAGATAAAGTTTCACTTTCCTCAATTAAAGGATAGACAATGTATGCTTGATGTCCTTTGGTTATTTCATCACGGATTAATTTAATAATCTGCTGTTTTGAGTTTATAAGTTTTGTTATGATAGGTTTTCTCCCTTTAGGCAGTTCATCAATAATTGTTAAATCTAAATCACCATTTAATGTAATGGCAAGAGTTCTGGGGATAGGAGTCGCAGTCATTGTAAGTATTTGCGGCAGCTTACTCTTTTTTCTGAGTGATAAACGCTGCTTGACGCCAAATCTGTGCTGTTCATCAATTACAACGGCGCCAAGGTTATTGAATTTTATATTATCCTGGATAAGTGCATGAGTGCCGACGGCAACTTTAGTTTGACCGTTAAGAATATTTTGTTCTTCTTCTCGTCTCATTTTTGCCCCAGATGAGCCAAGAAATAATCCGACACTTATTCCAAGCGGGGTAAGCCATTTAATCAGGTTGTTGTAGTGCTGCTGTGCAAGGATTTCAGTAGGCGCCATTAGTGCTGCTTGATAGCCGTTTTCAATTGCGGCAAGCAGCATTACACAGGCAACTACTGTTTTACCGCTCCCTACATCCCCTTGAAGCAGTCGCTGCATTGGCTTGTTAGAGTTCATATCGTTTAGTATTTCATTAATAGCTCTTTTTTGCGCTTTAGTAAGTTCAAAAGGCAGGCTCTTTATAAATGTCATTACGAGTCCATCCGATTTTATGCTTAGAGGATATGCGCTTAATTGAGTTTCTGTTTTTTGTCTTGCAAGTGCGAGTTTTAATTGTATGATAAAAAATTCTTCAAAAATTAAAGAATTTCTAGCTCTCTCTAAGGTTTCCATATCTTTTGGAAAGTGAATTTGTTCGACCGCATCTGCTTTATGCAAAAAGTCATATTTTTCAATCAGGTAATCAGGAATTACGTCTTTTATTTCTTTTTTGTACATAGAAATTGCATTGTATATAGCGCGTCTTAGTGTTTTAGGATTAAGGTTTTCGCAGAGGGGATAAACAGGTACTATACGACCAAGATTGAGATTGGAGTTTTCAAAAATTTCTGCAGTCATAATTGAGTATGTAGGTTTATCGAGAGTCAGCTGTTTGTCAAATCCATTTCTTTTAACAATACCTGAAAGCATAATATTAGCGTTTTTAGGAAATTGAGCCTTTGTTCTTTCAAGCATAAATTTATTGGCTTTTCCGTAAAAAAAAGTTATTGGGAGTTTGCCGGTTGAATCTGATACAATTAGTTTGACAATACCGAGTCCGTTTTTTGAGGTATATGCTGAAACGGATTTTATATACCCAAAAACTGTTGTACTCATGCCTTCTTTTAGTGATTTGATTTTTGTTCTTGAAGAATAGTCTATATGTTTGCTTGGAAAGTAGTAAAGTAAGTCGTTTGCAGTATAAATTCCAAGTTTATTAAAATGATATGCAATTTTAGGACCTACCCCCTTAATATACATAACCTCAGTTTGAGAAGGAGGCTTAAGCTTATCCGATGCTGATTGTTCCTCCGGCGGTTTAAGTTCAGCTCGGATTGCTTTTATAAGCCGTTCAATACATCGTTTTCTGTCGAGATAATTATCTGTAGAGTAGTTGTTAAAATGTTCATATAAAACCATCCATTTAGGATTTTTCCCGGATTTCTTAATTAATGTTTTTAATTCTTGCAGAATAAATTGAGAAAAAGTTTTTTTTCGTCCTCTTACATCAATATATTTGTAAGTTGTTTCAACCTCTATGGCTTTTTTTATCAGGTCAAAATTATACACCTTTTTCTTCAATTACTCCCAGCACTTCATAAATATCCAGTTTTTGATGTTTGCCTCTTATTTGGACATCGGAAATTTTTATTACATTAACATTATTTTTAACCGCTTCATAAGTTGTTGGACCTATTAAAAAGTTGGTCTTATATACTTTATTATAACTTTCAATACGGCTTGCAAGGTTTACTGTATCGCCGATTACAGTGTATTCCATTCTTTTTTCTGAACCGATATTCCCTGCAAAAACCTCTCCAGTATTAATCCCTATACCTATTTCTATTTTGGGTTTACCCTCTTCCAGCCATTTATGCTGGAGTTTGCGTACTTTTTTTAACATATCATTAGCACATTTTACTGCATTTAAAGCGTGATTTTTGTCGTGTATAGGTTCTCCAAAAATTGCCATAACTGCATCGCCTATGAATTTATTAATTACGCCGTTATGTTCTGAGATTATGGGTTCCATTTCTGTAAAATATTCGTTTAGTATATTGGAGACTTCTTCGGCGGACATTTTTTCACTCATTGAGGTGAATCCTCGAATATCTGCAAACAAAACTGTTACAATCGATTTTTTTCCGCCGAGTTTTAATTCATCAATATTTTTAACAACATTTTCCATTATGTCATTGGAAATGTATTTTCCCATTGCTTTTTTTATTTTTTCTTTGTTTTGACCTTCAAGAAGAAATCTGTGAAGATATCCGAAAATCATAGTTATAATGGAAAATATAACAGGTGTTATTACATGTATTGATAAACCGTTATAAAAACAAAAACATGCAGTGATGAAGAATAACGTAAGGGATATTGTTATTATTGAAAGAGATATAAATATAGTTTTTGTTCGTATTAATAAGTAGACAAAAATTGCGGCAAATATGGATAATAGGGCATTTTGCCAAAGGTTAAGAGCTTTAAGGAAATCTTTGTGGATAGAATTGTCTAAAACTGTTGCAAGTATGTCAGTTCCCGGGTGTCTAGGCGATACGGAGGAGTGGAGAATATCAGAAAGCCCTGTAGAAGAGGCTTTAACATTTGCGCCGAGTATAATATATTTGTTGTTAAAAATTTCAGGCTCTAATTCAGTCGGTTTTCCTGCTTTTAAACGGTCATAGTCGTCAAGAATTTTTACAGCGGAGATAGTTTTATGTGAATAATTGTTTGAGTAGAGCTTGTAGTATTTGATGGGAGTTCTGTGCTGCCCGTTAAAAAAGCGTCTGTATTTGGGGGCATAAAAGTTTATTTTGTTACAGGTTATATTATTTTGAGAAACGGTACATTCTGGATTTTCGTTTGCGAGAAGGAAACCTCTAAAGGCTAAATATGGGTATAAGTACTGTTTATATGCAACAAATAGAGATATATCACGTGTTACACCGTCGTTATCCTGCGGGCAGGTAACTGGAGCGGCGTATTTTAGAACTCGATAGTACTCATCTGGAAATGGTAAAATACTTTTGAAATGGAAGCCTTCAAAATATTCTCTGTTATCTTCAACTGGCGTTGAGAATTTGTTGTAATATTTTTCATCCTGTTTTTTGCCTTCCTGGCGGCTGCTGTAGTCTTTAAAAGTTAATTCCATGCCGGACACAAGGTTATTTAGTTTGTTAATGGAGGCAAAGTATTTTTTGTCGGAGCTTGGATTTTCTTTGTCAAGAGTACCTATAATTGCATCGTGTATAATAAGTTTAGGTTTGGCATGCTGGTTTAAATACTCAAAGATATTAGAGTACATCTCTCGTTTCCAGGGCCAGCGGTATTTAGCTATGGATTCATCGTCTATAACAATTATAATAATGTCATCAGAACCATATTTGTGAGCAGTAAAAGCTTTAAGCATGAAATCGTAAAATTTAGGTTCCAGAAATGTTGTAGAAAGCCAAAAGGCAACGAATAAGAAAAAACCTGCTGTAATAAATGTTAAGAATGTTTTTATCCCGCGCATATTATTATGATATAATAAATTAAAGAAAAAGGGTAGATAAAAATGAGTGAAACATTAATAGATTTATTAACAAAAGAAAAATTATATCCGATAATAAGGTGTACAGAATCGGATGAAGCCATAGAAATAGGCAGAGCTATGATAAAGGGCGGAATTAAGATTCTTGAAGTAAATATAGAGACTCCTGAATTGTACAAGGCAGTGCAAGAATTATCAAAAGAGGCATATATATGTGCCGGAAGTATAATAACGTCTTTGCAGGCGCAAATGGCAATTGAGTGCGGCGCTGTAATGTTTTCGAGTCCGATATTTCAAATGAATCTTGTTAAAATTTCTAAAAATAAAAGAGTTCCGTTTATTGCGGGGGTTTCAACTGCAAATGAGGCATATGCTGCGTGGAAAGCAAGAGTGCTGCTGACAAAATTATTCCCGACAACTGCACTTGGCGGAATTACATACATTGAGGATTTATTGAGACAAATGCCGTTTTTGAGCCTGATGCCGACTGGAAATATTAAACTGGAAGAAGTTATTGGTTATATACGTGCAGGTGCAAAGTGTGTCGGTGTAGGGAGAGATTTGTATGCTGATTTTACGCCGGCAGAAATTACTGAAAGAGTAAAGACGGCATTAAACGATATAAAGGACTATGCAAATTGGACAAACAATTAGACTTGGCAGTAATAGGAGAGTGCTTAATCGAACTGTCATCATTAAGTAGGCTTGAAGATGCAGATGTTTTTCATAAGAGTTATGGCGGAGATAGTGTAATATCTGCTCTTGTGGCATCAAAGCTCGGTACGGAAACAGCATTGATAACTAAACTTGGAAATGATGGTTTTGGCAGATATATTTATGATAAATTACAGATTGATAGAATTGACACTTCGCATATAGATTTTGTACAAGAGTTGAATGGTGTTTATATAGCATCTCGAACTCCGGGCGGTAAAAACGAATTTTATTATTATAAGCGTAAATCTGCGGCTACTAAATTAAGTGATGATGATATCTCAGAAGATTTGATAACTTCATTTAAGTGCCTCTACACAACAGGTGTAACTCAGTCGTTATCTTTATCTGCCAGAAATGCCGTAAAAAAAGGCTTTAAGATAGCAAAAGAAAATGATGTAATAACGGCTTACGATCCGAATTATACTTCTTGTTTTATGTTCTCGAATGAATCTAAAGAGTTTTTAGATGAGATTATTCCTTATACAAATATAATATTTATGAGCATGAAGAACGATGTGCCGCATTTATTTGAATCTTTGTCATATGAACATATAGCAAGGAAGTTAAGTGACTATGGAGTCGAAACAATTGTAATCAAATCAAGAATTGACGGCGGATATTATACTTTTTATAATGGAGAAATGCGTTTTTGCGAGTTTTTTAATAAACTTCCTGTACTTGATTTAACTGCTTCAGGAGATGCATTTAATGGTGCATTCTTACATTCTGTCATTGCAGGATATAGTCCTTTTGAAGCATCAAAGTTTGCATCTGTTGCCGCTGGGCTGCAAACAACAAGAATGGGTGCTGTAGAAGCTTTGCCTGACAGGGATGAAATAGCGGAGTATTTGTAATGAAGAAAGCGGTTTGCTCAGGGTACTACGGCTTTGATAATTTTGGTGATGATGCAGTATTGTGTGTTCTGGTTAAACTTTTTTCAAAAAAATACAATTTAACTGTTTTCAGTGCTAATCCTGTTAAAACATCAAAAGATTATAATGTTAAGACAGTATATTCATTTGATTTCTTTAAAGTTTTATATTCAATTGTTAAATCAGATGTACTTATTTCAGGGGGGGGCAGCTTGCTGCAGGATGTAACAAGTTTTAAGAGTTTGGTGTATTATGCCGGAATTATTTTTCTTGCTCAATTATTCAGAAAGAAAGTCATTATTTTTGCCCAAGGGGTTGGTCCTTTCGGTTCATTAGTTTCAAAACTAATTGTACGCCTGGTATTAAGAGGATGTAAATTAATTACAGTAAGAGATACCGATAGTCAAAGATTGCTAAAAACATACGGTATTGCTTCACGCTTAGTTTGTGATCCTGTTTTCACTCTTGAGATACCAGCTTGTAAAAAAGAACGCCGGCTTGGGATTCAACTAAGAGATTTTAAAGGTGTAAGTGATAATTTTTTAATGGAATTGGCAGATGCTGTTAATGAGAATTTCCCTGATATAGATATTGTTCTTTTTTCTCTGCAGCCTTCAATTGATTTAAAAGTGTGCGAGCGTTTTAAAGAGTATTTAAACCGTGAGGCATTAATAATTAATGGGTATGGGGTGCGGGATACAATGAAGGAAATTTCAAAACTGGAATACCTAATAGGCATGAGATTTCATGCTGTGCTTGCAGGCTTGAAATCAAATGTAAAGGTATTGCCTGTATCGTACGATAAAAAAGTTACTTATTTAGCGCTTGAGGCAGGGATTGATTATATAGAACTCAGTGACAGCGGGAGAATTGATGCAAAAGTTAAAAAATTTAAAACTGCTGATTTTAAAAATCTTTCCGGCTGGCTGGAGTCAAAAAAGCTTGATGTAAATATTTTTGATATATAACTTAATGTTTTGTTTACATTAGTTAAAATTTAAGATAGGATAAAAAAAAGGAGTTTTGTATGAGTTCCAAATATAAAAGAGTACTTTTAAAAATAAGCGGAGAAGCACTCTTGGGTGATCAGGAGTTTGGAATTTCCCAAATACCTGTAGAGGATATTTGTAAAGAAATTAAATCAATATTGGACATGGGTGTTCAGGTTGCTGTAGTCGTTGGCGGCGGAAACATTTTTCGCGGTGTAAAAAATAGTGCAAAATTTGGAATGGACAGAGCGTCAGGAGATTATATAGGTATGCTTGCAACTGTAATGAATGCAATTACTCTTCAGAGCTGCCTTAAGAATATGAAGATAGATTGTAGAATTCAGACGGCAATTTCGATGAATCAAATAGCTGAACCATATATAAGATTTAAGGCAATAAGGCACCTTGAAAAAGGCAGAGTCGTAATATTTGCAGCAGGTACCGGCAATCCTTTCTTTACAACGGATACAGCTTCTGCATTGAGAGCATCAGAAATTAATGCTGATGTAATGCTGATGGCAAAAAATGGAGTTGATGGCGTTTATACTGATGATCCAAATATTAATCCTGAAGCTAAAAAAATTGATAATATGACTTATAATGATATCATAAAACAAGATTTAAAGGTCATGGATACATCCGCGTGCGCACTATGTAAACAAAACCATATACCGATTGTGGTTTTTGATTTTAACGCAAGAGGCGGATTGGCAAAAATTATGAATAATGAAAAAATAGGCACATATATAAGTTAAGGAGAAAATAATGTCTGAAGCAGTAGAAGAATTATTGTTGTTATGTGAAGAAAAAATGGAGAAAGCAATTACCCAAATGAAGAGAGAATTTGCATCAGTAAGAACAGGTCGTGCAAATCCCGGAATTTTAGATAAAGTATCCGTTGATTATTATGGAGTGCCAACGCCGTTAAGACAGATGTCTCAGGTTAATGTTGCTGAAGGTACTACATTAGTGATTACTCCTTATGATAAATCTATTATAAAAGAGATAGAAAAAGCATTGATAAAAGCAGAATTAGGTATAACTCCTAATTCTGACGGTATATGTATAAGGCTTCCATTTCCGCCGTTAACTGAAGAAAGGCGTAAGGCAACCGCAAAGGAAGTTAAAAAATACGGAGAAGATGCTAAAGTGGCGGTAAGAAATATTAGAAGAGATACCTCTGATGATGTTAAAAAAGTAGAAAAATCTGAAAATTTATCTGAAGATATGGTTAAAGATTATCAGGATAAAATTCAAAAAATAACAGATAAGTATACTGGCATTATTGATACCTTGGTTGCAGAAAAAGAAAAAGAGGTTCTTACCGTATAATGAAAGCAAAAAGAATTACAACAGGTGTGCTTTTAGGGCTGCTTGTGTTTTTGTCTCTTATAAAAGGCGGGTGGATGCTTACGATATTAGTATTCCTGTTTATTCTTTTGGCATCTCGTGAGTATGTGAAAATTCTAAAAAATAAAGGTTTTTTACCTAGTTTTGGAATAATGGCTACAGCAACGGTCGCACTTACTTTTCTTGCACATTTTAACAAGTTTTCGCTTGTAGCGCCGGCATTTTCACTTTTATCAATACTTGCACTTATGTGGGTTTTGTTTCGCGGAAGTCAGCCTTATATTGCAAATGCAGCAACAACAATACTTGGTTTTGTTTATTGTGCATGGTTTCCGCTGCATTTGTTGTTTTTGCGCAGTCTCCCTGCCTATAATTGCGGGAAAGGGGTATTGTCATCCTTTTTAGGCTGTACAGGATTAGGGTATGTAATATTATTATTTTTTGTTGTGTTAGTGACTGATGTCGGTTGTTACTATTTTGGAACTCGTTTAGGAAAACATAAGCTGGCACCTGTAATAAGCCCCAATAAAACATGGGAAGGAGCTGTCGGCGGGTCATTATCTGCTATACTGGTTTCGCTTTTTATCGGATGGCTGCTTGGGTTTGAATGGTATCATTCCTTATTTACCGGTCTAGTAATTACAATATTTGCCCAAATCGGGGACTTGTGTGAATCGATGTTTAAAAGAGATGCAGGAGTTAAAGATTCAGGTGATACTCTCCCGGGACATGGCGGTTTTCTTGATAGGGCTGATAGTTATATTCTAACCACGCCTATTTTGTTTTATTATTTTAAATACGTAGTTCTTACCGGGATTTTAAAAGTAAACTTATTTATATTTATCAGGAATTTCTTTAATGTATGATGAATTGTTTGATATATTTGGGATTCGAATAGAGTGTAATGATTTAATAACAGAAGCGCTTACTCATCCGTCATGTACTAATGATGATGGGGCTGTTTATTTGAAAAATTATGAACGCCTGGAGTTCTTGGGTGATGCGGTATTAAAACTTGTTGTATCGTCTATTTTATACAATAAATTCCCAGAGATGGGTGAAGGAAAACTTTCTAAAATTCGTTCATTTTTAGTATCGGATGAATTGTTAGCTAAGTTGTCATTTGAACTAGGCATTAATAAATTTTTGATACTTTCAAAGAGTGAAGAAAAGTGCGGCGGAAGAAAGCGGGTTTCAAATAATGCGTGTGCATTTGAGGCTTTACTTGGGGCATTTTATTTATCAGGGAAACTAGAAGAAATCAATGTATTTTTAGATAGAGTATTAGAAAAGGAAATCCCGTTAATAATTGATAATTTGGGCAGATATAATGCTAAAGAGCGTCTGCAGGAGTTTACGCAGTCAAAAGATAGAATGCTGCCCGTGTATAATGTTGTAAATGTGTCAGGACCTCCTCATAAACCTTGCTTTAAGGTTGAAGTTGTGTATGAAGGTAAGATAATAGGCAGAGGGGAAGGTAAAACAAAAAAAGAAGCACAACAAAATGCCGCATTTGAGGCGTGTAAAAATTTGGGTTTAGCAGATTAACTATCTGTTAGGCTTAATTATTTGGATGTTTCTTGATTCTGTAATATTGTGCCTGGCATCTTTAATAACAGCTCTGTGTTCTTCCGATAAGCTTAAGCCGTTACATAGGCGGTCAATAAAACCGTTGTTTACTTTTACAGCTTTTTCTAAGGCACCTATATCTTCGAGAATATCTTTGATATCGTCAAAATCATAGCTGAAAGATTGTTTTGACTGATATACCATAGTTTCACCGGTTAAAGCTTTAAGTGGTTCGCCTCCTAAATCAAAGTATAGTTTAAATACTGATTTTAGGTCTTGAATTTCAGCTTGTAGAGTTTGAATAGTCTGCTGAATTCTAAGATATCTGTCAAATAAATAATCCACATTGTCTAATTGCTTAGCCTGCCAGTCGCATTTTTGCAAATAAAGTTTTTTAAGCTTTGGATAAGCAAGTGCAAGCCCCATAGTATCAGCCATAGCGCGATGGTGATTAACCAGTTCAACATGGAACATGCTTGTAAGAGCCTCAAGCCCGTGTGATTCGAGTTCAGGGCACACTTCTTTAAACATTTGCTGGGTGTCAATATGCTGATTGGGCAGTTTTTCACCTGTGCATCTTATACAAGCTTCATTTAGAAATGAGTAGTCAAAGATAGCATTATGTGCAACAATTGGGGCGTCGCCTAAAAATTCAAGAATACGAGGCATAACCTCTTCTTCTGTTGGGGCATCTTCAACCATATCTTGTGTTATACCATGAACAGCAATACTGGATTTTCTAATATGCTGTTTGGGGTTTATAAGTGTTTGAAACTCATCTTTAATTTTTCCATTTTCAAGCCTAACTGCCGCGAACTCTATAATTTTTTCGCGAGTGTAGTCTAAGCCAGTGGTTTCTGTATCTAAAACTATTTCAACAATTTTTTTTCTAACCATTATTACCCTTTGTCATCCTCACTAGAATGATAGCATAAAAATAAAATATATGCTAATATAAGGAAAAGGAGAAGGTAATGATTGAATTAAGAGACGAGAATTTAAAAGAAGAGGTTCAAACAGGATTGGTAGTGGTAGATTTCTGGGCGCCTTGGTGCGGTCCGTGCAGAAAACTTTCTCCGTTATTAGAGGAAGTAGCTGCAGAGTTTGAGGGGAAGGCAAAGATTTGTAAAATAAATACGGATGAAAACATTGCCTCCGCCCAGTACTATGCAGTTAGTGCACTGCCGAGTGTTATTATATTTAAAGACGGTGAGCCGGTTGAGCGTATGGTTGGGCTGATGCCAAAGAGTACGATTATTTCTAATATAGAAAAATATTTATAATGCTTTTCTGATGTGAATGCTTTGCTATGTTTTAGGGTGTTTATTTGTCGTAAGTTTTTTCTGTAAAATTTACGCTTGCTTTAGTATGAGGGTAGAGGTTGTACTATTGTTTTTAATTTGAGCTGAATTAAAACAAGATTGTTATATTAAGTTGTATGTATCATAATGATGATATATATTTCCACGATTTAGGCAACCGTTTTATGCAGTATGTTGTATATATCGGCACAAACTAGAAAAACTTTAATGTTTTCGGTATAAAATTTACAAAAATTTA
>CALVFU010000006.1 GCA_944326905.1 Candidatus Gastranaerophilales bacterium
TCGGTGAATGTTTTTCTTACTTGTTTTTTCTTTCCGCTGACAGTAATTGCCATAAACGTAACCTCCGTTTCACGAATAATATATATCTACACTTACATTGTTATAAAGTATTTTTGTATTGGATAATTGCTTTTAAGGATATTTTTTGTAAACTTATTGTTACATAAAATCTTACTTTTCTTTATATTCTTGGGTTACAGGCTTTAACATATTTATCTTTTTTGTATCTTTTAAGATAATTAAGCGTAAAACCTACACTTATATAATAACATATTTTAAAAAATAGTCATCACCTATGGGGATTTATTAACAAATTTTAAGTAAATTTTGAAAAAATTTTACAAAAAATCTTGATATATCTTGATTTAGAGATGTATATAAGAAAGTTATATTGCTACTAACCAGGGATGGTAATAGTAAACTCGCTGCCTTTACCGACCTCAGATTTTACAGAAATTTTTCCGTTATGTTTTTCTATAATTTTCTTTGATATTGCAAGCCCTAAACCAGTACCGACGCCAACTCCTTTTGTTGTATATCCTGCAAAAAATATTTTATTTATATCATCTATTCCACATCCATTGTCTTTAATACGCACAATTAAATTTCTGCTGCAATACTCCGTAGAGATGATAATTTCTCCCTGCCCTTTTATTGATTGGCACGCGTTTACGAGGATATTCATAAAAACCTGGTTTAACATGTTTGGATAGCATTTGACAAGCGGAATATCGCCATATTGCTTAATTACAGATATTTTATTCTTAGTCTCGTGTCTTATTAAGTCTAAAGTTAAATCTATTTCTTTATTTATATCTGCATCTTGAAGCTCTGCCTCATCTAGCCGGACAAATTTTCTTAATCCTGTTACTATTTTGTTTATCCGGGTTATTGCTTCCCTGTCAATTGAATTTATTTCGGTTAAAATTTCAGCAGTATCAGTGTCTTTTAATCGCTTTAGCAATTTTACAGCTATTTCATTATTTGATTTTATAGAAGCTAATGGTGTGTTTATTTCGTGAGCAATTCCTGCTACTAACTGCCCTAATGATGCCATTTTTTCTGAATTAATCAGTTTTAGCTGAGTGTCTCTTAGTTCCTCAAGTGTTTTGGTAAGTTCTTTTACCATTCGTTCATTTTTTTCATATAGAGATGATTGTAATAGTGCATTGCCAAGCTGCGAAGATATTCCATCTAAAATTTCAAGTTCATCGCTCAGTTTTCTTGTCTGCCGGGTTAATAGAACAAGAACTCCAAGCAAATCTTCTTTATGATATATTGGAACTACTATTCTTTGAACGCGTTCAGGAAAAGCTTTTGCTCCGTTATATTCTTTAAGACAATAATTATACCCTATTTGTTTTGCTTTTAGTTTTTTTTCTGTTTCTGCATCAAAAGTTATTATAACTCCTGTATCTTTTTTTATGGAGGATACGGTTATTTCGTAACCTTTCTCTGCTTTAGATGCATAGTAAGATTTAAATGTATTAAACATAGTGCCTAATTCATTTAATGTTGATTTTAAAATTTCTGAGGTGTTAATAGTGCTTCTTATTAAGTTAGAAGTTTTATTTAATAAAAGCAGTTTCATTGCCTGTGACTGTGCCAGCTGTTTTATTTTTTGTAAGCTTCTGTTTTCACTTTCTAATAACTTATTGCGTTTATTTAAATCTTTGTTTTCTTCTGCTAAATTTCTTGAGCCGACTTTATCTGTTACATCAGTAAAAACAATAATATGATAGTTATTTCGGTGTGTAGTATTCATATCAAAAAACAAATACTCGTTATTTTTAGATTGATAGCTGACGTGTGATGAAAAATCTTCTGGACTGGCTAACGATTGAGAAATAGGATTAATGGTCTGTACATCTCCGCTGTTTAATGCGCAAATTTCATAATTTAATTTATGAGAAAAGGACTTTAGTGTTGTAAAGTCATTAAAATATCGTTTAAAAACATTGTTTTTAAACGCAACTGATTTATCATCCCTTACCACCAGTACAGCCGCATTAAAGCGGTTGAAAAATTCAAATTTTTCCATACAAAAATTATAGCATAAACTCTATTTTTCTAAGTAAACGTTAATCCCAGACAACTTTCTCTACAAGCTCTATTTCATTTCCATCAGGATCCTTTATAAATGCTACTCGAGATCCTTTATTATCAAGATTAAACGGTTTGTACAAGTATTTATAACCTAAAGAATTTAATTTATCCGTAAATTTATCTAAAGATTCACACGCAAATGCAAAGTGACCAAATCCGTTTCCTGTTGTATAGCCGTCAGGCGGGGTATCGTCATTATATGTAAGTTCTATCTCGCTTCCATTCTCATCTTCTAAAAAATAAAGAGTACAATCCTCAAGGCGTTTTGTTCTTACTTGTTTCATTCCTAATAAGGCTTGATAAAATCTTAATGATTCTTCTAAATCTTTTACTCTTATCATTGCGTGTAAGTATTTCATTTACCCTGCTCCTGTTTTTATTTTCTTAATTGATTGTAACAAAATGGTAATTTATTGGCAATTTTTTATCAAACAAATACTTTAAATAAATATAAGGTGTATAGGTAAGTTAGTATGAGTGATTATACTTCTTTAGAAAATCTTTATAGAAAAGGAATTTTAGAATACAATCCAAAAGATTTTATAAACGGAACAAACAGTAATGTTGTCCCGGAAGTTAATAATGATTATTTTTTACCTGATAATAGGTTTACACGTGTTGACGGCAGTTATATAAGAGGACAGATTGACAGAGACATGTTTGAAATAAATTCAGACTCGGATTTAATAAATCCAGGTGGTGTAAATTACAGCCCGGATAAAAAAGATAATTGGCAGCAAAAATTAAAAAATATTATAACAAGTAAAGCAGCTGCCGGAATTACGGCTATCCTTGCTCTTTTGCTTTCAGGGCGCTATATTTTAAAACGGCTTCATATTATTAAATAAATTTATTTTTTATCAGCAATTTTAACTTTTTCTTTCGATCCACCGATTTTATTTTGCGTCTCTGTTTGTGCGGTAGACATATTATTATCTGGTTCTATATGCGTATTATTAATATTTTTATCTTGCTTAATATACTTATGATCAAGCCCTTTGCATCCGACCTGATATCCAGCCATTAACATAGCGAGCGGAACTAATCTTGCAAAACCTTGCACTATTGGTCCATCTGATATAAATGAAGCTGCTATGCACAGATCATCCCAATGCATAAACATGTCTGCCGGTTTTATTTTTCTATTTTCATCGCAGTCCAATGCTATTTTTTTTAGATAATTTGCTGCTTTATTTCCTATAATCATACCAATAGCAAGCCCCCCCAGAATTAATGCTATTTTAGGCAGTTTTGCTGCCCAACGGAGAGCTTGTTCATTATGATTTGAAGTGTTTTTTAAAATTTGTGTTTCTATTTTATCTCCTGTCCGGGCTCCAAGCCCCACAGTAAGTATAGGAACACAGGCATTGCCAAACTGAATTATGGCTTCTCCAACTTTGGATTTGATTTCTGCCTTATTATTGTTAGAACGTTCGTCAATAATTATCCCCCCTGCAAGTCCTCCTACAATTGACCCGGCTGCCATAGAAATAATTTCTTTTTCTTCAAATTTTGCTTGATAGAGATATGTATCTTTAATTTTTGTATTTATAATTTTTAAAGGATTAAGTGAAAAGTTTTTCCAGGAAGCCGTTTTCGCAAGAACAGCAAGTGCTGCAGCGACTCCGAGACCTGAGGACACAGCTACGCCTGTGCGTTGACTTCTTGATAAGCCCGCGTCAACCAATTTTTCTTTTTTTTGCGGCGGGTATAAAGTTCCAAAGGTTCTACTGGTGGTTATATGTGGGGCTTGGATATTACTTACACTTAGAGACATATTTTTTCATACCTTCCTGTCTCTATAAAACAGATAAATATTATTTTTTGCCTTTACGATAAAAAATGTTACTTTTATTAACAAATGTGAGCATAAAACTTAGTTATTTCTTCAAAATAACGCTCTAAAGCCTTATAACCATTGTATACTTCGTTTGTTATACCAGAATAACGGCTTGCAGCAATATATTTTAATTCCTTTGCTCGTATCTGAATAAGAGTATCTGCATCTTTCCTTAGAGCAGGATTGTTAGAAGCAGACCACTTTTTTAAATACATTAATTCATCATTAATCTGTTTTATAGTTGAGTACTCAAGGGTATTAAAATCGTACTTCTTTAACAGCGCAATTTCAGCACTTGTAATACGGCTTTGAACAGCTTGAAATTTATAAATTCGTTTTATTATAACATAATTATCGGCAACTCTTCTGTGAGAATACGGCACAGAACTCTTAGCTAACAGTGCTGATGTTGATAAGGAAGTAAACATATCCTGTTCGCTTGAAAAGCTGCTCTTTATTGGATTTATAGTTTCAAGTTTTTTATTATCTGCCATAATAATACCCCATCTCCTTTACTTATATTACATTAAGATTTTAAACTTGTCATGGATTGTATATAAATTGTTACATTTTAAAAAGTTTTTTTTATTAGGCAGTTTTAATAGGAGCATTACGTCAGCCTGACTGCATAAAACTCTCTAAAAACAGCTTTTAGTGATTTTCGCCATAAAGCATTTTATTTAAATCAGCAATTAAATCGTTGAAATTTGTACGTGAGCCGGGGTTTACGTTTCTTGTTACAAGATATTCGTTTATTGCTGTAAGTATTTCTACAAATGTATCTTTTGAAATACTTCCATCTTTGTAATCTTCAAAAATTTCTAAAAGATATGCGTATGTATCATTTCCATTGTTTAGTTTTATTTCTACAAATTTGCTTTTTATATCTTCATCAGGAATATCTACATTTAAAATATTGTTATAAGTAATTGCTGATGCGTGCATGTCTTCAATTATTTTAGATGGTGATTTATATTTTCTTAATTCGTTTACATATCCTTTTAAGACTAAGTAATAACTGTTAAAGGGTATTTTCTTTATTTTATATTTTGTGATTAAGTAGTCTCTTAAAAACATTAGTAAATAATCTTTATTACTATAAAATAACTGTTCTATTTCCGCCCATTCATATCCTGCATCGTGTTCTTTTAAAAAGTCACGGATAAGGGCTATTTGGTTGAGCCTTGTGTTATCAATGTTGAGATTGTAGTACAAATCTCGTACACTGCTGTCATCCATATCGGTAAGATTAATGTTATACAGATATAGATTATCCAGTTTATCCATTATATCTTTAAGGTCATATCCGCCCAGTTTTAATTTTGTCCAATATTCGTGATATGTACAGAAAATTACTGTTTTTTTATTTTTCCCAGAAATCCGCTCACCTAAAAGCAGAGATTCGTAAAGCTCATTGTTAGCACCTTTTAAGACTATTTTAGGTCTGTCGTTTCTAAGAATGTAATTTGATTTAATTTTTCTAATAATAAGCTCATTTCTTTCTGAAGTATTTTTCCAGCATTCACAAACTGCATACAAGAACAGAGATAAACCGACAAGCCTGCTTATTCCATCAACAATAAATTGTTCGCCGAGTTTAATTGGCTTTGTGTAAATAACACCAATTCCAGCTTTTTCTGTGATACCGAACATGTCAAATACATAATTGGAGAGTTTTGCACTGTACAAGCAATTTTTTGCATACTCCAAGGTATGTAAAAATCCGCTGTTTTCTAAAAAATCAAGTGACTTAAATAACTCCATGCTCTGCCAATCTTAAGCTTGTAGTATAAACCCTCCACCAGGACAATTTTGTAACTTATTGCCGTCTATTTTAGCTCTTAAGTTTTTTATGTATTTGTATACATAATCTCGCGGCAGACCTAGTAAAGATGCCAAGTCTTTTGCATATACTGTTTTGTTGGCATTAATGATTAAATAATCAAGCACTGCCTGTTCTCGGTCTGTAAGAGATTTTTTAAGTTCAATATTTACAGGCGGAACCTGGTCATACACATCAACCTTTTCCGTACTGTTGTTTTTTTGCTGCTTTGGTCTGCTTATAGAAAACGGAGTGTGAGAGATTTGACGTTCACGTTCAAAAGCTCTTTGAGCAATAGCAGCAAACTTATCTTGTTTATCGGTTGTTCTATGGTCTGTTGTTGTTACGTTTTGTTCATTTAATACCATATCCACAACATCGTTTGTTGGTTTTGCTTCTTCTATTAACTTTCCTAGTCTTGCTGCATACTCTTCTAAAGTTATTTTTTCCAATGAGCTTCTCCACTGCTTAATTTCCTCTTTGGTCAAATACTCCGCCATCATTATCTCCTATTTAATTCCCATGTGATAATTAGATAAAATTTTTATCATCAATTTAAATGTACCATAAATTTTTAATTTTGGATTAAAATGTTTCGCGATGTAAATTTTTTTTAGACAAAATTTACAAAGTTTACAAATAGAAATGATTTTATATCAGTGTAAAAGATAATAT
The DNA here is from genome assembly GCA_944326905.1 of Candidatus Gastranaerophilales bacterium. Lineage (GTDB taxonomy): Bacteria > Cyanobacteriota > Vampirovibrionia > Gastranaerophilales > Gastranaerophilaceae > CALUTH01. Next base: position 6,444 of record CALVFU010000006.1, read on the forward strand.
TTGGCACGGTTTTTAAACATTAGGGTTGATTTTTTACATTGTTTGCATTATAATGCCAATGACAATCACATAATATGCATCGAGGGTTTTAATATCTTAATTTTATGAGGATTTCGATATTTTTTCCGAGCCCTTTCCAGCATACTCCAAGGAACAAGCGGAGAGAGGATTATGATTAAAAAATTATCACTTGTATTGGCAGCGCTTACAATATGCAGTTACAGCTGTGTAAGTAATATTGCATTTGCATCTGATATCAATGCTGACAAAGTAAAAGAAAGTATTATTAAGCATTCATTGGAAATGAATATAGATCCTGCACTTGCATTGAGCCTTGCTAAAAAAGAGTCTAATTACAATCACTCTTTAAAAAGCCGGCATGGCGCAGTCGGAGTTTATCAGCTCATGCCGGCAACAGCCAAAAAGCTTGGTGTTAATCCATATTATTTAAACGAAAACATCAAGGGCGGTCTTACTTATTACAAAATGATGTACGATATGTTTGGCTCAACCGAGTTAGCGCTTGCCGCATATAATGCCGGGCCAGGCAACGTCAAAAAATACAACGCAATTCCGCCGTTTACGGAAACAAAACACTTCGTTTCAAAAATAATGGCTGACTATCACGCATTAAAAAAACAGCCTGATCCGATTCTGCTAAAAATACTTGATGAACAAAGGAAAAATCTTGATCTAGATACCATACCGCAGACTGAATTAACTGCCAAAGAAAATATTCCTGAGCTTCCTGTTGTGAATGAGATCCCTGAAGTAAGGGAACCTTCGGTTGAAATGCAGTCTCTGTAACTATTTATATATTCTAAGTATAAGTTAGTTTCTTGTTTTAGCTATAATACCTTCTGTTGTTGAAAAAAAAATATATGGATGATAAACTTAAATTGAGAAGGAGGGTATTTATGACAAGCGGGACTATGGTTAAATCAGATAGTAAATTAGTAAAAGAAGCTTTAAAAGCTCTTGGAAAAGATAATTTTGCACTAATTATACATGGCGGCAGCTTTCCTGCCATAGATGGAGAGGATACCGGTTTTGGCTCTTACAATTCAGGCGCCGGGCATGCTCTTATAAGTTACGCTGAAAACTATTTTAATGCTATTCAGCTGGGTCCGAATGGTAAAACAAAATCTACAGACGCTTCACCATATTGCGGAACTATTTTCTCTGGCAACCCTCTTTTTATTGATCTTAAACAATTGACTACAGATGAGTGGGATTGTATTCTTCCTATTGCTGAGTTTAACAAAGTAGTTGATAATAATCCAAAAGCTAACAGCGGAAAAACAGCGTATTCTTATATTTCTAAAGCTCAAATTGAAGCTTTGAAAATGGCATGGGATAATTTTAAAAAATCTTCTAAATTCAAAAAGGATTTTGAAAAGTTTAAGAAAGAAAACGATTTTTGGCTCTCAAAGGATTCTCTGTATGAAGCTCTTTCATTAGAAAATGGAAGTGATTACTGGTACGGCTGGAAGAATAATGATGATAAAAATCTTTTAAATCCCTCAAATGATGAAGAAAAAGAAAGATATAAAGCAAGAATTAATGAAATTTCTAAAAAGTACTCTGATGAAATTGATTTTTACAAATTCTGCCAGTATGTATTAGAAGTGCAATCCTTAAAAACAAAAGAGTTTGCGCTTAAACATAACATTAAAATGATAGCTGACCGCCAAGTTGCATTTTCTGACAGAGATGCTTGGGCGTATCAATCACTATTTTTAGAAGGTTATTCTCTCGGCTGTCCGCCTGATTATTTTTCAAAAGACGGTCAGGCATGGGGTTTTCCTGCTATGAATCCCGATAAACTTTTTGATCGTGATGGGAATTTAGGTGAAGGCGGAGAACTTATGAAACGTCTTTACAAAAAAATGTTTACAGAAAATCCAGGAGGGGTAAGAATAGACCATATCGTAGGTCTTATTGATCCCTGGGTATACCGTTCAGATAAAACTCCAAAGTGCGAGGACGGTGCAGGACGTTTGTTCTCCTCCCCTGAACACCCGTTTTTGTCAAAGTTTGCAGTTGCAACACTAGAAGATTTAGATTATACATTAGAAGCCGATAAAGAAAAAAGAGTAAAAACTCTTAATGATAGTCAAGTCAAACTTTATGGCAGATTTGTAGAGAAGATAGTTATTGCTGCAGCAAAAGAGTGCGGACTGGACAAAAATGCTATTGTTTGTGAAGATTTAGGCACTCTTACCAATCCTGTAGTCGCAGTTATGGAAAAATACCAGCTCCAGGGTATGCGTCTAACTCAGTTTGTTGTTCCTGAAAAGCCGGAGCATCCTTACAGATGCAAGAATATCGGAGAGCACGTATGGAATATGGTAGGTACACACGATAATCTGCCGGTATCATTTTGGGCTAAATCTATGATAAATACTCATGAAGGATATTTGCATGCTAAAAATCTTGTCGAAGATTTATTTGCTGAAGCAGATAATAAAGATGACATTATTGTAAAGCTTACGACTGATGCAAATTACTTGAAATTTGTAAAACTTGTTGAGATTTTTGCATCAAAAGCCAGAAATGTTCAAATATTCTTTACAGACTTTTTCCAAATAGATGATGTTTATAATCGTCCTGGAACCTCAGGGGACGCAAACTGGTCTCTAAGACTGCCAAATAATTTTGAGTCAAAAGAAACAATAAACTTGCAGGCAATTTTAAAAGCTGCTATTATTGCCCGCGGACACGAATTTGCAGATAAACACAAAGATTTGCTTGCAAAATTAGGATAATTGATGTTAAAAAAAATAATTCTTATACTTATATTTTCAGCTGGACTTGCAGGCATACCGCAGGAGCAAATAGCCTGCGCCGCTGAAATTCCTTTGGATGCCAAGCTTGAGTATAATCAAGGAGTTGATTACTACAAGCTTGGCTTGTATGATAAGGCCATTCAGTCCTTCAGAGAAGCCGTGAGTATTTATCCAGATTATATTGATGCATATTATAATCTGGCAACTATTTTAGATTATACAAACCAATACTCAGAAGCTCTTTCTGTATTCAAACAGATACTTTTGAGAAATCCAAACGACTATGAATCGGTATTTAAAGCTGCACAAATTTGTGCCAAATTGGGGGATTATAATAATGTCAAAGCGTATGTAAATATAATTCCGGCAACAAGCGAGTATTATAAGCCGGCACGTGCACTTGTAGAAAAACTATCTATAAAAACAAATACACAAACCCCTGCTGCTAATCCAAAATCTAACATAGCTAAAACAGTTGGTATTTATGAAAATATTGTAAGTCCGACTGGAATTACTTCGGATTTTCGCGGGAATATTTACATAGCAACATTTACTGATAATACTATTTTAAAAATTACTCCTGAAGGGGATAGAATTGTTTTTGTGAAAAATCCTAAATTAAGCGGACCTATAAGTCTTGCAAGTGATAGTGTCGGTAATATTTATGTCGCAAATTATAATGCAAATAATGTTTTAAAAATAACAACTGATGGAAATGTTAGTATTTTGCTTGATAATATAAGCAAACCCTATGGATTGCATGTAAATAACAATCTTTTATTTATATCATCACAGGGTAGTAATTCAGTTATAAGACATAAGATAGTACGCTGATTTCTTTATTATCTCTGCAGAACATTTCGATTGTGTAGGATTTTAGAGCTGTGCCACAAGTTTAGTCTCTTTAGCGTATAAGATTTTATTTTTCCATTATTATCTCTTAAGATTTCAAGCCTTGTCGAGTGACAGTGTTCACGCAGAGTATCAAGCCTGGTCAGCAGACCTTCATTGTAATATCTTATTTTAACAAGTTTATTCTGCGTCAAGTATTTTATTTTTCCGGAAAACTTTTCTCCATTAAGGGTAGCTAGGTCATTGTTAAAAGTAATTCCTTTATTACATAATGTTGTATTAAAATTTTTTAGTCCGAACTTTTTGTCATGCAGCAATACGGCGCCTGCAAAACCGAGAGTGGCAAGTCCAGAAAGGGATAATAAAATATAAGCGGTTTTTTCTGCTTTTTTCTCAAGTATTCTATCAAAATCTTCTTGAGGTTGTGTATTTTCTATATTTAAGTTTTTAAATATCGGAGTTCCTATTGATTGTATATTTTTTATGTGCATAAATTTTCTCCCACAAACTAATCACTCAAATATAGCTTGAAAGAGAATTATTTAGTATTAGACAAAAAGGTATTATAAAGAATAACAAAGAGCGGGCGGCAAAGCCGCCCGCTCTAAGATCTATCATATAAACATGTACGAATACAATCCTTACATCATACCGCCCATGCCGCCCATACCGCCCATTGGCATATCCGGGGCTTTATTTTCTTCCGGGATATCAACAACAGCAGCTTCAGTTGTTAATAACATAGAAGCAACTGATGCAGCATTTTCAAGGGCAGAACGAGTAACTTTTGCAGGGTCAACGATACCGGCTGCAAACATATCAGTGTATCTGTCAAGTAATGCATCGTAGCCGTAAGCGCCTTTTTCTGCTCGTACATTTTCAATAACTACGTCAGATTTAGCACCTGCGTTATTAGCAATTGCTCTTAGAGGAATATCTAATGCAGCAGTAAGGATTTTAAATCCGCTCTTTTCATCATCAGATTCAAACGCAAGAGTAGAGAGTTTATTTTCAAGCTCTTGTTGGACTCTTACTAATGCAACACCGCCGCCTGGAACAATTCCTTCTTCGTTTGCCGCTCTTGTAGCATTAAGAGCATCTTCGATTCTTAATTTTCTTTCTTTAAGCTCAACTTCAGAAGCTGCACCAACTTCGATAACAGCAACACCGCCTGAGAGTTTAGCCATACGTTCTTGAAGTTTTTCTTTGTCGTATTCACTATCAGAAGCTTCAATTTGTTTTTTAATCAAATTAACTCTTTCTTTAACAGCTTCTTTTGTTTCGTTGCCTACCACAATAGTTGTTTCATCTTTAGTTACAGTAACTCGTTTTGCAAGCCCCATCATAGCAGTGGTAACATTTTCAAGCTTAATACCTAGTTCTTCTGTGAACATTTGACCGCCTGTTAAGATAGCAATATCTTCAAGCATTGCTTTTCTTCTGTCACCAAAACCAGGAGCTTTAACGGCAACCGCTCTTAAAACTTTTCTCATAGTATTAACTACTAATGTAGCAAGAGCTTCACCTTCTACATCTTCTGCAATAATAAGCAAAGAACGTCCGTCACGTGCAACTTGCTCTAAGATAGGAACCAAGTCCGCAATAAGGTTAATTTTTTTGTTAATGCAAAGAACATAAGCATCCTCAAGAACAGCTTCCATTCTTTCAGCATCAGTTACAAAGTACGGTGAAATATAGCCTTTGTCGAATTGCATACCTTCAACAACTTTTAAGTTTGTACCAAAAGACTTTGATTCTTCGACAGTAATAACACCGTCATTACCAACTTTTTCCATTGCTTCTGCAATAAGTTCACCTATTTCAGAGTTATTTCCGGCAGAAATTCCTGCAACTTGTGCTATTTCTTCTTTAGTATTAACAGGTTTTGATAAGTCTTTAATTTTGTTAATAGAAATTTCAACTGCTCTGTCAATACCTCTTTTTATAGAAATAGGATTAGCACCGGCTGTAAGATTTTTTAATCCTTCTTTAACTATTGCTTGAGCAAGTACAGAAGCGGTTGTTGTACCGTCGCCTGCAACATCGTTAGTCTTAGAAGAAACTTCTTTTAACAATTGTGCTCCTGCATTTTCAAGACCGTCTTTAAGTTCAATTTCTTTTGCGATAGTTACACCGTCATTAACAATTTGAGGTGCGCCGAATTTTTTTTGAAGAATAACGTTTCTTCCTTTAGGTCCTAGTGTGACCTTAACAGCATCGGCAACTGCATCAATACCTTTAAGAAGGGATTTTCTTGCCTCTTCTTGAAAAACAATACGTTTTGCCATTTTTTATTTCTCCTTTTCAATATTATTCAATAATAGCTAATGCATCTTTTACTGAAAGAATTTTATATTCAGTACCATCTACTTTTACATCTGTGCCTGAGTATTTTGCATACAAAATAACATCACCGACTTTAACATCCATCGGTTCTCTTTCGCCGTTATCATTAACTTTTCCAGCACCTACTGCAACAACTTCACCTTTCTGCGGTTTTTCTTTCGCACTGTCGGGTATAAAGATACCGCCTGAAGTTTGTTCTGTATCTTCAATAACTTTGATTACAATTCTGTCTGCTAATGGTTTAATTGCCATATTAATATCCTCCTTTTTTTCCATAACTTATTTATACAACCGAAAGTTAAAATAATTAATTTTCTTAATGAAAAATTAAGAATTTGTTTACAATAACTAATAAATAATGTAACAATTTTGTTACAAATAGGCAATTTTTATTATGTATGAGTGTTTAATAGTATATAGGTTGAATAAGAAAGGAACAAAATATTATGGCAGTAGACACAATTCAAACAGTGAAGGTTAATGCACCTCAATTTAAAGCCGCTGAAAATACAGCAGCAACAACAGAAACTCCAAAAGCTCCTGAAGCTAAGAAAAACGGTGATGCACTATTGTATGGTTCTATAGCAGCACTTGGCGTAGCAGCTGCCGGCGGTATTGCATACGCTGCACTAAAAGGTAAAAAAGTTAATTTTGCAAAATTTAAAGAATTAGGTTACAAATTCGAAAATGGTAAGATGCTTAATAAGAAAGGCAAAGCATATACTGGTAAAATGACAAGTACAACTAAAACAGGAAATACTGTTACAGTTGAATATAAAAACGGTGTTAAGAATAAAGTTACTGTAAATTATAAAGATGGTGATAATAAATCAATGACACGTGTATACACCCGCGATGAAAACGGCAAGGTTACATCTATAAAAGAAACCATTGTTGCTAGAGACGGAAATGCAACAACAAAGGAATTAATTAAAACACCTGATGCAGAAGAATAAAAAATTAACATAATGTCAAAAGCGAGTCTTGATATAAGACTCGCTTTTTTTATAAATAATTAGATATAAATTAATGGATTGGTCAGGTGTCAAAAATCTCTTGTTTCTGATATAATTTTGAATATGAATATTAAGAGGGGATTTTATGAATAAAAGTCAATCTACAGGCATGTATATTATTCTTGCAATTATGGTTTTGGCATTCATTTCAATGCTTTTTAACGGACCAGCTACAAATACGCAGGAACTTGCGTATTCTTCGTTTTTGCAAATGGCTGAAAAAGGTGAAATTAAAAGTGTAGATATTGATAAAGATTATTTAATAGCAGTACCTGTCAATCAGCCTGCAAAAAAAGAAGAGGCTAAACCTGCTGCACAAAGTCCTCTTTTAGCGCCGCAAAAAACGGGAGAACTGCAGTACAAAGTTCTCATTCCGCAAGGTGCTGATGTAGTTCAGAAAATAGAAGAATTTAATAATATAGAAATAAAAGCTAAAAAGCCAAGCGAATCAAGCCAATGGATAGGCGCACTCGGCGGCTTAATACTCCCGTTACTATTTATTGTATTTTTAATAATGCTAGCCCGCGGAATCCAAGCCGGCGGAACACAGGCAATGTCCTTTGGAAAAAGCAAAGCAAAAATGATGCTTGACAGTAAGGTTAAGACTACTTTTAACGATGTTGCCGGAATTGATGAGGAAAAGAAAGAACTTGAAGAAATAGTTGATTTTTTAAAGAACGGTGAAAAATATTTAAAGCTTGGAGCAAAGATTCCTAAAGGTGTCCTGCTTGTAGGCGCTCCCGGAACTGGTAAAACCTTAATGGCGAAAGCAGTTGCGGGTGAAGCCGGTGTTCCGTTCTTCTCAATCAGCGGTTCTGATTTTGTAGAAATGTTTGTCGGCGTAGGTGCAAGCCGTGTAAGAGATTTGTTTGAACAGGCAAAAAAACATCAGCCCTGTATTGTCTTTATTGACGAAATTGATGCGGTAGGGCGCCAGCGCGGCGCGGGTTTAGGCGGCGGGCATGACGAGCGCGAACAGACTCTCAACCAGCTCCTTGTTGAAATGGATGGTTTTGATGAAAATACTAATATAATTATTCTTGCAGCGACTAATAGACCTGATATTTTAGATAATGCTCTGCTGCGTCCTGGTCGTTTTGACAGGCAGATTATGGTAAGTCTGCCGGATGTTAAAGGCAGAGAACAAATTCTGAAAGTTCACGCTAAAGGAAAACCGCTTGATGAGGATGTAGACTTGGCAACACTTGCAAAGCGAATCCCTGGATTTACAGGGGCAGATATTCAAAGCCTGCTTAACGAATCTGCACTTCTTGCCGCCCGCAAAAATAAAGATAAAATATCTATGGCTGAAATAGATGAGTCTATTGATAGAGTAATAGCAGGTATTGAAAAGAAAAGTAAAGTAATGACAGAAGATGATAAAAAACGTACTTCATACCATGAGGTCGGGCATGCTCTTTTAGCAAAACTCCTTGAAAACTGTGACAAGCTGCATAAGGTTACAATTATTCCTCGCGGCTATGCTTTAGGTTTAACATGGACTAAACCTGAAGACAATAAGGTTAGTGTAAGTAAAGCAAAATTATATGATGAAATTACAATGATACTTGGCGGAAGAGTTGCTGAGGAAATAGTATTTGGTCCTGATAACGTAAGTACAGGCGCCTCTAACGATATTGAGAAAGTAACAGGTATTGCCAGAAAAATGGTCACTCAGTGGGGAATGTCTGAAAAAATGGGAGCTATGGCTTATGGAAAATCTCAGGAACATGTTTTTATGGGCAGGGATTTTGGGCAAACCCGTGACTTCTCTGATGAAATTGCAGCAGATATTGATAAAGAAATGAAACGTATTATCGATGAGCGTTATAATATTGCAAAAAATCTGTTAAATGAAAATAGAGATATGTTAGAATATATTTCAACCACTCTTCTTGAAAAAGAAACTCTGGAAGAAAAAGATTTTGAAGAATTGATGGAAAAAGTGAGAAATGAAAGAGGAAATCAACAATGCTAACTAAAGAAGAATTTATTCTTGAACAGTACAAATTGTATGCGGATCAGAAAGAAAAATTTATTTCAAGAAACTTCTCTACAAATAGATTTTATCTTATATCGTTTGTGGTGCTAGTAATTTTAACTATATATGCAGGCGGAATTATTTTTGTAAAGCTGATACCCGGCTCTTTGCTTTTTTCTGCCGTCGGGGCGCTGGTTTGTGTTCTTTGGTGGATGAATATTGATTCTTATAATCTTTTAATTAAGATTAAGTACCAAAATGTGCTGGAAGAAATGGAAAAAGCTTTCTCTATAAAGCCTTTTACTATTGAAAGGGAAGCATTAGCAGAATACAAGAAAAATAAAAAAGCATTTTTATTTTCTGATATGCAAAAAACTTTAGCAATATTGGGATTGATATTTTTCTTTGCATTATTTGTGTGTGATGCGGTTCCATTGGTATATAAACTATGTTTTATGAGATAGTAACATAAAAAATTGGAGGAATGTCCGAGCGGTTTAAGGTGCAGATCTCGAAAATCTGTGTGGGGGAAGCTCCACCGTGGGTTCAAATCCCACTTCCTCCGATTTTATTGTTAATTTTTTGTAATAAAAAGCAATTTTTAATTAACAGTAAACTTTATATACATGGGGGATTTTATGAAGATTACTGATATTGGAAAGTCATTATACAAATTCTTTCGAACAAGCGTAAAGCATAGCGGGAAAAATTTGAAGGAAGTTCATCCACAAGAGATGTTTTGTAATCAAATATGGGCTAAGGCGCTTGAAGAACGAGTTGTAAGACAATCAACAAGAGAATCTGTTTCACTTCACGGGTATTTGAACGGAATTAATCATCACTTTATACATAGTCCAAAACCAGAAGCAATGGATGAATTTTTTTCGTTTACTAAGCAAACTCCACGAGATATGATTGCGCAAACAGATATTGAATTTAAGTGTTTAAAACCAACTAGTGAGGCCATGCGTGTTATACGCTGCATTGGTGAAAAGCCGGACTTCTTTACTGAATATCCTTTGTATTTAAAGAGAACACAGGTCAAAAAAGGCGACATTATAGATATGAAGGAGTATGCATACGCAACGCCGGATGTTTCTTATGCAAGAGTATACTTAACAAATAACAGAGGGATATTGTACGATATAGAAATACCACCTGGAGCGCGTGTATCAAGACGCGGAGACGAAATTGTATTTCCAAGAAGTTCCAGATTCGAATGTACTGGAGTAAAAGAAGTTAAAGATACAGAAAATGATTATAAACATGTAAATTTAAGATATATTCTTCCTACGGATTACTGGAGGCAAGGCTAGGAAATCTTTTCTAATACTTGATGTTTTTCTTCTTGCTCTTTTTCCAGTTCGTTGTGCCATTTAATGTAAAAATAAATACCCAGAATAAAATAAACAGCCCACATTACGATAGTTGAATATACTTTTTCTCCGTGAAGTGCTGCTTTTAGCCACATCATAATAGAGAGCGCGTTTACTATAATCCAGACTCCCCATTGCTCAATACAGCGCCTCACAGTTAAGTACATGCCTGCTAATGATAATACTGTAGTGATACCATCAATAACCGGGCTTGGATCGTGCAATAATTTTAAAATAAATATAGCCCCGGCACATCCCATAAGGGAAAATACTAAAAGCTGGAGTGAGTCATCTAAACCAAGGCTTGTTTTGTAAATTTCTTGTGATTTCCATTTTAAATGTTCACGCCATTTAACAATACCAACAATTTGCATTGGGATATAATATCCCGCATATAGAATTGCATTTCCATAAAGAGCATTTTTAAAAGCAAGATACACATAGAAGCCTGAGCCTAATAGACCGAAAAAATAACATGAAATTTTACCTTTACCAGCAATAAACGTATACAATATACCGCAGAGTGCGCTGATAACTGCAGCAATACTATCATCAAATAATAAAGCATTAGTTCCTATTATGAAGAATACTACAGTTAGAGAGAATATCTCCCAAAAACTCCAGCCATGCAGCTCCATTTTTATAAAATGTTTAGTTTCTTTAAAAACTGTTTTACTTTTCATTACTATTGTTATCTAATAAAAATAGATGAAAGTAAATCTTTTTAATGAAAATTTTTATAAAAACAGGTATTTACTTAAAGGATTAGAATTTGCAGCAAACAACGGCGCATTATTTGTAGCAGGCACAACGTTAACTCTTTCAACAATCATCCGCCCGCTATCTATATGGGCAACACCTAAAACCGATAAGGAGAATAAGAAGCTTGCATTAGTTAAGTCCTTAGCTTCGTCTGCCGGCGGATACCTGTTAATCATGGCAGCTTCTATTCCTATGGCAAGAAATGTTAAGAAGATAGATAAAAATCCCATAAAATATCTAACCCCACAGGCTATTGCAAGTCTCGGAAAGGGGGAGCCGAAAATTACTGATTCAAAAAATTATCAATTTGCAACACAGTTATTTAAGCTAGGCTTAGGAATTGCTATGGCCGTCCCTAAATCTGTTTTTACTAATTTATTAATTTCACCCTTTTTAACATTAAATAATAAAATGAAGCATAAAACAGATAACAATATTAATTCATCTGCGCACGCCGTATTTGCAAAAAAGGATGATAATACCTCATTTAAAGGGAAAGGCTCACCTGCTAATAGGGAGCCTTTTACAAAATTTATAGCCGGAGTATTAAATCTTCCTTGTATTCAAAAATTTGCAGAACGGTTTAAAGATTCAAATTTTGCAATGCACATAATGGCAATTACAGATACGTTGTCAACATTAACTCTTGTTGGTCTGATAAATAAGAATAAACATTTGGATAAGGATAGGAAAAGAGTTTTAAACTATAATTCAATACTTGCTACAGGATTAAGTTTGGCGTGCAGCTATACGGCTGACGCCTCACTTGATGGAGTTACAGAAAAATTTATCAAACGCTTTAAAGAAATAAATAAAGATGCCCCAAAACTTGGAAAATATGTTGAAGGAATAAAAATAGCTAAACCTACATTTATTCTTGGAATTACTTATTATGCACTGATACCACTTTTATCAACCTTTTTAGCAGAGCGAATTGATAATATAAGCCATCATAAAAGTGTAGATAAAACTATTTAATTTTTTTAAGAGATGATAAGAAGTTATTGTGTTCAACATCTCCATCGACAGTTGTTAGGAACACTTGGCAATCTTTTTCATCTGCATTTATATCAGGCAGCAGCTTTAGTTCTGCTGCATAATAATTTGCATCGCTATTGTGTGCGCCAAGGGAAACTCTATTTGCAAGACTGTTTAATGAAATATTTCTTAAGAATCCGGCAACACCTTTGTTTCTGTTTGCAAATTTAGTATAAATTCTAAGAGAGGCATCTCTTGATATTAAATCAAACCGCCCCATAATCAAACAGGATAATTGTTCAGCTGATGATATTATTTCCATACGGTTTATAACATTATTTTTAATATTTAGAGTTCCAGAGATTTTAGCGAATCTGCCTTCAGGAATATTAACTAAATCAAGCACTGTTGACGGACTTACCATTGCCATAGGATTTCTGAATAGAGAAACAAAATTAAGGGCGTACTCTACAAGTCCTATTTTTTCAATTGTACCGTCAAAAATTGCGAATTTAATACTCCCATTTAGTGCTAGTGATTTATCAGTATTAATATCAATAATTCCACTGGCCTTTCCTGTAATTTCACGTTTAAGATTTAGTAAAGCAGAGGCAACTTTATCTGAGTCTATATCTTTAGCTCCTAAAATAACTCTAAATAAGCTGTTTGGTAAATCACAACGAACTTTGATTGATGAATGCCCGTCTGCGAAGTCAAATCGATTAGAATCAATTTTTAACTTGCCGTCTTTACTTAAAGAAGCAGATGCATGAAGATTTCCGAACTCAATATCTTTATACTTACCTTTAATTAAGTGGAAGCCGGCATGTTCTATTGCTATAATACCAGGAATAAATGTCTGAACGTTATCTTCTGCAATGTCTGCTTCTTCTAACTCTGCTTCAGAGCCGCTTTCTGCCGCTTTCATAAAGTTTTCTTGTGCTTTTTGTTCTTCTGCGCTTACATCTTCTGATTTTGCTGTTGCAGGCTGAGGTGCAGCAACTGAGGCCATCATACGTTCTATATCAACATTATCAATAGTAAAGTCTATATCTTTTATGATTATAGGCAGTACCATTTTGTTAATCATTGTCCCTGTAAGTTTATATTCGGAGCGTTTGTATTTTCCGCTGGAATTTAAATTCAATGTTCCGTTTGTTGTAGAGAAACATCCCTCTCTTATGAATAATCTTTGAGATGGAACAAATACTTTATCTGCCCGTAATGTTCCTTTTAATACAGGAACATTACCTGTATTAATCCATTCCATGTTTCCAGATATTAAACCTTTCCTAAAAAGCTTTTGTCCGATAAGCACATTTAAAAACTCGCTTGGAAGCGGTTTAGGCACGTCAAATCCTAGATTTAGTATATTGTTGTTATCAGCAATATCTAGGTTTCCTGAAATTGTAAGTATTGGTTCTGCTTTGCTCCCTTTATTGAGTTCTTTAGCAATAAAATACTTAATTGTTTCAATATTAAGGATATTACCTTTAAGATGTATATCTGCCGTTATTGCACGGTCGTAATTCTTTGGACTTAAAGAAGCTCCTTCAATAAGTATATCATTACCAGCTGCTAGTTTTGCCATATAGACAACATCTACATTGTTGTTTTTTGAAAATACTTTGATTAATGTTCCTGCCGGTTTATCTCCTGTCATTGTAATTGAGCAGCCGGCAAGCTTCGACAGATATTTTCTTGTAAAATCGTCTGTCATGATTGTCTTAATATCTATTTTAGTATCAACAGATTTATAGTAGTCAGTTACTGCACCTGAAAGTGTTAAGCTGTTTTTCTTGTTATTCGCGTAGTATCCGCTAAAATCAGAGAGTGTAATTAAATCAGGGTTAATATTGATATTACCGCCTGTTACTTTTACAGGTATATCAGCTAACGAGCGGAGATTAAAAGTTGATTCTTTTACTTTTATATCGCCGTTTAAGCCCCTTTTTGTATAAAGAAGTTTAAAATCAATGTTTCCCTTTAAATTTTTTGTTTCGGCAATTATGTCGCTGCCATTATTTATAAATATATTTGAGCCTAAGAGATTAGCTCCGTCTTCTAAACGAAAATCTTTAGATTCAAGAACTATTGCATATTTATTCTCCGAAGCCATTGATTTAATAATTATTTTAGATTTGTTTATATTTAATGGGCATTCTTCTATTATTAACCTTTTTTTATCAGTGTAGAATTTATTATTATCATTCAGTGATATTTTCAAATCTCTGCCATTTTTAGAAATTACTGTGTCAATAACAAATCGCACATATTTGGGATTTCTCTTTTCTTCAATAAGCATATGTTTACCATTTAAGGTGAGCTTTGTATCTTCAGATAGTGAAGCAAGAATTTTACAGTTATTTATATATAATTTTGAGTTAAAAATATCAAACTTAGTAGAAATAGGTTTATGTTCTGTCTTTTTTTCAGATGCAGGCATTAATGCTGTAATTTTATCTACGTCAACAAATAAATCATCAACTCCAAACTTTTTTAGCGTTATTTCGTTTTTTAAGATTTTTGCAAATGAAAGCTCTGTTTGAAAATCTTTAATGACTAATAAGTTTTCGTTCTCTTTTCTTAGTGTAATTTTGTCAACATCAAGAGAAAACGCAGGCCTAAAACCTGTTTTTAAAATTGCGTTATCTATTGTTAATTCAGCCCCTGTAGTTTTAATTACTTGTTCTTCTATAAAGTTTGTAACGGTTTTGCTTGAAACAACTTTAGGAAGAACAAGCGCATAAAATATTATTGCTAAAAGAATTAAAATACCAATAATTACTGCTAATCTTATGCAAACGTTTTTAACGGGTTTAAAACTTTTCATATAAGCAAACATCCTCTTCTAGAAAAAAATTATAGCATAAAAAAATTTTATGCTATCATGCAGGTATGAACAAATTTTTTTGTAGAGCTTTATTAATAATGTTACTTATTACAGGGTATACTGTTGCTGCTGATACTCAGGTTTTTAATGAGGATGGTAAATTTGGGCTAAAGGATGCAAAAGGAAATGTTATTGCAAAGCCTATCTATAAAAAACTTATCGCCCTTGGCGACAGTTCTTATATTGCACTTAAAGGCAGCAAATATGGTATTGTCTCAAAAAGCGGAGATGTAATTCTTGATTATAAATACTCTCACGCAGCGAGAATTTTAGGTAAGTTTGTAAAATTCGGCAATTATAAAGGCTATGGTTTGTATAATGAGCATGGTGAAGTAATTATTCCTCAAGAACAGGATTCAATTGATATTTTATTTGGCGGAATGTTTTTAGTCAGCAAAAATTATAAATACGGTCTTGTTGATTTTGACGGAAATGTTGTTCTTGATTACGTATGTGATGATATATATATGCCTAAGCCAAATATTATGCGGGTAAAATATAACGGCGAGTGGTATGAAATAGAACAAGTATCAGCTCAATCGCTTACACTGCCTAAAGATATTCAAGATGTGAGAACAAGTAGTGAATTTAAAATAACAAAGCTTGTGACAAGCCCCGGAGCGGCTTCTAAGTATTCGGTTGTAACTATTACAGATTACTTCTTAAAAATTCTATCTTCGATATCTCCAGCGTACGAAGCAACAATAGATGAATTAATGCTTTCTCAAGGAGCAGAGGCTGTTTCGATTTTTATGAAAGTAAGCTGGCTGCCAAAATTTCCATTTGTTTATGCAAAAAATTATTATAAATCTTTTAGAAATCCAAACAGCGGACCTCTGTCCGGGCTTAAAGAAAATATAATGCGAGAATTGCAAGAAGCTCCTGGCGAAGAAACAAAGTAAAGTTTATAAACCGCTTTAAGCTGGAAATAACAGCTGTTTTATAAAATTATTATTTGCTGAAAATTCAAAATTATGATAAAATAGCATTATGGTTGAATTAAATAAACGTTATAAACATTTTAAAGGTACAGAGTATGTTCCTCTGTTTTTTGCAAAAGATTCTGAAACATTAGAAACTTTAGTTATTTATCAAAACCCTGAAAATTATGAAATATGGGCAAGACCAGAAAAAATGTGGGATGATGTTATAGATGATAATGGTACTAAACGTTTTACCTTGGTTGAAGGATAATGCTAACCAAAGAAGTTAATGACTGGTTAAGAAAAACGGAACGGGGACAGTATTCGTATGATGCTGCGATGCAGGAATTTGTAAGAATATCTAAGTATTTAACCAAAGAAGAAGCCAAACAAGTTTTAGACCGATTAAAAAAAGCTCTGTAATTTTGACAGAGCTTTTTTAGTCTATACCAAATGTATTTTATTTTACGTAAAATACAACGTTTGCAACTGCTGTAACTTTTTTATCAATTGTGGAAGTGTCGTTTATTCCCATATCTGAAACATTTGTTGAATCGACAGGTGTAATTTGGAATACACCCATTTTTACTGATTTTATTTTACCGACATTGTTGTTAGTTGCTTTAAGCATTGCTTTTGCACGAGCCTTCGCATCTTTTGTAGCATTCTCAAGAAGTTCTATTTTTAATGCTCCTAAATCTGAGTAATAAAATTGCGGTTCATTTACATTTAAATCAATACCTTTATTAAGCAAAGTCTGAATATCATTTGCTATTTCTTTAATCTTTTCAACATCTTTTGATTTTATTTGTACTCCTTGAGTAAGATTATAATGATCAATTATGTTGGTCATGCGCCCTTCCGGGTTATATTTGTATGTATAATAACCATTGATGGCTTTGTATTCAATATCGCCATCAGGTATTCCTGCTTTTGTTAAATATTCATTAACAACCGGGTACTGTTTAGTAATTTTATTGTATGCTTCTGACTTATTTGGAGCAGTAGTATTAATATAAAACCATAAACTGCCTGAATCAGATTTAACTACTTTATAAGATGAACCAGTTACTGTGATACCATCATTTCTGACAAGTTTAGAGGCGGCAAAACAAGCTGCTACAATAAACGCAAGCGAAATAATTAATGCAGATATTACAATTTGAAATTTTTCGATTTTTTCAAACATATAAAACTCCTTTCTTTCAATGCGATTATACCAAAAAGGATATAAAAAAAACAATATTTTATGCTAAAGTAGATTAGGTTAATTAATTGCTAAAAAGGAGAAAAGCTTATGTATTTGTTTGTTCAATTAGTATGTTATGCTCTTGCAATACTATTTACTGCTTGGATCATCCCCGGAATAGAAGTCGATAATATTATATCGGCAGCGCTGCTTGCAATAGTTATAGGGCTTATTAATCTTACAATTAAACCGATACTTATGATCGTTACATTACCCGTAAATATTTTGACTTTTGGACTTCTTACATTTGTGATTAATGCGCTTCTGCTGATGTTTGCAGGAGCTATAGTTCCTGGAGTAGATGTAGATGGCTTTTGGTGGGCGTTGCTCGGCTCTATATTAATATCTATTCTGTTTACGGGAGTTGCAAGGTTTACACGTTATTACTAAGCCTTGTTTGTTTTCTGTACTGGTATTTTTTTGTTTCTGCAATACCAAGATGCAGAAGAGAAAGAATACCAGCTGTGTAAGCTAAATATTTGTGAGCCTTAAATTTCTTAAAACCGGCTGTAATGCCGCTTGCTATTCCGGCTGCTAAGGCTCCGTAGCCAGTGTATGATACATAATTAATACTTTTTTTACTGTTGTGCGGCACCGCATTTTTTTGTGCCGTAAAGGCTCGTTGCGTGTGGTTAATACTTTTTATTGATGTTTGTGATATTGGTGATACGTTCATAAATACTCCTAAATAAAACCAAGCAATGAAAATGTTATACAAACTGCAGCTATAAATAATATAATTAAACCAGAAAAGACCGCAATTATACGCCCATATTTCTTGTATAAATTGATATTAAATATTAAATTAATAAAAATAAGAACTAAATTTGTTACTATTAAAAACGAAAATAGAAGAAATACAGCTTTTATTAACATTATCAATCCTTTCTTATATATATAATACTTGAAAATTATTAAACTGCAAAATTGGGAGTTTTACATCACAATATACACTAGAAAGGTTAAATTTGCTCTCTGAAAAACTAGTTAGGAATGACAACATCTTTATCTCTTAATAACTTTTGGTGGGAATTTGTATATAACTCCTTTTCAAAAAAATTACATATAATTTTTTCTAAATGAATATCAAAAAATGCATTATTTTCCCTTATAAAGTAACATGGACTTGTCACGTTTATTTCAAGAATCCTGCCGTCAATTACATCTAGCCCCGCCATATAAAGACCTTCATCATTTAAAACTTTGGCAATTTTTTTAAAGTTTCTTTTTTCTTCTGAACTTAATATTCCTTTAGTAATATATTTATCATTATGAGTATTAAATTTAAAATCATCGGATGTGGGATGCTTTACAATACAATAGTCAAGGACTTTATCGCCTAATATAAGAACCCGCTTATCACCGTATATCCCGGCTGATAAGTATTTTTGAACCATCACATAAGAACTTTCGTTTGAAGTCATTGTATTTATTATACTTCTTGTATTCATATCTCCTTGTTTTAAATACATTACACCAGCTCCAAAACAGTTATTCAGCGGCTTTATTATTATCTCATTTTGTACAGCCAAAAACTCTTCTATTTCTTGAAGAGATGATGTAACTATCGTCTCCGGCATATATTCCTTAAACCTCAGGGCGTGTAGTTTTTCATTAAAATTTCTGATTGCCGAAGGTTTATTTATGACAAACGTATTTTTTACAAAATCAAAAATATATGTTGCATTTATATAATTACTATCAACCGGCGGATCAGGGCGGAAAAATATCATATCAAATTCATCTATCAATTGAGTATCAAGTTTTTTGTCATAGGTAATATTTTCATCATCAATATACGCTTTATTACAAACAGCATAGGCAGTATCACCAATCAATGACAACTTATCAATCGTTGTTATATATACATCGTGAGCCCTGGAATACTCCTTTACCAACCAGAAATTTGTTACTAAATCATTAAACTCAAAGTATTTATACTCTATCTTATCTATTACAAATAATATTCTCATAATACCCTCATATAGTACAAATTTAACTCCGAAGAGTTAAATTTGCAACTAAATTATGGGTTTATCATCATCTTTACATATTAACCGTTAAATACTTTATAAGTTCTGTCAATGTTATCTGTTAATACCTTTTGTACCGCTTCAATTTCTGTAGTAATTGTTGTTCTTTCTGTGTCTAATTGTTCAAGTTGAAGTTCAAGTTTCTTATCTTGAAGTTGAATAATTGAAATCTTAGCATTAACTTCGGCAACATATTGGTTGTATTGATATTTTTCATATTCGTATTGATTATATGCATCTTCGTATGCGGTATCATCCGTTACTGTTTCTGATGTAAGAACATATTCTTGATTATCAATAATAACAGATGTCATTCTTCCGTTATTATCAAAAATAACCATTCCATTTTCTGCAGTTAAAGGTTCACTTGTGCTTACTGTTCCTTGTGCCCAGACGTTTGCGGGAGCAGATTCATTTGCTGACACTGCAATTGCTTCAACATCTTCTTTGGTAATAAATCTGTATATATCAACACCTTTATCATCTTGAGTAACATATACATAATAATCAGACATATCTATTCCAGGAGTATTGTTAAACATTTGTTGGAACAATTCTTCACCTGTTTTCCCGTTATGTACAAAGTTAGTATTTACTTCATACAATTGTGAGCCGTTTGCAAGCCATTCAGTTGCGTCTCCAGAAACACTGCTGTCAGGATTTGTACCCTTTCTGATTGTTGCATTCGTATTTGTATTAACAAGTCCTACAAGGTTACCGCTCTTTATATAGTTAATTGTATAAGTGTTATTATCCATATTCGGATATACAGAATCTATTTTATAATCGTATGAACCTTGTGTAAAAGTATAAACTGTTTTTGTATAATCTGTTTTAGAAGGAGGAGTAGGAACAGTCATACCTAATAGAGAGTTATACGCTTGAGAAGATTCGTTAGATAACAAAGTTCTTTGTTGGTTGATTTGCTGTCCTTGAAACTCTGTGTTGTTCAATCTCGCTGTTAATTGTAAAAATCTTGCTTGTGATGATGCCATTCCCATGATAATTTTTCCTTTTTCTTCGTTCCCTTTGTACTCATGTTTACGGCACTTTTTTCTAAAACTTTAATGTTTTAACAAGAATATTTACATTTCTTTACAAATACACGCATTCTACGCACGTGAAAACACGCCATAAATATCGTGTTTAGCAGCATTTGAGGCAGATTTAAAATTGATTAAGAAAACGTTTATCATTGTTAAAGAATAATCTTATATCATCAATTGCATACTTAAGCATTGCAAGTCTTTCAACTCCCATACCGAACGCAAAACCGCTGTACACCTCAGGGTCAACACCTACATTCTGTAATACATTCGTATCAACCATACCTGCCCCTAGAATTTCCAACCAGCCTGTACCGCTGCAAGTTCTGCAGCCTTTACCCTGACACATAATACATTGTACGTCAACCTCTGCCGACGGTTCAGTAAACGGGAAAAAACTGCTCCTAAACCTTGTAGGACGCGCCGCTCCAAAATAGATATGTATAAATTCGTTCAAGACACCTTTTAAATCACCAAAAGTAATCCCTTTATCCACATACAATCCTTCTATCTGATGGAAAAAGTTATTCTTTCTCGCATTAACAGTTTCATTTCTGTATACCCGCCCTGGCACAACCACTCTTATTGGAGGTTTACTATCCTCCATTGCTCTAATTTGAGCACAAGAGGTCTGGCTTCTTAATATTGTGTTAGGTGCCAATTTTGTATAAAATGTGTCCTGCATATCCTTTGCCGGATGATCAGGAGGAAAATTAAGCATATCGAAATTATAATATTCTGTCTCAACCTCAGGCGACAATTCATTAGGTAAAACAGAGAAACCCAAGTTTTGAAAAATTTCAACTATTTCATTGATTGTTGATGTTATAGGATGAACTTTGCCCATTGGAACAAAAGCCCCGTCAAGGGTAATATCTATCTTATCTTTGAGTAATTTTTCATCCATTTCTTTTCTATAAAAGTATTCATACTTTTCCTTTAAAGCATTTTCCAGCTTTTCTGATATCTCATTTGCTAAAGCGCCAACTACCCGTTTTTCCTCATCAGGCAAGTCTTTAAGCCCTTTTTTAATAGAATTAAACTCACCTTTACGACTCAAGTACTTTGTTCTTATATCATCAATATCACTTAATGAAATTGCTTTATCCAAATCAGCAGACGCTGCATTATAAATACTTTCCAATTGCGCTTTCATATTCTACCTCTATATATATCTATTATACTTTTTTTCATGTCCGATCGTTGTAGATGGTCCATGCCCCGGATAAACAACCGTATCATCAGGGAGTGTAAAGAGTTTCGACTTTATACTCTTTTCTATGTCTTTAAAACTGCTGCCCTCTAAATCTGTTCTGCCTATACTTTCTTTAAACAATGTATCTCCTGAAAACAAGTTATTATCTATCAAATATCCGACACCGCCCTTCGTATGTCCGGGAGTATGAATAACCTTAATTATTTTACCTGCAAATTCAATTTCATTATTATCTGTTGTAAATATATCAACAATCGGAACATCTACAGATGGAAGCCCCAGCATAAAAGTAAAAGAATTAAGATCTTTTAACAAAAGTTCATCAGCAGTATTCAAGACAACCTTTGCCCCTGTCTCTTTAACTGTTGCTTCAACACCCATAACATGGTCAAAATGAGCATGCGTAAGTAATATATACTTAAGCTCGCAATCATTTTCATTTAAAGTTTCTATTATATGTTTATCAAAATGGCTGCAATCAATTAAGAGCGCTTCTTTTTTATCCTTATCCAATAAAAGATAGTTATTATTTTCTAAAGGCGGCTCAACAAATGTATTTAAAATCATATTCTAACCACCTCATAAATTTCTTTACACTTTTCAAATAAGCCCTTTGCATCCTCCAGTTTAAGCATATTCGGTCCATCGCAGGGAGCATTATCAGGATCTGGGTGGATTTCAAAGAATAATGTATCAACACCTGCTGCAACCGCAGCTTTAGCAAGCAGAGGAACAAAACGACGGTCTCCGCCAGTTGTTTCACCATTCCCGCCAGGCATTTGAACACTGTGGGTAGCATCAAACACAACAGGATACCCAAACTCTTTCATTATATAAAACGAACGAAAATCCACTACAAGATTGTTATAGCCAAATGTAGTCCCCCGCTCTGTTAATAAGATTTGTTTATTCCCGCTCTCTTCTACCTTTTTAACAAGCGGTTTCATCTGCTGCGGAGCTAAAAACTGTCCTTTTTTTATATTAACTATTTTCCTTGTATGAGCAGCAGCCATAAGCAAATCTGTCTGTCTGCATAAAAATGCAGGGATTTGCAGTATATCTGCAACTTCAGCAACAATTGAACACTGATCAGGCAAGTGGACATCTGTAACTATAGGAACATCGAACTCTTCTTTTATTTTTGATAATATTTCAAGCCCCTTCTCCATTCCAACTCCGCGGTATGAATTTATGGAGGTTCTGTTTGCTTTATCAAAAGAGGATTTAAAAATATAGTTTATTCCTAATTCCTGGCAGATATTCGACAACACATCTGCCGTTCTTCTTAAAATATCAATATCTTCTATAGCACAAGGACCTGCTAGTATTGTCAATTTTGAAGCAGCAATACTGCGACTGTCAGATTTATCTGCCGGCGCTCCTATTACAAAATTTCTTAATTTTATACCCATATAAAAATTATAGATAAAAAAACAGAACAATACAAGCAATTATGATATTAAATCAGCTGCCAATTTCCCATCTTTTACACCCATAATTGTAACTTTAGCCAAAGTATTAAAAAGCCCCTTCTCCTCCGTATTAATAATTACATTCAAGTAATTTCTTGTAACTCCTTTGTACTTTCCTGTTGATTTATCCGGTCTCTTTTCTATTAATACTTCCTCAATTCGCCCCGCATTTATTCTTAAAAAATTCTCCAATTTTAATCTGGATAATTCTTTAACTTTATCTGCTCTTCTATTTTTTATATCAAGCGGAACATGATTAGGCATTTTCTCTGCAAATGTACCTTTTCTTACCGAATACGGAAATGTATGTATCTGAGTCAACCCTGAGGATTTTAGGTTATTATAAGTAATTTCAAAATCCTCATCTGTCTCTCCCGGGAAGCCCACAATTATATCTGAGCCCAAGAACGGTTTTTCCCACCTTTTGTTTATATCCTCAATTTGTTTCAAATACTCTTCTGTTTTATAAAACCTGTTCATAGCGCGCAATGTTTTATCACACGCCGACTGGAGAGAAAGGTGAAAGTGCGGGCAAAATTTATGTGATGACTGCAGAAAGTCCAAAAGCTGATTATCAATTTCCGAAGGATTCAAAGAGCCAAGCCTGTAACGAGGAATATTAGTAGTTTCTATCTTTTCTAAAAGATTAATTAATGATTTGCCAAAATCTTTACCCCACTGCCCTATATGTATACCAGTTAATATAACCTCCTTATACCCATGTTTTGCGTATTCATCAATCTGCTCGACTATAAATTCCGGCGCTGCACTTCTGCTTTTACCTCTTGCAAAAGGGATTATACAGTATGAACACCGGCTGTCACAACCGTCTTGTATTTTTAAACCTATACGAGTCTTGTAAATATCATTAAGACACGCATAAGTAAAATCATTTTTTTGCATCAAATCACATACAGCATACTTTCTTTTCTCTGCCAAATATTTACTTATATCAAGTTTCTCATCATTTCCAAGCACCACGTCAACATACTCAAGCTTCAGTAATTCTTCTTTACGGGTTTGAGCAACACACCCCGTTATGATATTTATTATCCTCGGATTTTCGTGTTTTGCATTCCTTAACAGATACAAAGCTTCATTATCACTTTTATGTGTAACTGTACAGGTATTTAGTATAAAAAAATCAGCTTCTATAGGTGTTTTTACTTCACTATAGCCATTATTAACGAGATTTTCGGTAATTATGCCGCTCTCAAACTGGTTTGCTTTACACCCCATTGTCTTTAGTAAAAACTTCAACCCCATAATAAGCTGTTACACCCTGCCGTACATATCTTCATATCTTATTATATCTTCTTCTATTAACGGACTGCCAAGCTGTACTTCTACGATTTTTATAGGTTCTTTATAAGGATTTTGCAAAGAATGAATTGCTTTAAGCGGGATATCTATACTATTACCAGGGCTTAATATGTAGTCCTTCCCTTCTAAAACGACTTTAGCCGTACCTGATAATATAACCCAGTGCTCACTTCTGTAATTATGCGACTGTACTGAAAGTTTTTGTCCAGGATTAACTTGAATCATCTTTGTTAAGAAACCGTCGCCTTGAGTTAAAACAGTATAGAACCCCCAAGGTCTGTATACCGTTTTATGAATAAGGTGCGTGTTATCATTTTGGCGTTTTAAAATATCGTATATTTTTTTCACATCCTGAGTTCTGTCTTTCTTGCACGCAAGGACTGCATCTTCTGTTTCAATCAAAACGATATCTTCAAGCCCGATTGTTGCGCAAAGCTTCGAAGATGAATAAACCAGCGAATCCTTAGAGTCTAAGTCTATTACATGACCAATCAAAGCATTGCCGTTCTCGTCTTTCTTCTCTGTATCATAAATTGAAGCCCAAGAACCAAGGTCATTCCAATCACTTTCCAGCTTAACAAGCGCAATCTTATCTGATTTTTCCATAACAGCGTAATCTACTGAAATATTTGGCATACGCTCATAATCAATATATGGAATCTCATCAGATTTAGAAAAATCGAATTTATTAAGCAGTGTATATATTTCAGGTGAATGCTTCTTTAATTCATCTAAAAATACGGACGTTTTAAACATAAATATCCCGGCATTCCAGAAGTATTTTCCAGATTGCACGTACTTTTGCGCAAGCTCAGAATCCGGCTTTTCAACGAATTTATTTACTTTATACCCGGAGCAAAGTTTTGTATCTGAAATATTAATATAACCATACCCGGTCTCAGGATAAGAAGGCTGAACTCCAAAGGTTACAATATAACCCATTTTAGCAAGTTCTTCCCCTTTTTCAACTGTATTTTTAAATTTATCCACATCTTTTATTAAATGATCAGACGGAACGACAAGAACAACATCATCTTTACTTTTAGACTCAATCATTTTTGCAGCAACCGCAATTGCAGGAGCAGTATTTCTTGAAATAGGTTCGGATAAAATTTTTATTTCTTCCGCAATACCTAAAAGCTGCGACTTTACACTAGATAAATGCTTTACCCCGGTAGAAGCTATTATATTTTTTTTAGGCATAAAACTCAAAAGACGCTTGCAAGTTGACTGCAATAAACTGTTTTCATTTTGAATATTTAACAGCTGTTTAGGATATAATTCTCTTGATATCGGCCATAAACGGCTGCCGGAGCCCCCTGCTAAAATAATTCCGTACAAAATATCCTCCTAAATTTTTTAATTTATTTAATATTATTTTATAAAAGGCATAATAAAAAACCAATAAAATTTTACCTTTTTGTAACAAAATTTTAAAAAACTAAACTTGCAAATCAATGTCTTTAATTTTTTTCAAGTGCCATATTAAACCATCCAAAGCATATTCATAACTCTTTGCACCAAAACCTACAACTTGCCCGATAGACACACCAGAAATCATTGAAGTATGCCTAAATTCTTCCCTTGAATGAATATTTGTCATGTGAACTTCAACAGCCGGAATATTAACAGCCGCAATAGCATCTCTTATAGCGATACTTGTATGAGTAAACCCGCCTGCATTAATTATTATACCGTCATAATTTCCAAGTGCTGATTGAATTTTGTCAATAATTTCGCCCTCATGGTTACTTTGATAACATTCAAGCTTTACCCCTTCTTTTGAGGCTGCTCTTACCAGTTCTTCTTCAATATCTACAAGTGTAGTACTACCATATTTTTGCGGTTCTCTAACTCCCAGAAGATTTAAATTAGGACCGTTTATCAAAAGAAGTTTCATTTTTTCGCCTTTCAAACTATTATTTTGTGTTTATTGCTAATTTATTATACAATATAACAGTATAGTTGAAAAGTAAGGATAATTTTATGAGATGGTATGATAATGACCCTATATTAAAAGAGGCACTTGATTTATTAAAACTCCAAACCGAAGAAACAAAGAACGAAGCAGCTAGTTTTATGCTTAAACTTCAAGAAGAAGTAGCAGGAGAAGTAATTGAACGGGTTTATGAAATTATGAACACATATCAAGGTAAAGGAAACCGCTGGTACGATAATGACCCAGTTATGATGAAGGGAATTGAATTACTGCGGAATGCACCGCCTAAAACCCAGCGTATTGCAGCGCTAAAACTCCTTATTGCATTAGAACAAAACAGCTTTGATGAAGTGTAAAATTAATGAAAGACGTACAAAATTTAATTGATGACCGGGGAGTAACAATACAAAAAGTCGGCATAAAAGACTTAGACTTTCCGCTTATTATACAGAGAAAAGACAAGGAAAATATTGTTGTCTCCGCGAAAGTAACCGCCGGAGTGTCGCTTCCTGCGCATTATAAAGGAACTCACATGTCCCGTTTTGTAGAAATATTAAACGAATGGAGAAATAAAAAACTTATCGGCGTAGATATCCAAGGATGCGTCCAGGCAATGGCAGAACACCTTAATGCAAAATGCGGGTATTTAAAGTTTAAATTCAAGTACTTTATTGATAAAAAATCCCCCATAACCAGCATAAGCGCCCCTCTATGTTATGATTGTTCTTTTGAAGGAATACTCGAGAATTACGGAGACGAGGATGAAAATTATACATTTTATCTTGGCGTAAAAGTCCCTGTAACTACGCTATGCCCGTGCTCTAAGGAAATCTCCGAATATGGCGCTCATAACCAAAGGGCAATCGTAAAAGTAAAAATCACTTATGACCCGGACGAACATATCTGGATAGAAGACTTGGTTAAAGCTATAGAAAGCTGCGCCTCATGTGAACTTTATCCGCTGTTAAAGCGTGAAGACGAAAAATTTGTTACAGAAAGGGCATATAACAACCCTAAATTCGTAGAAGACCTGCTCCGCGATGTAGTTTTAAAACTCCGAACTAACAAAATTATTGACCAATTTGAAGTAGAATGCGAAGCATTTGAAAGCATTCATAACCATTCAGCCTGGGCATATCAATCCGAGGGATAAGCAGCAAAAACAATTCGGCAGACAGTAATTCTTTTGTTATTATTTCACTTTTCCCAGCGCGGAAGCCTTATCAGTTGTTTGCTTTATTAATTCTGCAAAAATCTTTTCTGTGTGTATATTGTTCATATAATCAACCCCAACTGCAGTACATCCGCCCTTTGTGGCAACATTTGAGATAAGTGTTTCAACAGGAACATCCGATTTTTCAATCATTTTTGCAGAACCAATTGCAGTTTTCAAAGCAAATTGCAGAGCCTTATCATACTCAAGCCCCAATTTTTCAGCACCCAGAGCCATTTCATTAATAATCTTGTAAAAAAATGCCGGTCCAGAGCCTGAGAGTGCAGTTACTATATCAATTTGATTTTCTTCAATATCTATACACGCACCTATATTTTTAAGCATTGATTTAACCTCAGCAATTTGTCTTTCATCAGCGTACTTGCCTGCTGCAACACCAAACACCCCTTCTCCAATCAGTGCCGGAGTATTAGGCATAATCCTTATTACTGATATTTTGCCTCCTGCAGCTTCTTCAATCTGACTAGTTGTCACGCCTGCTGCCACAGATACCAAAATTTTATCTGTATTAATAATTTCTTCACTTATGTTCTTAACACAGTCTAAAATATATTGAGGCTTAAGCGCCATAAAAATAATATCAGAATTTTCTGCCGCCGTTTTTGCATTAGTCGTAACAGTTATCCCCAATCGTTTAGATGCGGACTGGGCAAGCTCTTCTGTTGCTTCTGCACCTATCAAATTCGTAATTCCTGACTTCAATGCCCCTAAAATAATTGCACTGCCCATCTTACCGCAGCCGATAAATCCTGCTTTATTAATATTACTTAACATTCTTACTCCCTCCAGTGTTGACTATATATAATTTTTTAATTATTATACTAGTATTATAAGAAAAATTAGCTGAAAAGGAAATAGAACAATGAGACGTACACTAGAAGGAACAAAAGTAAAAAGACAGCATGTAAGCGGATTTCGTGCAAGAATGGCAACCCCAGGCGGTCAAGAAGTTTTAAACAGACGCCGTGCTAAAGGCAGACATAAACTTGCTATTACCGCTAAAGAACGCGCTTAGTAATGTTTTTATAGAAATCAAAAAATAGAGGCTGAATATTCAGTCTCTATTTTTTTTTGAATGTGAGTGAATGTCTAATTTTTACTTATTCTGTAAATTTTTGTAAAAACTCACTCCAAAATATTAAAGTTTTACTAGAAGCTTGCCGATAAATAAAGTAAAACGAAAGGTGATTCTTTTGAGTGGCAAAATATCTCAAAAAATAGACTTATATGCGCATGCTCATATAAAGGAGTTGAAAGCTGAAGAACATAAACGGGGAAAGAAGTTTACGAAATACGAAATTGCACAGTTTATGCTTTCACAAAACGCGCTGTCACAAAGTGATTTTGCCGCCTGGATGAATACTAAAGAAGGCTCAGATAGCGAAATTTATTCCAGAATGCAGCAAATGGCAAGACAAACAGGTAGTATCTGGGGATACAATAACGCTGCATATCTGGATGAATTTATTGACTATAGGGCGGAAGTAAAAGATGTACCTTCAAGAGAAATACAGGCAGAAAATGAAGCAAGAGAAGCTGCTGTTAATGTGTTATCAGTAATTGCAAATACTGCATACTCAAAAGTAAGAGGTTATCACGATAGTATCGGATATCTTTCATTTGATGCAGTCTGGCAGGGGCTTAACGTTATAGGTAACGACCTAATTGACAGCGTAACAGGCAGGAATGATTTTGGAACGGTATTTGAATATGAAGCAGGGCTCCAAAACGAGATTGATAAACTTAATAAACTAAAAAGCAAGACAAAAAAACAAAATGAATTTACAAAAGAGTTTAAAAATTTATACGGAATAGACTTCAATCCTGAGGCATTTAAGAGACTAGGAGATGCAAATAGAAAACTTAACGAACTGAATGCGTATGCAGGATTAAGTAAAACACTGGAAGCAGGGATAGAAAAGATGAAAGATGCGGATGTTAATAGTATTGAGCCCGTAGTGCTTTTATCTCCTATCTTTGGTAATCCAAACAAAGCAAGTGAATTTATTGTTTCTCTTAACTGTAAAGATGACACAGAACTAAGAGCAAAATTAATTCAAATAATGCAGGAGACAAAAACTGAGGCTGATAATAAATTACAAACAATGAATAGAGAAGAATTGGAGAGTAATTTTAAAGCAGCGTATAAAGATGCGATGGGCGAGTATAATGCAGAAGAGATAACAGAAAAGTTTATACAATCCTCAAAAACAAATGCGATGTTTCTTGAAACAACTGCAATAATCGGCACATCATTATTAACAGCAGGTTCAGCAACGGTAATAAAACTTGGCAGTAAAGCCGTAAATACGCTCGGCGCACGATTAGGTTCACAAGCCATTAAAGCGGGGATGACAGCAGCAACAGCCGCAATGCCTGCTGCAGAAACAATAGTCGGAGGTTTAACAAGTAAAGAAGGTTTGACTTTAGATAAGGGAAATGAAGCGTGGGAACAATTAAAAAGCGGATTGATGTACGGGGCATTCGGTACATACGTTTCAGGACCTCTGGGTAATGTTGTAAAAAATACTCTTGCCAAGAACCCTAATATATTTAAATCTATTCTCTCTTCTCACAAATTTACCCTTGTTGCCGGTACGGCGACTGAAACCACGGCAGATGCCATATTTGACAGACTAACAAGCGATATGAGTATTAGAGAATCTTTAGAACAGAACGGTTTAATGAACTTCGGTATGATGATTGCCGGCGCAAGAATGAACGGTGCTGCAAATACCGCCTCAGGGCTCACTAATGTAAAAATTGAAAAAATGAAGGATGGAACATATAACATTAAAGAAAACGGCAGGGTTCTATGTAAAGCAAAAGATGAAAATGAACTCGCGTTTGTTGTTTTGTCTCTTGCTGCGGAGAAGAGTAAAATACAACCCGAAAACAGTCGGAGCAATAGCAGTTCTATATCAGATATTAGATATACAAAAAGTTCAATACTAAAACTTATTGATACAAATCCTGACTTAAAAAATAATGACTGGATTCAATCTAATATTAAACGTATAATTGATGATTGCTCTGACGATATAAGGCAAAATACGTTTGAGGATAATTTATCGCACCCATTATTACTACAGCACCGCATGAAAATATTAAATACATTTCTAAGTGACCCTAAAATGTACAATGATAAAACGCTTCAAAATAATTTAGCCAGTTTGATTATCGAATTTGCAAAAGATGCAAAATCAGCCCAAAATATATGTGACAGTATGATTCAATATAGTAATATTGAAAATAAAAACGAAATTATTAAGGAGAGTGCACATTCTATTATTACCAACAAAAACCTTTCAGTTGACAATAAACAAAAACTATATGACTTTTCACAATACTTTTCATCAGAAGAAAATACTAAATGGATATATGAAGAACTTTGTCGCGATGTTTCTGATTATGAATTTGATTTTGTAATAAACCTGATTAAAGAAGATGTGAAGATTAATAGCAATTACATGCATCATTTCTTTACCGAAGGAGAGCGGCACGCAAAAAAAATAGTTAAAGCCAGAATAGAGTTTTATAATGAATTAAAAAATTATCAGGAAATAGATTCGTCTGCAAGAATGGCAATTTGCACTTCTATGAAGCCTTATACATTAAAATTTGCAAGACAAATGTTAAAGGATGAAAATTGTCCTAAAGAGATTATTTATAGAATTTTGCAGTCAACCAGGAAAGGCAATATTAATTACGCAATAGAATTTTATTCTAATCCTGATATACCCAAATATTGTATACCTTCGCTTACATATCATGCAAATGACATGAATATTGAATTCATCAGAAAATTAATCAAAGATAAAGAATTCCCTAAAGAAAATATTGCAAATATTGCTGGAGAATACACCTTTATAACAAAAAATTTAATAGAACTTTTATATCAAGATAAAGCTATTAACCTTAGTGATATTGGCAATAATCTAAAACGTCGTTTTCCTGTAACAGAAGAACTGGTAAAAGTAATAGAAGAAACTTATTACACATTAAAACAAGATAATAATTTCCCCGAGGAGTATATCTCTAAAATATTAGCGTGCGTAAATGAAAACAACCGAGATTTTGCGATAGATATGTGCAAGAATTATAAGGAAAATAAATTACCAATTAACTTAATGCAATTTATTATAAATCATCATACGGAAATCAGTGTAGAAAATTTACAAAAGTTAAAAACTAAGATGAAACCAACTGAACTTGAAGAATTATCTGATTCTGAACTTTTAATAGCTGCTAAATATGCAGATATTTATGGCATGACAAGTATTAACGAAATACCTATGGAATGTAAACAACGGCTATTAAAAGAGCTTGTTGCGGTAAACTCCGACTTGTTCAATAATAATTTAAAGAAACATTTTCCGCTTTTACCTGTCGATCAGGAAACTTACTGTTCACTTTTACCTGCACTTGTTAAATCACTCGGTGTTGATATCAGGACAATTGAACCGCCTTCCAGAATTAAAGAGTTTAACAATAATATGTCAGATTTATCTTCATCGCTTGCAAGACTTTCTGACAGCGATTTCTCTAATCTTAATATCAAACAGGAATACTCAAAAGACAGTTTTATTAATGATGTCGTTGAAAAAACTAAAAATCTTTCAGATGGTGAACGCCAAAAAGTATATGACTACTTCGGGTTTGAACTCCATCCTAACCCAAATAATGAAACTGGATTTACAATACTGGGGTATCCGATAAACTTGAATAACGGTAAAAAACTCGCTGAAATCACTGATCCTAAGACTAAAGCGGTTGTTGAATCATTACGTCCTGATGTTGTACGTTTTTCAGAAAACAACAAAATCACCTGCAGCAACCCCTATATCGAAAAATTATTAAACAAAATTGTTGATATATTACCTGAACTAAGAACTCAAATCGGTAAAAAACAGCATAGCGCACACAATTATGATGTATTTACTCACTCTCTTAAAGTTATGCAAAAAATCACGCAAGAACCAAAATTTAATACGCTTAATGAATCTGATAAAAAAATTATGATGTTAGCTTCACTCCTGCATGATATAACCAAAAGAGAGGGCTTTAGCGATAAATCACACGCAGCACAGGGCAGTTTTGACACCTTCTTTATCAGTAAAAAATTCAATCTTACCCGTGAAGAAGAGCTTAAACTATATACTCTTACACGCCATCACGAGTGGCTTGCGTACGTTAATACAGCAAAAACTGAGGAGGTTCTTACTAAGCGGCTGCAATCTGTTGCTTATGACCTGCAGCATGACAACCTCTTTGATATGGCATTAATATTTACTCACGCGGATTTAAAAGCTGTAAAAAAAGATGATTCTTTTCACGACACTACCGATGGTAACAGTAGAGTAGATTTTAACGGCAAAATAAGGAGTTTTGGCAATTCTGCAAACATATACGCTAAAAGAATAAAAAGATATATTGACGAGCTTAAAGTTTCTCAGCCGTTTTTACCTGTAACTCCAATCCCAAAAGCAAGCAGGATTAATGAGTCTATAACTACGGTTAAGCCGGACGGAAGCACCAATATCAAAGGTATTTATAAGCGCAAAGACGGTCTTGTAATAATTAAATTTAATGAAGTTGAAGATTGGGAAACTATTGGATTTCCGCCGGGTTCTGTTTCAAGAGGTTACCAAGTACAGGGCGGGCATAAAATACACGGAACAGAGTATACAGAAGATGTAAATACAGGAAACATTAAATTCTTTGTGCATGGACTTGATTTTGAAAATCAGCTTGCAAGATTTGATGCATTCTCACTTCTTGATTCCGATGCACTACTCTCTGTCAGTTATGCTGAACGTCCTGAATCTAAATTCCGTTTCTTCCGTTCGCAAGGTGTAATTCTTGATTTTGATACAAAATACATCCACGGTGGTGGTGAAACTGACCGCGGATCAGGTTGCGGCAAATCAATCGATTTATTTAAAGAAATGTACATATTTGGTGGAACACGTGAGAGTGACAGGCTCTATGTCTCTAATCTCATTAAAAATGCGACCGGCATGAATGATAAGGAATATGTTAAATTTGTTGAAACAAACCAAAACAAACCCTTAACTGAAATTGAACCGCCCGAATACAGAGAAATACTAGTTAAAGCGTACGCCTCTATAAACTCAAATACGAGAAACGGCTCAAGAGCATACAATGAAATGTACGTGTCTAACCCAAAAGATGTTATGGCTGTTTTTGCTTACAGTATGGATGAACCAAGCCAAGTAGGACATCCTTTTGGTTTCTTAATTAGAGACAACAACAGAACTAATTTCTTACAAAATTATGCAATAAAACACGATATACCTTTTATCGTTTTTGGAGATTAACGCTTACTCCAAAATCTCATACATCAAAAGATTAATAAAAATATCCACCCTTTGGAGGTTATTCAATATTGATAAAAATAATAAAATAATTTACGAAAGGGGGATATAGTGGAGATAGAGGTTATATCAGATGCCAACATTGATAAGGTAATTAATACAATAAGACCTGTAAAATATAATAACCTTTCTTACCGTTTTTGTGTAAGCGGTGACGCTTTAAGATACGCAAATAAACACAAAGAAGCAATTCCACAATATCTTCAGGCAATTATGAAAGACAGAGGCAACATAGATGCCTGCATTGGTCTTGCTCACTCTTACAAAGCCTTAGGCAGCATAGAAAAAGCCGTCCGATACTTTATTAAAGCAAACACAATAAAACCTGAGTTCTATTTATTCCTTGAAATTGGGATGTGCCATTTTGCATTGGCTGACTACACAGAAGCGCTTAAAGACTTTATCTCCGCAATTAAACTTGCCCCGGATAATTTAGAAGCTCAAACCTGGCTGGCTATGACGCACGAAGAACTTGAAGAATACAATATGGCATTTTTGATTTATGACAACATAATCGAGAGCCACCCGGATTATCTCAACGCATATATCAACAAAGGCACCCTTGAAATGAGTATTGATAAATACGCCGAAGCGAAAAATACTTTCTCTCAAGTAATAAAAATGAATCCTGATTTTTACAAAGCGTATTTTGGTATTGCGTTATGTTTTGACAAGCTAGGTATGTATAATGAAGCCAGGCGGTATTACACAAAATTCCTAAACGTTAAGCCCCATGCCGAAGTTTCTCATTTTGTAAAAAATAGACTTAATAAACTTTTAATGTTAAAAAGACCCAGATTATCTCATCTGAGTCTTGTGAACTAATCTCTCCTCGTGTTTCCTCTGGTGTTGTCCTCGTGTTTGTATCCTTATATCCGACGTGTTATTTCGTTCTCTTGTATATATAAAGTCAATAAGGATTAATTAATTTCAATATTTTAAAAATTTGTTACAAAAATTAACATAGAATTCTTACTGACTGCTTGTTGTTTTATAATAGTAAGTGTAGTTTATTATACAGGGAGGCAGGTATATGAGGAGCAATTTAGGAGAAGTCATTACAGCAATGGCAACGCCTATGGATGAGCGGGGCAGCATAGATTATGAGGGCGCTGAAAGGTTAGCCTCTTATCTTGCAGACCATGGCAGTGATGCAATACTTGTCTGCGGCACAACAGGAGAATCCCCTACACTTTTAAAATCTGAAAAATTTGAAATTTTATCAAGTGTTAAGAGAGCCGTAAACGGTAAAGCTAAAGTAATTATGGGCGCCGGCTCTAACTCAACAGGCGAAACAATTGAATTTGTAAAAAGCGTATGCAAGGAAGAATTAGCGGATGCAATACTAACAGTTGTACCTTACTATAACAAACCGTCTCAAAACGGTATGTATGCACACTTTTCAGAAGTCGCAAAACACTCGGAACTGCCTGTTATTATGTATAATATTCCCTCACGCACAGGTGTTAATATGCTGCCTGAAACAGCCGCAAAGCTAGCCTGTGAATTTAATAATATCATTGCACTAAAACAAAGCTGTCCTGATATGGATATGATTTCCGAGTTAAAAATCAAGTGTCCAAAAGATTTTGTAATCTACAGCGGAGATGACAGCTTAACACTTCCAATGATGTCAATCGGTGTTGACGGAGTAATCTCGGTTGCCTCTCATTTATTCGGAAAAGAAATTAAATCAATGATAAGGAATTTTAAAACAGGAGAAATTGTTGCGGCAAAAAATATGCACATTACTTTATTTCCTATATTTAAAAAGCTCTTTTTTGCCCCTAACCCAGTTCCTGTAAAAGCACTCTTAGAATATAAAGGTATAATAAAAGAAAATGTAAGACTGCCTTTATTAACATTAAATGATAATGAAAAAGAACAACTTATAAAAGTATTTAATTCTATTACCGTATAGAATATGTTCAACTGTACTATTAAATTTAAAATGTTTTTGATAAAATTCCATTGAGGAGTATAAGAAATGAAAAATAAAGTTAAATTGTTTTGGTTTATTGTATTAGTGGTAATAACTGCTATGTACTTTATTATAACCAGACCTACAAAGCTAGGATTAGATCTTGTCGGCGGGTCTCGGCTTGTACTTGAAGCCCAAACCACACAAACCATGCCTGTTATTACACAGGATATGATGAATAGTTTACAATTTGCAATAGAAAATCGTGTTAATAAACTCGGTGTTGCAGAAACCGTAGTTCAACGACAAGGCGATAAAAGACTTGTTGTTGAAATTCCTGATGTAACGGATTTAGATAAAGCAAAACAATTCATCGGAGAAACAGCCGAACTGGAATTTAAAAAACTTGCTATGGTAAACGGAAAAATGGATTGGGTTTCTACCGGCTTGACAGGCAAAGACTTAAACAAAGCAATGGTAAGCAGTAATCCAAACAACGGTGAGTGGGTTGTATCACTAGATTTTAATAACGAAGGTGCAAAAAAGTTTGCAGATTTAACGCGCGAGCTGATTGGCAAGCAAATGGCAATATTCTTTAACGGCGAACTGCAGTCTGCACCAAATGTAAATGAAACAATTACAGGAGGGCATGCTCAAATTACAGGCGGAGGCAAGGCAGGATTTGCTTATGAAGAAGCTAAACAAATGGTTGATTTATTAAACGCAGGAGCACTTCCTGTTCCTGCTAAAATTATTGAAGAAAATACAGTAGGACCAACTTTAGGTGCAGACAGTATAGCTCGTTCTAAACTTGCGGGGATAATTGGTATAGGTCTTGTAATGCTGTTTATGATTGCTTATTACCGCCTGCCGGGGCTCATTGCAAATATTGCTCTTTGTATTTACGGGGTAATCCTATTTGCACTGTTTAAAATTATTCCGGTAACTCTTACACTTGCAGGTATTGCAGGATTTATACTCAGTATTGGTATGGCTGTAGATGCTAATATCTTAATATTTGAAAGAACAAAAGAAGAACTAAAAGCCGGCAGAACACTATTCACCGCTATAAATTCAGGTTTTGACCGAGCTTTTACAAGTATCTTTGATTCTAACGTTACAACAATTATTTCGTGCGTTATACTATACACGCTAGGAACCAGTATTGTCAAAGGTTTTGCACTAACGCTTGCCCTTGGTGTTGCTGTTTCAATGTTTACAGCTATAACTGTTACACGCAACTTCATGCATTTAATCTTCGGTACAGGAGATTTAACTCACCCTGAATGGTTTGGACTTAAAAAGTCTGATATCGGAGACTCCTACAAGGCGGTTGAAACAAAACGCGAAAAAGCAAAATTTGGTATTTTAGACTAACTGAAGGGCAGGTTATATTATGAAATTAGATATAGTAAAAAATAAAATTTGGTTTTTATGCTTATCAGCAATTCTGTTAGCTCCCGGAATTGGAGCAATGATATATTCATCAATTACTTATCCGACACATACTCCGCTAAAGGTCGGTATTGATTACACTGGCGGAACAACGCTTCAATATGGAGTAAATACGGCAGCTCCAAATGAAAAAATTGGAGAACTTAGAGAAAAACTCGCTGCAAACGGAGTTGATAACCCCTACCTGCAAGTCATAAATGTCTCTGCCGATAACCAAAAAGAAGGACTTAAGTCAATTATTTCAATAAGAACAAAATTTATTGAAGAAGGTTCTGATGTTACAGATAAAATTACAAAGGTAATGAACGAGGAATATAATTCAGCAGACCTGATGCAAGTTTCATCGGTCGGCGCAACTTTAGGAAGTGAGTTATTTAAAAATGCAGTTATTGCGCTTTCTCTTGCAATTTTAGGTATAATTTTTTACTTAACCATGAGGTTCCAATTTGATTATGCACTTGCAGCAATATTAGGACTTGTACACGATGTCCTTTTTATTCTTGGTGTCTTTTCTATTATGGGACTCGTTTGGGACGTTCAAATTGACGGTTTATTCATAACTGCACTATTAACAGTAATAGGTTTCTCTGTTCACGATACAATTGTTGTATTTGATAGAGTCAGAGAAAACCTTAAATACTATTCCAAAAAGATGTCTTTTGGTGAAATTGTAAACTTTTCAATCCACCAAACACTTGCAAGAAGTATTAATACATCTTTAACAACAGTCTTAACACTCCTTGCGCTTTACTTATTCGGCGGAGTTACAACAAGAGATTTTGTACTTGCTATGATGCTCGGTATAATTATCGGCACATACTCAAGTATTTTCTTCTGCGCATCACTTGTTGATATGTGGAGAGAAGGCGCTAAGAAGAAACAAGCAGCATAAAATTACTAATAAAAAAAACAGAGATGCAGCGTTGCATCTCTGTTTTTTATCTAGTGATAAAGATTACTATTTGCTGCGTTTAATTAAATTCTCAGCAACAAGTTTATTATAAACCATCGCAGCATCATTAAGAACTTCTTGTTTTACTTCATCTTTTGATTTTTTAGGTAAATTAACTTTTGAGTTTTCTATCGGTTTTGAATTTAGTATTTTTAGTTCAATACTATTACGCTCTAATAACTTATTTACTAGATTTTTAGGAATTTTTTTCCCTTGAAATTGAGCAGTATTTGATGATTGATTTGTAATATTCATACATTCCCCTTTCTTGCTTACATAATCTACATACATATTAAAACAAATAAAATTAAATAATTGCCCTCAAAAATAAAAATGTTACGATTTTGTAACATTATGTTGGTAAAAAGAACTACAAGAATTGAATTATTAAAATAGATTTTCCCCTCTTGCCTATGATATTTGATGTGGGATAATAAAATTGGAGGGCGGTAATGAATACCTTAGTTTATTCAATTGATAAATCCGAAAATCCTGAAACATTATATGTAAATCTGACTAATGCATGCACAAATAACTGTGTTTTTTGTTTAAGAACACAAAAAGACGACATCTGCGGTAAAGAAATGTGGCTTGAGCATGAAAATATTGCCCTTGAAGATATTATTGAACAGTTTAAACAATTTTCTACACCCAAAACAGTTTGTTTCTGCGGATATGGCGAGCCAATGATTAGATTCGAGCTCTTAAAAGCTTTTGCAAAGTATCTAAAAGACAATAACCCAAATATTTTCATCAGAGTAAATACTAACGGGCATGCTAATGCCATACATAAAAGAAACGTCCTCCCCGAATTAAAAGGGCTTGTTGATGAGTTTTCCGTAAGTTTAAACGGTGCTGATGAAGAAGAATATAACAGCTTATCCAAACCAAGAATTAGCAATGCGTATGATGAAGTGAAAAATTTTATTAAAGAAGCAGTAAATGAAGGTTTCAGTGTTACAGCAACCATTGTAACAGGTTTTATTAACGGAATCCCAAATAAAGAAAAGTGTAAAGAAATAGCCGCAGAACTCGGTGCAAAATTCAGAGCTAGAGAATTTATACCAAACGGGTATTAATTTTTGAAGGAATAACAATGCAGGTTAATAGTATTACAAAATCACAATATAATTCTCCAGTATACAAAGGTAAAATTGATATTATACCCGGAGACTTGAGTTATGAACCTGTAAAATACTTAAGAAAGTCTTATAATGCTCTAGCTGAAATAATAAAAGACAAGCCCTTTAACTTTTATATAAGACAAAATCACAAAGATAAAACTGTTAGTGTTATTGCTCAAAAAGAAAAAGATTATTTAAAAAATAGAGGAATACGAACAGAGGGAGTATTTTCTGCTTCTGAGGATTTGTATAAAGAAGCAGCTATTGGTGCTGCATGTACTTATGAAGATTTATCTTATAATACCTCAAATTCTCTGGTAAAAAAAATAAAGAATCTTTTTTGCAAAACACAATTCAAGTTTAAATTAAATAAGCGCAGTAATGCATAAATAAAGAAAGGACAAAGATAAGATGAACGCATTAGACAAGATCATGAAACCTAAATCCATCGCGGTTATCGGAGCTTCTACAAAAGAACATACGATTGGTTCCGATTTAATGAAAAGACTGCAAGAGTATAAATTTAACGGAAAAATTTACCCGGTAAACCCTAAAGGCGGAATAATAGAAGGACGCCAAGCATATACTTCGGTTTTAGAAGTTCCAGGAGAAATAGATTTAGCAATTATTGTTGTAAATGCGAAATTTGTATTATCAACACTTGATCAATGCCACGAAAAAGGTATCAAAGGTGTATGTATAATTACAGCAGGATTTAAAGAAACAGGCGCTGAAGGAGCCGAACTTGAAAAACAATTAGTTGCAAAACTAAAAGAATACGGTATGAGATGTGTGGGACCTAACTGCCTTGGCGTTGTAAATACTCACCCGGATATCAGAATGGACGGATGCTTTGCAGAAAGTCTGCCGGAACGCGGTAATATTGGATTTGTGTCTCAATCAGGAGCTTTAGGCGGCGGTATTTTAAATATTTTAAAAGACCTTAACCTTGGTTTTGCTCAATTTATTTCTATCGGCAACCAGGCTGATGTTAATGCTGAAACAGCTATTGAGTACTGGGAAAACGATGATGATGTTAAGCAAATTCTTCTTTACATGGAATCAATCCAAAATCCGGCTAATTTCAGAAAGCTTGCATCAAGGGTAAGTAAGAAGAAACCTATTTTGGCATTAAAATCAGGACGCTCAGCTGCCGGAGCATCTGCCGCATCTTCTCACACAGGCTCACTTGCAGGTGCTGATAAAGCAGCTGCAGCACTTTTACAGCAATCTGGTGTAATTAGAGAATTTTCTCTTCAAAACTTGTTTGAAACAGCAAAAGTTTTTGCAAATTGTCCAATACCAAAGGGCGACAGAGTTGCAATTATTACTAACTCCGGCGGTCCCGGAATTATGGCTACCGATGCAGTATGTGAGTACGGTATGCAAATGGCAAAAATTACTGATGAAACAAAAGCAAAATTAAGAAGTTTCCTGCCTGCAGCAGCATCAGTTAAAAACCCTATCGATATGATTGCATCAGCACCTATCGAACACTATAAGCAAACTTTAGAGACCGTTATAGCTGATGAAAACGTTGATATGATTATTACAATCTATCTTCCATTCCTCGGATTGAAAGATATTGATGTAGCACAAGCCTTGATGGAAATTAAAGCTAAGAACCCGCAAAAACCTATTATTGGTGTGTTTATGACAAAGAACGAATTTTTTACAAAAATATCCGATATGGATGTTAATATGCCGTTCTTTATGTATGCAGAACAAGCAGCAGACGGATTAAACAGACTTAACCAACAAAGATTGTGGATGGAAAGACCTGAAGGTAAAATTCCTTGCTACGATGTAGACAGGGCAAAAGTTGAAAAAATTATTGCTAAATCAGTTTCAGAAGGCAGAGCACAACTTACTACTTTAGAATCAATTGACGTCCTTCAAGCGTATGGCATCAGAGCTTGTAAATATGGTTTAGCTACTAACGAAGACGAAGTTGTAAATCTCGGTAACTCAATCGGCTACCCTGTTGTAATGAAAATGACTTCTAAAACTACCTCTCACAAAACGGATGTAGGCGGTGTAAGAGTTAATATTAAATCAGAAGAACAATTAAGAGCTGAATACAAAGATCTCCTTGCTAAGCTTGAAGAGAAAGGACTTCTTGAGGGCCTGGAAGGTGTAATTATCCAAGAAATGGTAAAAGGGAACAGAGAAATGGTCTGCGGTATTGCAACAGACCCTCAGTACGGTCCTATGATGATGTTCGGTTTAGGCGGAGTATTCGTTGAAGTTATGAAAGATGT
The DNA here is from genome assembly GCA_944326905.1 of Candidatus Gastranaerophilales bacterium. GTDB lineage: Bacteria > Cyanobacteriota > Vampirovibrionia > Gastranaerophilales > Gastranaerophilaceae > CALUTH01. Next base: position 47,983 of record CALVFU010000006.1, read on the forward strand.
AACCTTTAGAGTTGCGCCATTAACCGATGTTGATGCCATAGAAATGATTAAATCCGTAAAAGCGTACAAACTATTAGAAGGCGCAAGAGGCACTAAACCTGCTCAAATCAATCAAATTCAAGAAACTCTGTTAAGGCTTTCTCAGTTAGTATCTGATTTCAAATACATTGACGAGTTAGATATTAACCCGCTGTTAATTTCTGAATCGACAGGGGAAGGTATAGCTGTTGACGGACGTATAAAAGTAAGACTTGAAGAAGCACAAAAAGCTTTAAACACTTCTTGCTCAGCATGTTCGCTTTGCAACTAAAAAAATAATAAAAAAGAGGGCGTTGATTTAATAATCAACGCCCTCTTTTTGTCTGCTTTATTTACTATTTAGAAGATAACATATACAAAACTTAAATCCCTATACATTTAATTATTTATCCATTGATTTTATAGAAACAGCAGCTTTGTCTTTAAAAATACGATTAATCTTACTAACCAAGTCATTTGATGCGTTAACCCAAAACATAGACGCCGTAAGAATTTTACATTCTTCATCACATGGTGATATTACCACTGGATCTGAACCTTTAAATTCTACAAATATATCTTTTAGAGCACAAAGCTCTTCATACTTAAATTCATCAAGCAAATTAACGGTGACAAGATTAGAGTTTTCAACTGTTTTTACATTATCAACAATAACACTTGTCTGATCTTCTTCGCGATGCTGAACTTTTCCTGATATAATTACTTTCTGTTCAGGCTGGAGCATTTCACCAAATTCAGCAAGCTTATTATTAAAACAAACGACTTCAACTTTTCCGGTCAAATCTTCAAGAGTCATAAACCTTAAAAATTTTGTAGGATCTTTTTTGGTAGGAATTTGCCTTGCTGTTGTAATCAGTCCGCAAATAGTAACAGCTTCATCTGCTTTTATATCTTTTAATTCAGATATCTTATGAGTCATTAAAAACGGCAGTTTATCTCTTATACTAAATAATGGGTGTGAAGTTACATAAAAACCTAAAAACTCTTTTTCAAAAGATTGTATTTGTTTATCATCATACTCTTCATCTGACCCGCCCAATTGATAAACTGATTGAGAAAAACTATCATCTCCGCCTAAAGACGCAAACAGACTTACCTGCCCCATGGCTTTTTCTTTAGCTTCTTTAGCAGCTGAGGACAATATATATTCCATATTATCAAGAAGCTGTTTTCTGCTTTTTTCGATATTAGAAAACGCACCTGCTTTAATTAACCCCTCTAAAAGACGTTTATTTACCAATTTTGAATCAAGCCTTTTACAGAAATCAAAAATATTTTTAAACTCTCCGTTTGCTTCACGTTCTTTAATAATTTCTTCGACTACACCCTCTCCAACCTGTTTAATTGCGGCAAGCCCAAACCTTATATCATGCCCGTCAGGGGTATACTCTAAGAAAGATTTGTTAATATCAGGAGGCAGAACTTTTATCCCATATCTTTGAGCTTCTTCTATATATGACTGTGTTTTATCCTGATCTCCGGCAACAGAGGAAAGAAGCGAGGCAAGATATTCCACAGGATAATGACATTTAAGATAAGCTGTCTGGTAAGCAACAAAAGCATACGCTGCAGAGTGCGACCTGTTAAAACAGTAAGTCGCAAATTTTTCTATTTGATCAAATAATGCTGTAGCATCTTTAGCACTCATTCCATGGCGTGCAGAATTAGTAATAAACTTTTCTTTCTGAGCAGCCATCTCTTCCAGTTTCTTTTTTCCCATCATACGCCGAACCATATCAGCTTGACCGAGCGTATAATCAGCAAGGACTTGGAAGATTTGCATAATCTGCTCTTGATAAACAATCGTCCCGTATGTATCCTTTAATACAGGCTCTAAAAGAGGGTGTGCGTATGTGATTTGCTGTCTGCCGTGTTTACGTTCAACGAAATCAGCCACCATGCCAGAGCCAAGAGGTCCTGGGCGAAAAAGTGCAACAAGCGCGCCTAAATCTTCAAACACGTCCGGTTTTAGATCTCTAACCAGCTTCTTCATCCCGGAGGATTCAAGCTGAAAGACACCATCTGTATCTCCTTTAATTAACATATCATAGGTCGGTTTATCATCCAGCGGAATTTTATTAATTTCTAAATCTATACCCTGGCAGCGCTTTATCAATTTTACCGTCTTAGAAATCATAGTTAAGTTTCTAAGTCCAAGAAAATCCATTTTTAACAAGCCCAATTTTTCGAGGTTTGCCATTGGATATTCAGTAATGATAATTCCTTCTTTTGAGGGCTGCACCGGCACAATTTCGTCTAACGGCATGTGTGAAATAATAACACCCGCCGCGTGCATTCCTATATTGTTTTTAATACCCTCAATTGATTTTGCCATATCAACCAAGCGTTTAACCTGTTCATCAGAATCATAAAGCTCTTTTAATTCCATGCCCGGCTGGAGAGCATCATCAATCTTTGCACCCGGTGTTGCCGGAATAAGCGACGCCCATTTATTAGAAAGCGCATATTCAATACCAAAAACGCGGGCAACACCTTTCATGGCAGCACGTGCAGCGAATGTACCAAAAGTTATAATTTGGCAGACTTTATCGGCTCCATATTTTTGCGTAACGTAATCAATAACCTCGCCGCGGCGCTCGATGCAAAAATCAATATCTACATCTGGCATACTATAACGTTCAGGGTTTAAAAACCTTTCAAACAATAAATTATGCGCAATCGGATCCAAGTCTGTTATACCAAGTGCGTAGGCAACAACACTGCCGGCTGCTGATCCTCTCCCCGGGCCTACCGGGATATCATGTGTTTTAGCAAAATTAATAAAATCCCAGGTTATAAGGAAGTATGCCGAAAACCCCATTTGTTCTATAATACCAAGCTCATATTTAACCCTGTCAAGAATATTTTGCGGAACATCCTCACCGTAGCGAGCCTGACAGCCTTTATGCACCAAATAATTTAAGTATGACTCAATTGTATACCCGGAAGGTACTTCATAATGAGGAAGAGGGCTCTTTCCAAATTCAATAATAAGATGGCACTGTTCAGCAATATCAACCGTATTTTGAATACATTTATCAAACGTCTCTGCATCCATCCAGCTAAATGCATCACGCAATTCATCCGCTGTTTTTACATAAAATTCGTTATTAGGGAAATGCATTCTATGTTCATCTGATTTAAGCGCATTTGTCTGCAAGCATAACAACGTATCATGAAAATCAGCATCTGCTTTATTTAAATAGTGTGAGTCATTTGTAATAACCGTTTTTATATCAAGTTCCTGAGCAAGCTTTAAAAGCATCGGGTTTGTTTTTTTCTGCTCCGGCAGCCCATGATCTTGAAGTTCTATATAATAATCATCCTTAAAAATTTCTTTAAATCGTAATGCAGCTGCTTTTGCTCCATCATAATCATCTCTTATGAGGTTTTTTAAGACCTCGCCGCCAAGACATGCCGATAAACATACCAAACCTTTTGAATATGTTTTTATTAAATCAAGGTTAATCCGCGGCTTATAATAAAAACCTTTGCAATGCGCCGTTGAAACCAGCTTGATAAGATTCATATAGCCATCTTTATCTTTAGCTAAAAGTACAAGGTGATAAAGAGGATTATCGTTAGGATTTTTCTCTGTTATATCTCCGTCATGAACATAAAACTCACAACCAATAATAGGTTTTATCCCTGCTTCTTTACAATTAAGATACAGGTCTATTGCACCATACATAACCCCATGATCTGTTATTGCAACAGCGGGCATATTATGCTCTTTTGCAAACTTACATAAATCTTTAACTTTTATTGCACCATCCAAAAGAGAATACTCTGTGTGCAAGTGCAGCGGTACATATTGTCGTTCATCCATAATTCTAATTTAGCACAGTTGATGTTTAACTTTTGTAAAACTTTTATTATTCTGCATCCTCACTAACAACTTCTTTAGCCGGCTTAAGCAGAGATTTTCTTTTCTTATAAAGAATTATGAAGAAAACAACTATAACAAGCGATACCACAATAATAATTAATTCTAAATATTGTTTAATCCATGCACCAAAAAACATTAATACTATACTTACAAGAAAAAATCTTGCACCTCTGCCAATTAAACTTACTATAAAAAACTGCCAAAAGTTCATGTTAAGTATTCCGCTTGAGATAGTAAATATTTTATAAGGGATAGGTGTAAACGCAGAGAAAAATACCGCAATAGAGCCATACTGATTATAAAGTTTCTCTACCGACTCAAATTTATCTTTATGATTTCTAAAAAGAAAATTAAAAGCCGGCCTGCCTCCCCAATATCCTATACCATACCCTATTGCTCCGCCGACTGCTGAAGCTAATGTACAAATAAACGCATAAAATAACGCTTTTTCCGGCTTTGCAAGAGCCATAAATATCAGCAGAAAATCAGGCGGCGGTATTAAGAAGAAACTCTCTATACAAGAATTAAGAGCCAGCCCCCATACGCCCATTGATTTAAAAAATTCCACTATATTTATCATTAAATCATGCATTTACTTACCTCCAGTAACGCTAAATTTTCTCATAAAGAGTCTCTGCTTCCTGAACACTTACATTTCCTGCAGGAATCTTTACAACACGGACTTTAAGTGTACTATTAGCGTATTCTATCTCTAAAATATCATTTTCTTTTAACTGCTTAGCCGGTTTTGCAGGATTCCCATTAACAAAAACTCTGCCGCTTTCTGAAACCGTATTTGCTACCGTCCGGCGTTTTATCAGTCTTGACACCTTTAAAAATTTATCTAAACGCAATTTATATGTTCTCCTGTCTATCATATATTATACTCTAAAAGTTTTCACCCCTCTTGACAATTGAATATACCTATATCATAATCAAAGCATGATTATCACACTGCGAAAATCTAAAATAACGTTCTGAGGCTTGTTTTTTTTTTCAAACACGTTATATCTAGCAGTGTAAAAAATAAGACCTCATAGAAGGTCTTTTTTAGTGTAAATAATTGTAAATTTTTTACAATCATAAGTCAAAAAATAAATTTATAGTTTTTAACAATATTGGAAAGGTAAAATAACGGATATGAAACGACGACAAAACAATAATGCAGTTTAGGTTAGTTTTAGTAGTCAAGAAAAGGAATTGTAATGTTATTTCCGCCGATTATACAAGCAAAAATATATTCAACACTAGGCAATCCATCCTCAATTATTCCGCTTGGAGTTAAGGATGTTACTAACGCTACTGGCATGACTCTAGGGTCATATATTACAGGCAAAGAAGAAGGATTTGACAGATTTATTGATGAATTTGGCTCTGAAATTCTTTGGTTAATGGGCATACCCTTTTTTAAGGGCGTTATAAATCTATCTTGTTTTATGACACAAGGCTTAGATTATAATTTCGATGTCAGAAATTTTAGAAACCCTAAACTAATTCCATTATTAAAAAAATACACCCCTGATGATTTAAAGAAAAATGTAGATAAAGTAATTGCAAATAAAGGCAAGTATAAAAAACTTGCGACAGGAAAGTTCTTTGCAGCAGTAAGCTTAGCTATTGCAACATATATAAGCCTTACAAAATTCAAACAAAAATACACCGATAAAAATATAGTCAAAAATATACTTGAAGAGTACAAACAGTATTTGCTTAAAAATGGTAAAATTACACAACAGGATGCAGAAAAAGAAGTCAACGAGCAAGAAGTTAATGAAATTATAAGTGACATAACTACAGCAGAAGAAGCAGAAGAAGACAATGAAAAGCAAATCAAAAATACAAATACAAAATCAAAAGAAGATATACCAACATCTCCTGCATTTACAGGCTGGGCAAATATTGTTAATAAATTCCAAGATTTTGCAGCTAATGATGTTAAAAATATGTGGTTATTAGACGGCGGTATTACTGCTGAAAGGATTATTGATGCCAGAGGTCCTCAAGAAAGATGGGGTTACACTTTTAAAGAATCTATTATCCTTGCATCCCTGTATATTCTCGGTCCCTGGTGGCAGGGTGCATTAGAAAAAAGAGCAAAGAAGGTTTATGACAAAACAATATCTTTCGATGCAAGAGTTATTGAAAATCCTGAATTTAGGAAAGCCTATGAAACGAATATCGCAAAACATGATTTGGATATTTTTGGAAAATTACTTAATCCTAATATAAACGAAAAAGCAAAAGATGCAGCAAATCAAGCTTTAAGAGAGCAGGAAGAACTTAAAATATACGAATTTATCCATACACACAAAGATAATTTTGTTGTAAAAACAGCAATGGAATCTGATTTAATACAAACTTACAAAAAGAAAAAATCTAATATTGGGTTAAACGATATTTTAAAAATGTCATTCTTTGAAAAAACCGAAGAAATTGATACAAGAAAATATATTGACATTGAAGATATCAAATCACACTATAAAAAACTAACAAAACTGCTTGAAGAATTTAACAGCAGAAAACCTGGCGAAACACCAGAACAGTTTTTCAATACAATAAAACGTTTAAAACGCGGCGCTATTATAAATAATATAGGTGTAAGTATTTTGGTTCTTGGTATAATTACGCCAACAGTAATGGTAATGAAGCGGCTGCTATCACCAGGAGATAAAGAGTTCTGCCGTAAAAAAGAGATAAGAGAAAGACTTATTAAAGATGGCATTATAACGGATTATGCAGCATAATAAAGCATTTAAATATTAAAAGACCTCCTAAACGGAGGTCTTTTCTTTACTATTTAAACTTTTCTTTTACGAGCAGCTTCTGATTTACGTTTTCTTTTTACGCTCGGCTTCTCATATCTTTCACGTTTCTTAACTTCAGATAAGATACCTGCCTTTTGTATTTTTTTCTTGAAACGTCTCAAAGCACTTTCAATACTTTCGTTTTCACCAACTTTTATTTCAGGCATTGTTACTTTTTCACCACCTTTACATGAATTTAAGGTTTCACTAATGTAAAATCTGGGCCGCAGTGGACTCGAACCACCGACCTCACCCTTATCAGGGGTGCGCTCTAACCACCTGAGCTAGCAGCCCTTACGCTTACCTAATGTAACATAGACATTTTCTAAAATCAAGCATTAATTTTAAGTTATAGATAAAGTAGAAAATATCGTTTCAAAAACAGACCAAACAAAATTCTAAAACTATCATTATAATTTTACATTCCGCACCGATCTGCTATGAAATCCGCTTCACGTTAAACATTCTATCTTTTTTAACTATCATATATACCGTCCTGTAACACTGTTCTTACAATCCGCAATCTCCTTAGGAGTACCAGCCGCAACTATTCTTCCGCCTTCTTCTCCTCCTCCAGGTCCCATATCTATTATATAATCCGCATTCCGAATAACATCTAAATCATGCTCAATTACAATCACTGTTGCATTATTTTCAATCAACCTCTGAAACACACCCAGCAGAGATTGAACATCAAGCGGATGAAGCCCGATTGTTGGTTCGTCAAAAACAAAAACTGTTTCATTTTGTTTACGTCCCATTTCAGATGCAAGTTTAAGCCTTTGTGCTTCACCGCCGGACAAACTCGGCGTCGCTTCACCGAGCGTCAAATATCCAATACCCAGCTCCTTCAGCACTTGCAGACGCTGACTTACAGTATTTAAATCTTTACATACTTCAATTGCTTTATTTATATCCATACTCATAATCTCTGGTAAAGAATACTCTTCACCTGCTTTATTTAAGTACTTTATCTTTGCAGAATTTTTGGAATAACGGCTGCCGCGGCAATCAGGACAAGGTATATCAACATCCGGCAGGAATTGTACATCAAGGCTTATACTTCCTGTCCCGTCGCATACCGGGCACCGCAAACTGCCTGTATTATATGAAAAATCCCCGGCTTTATATCCAAATTCTTTTGCAGCCGCAGTTTTAGCAAAGACTTTACGAAGTTCATCATGGACATTTGCATACGTTGCGACTGTAGAACGGACATTAATACCAATCGGCGTCGCATCTATCAATTTTACTTGTTTAATCCCTTCAGCCTCCACTTTTTTCACATGCGGCGGGAGTTTTTTCCCCGCAATATAATTTTCAAGTCCAGGTATAAGGCTCTCTAAAACTAAAGTTGTTTTGCCAGAGCCTGATACGCCTGTAATAACTGTAAGCTTCCCTTTTGGAATACGAACTTCCAACGGTTTTACTGTATGAATTTCAGAAGTAGAAAGTAATATTTCACCATTTTCAAATATTTTAGAACGATTTATCAGAGGACGAATTTGTTTACTTGTATTATCTGATAAAAATGGAGAAATTTTCGAGCTCGGATTTTTTACGATTTCAGGAATTGTTCCTTCTGCTACAATTTCACCGCCTCCAGAGCCTGCCTCAGGTCCCAGTTCAATAATCCAATCAGATTCTGAAAGTATTTGTGTATCATGGTCAACCAGTATTACAGAATTACCATCTGCTACTAGGTCATGCATAACTGCATTTAATCCTTTTATATTTGCAGGATGCAATCCTATCGACGGCTCATCTAAAACATAGAGCACTCCTGTAGTGCGGTTCCTTACTGCACGTGCCAGCTGCATGCGCTGCCTTTCACCAGTAGAAAGCGTAGACGCCGCCCTATCAAGAGAAAGATATCCCAACCCCAAATCCATTAAACGCTTTGCTGTTACCTGAAACGATTCACAAATAGACTCTGCCATAGGGCGCATTTCTACAGGAAGTGCGCCAGGAACACCATCAACCCATTTTATTAATTCGCTTAGTGTCATCGTACAGGCTTTATCAAGAGATATCCCGCGCAATTTCGGCGCCCTTGCCCTTTCCGATAACCTGCTGCCACCGCACACAGGGCAGGTCTCTTCTTTTAAGAACTTTTCTACACGTTTCATTCCTGCTTCATCTTTTACCTTTTTTAAAGCATTTTCTACAGTGTAAACAGCGTTATAATAAGTAAAATCAATTTCTCCCGCCTGATTAGAATTTTTTGCCTTATAAAAAATATGCTTTTTCTCCGCAGGTCCATGAAACACTATATCCCGTTCTTCTTTTGTTAACTGGTTAAAAGGTATATTTGTCCGAACGCCCATTTCTCGGCAAACATCAGTCATCAGTGACCACATTAGAGAATTCCACGGCAGAACAGCCCCCTCATCAATAGTAAGTGTCTCATCAGGAACCAGCGTTGACTCATCCACAATACGAACAGTACCAACTCCTCCGCATTTTTCGCAAGCGCCCTGGCTATTAAAAGCTAATTCTTCTGCACTCGGAGCATAAAAATGAACCCCGCATTCAGAGCAGACCAATTCTTTTCCGGCAGCTACAAGAAGTGTAGGCTCTAAATAGTGTCCATTAGGGCATCTATGATTGGCAAGTCTTGAAAACATCAGCCGTAAACTGTTTAAAAGCTCTGTACCTGTGCCAAAGGTGCTTCTTATCCCTGGTACACCTGGGCGCTGATGAAGAGCCAGAGCCGCAGGAACGTACAATATGTCATCTACCTGAGCTCCTGCAGCTTGCGTCATTCTTCGTCTGGTATAAGTAGAAAGTGACTCCAAATACCGTCTTGAACCCTCTGCATACAATACCCCTAGCGCCAGTGATGATTTACCAGAGCCAGATACTCCGGCTATTCCTACAATTTTATTTAAGGGAATATCAACATCTATATTTTTTAAATTGTGTACCCGCGCACCACGTACTTGTATATTATTTGGCTTCTGATTATTTCTTTGCATATTTCTTCACCCATCACATTTTATATTATAAAATAAAGATATATTAAAAAACAGGGCGGCGGAAAAAACCGCCGCCCTGTCAACATCAACATATTTAATTACTAATCGTTATATTCATACTGAGGATGAGTATGAGTTGATTTAAAATCTTCCGCTTTAGAAGCATCATTAACAATATCTAGTTTATTATTTGGCTTATTTGGCTTATTTGGCTTATCAATTATTGCATCATCTTCATAAGTCTTATTAGGTTCCCAAGCCGGCTGACCGCCATTATTGGTAGAAGCCCCTTCTTCCTTTTCAGGTTTTACAGGCGTAATCTTCTTTATACACTTACCGTTAAACTTAATTTCATCTTGAGCGCATACAATTTCATCAGCAACACAAGCGCCGTTTTCCTCGTGAGTATTTGGAGGACATTGACAAATACCGTTAATTTTTATTTGACCTGTTACAGTACATGGCTCTTCTTTTTCAGGAACTTCCGGCGGTACACAATTTTTGTTCTCGTCTCTTACGTAATCAAGTATACAAACGCACGCACTGCCGTTCCATTGTTCATTAGCTCCGCACTCATTGTTTGGTACTTCTTCATCAGGTGTACATTTACTTCCATCCCAATGAGTGCCACTAGGACAGTT
>CALVFU010000007.1 GCA_944326905.1 Candidatus Gastranaerophilales bacterium
GTAAGCTAATTCTGATAGGAGATATTAAATATGGAATTAAAAATTAAAACAGTTAATACTATGACAAGCTCTGACGGCTCTCAATATGGTAAATTCGTAATTGAACCGCTCGAAAGAGGTTTTGGAACCACTATTGGTAACTCTTTAAGAAGAGTTTTGTTATCAAGTCTTGAAGGAACAGCTGTTACCTCTGCAAGAATTGAAGGTATTACTCACGAATATACTGCAATTCCTGGTGTATTAGAAGACGTTATTGACGTTATGCTTAACCTTAAAGGATTAGCTATTAAAACTGATTCTAAGGAACCGCAGCATTTAAGAATTGATGTTGACAAACCAGGTCCTGTACTTGCCAGTGACATTCAGCTTCCGGCAGGTGTTAAGGTTGTTAATCCTGATTGGCTGATTTGTACAATTGCAGACGGTGGAAGTTTCCACGCAGATGTAATCGTTGAAACAGGCAAAGGATATGTAGCACACGATGTACCAAGAAATGTTAAAGCAGGACAAGCAATTGACATGCTTCCGATTGATGCAACATTTATGCCTATTAAACGTGTAAGCTACGAAGTAGAAAATACTCGTGTCGGTGACAGTATTGATTATGACAAATTAACTATTGAAATTTGGTCTAATGGTTGTATCGATGTAACAACTGCACTTACTCAAGCAGCAGATTTATTAATAGAACACTTTGTACAAATTTCAAATATAACAGGAAAATCTTCAGCAGTAGTCGATTCTATTGTTGAACAAGAACCGGCAGAGGCTGAAGAAGCAGCAAACGATGAACCTTCAATTACGATTGATGAGCTTGAGCTTTCTGTAAGAGCCTATAACTGCTTAAAGAGAGCAAGTATCAATTCAATGTCTGAGCTCCTTAAGAAATCTGAACATGATCTTCTTAACATTAAAAACTTTGGTAAAAAATCTTCAGACGAAGTAATTGAAAGACTACACCATTTTGGTTTAGATTTGGCTCCAAATCCTGAAACTGATGAAAACGGTGTAGTTATAACAAATGATTAGTAATAATATATAGATTAAAGGAATAAAACAATGAGACACCAAACAAAAAAACATACGCTTGGAAAAGCTCAAGACCAAAGAAAGGCTCTTTTGCGTTCACTTGCAACCGAACTTTTTGTACACGGTGAAATCAAAACAACTATGGCTCGTGCAAAAGCATTAAGACCATATGCCGAACAGATTATCACACTTGCAAAAAAAGGTGATTTGAACTCTAGAAGAATCGCTTCCAAGTATATATTTGATAAAGAAACAGGCAAGTTTATGGATTTATCTACAGGTGAAGTATTTGATAAACTTGAAGAAAACAAAAAGCTTGCTCCACAAACAGTGTTAAGAAAACTGTTCTTAATCATTGGCAAGAAGTATTCATCAAGACAAGGCGGATATACAAGAATTTATCGTTTACCGCCCCGCAGAGGTGATGCTTCTGAAATGGCTTTAATCCAATTAGTTTAGGATTAGCTGTGAGATACGCTCTTGATGTTCAGTATATCGGCAAGAATTATGCCGGAAGTCAAATTCAATTTGATAAAAATGGTATAGAAATTAAACCGACAATACAAGGTGAACTAGAAAGGAGCATTTGTACATTATTAACCGGGGTTCATATTGAATCCTTTAATAAAATAAGACCCGTAAAAACAGTCTTTTCCGGAAGAACGGACAGAGGTGTTAATGCAATGGGGCAGGTTGCTCATTTTGACTGGGATAATGATATTGTTGCTTCAAAATTTATCTATCAGTTAAATGAAATTTTACCGCCAGACATTTCTGTTTCTGATTTAAGGATTGTATCTAGCGATTTTCATGCTCAAAAATCTGCTAAGAAAAGATATTACAGATATGAGTTTGTTAATCGGAAGTATAAACAGGCATTTGATGGTAACTTACTCAGGGTAAAATATCCGATAAGTATCGAGCGAATGCGGAAATCCTTAAATTACTTATTAGGTGAACATGATTTTTCTTCATTTAAGAGTTCCGGTACGCTAAACCCGAGCAAAGTCTGTATGCTGTATGATATTAACTGCAGGCGGGATAAAGACAAAGTTTTTATTGATATTACAGGAAACAGGTTTCTCTATAATATGGTAAGAACTATTGTTGGTACTCTTCTAAAAATAGAAGGGCACAATTTGCAGCCGGAATTAATGAAAGAAATTCTAGATGCAAGAGATCGGACAAAAGCCGGTCAAACAGTTAGTCCTTACGGACTGACATTAATGAAAGTAGAATACTAATTAAATATATTGGAGAATACGCATGAAAACATATTCAGCAAAACCTCTGGAAGTTGAAAGAAAATGGTACGTTCTTGATGCTGAAGGCGAAATTTTAGGACGTCTTGCAGTAAGAGCTGCTAATATCTTAAGAGGTAAAAATAAACCGCAGTATACTCCTAACGTTGATACAGGTGATTTTGTTATTATTATCAATGCTGACAAGGTTAGAGTATCCGGCGACAAAGAAAATTCTAAAATTTATTATCACCATACCGGTTATCCGGGCGGCTTAAAAAGTGCCAGCTTTAAAGCCTTAATGGAAAAAGATCCTAAATTGGCTATTGAAAAAGCAGTTAAAGGAATGTTGCAGCACAATACTTTAGGCGATACTCAATTTACGAAGTTAAAAGTTTATGCAGGTTCTGAACATCCGCACGCTGCACAAAAACCTATCTTAATAGAAAAGGAGGCTAAATAATGGCACTTAATAAAGAAGAAATTAAAGCAACCGGACGCAGAAAAACTTCTGTAGCTATTGTTACTTTAGTTAAGGGAAAAGGCAGAGTTTTTGTAAACGGTAAAACTTTAAAAGCATATATAGGAAACAGACCTGCTGTTGAAATGATGATATACAGACCGTTAGTTTTAACAGAAAATCAAGATAAATATGATGTAAGAGTTAAGACCTTAGGCGGCGGTATTGTTTCACAATCAGGGGCTATCAGACATGGTATTGCAAGAGCGTTATTAAAATCTAATGAAGAATATAAAAGCGTTCTTCGTTCTGAAGGTCTTTTAACCCGTGACCCGCGTGTTAAAGAACGTAAAAAATACGGTAGAAAAAGAGCAAGAAAACGTTTCCAATTCTCAAAACGTTAATCTTTTTATTCAAATTACAAAAAGCGGGTTTATTGCAAGACCCGCTTTTTTAATTTAACTTAATCAAGCAAAGGTAAGTTACTTAGCATATTTTTTAATTTAATTGCTGTTTTTGGCATTGGTTCAGCAATTGTTAAACCTACTATATCAATCTCTCGTGATATATCATTAATAACTCTTGTAACTTCTGAAATTTTCATTCCATTTTTAACTACACCAACGGCTGGAATTATTTCTCCTGGATCTAAAACATCCATATCAAAGTGAATTACTACATGATTGATACCTGTTGCTTTCAGCCAATTAATAATCTTTAAACTATCATTAGAAACATCTTTCGGCGCCAGGTAATTAATACCGTATTTAGAATGTCTGTCTTTAATTTGTTTTCTCTCCCAGTCTCTTAACCCAACAAACAAAATTTTATCAGGATTAATTACAGCCGGAAGTTTTGTTATTATGCCGGGAGCGCCTTCGCCCATTATTGCTGTCACAGCCATCGCGTGATATCCATTGTAAGTTTTGTCACTTGGGAGTGTAATATCCGGGTGAGCATCAATCCATATTACAGCTGTATCATTGTTATATTTTTTGGCAAGATAGGTAAACGGTACAACACTTACTGAACAATCCCCGCCTAGAGTTACTATTTTATCAGGATTTACACTATTTAGAAGATTTAATGCTGCTTCTGTTTGACACAAAATATCATTATAGCCAAGTATACCATTCTCTTCTTTCCTGTTGATATCTTCTGAAACAGGTACTGTTAAAGTTAAATTATTAGTTTCAGGTGCCAGATAATTTAATAGATACGAACCTAAAATATACCCTTTTGAAGCATCATTTGCTGATAGTTCAGGAATTAATCCCGAAATATTTCCGCCTTGCCATTGCGGATAAATTAATCTGATTGTCTTTTGCAAAGTTTATCTCCTCCAACCTCTTATAAATATAATTATTACTAACTAATTTAACATAAATTATAAATTTAAATAATGTCAACCCAAATCTTTGTTAAAATATCCTACAAAAAACTTTAATTGTTTAATAGCTTCATCATAAGTAAGATAATTTGAACCTAATAATCTATGGTCAAATAGTCCTAACATGTTATTTTTAGTGATTTCTTTTACACTGTAACAGTGGTAATCGCTGAATTTTTTTTTGTGCTGTATGCTGTTCCTGCAACAAAACTGGAATTTGGCTCATTTTTAATCTTATTTAAAAGCTCTGTACATTCTTTTTTCTTAGACTTTAAATTTAGTCTTAAACTGCTTTCGTTTAACTTTAGTGGCATTATATCGGTAAACATTTCAAGGAAGTTGGATGGTTTGTTGTATTCAAATTTTTCATTGCATTTTGGAAACCGACAAATCCATGGCTTTTTTGAGGGATAATGACTGAGCAGTTTATTCATTGCTACTTCTATAGCTTTAATAATAGGATTATGCGGAAAATATTTATTTATAGGAATCGGATTTAAAAATTTATCCATGTAAATTAAATCATCCATTTCTTTTTGAGTTACAAAAAAATCTTCGCTGTTCTGGTTTATATTTCTAAATCTTATACGAAACCCGTCTTTAGTATGTGCAATATTTTCAGATAAAATTTTCCTGCCGTTAACTGAATGTGTCAACGCACCGATTGAGGATACAAGATAGCAGTCTTGAAAGTATTGTACTGCATATTTAAGATTTTTTATTTCATCAATGCCTATGGGTTTCATACCGAGTATAAAACATGTAAACAATAAAAATTGTCTTATGTAAATAAATATTTTTTTAGTTATAATTGATTTATGAAGTATAGAGATAATGTAAGAAACTTTTGTATAATAGCACATATAGATCATGGAAAATCAACTTTAGCCGACAGACTGCTGGAAGCAACAGGAACGATTGCTGAACGTGATATGCAGGAGCAGCTTCTTGATACAATGGATATAGAGCGTGAGCGCGGGATTACTATAAAATTAAATGCCGCACGCATGAATTATAAGGCAAAAGACGGGAAGGATTATATTTTGAATCTTATTGATACGCCCGGACACGTTGATTTTTCTTATGAGGTATCGCGTTCTCTTGCAGCCTGTGAGGGGGCATTACTTATTGTAGATGCTACTCAGGGGGTAGAAGCGCAGACTTTAGCAAATGTTTATATGGCAATTGAGCAAAATCTTGAAATTATCCCGATAATTAATAAGATTGATCTGCCATCTGCTGATGTTGACAGAGTAAAAGCCGAAATCGAAGAAATATTGGGAATTGATACATCCATGGCAATTCCTGTGAGTGCTAAAACCGGCTTAGGAATAGATAATGTATTAGAAGCAATTGTTGATTTTATTCCGCCGCCGGAGGATACTACAGATAAACCATTACGGGCATTAATTTTTGACAGTGCCTACGATCAGTATCTCGGAACGTTATGTTTCTTCAAGATAATGGACGGAAAACTCAGAAACGGTGATAAAGTAAGGTTTATGGCATCAAAGAAGGAATACGAAGTTGTTGAGCTGGGATATCTAACACCAAACAGAGTACAGGTTGATGAACTTGTATGTGGCGATGTAGGTTATTTTGCTGCATCAATTAAAGAATTGACAAGGTTTGTAGGTGATACGGTTACACTTGTTGATAATCCGGCAAGCGAACCTTTGCCTGGGTATAAAGAAGCACTTCCTATGGTGTTTTCAGGACTTTATCCTGTTGAAAATGAAGATTACCATGAATTAAAAGAAGCCTTGGAGAAGCTAAAACTCAATGACAGCAGTATTACTTTTGAACCGGAAACATCTTCGGCATTAGGGTTTGGTTTCAGGTGCGGATTTCTTGGAATGCTCCATATGGAAATTGCACAGGAAAGGCTTGAAAGAGAATACAATCTTTCAATTGTAACAACTGCTCCGTCTGTAGTTTACAGGGTTCATAAAACTAACGGTGAGGTTGTTGAGATTGATAACCCTGCAAATCTTCCCGCTGCCCAGTATAGAGATTATATTGAAGAACCGTATGTAAAAGTTTCTATAATTGCACCGAACGATTACGTCGGTACCTTAATGGATTTGGCACAAACTAAGCGCGGAATATTTATAAATATGAATTATCTTGATAAAGTACGAGCAGAGTTAATTTATCATATTCCGTTAAGCGAAGTAATTACAGATTTTTATGACCAATTAAAATCCCGTTCAAAAGGATATGCAAGTATGGACTATGAATTTGAAGATTATAAGCGTTCAAAACTTGTTAAACTTGATGTTTTATTAGCCGGTGAGACTGTCGATGCCCTGTCTGTTATCTGCCACGAAGATAGCGCATATTATATAGGGCAGAAACTGACAGCCAAGTTGAAAGATATTATTCCAAGACAATTATTTGAAGTTCCTATCCAAGCGGCAATCGGCGGGCGGGTAATTGCAAGAACTACAATTAAAGCCTTACGGAAAAGTGTTCTTGATAAATGTTACGGCGGTGACATTACAAGAAAACGAAAACTGCTTGAAAAACAGAAACGCGGTAAAAAACGTATGAAATCTGTTGGGAAAGTAGAAGTTCCACAAGAAGCATTTATGGCAGTGTTGAGCCTTAACGAAGAATAATTGTAAATTTTTTGTAATAATACCTCATAAAAAGTCAATTCTTAATCTTTACATGTTTTATACCATTAGTAGTGAGTGTGTCGTTGTATGCCTATAAGTTTTAATAATTTTTTTAACCGCCTGCCTAATGTATCAATCGGCAACGGGAATCCAGAAACCTGGAATAAAATAGCAGACTGGATATCAAGACCTGCACCTAACCGTCTTATTATGGGCGGGACAGCATATCTTACCCAGCCTTATATTGACGGACATAACAAGCATGTAAACGAAACAACGCGTGATATTTCAAAAGATAGAACAAGAGCAAAAGTAATTATTGGAACACTGGCAGGTATTGGCGTCAGACAGCCAAGTTATAATCTCGTTGAAGCAATGACACACCCTGAAGGCGATAAAAAATATTCAAAATGGCTGATTCCAATGCATAAGCTGCAAGGGTTAAAGGAAGACAGTGTATTTTTAAAAGGTCATAGAATTGTTGTATCTACTCTCCTTGCTCTCGGGGTTATGCTATTTACAAACTTTGCTGTAGATGCACCTTTAACAGCTATTTTAACAAACAAGTTTATCGCAAGAACTAAAGCAAAAGAACAAAGGAAAGAAGGTATTCATGTTTAAATTTAATTTTGACAGATACCTTGAAAATATTTGGAATAACTACAGTAAAGATCTTTCTAAAATACTGATACATACAGGAACAATAGGCTGGGCATTGTCTTCTGCCGCTCAAATTACAGCAATTTTATTTAATGATAAAATTTCCGCAAAAGAAAAGACTTTCTTAATTCCGCAAGAAACCTTTGACGCAGTTGTAAATATTGCTTCATTTTATCTTTTAACTACGGGAATTAAAAATTTTTCTAAAAAGCTGGTTACAACAGGCAAAATTCTGCCTAAAAATATAAAAAATTATATGGAAAACTCGCCGTTTAAACATTCTTACGGAAAAAGTAACTTTAATATGGAAAAAGAGTTAACTTCACTGGCATCATTTGAACCTCATAAAAAACAATATACTGCGTTTAAAAATATTTTTACAACAGGTGCCACAACTGGGGCTTCCGTTCTATCATGTAATATTGTAACGCCGATATTGAGAAATGAACTTGCATCAATTTCTCATAAAACTATAGTCAATCGTGCAAATGAAGGAACAAGCCAGCTTCTTACAAAAGAAGATATTGATAATAAAGATTCCAAAGCCCTGCAGATAAAATACAAACCAGCACTATATAACCACCACTCCGGCGGAATGAAGGTTTAGAGCATTTACAATATCATTTAAAAGTGATAAAATTGTAGAAAAAGAGGAGAGTTATATGAATATACAAGTTGTTCAGAACGTTCAAGATATTAATTGTAATATTCTTGTTGTAAACCAGTTTGAAGGAGAAAAAACAAATAATGAAATTGCAAACCACTATGCAATTGATAAGGACGGTTTTGATGGCAAATTTGGCGAAACATACCTTCTGCAAACCTATGATAAAGTACCAGCAAGTAAAATATTAATTATAGGCTTTGGTAAAAAAGAAGAATTTTCCGAAGACAGATTTCGCGAAGCAATTGCAAAAGCTGTCAAAAAATCAATGCAAATGAAAGCAAAAACAGTTGCATTTTCTCTTGACGGAATAATTTTTGATTACTCTGAACAATTTGTCTATGGTGTTAAGATAGCAGATTACAGTTTTGACAAATATAAATCAGAAAAGAAAGATAAAATTGAAACAGTTTTCGTTCAAGCAAACCAAGCAATAGTTTCAAAAGCAGAAATAGTGGCTGATTCTATGAATTTAGCGAGAAATTTAATTAATGAGTCTGCACAAGTAATAACACCGCAATTTTTGGCAGATGTCGCAGAATCCCTTGACTTAGATGTAAGAATATACGAGACAGATGATATTGAAAAACTTGGTATGGGCGCTTACCTCGCAGTTGCGCAGGGAAGCGTACAGCCGCCAAAATTTATACATATGCGGTATTCTTGTGATAACCCGGTTAAAAAAGTTGCCATAATAGGAAAAGGTATTACGTTTGACAGCGGAGGCATGGATTTAAAACCGCCATCTTCAATGCTTACAATGAAAGATGATATGTCTGGAGCTGCCTGCGTAATAGCAGCAATGCAAGCAATAACAAAATTAAATCCAGATGTTGAAGTTCACGGTATAATTGCCGCATGCGAGAATATGATAGGCGGCGGAGCATACAAACCCGGTGATATTTTAACAGCTAAAAACGGAAAAACAATAGAAGTTGATAACACTGATGCTGAAGGTCGTTTGACATTAGCTGATGCTCTTTGTTACGCGTGCGACCTTGGAGTAGATGAAGTTATTGATATTGCAACCCTCACAGGTGCTTGTATGGTAGCACTTGGAACGTATGCTTCAGGCATTATGGGTAACGATGAAAATTTTGTAAAAACACTAATAGAGACTGGAAAAAAAGCGGGCGAAAGATTTTGGGAATTGCCTATCTGGGATGAGTATGGCGAAAGCTTAAAAAGTTCCATTGCTGATATGAAAAACACAGGTTCACGCTGGGGCGGAGCATCAACAGCCGGTGTTTTTCTTAAGAAATTTGTAAAAAATGTTAAGTGGGCTCACATTGATATTGCCGGTACCGCTTACTTTGAAAAGCCACAAAAAGAGTTTATTGAAGGCGGCGCCGGAGCCGGCGTAAGAACACTTGTTAAGTATATAGCAGGTTAAATATACATGGAATTTAACAGAAAAACCAGGTACATAACGCAGTTAGGATTTTTTAAAACGCCCGGTAATTGGGGTGACGATAAAAGAATAACAATCATGTTCCATGGAGTTTCTGTAGGTGAAGTAATCGCATTGGAAAAACTTCTCAAAAAAACAAGAGAAGTTTTTCCTGATGAAAAAATAGTATTAACAACAGGAACTGTAACAGGTCAGGAAATTGCACATAAGAAATTGGGAGATATTGTAGATTTTATTACCTATTTCCCTGCTGATTTGCCTGTTATTGTTGAAAAGTTTTTGAATAAAATAACACCGGATATTGTTTTTATTGCAGAAACTGAAATATGGCCGTACTTTGCATCCGTCTGTAAAAAGCGCGGGATTAAAATTTACACAATAAACGGAAGAATATCGGATTCATCATTTAAGTACTATAAACCTTTTAAATTTTTCTTTAAAAATGTACTTAATAATTATACTGGAATATATACACAGTCAGAAGACGATAATTTAAAGTTTTTATATTTAGGAGCACCAGCTGATAAAACAAAAGTAATGGGCAATTTAAAGTTTGACATTACCCCGCCCAAAGTAGATATAGACCTAGACACAAACGGATGCCGTATACTTTTAGCCGGTTCAACGCATCCAGGGGAAGATGAAATAGTATTTGATGCTTACCAAAAATTAAAACAAGTACATCCCGATTTAAAGCTGTTACATGCTTCAAGACACTTAACAAGACTTGATGATATCAAGAAAATACTGGACAGTCGAGGTGTGAAGTACGGTTTACGCTCAAATAATAACAGTTTTAAAGAGTACGATATTATATTGCTTGATACATTAGGCGAACTTGCAAAAATGTACGCTTATTCATACATTGCCTTTATCGGCGGGAGTTTTTGCAAAACAGGCGGGCATAATCCGCTTGAAGCATCAATATGGGATAAACCTGTAATTTCAGGACCTGATATACACAACTTTAAAGATATATACAAACTGCTTGTAAACTATAAGGCAGGATTTGTTGTAAAAACACCTGAGGAATTCTTCCAAAAAGCGGATAAACTTTTATCCGACTCAAAATATTATTCAGAAACAACAAAGGCATGCCAAAAAGTTTTTGATGCACAGCGCGGAGCACTAAATTTTGTTATAGAAATAATAAAGTCTTCTATATAGAAACCGCATATATAGCCGTCTAGTCTGTCCTCCAAACAGGTTATAAAATGTAACAAACCTTTACATTTTATTAATATAGTTGTATTATAATAATGGTAAGAATTGGAGTAAAATTGGCAGAGCAATACAACATAAAAGGCGGGTATTCCCTAAAAGGAGAAGTTTTAATAGGTGGAGCAAAAAATGCAGTTCTGAAGCTGTTAGCTGCATCCATTATCGCTAAAGGGCAAACAAAAATATACAACGTTCCTGAATTAACTGATGTTAATATAATGCTTGATGTTATCGAAGGATTAGGAGCAAAGACATTCTACGATAAAAAAGAAAAATCAATCATTATTGATGCCGAAAATCTTACTTCTGTAACAGCAAAATATGAATTTGTCAGCAAAATGAGAGCCTCTTTTATTGTACTAGGAGCCCTTATGGCACGCTGCGGAGAAGCAATAGTTGCACTTCCAGGCGGATGCGCAATAGGTGAGCGGCGGGTTGATTTTCATATTAAAGGTTTAGAAGCCCTCGGAGCAAAAATAAAAATAGAAAACGGCTATGTTAATGCAAAAGCTTCCAAGTTAATCGGTACTGATATCTACTTGGATATCCCGTCAGTAGGCGCAACTGAAAATCTCATGCTTGCAGCAGTTACGGCAGAAGGGGCAACAAGAATACAAAATGCAGCACAAGAGCCTGAAATTGTAGACTTAGCAAATTTTTTAAACACAATGGGGGCAGATGTATCAGGAGCCGGAACATCGGAAATTGTAATAAACGGAGTTAAGCAGTCCGACTTACACCCAATTGAATACACAACGATTCCTGATAGGATTGAAGCAGGCACTTTTATGGCAGCTGTAGTCGCAACAAAAGGTAAAGCCATTATCAGAAATGTATTTCCTGCTCATTTAACTTTCTTTAATGATAAATTAATAAAAATGGGGGCACACATTAAACTTCTGGAACCAACAGCAATAGAAGTTTCCTGTAAAAACCGTTTAAACTCTATTAATTTTGTAACTCAGCCATATCCTGGATTTCCTACTGACTTGCAGTCCATGGCTATGACTCTTTTAACAACAGCATCCGGAGTAGGTATAATTACAGAAAGCCTTTATGAAAATCGTTTTATGCAAGTGCCGGATTTAAGGCGGATGGGAGCTGATATTCATCAGGACAGAAATCACGCTATAATTAAAGGTGTAAAAAAATTAACAGGAACAACTCTTAAAGCATGCGACCTGAGAGCAGGTGCAGGGCTGGTTGTTGCTGCTCTTATGGCTGAAGGTTGTTCAGAAGTTACAAATCTGCATCATATTGATAGAGGATATGAGCATTTTGAAGATAAATTGCAGGCTTTAGGAGCCAAAATAGTACGAGTCAATGAAAATGATACTTCATTAATGACAGAGGAGGTTATAAAAAATGACTCCCGCCTATAAAAGATGGTATGACCACGATCCAAAACTTTTAGAAGTTATTGAATTATTAAAAAACTATCCGAATGAACTTCATGAACACGCAAAATTATTTTTAGATAAACTTGCACAAAAAGTATCCGCCGAAGCTATTGATAATTTATATGATATGGTAAAAACCGTAAACGGAAACAGATGGTACGATAAGGATCCTGTAATATCAAAAACAGTTGAAATTTTAAGAGTAGTTCCGCCGGATGTTCAAGCAGCTTGTGCAGATAGGTTTATCCAAGCCTTAAAAGAAATGGGTATCACGTACGAATCAACAACTAAGTAGTAATGAGTATTATAAAAAAAGTTTTTAACCAGTCGTCATTTATCCTAACAGGTTTAACAACATACTTGAGGCTGCACATTGTTAATGAATGCCTTGATGAAGGTAAAAACGTTGTACTGCTTACATCAACGGAATTGAACGCACAAAAGTACCAAAGTGATATAAAAAAGATTTTTAATAAGGACGGTGTTATATTTCCTTATCAAAGCATTTCTCCGTATGAGCTTTTATACCCTGATTTTTATGAGCTGTCAGCACAAATCCAAGCATTAACAAATCCTCCCAATCTTATAATTGCACCTATTCGCGGGTTTATGGAAACATTTCCTGATATCAGCTTTTACAAAAATAATGCATTGGAATACAAAAAAGGAGATGAAATTACTCCGCAAGATTTAGCTAAAAAATTGGTAAAATTAGGCTACAGAAGAGTTACAATGGTATCTGATGCATGTGAATTCAGTATAAGGGGTGATATAGCTGATATTTATTCTTTTACAGAAAATCCTGTAAGAATTGAGTTCTGGGGAGATGAAATTGTTGACATCCGCTATTTTAATAATGAAACTCAGCGTTCAATTGAAAAAATCAATAAATGTACTATATATCCTATGTTTAAATTTATTTTACCCGATAAAAGTGCAGATATCCCTGATTTCTTAGAAGAACAAATACAAGAAGAAGGGTATTTTGAAGGTATCAATGTTTATCAAAATTACTTTAATAAAGAATTATACCCGGTAAGTGAGTATTTCAAAAATTATACATACATAATTGATGAATACAGCGAAATTATAACCCGATTAGAAGCATTAGATGAGAACTTTAATAACCAATTGGCAGAAAATGTTAAAACAGAACTGATTAAACCGATAACGGGCAAAAATCACATATCTGCCAAAGATTTTATTAATAGTATTGCAGGCACCCCAAAAATTTATCTCAATAACTTTCTTGATGATACGGAACTTGAAGTCACAGATTTAAATGCCCTGCCAATTCCTCTTTTCGATGCAAATTTTGAAAAGGCTGCCGAATATATAAATAAAAATACTGATTATAGAATAATTATAGCAACAGACTATCCTGATAGAGTAAAAGAAGAATTAAATGAATTTGGAATTTTTAATTTTAATTTAATAGAATGCACTTCAGCCCCCGGATGTATAATTAAAGAATTAAAATTGCTATATATAACAGACCGTGAACTATTTAATAAAACCGTCAAAAATATATCTTCTAAAAAGAAACGTCAATACAAGACTAAAATGGATTATATAGAAAGCCTAAACGATATAAGTGTAGGCGACTACATTGTTCACTCTGTACATGGTATAGGGATATATGCCGGACTTTCCAAACAAGAAATAGATGGGCAGCTGAAAGACTACTTAACAATTGAATATGCAGGAAAAGACAGACTACATATTCCGGCGGAGCAAATAAACCTTCTCTCCCGCTATCGCGGCGCCGGAAATATTAAACCTAAGCTTTCAAGAATGGGCGGTAGTGATTGGGAGACAACCAAAAACAGAGTAAAAAAAGAAGTTGAAACAATAGCATATGACCTTTTGAGACTGTATGCTCGAAGGAAAATGAAGCAAGGGATTGAATTTTTACCTGATACGCCTATGCAGTTAGAACTCGAGGAAAGTTTTGAGTACATAGAGACACCTGACCAATTAAAGGCTATAAATGAAGTTAAAGCAGATATGGAAAGTACTACACCTATGGACAGGCTTATCTGCGGTGATGTAGGTTTTGGAAAAACAGAAGTAGCAATGCGGGCTATATTTAAAGCTGCCGCATCTGGGAAGCAAACAGCTGTTATTGTTCCAACAACACTTCTAGCCTTCCAGCACTACAATACAATGCAGGAAAGGTTTAAACCATTTGGGCTCAATGTCGAACTTTTGAGCAGATTTCGCACTAAAAAAGAACAGCAAGAAACATTAAAAAATATGGCTACAGGGCAATGTGATGTAGTAATCGGCACACACAGACTTTTACAAAAAGATATTGTGTTCAAAGACCTGGGGCTCCTTGTAATTGATGAAGAGCACCGATTTGGAGTGCGTCACAAAGAAAAAATTAAAGAAATGCGTGAAAATATTGACATTATATCAATGTCTGCAACTCCTATTCCAAGAACACTTTATATGTCTTTATCAGGAATTAAAGACATATCAGTTATTAACACTCCGCCATCTAACAGGCTTCCGATAAAAACATTTGTCGGTACATACAATGAGCAGGTTTTAAAAAATGCAATTCTTCATGAAATAGACAGAGACGGACAAGTTTTTTACCTATATAACCGAGTAGAAACCATCTTGGATTTTAAAGTAAAACTTCAAGCACTTGTTCCTAATGCGAGAATAGCAGTAGGTCATGGTCAGATGGATGAAAAAGAACTGGAAAAAATAATTGTCGATTTTTCAAACCATGAATACGACATTTTACTCTGTACCACAATTATTGAAAATGGAATAGATATTCCAAACGCAAATACTATAATTATTCATAATGCAGATAAATTAGGACTTGCCCAGCTATATCAAATAAGAGGAAGAGTAGGCAGAAGCGAACGCCAAGCATACTGTTATTGTTTTTATAAACAAAATAAAGAATTAACCGATGAAGCAAAAGAGAGATTAAAGGCCATTAAGGAATTTACAACACTGAGCAGCGGCTACAGAATTGCAATGCGGGATATTGAAATAAGAGGAGTTGGCAATATTCTTGGTACAAAGCAGCACGGGCACATGGTAAATGTCGGATTTGACACTTACTGCAGACTGCTTGAAGATACTGTAAATGAATTAAGAGGAGAAGAAGTTAAAGACGTCCGGCAGGCTATTATTGATATTAATGTAACAGCATTCATCCCTGATGAATGGGTAGGCAGCACCGAACAAAAAATGATAGAGTATAAGCGCTTAAGTGACGTATCCTCGGAAATAGAACTGGATTATATAATATCTGAGTGGCATGACCGTTTTTCTAAAAAACTGCCGGAGGAAGTAGAAAACCTTACCAAATTAATAAGAATAAGGCTGATTGCAACATCGGCTTCAATATCTTCCGTTAGGGAAACAGAAGAATATATAAGGATTTATACACCCTATACAGCTTATGAATGGAATCTTATAAAAACAAAGCTTAAACCTGAAATTTCAAGATATATAAAATTTACTCAGGCTCCAAAAAATATTGAAAACACAAAATCAATACTATTGTTAAAAAATGTATATGCGAATTTTGATGAATTATTTAACATTTTAACAGATTTGTTTTATCATATAAAAGAAGTGAGTTACAAATACAAGGAAGAGGGGATTTAAATGAAAAAATTATTACTATCGTTAATGCTTGCAGGGCTTATAACCGCAGGATGCTCCGTAAATAACGGTAACGTCATCATAAAAGTAAATAACGAGCCCATAACCCAGGCAGAATTTGATGCAACTTTCGATGATTGGGTTGGCAATTCTATTTTTGCAAGCAATAAAGATGCCTTAAAAGATGAAAAAAATAACATATTATACGGCATATTCAAAGACAAAGTTGTTAATGAGCTTATATACAGCACCCTATTAAAACAAGAAATTCAAAAGCGTAATATAACCGTAAGCAAAGAAGATTACGATAAAGAGATAGAACGTCTTATTTCAATTCTTGGTTCAAAAAATGAATTAAATAACATTCTAAGAAATAAAGGGATATCCCCTTCTGAATTTAAAAAATTGACAATGAATGAATTAAAGATAAGAAAGCTTGCTGATTCAATATCAAAAACAACTGTAACAGCAGAAGAAGTTGAAAAGTACTACAATACAAGAAAAGCTAACTTCTCTTTCCCAGAAAAAGTAGAAGCATCTCATATATTAATACTTGCAAACCCTAAAGAATTTACAGAAGAAATAAAGAAAAATAATCCTAATATAAGTGATGAGGAATTAAAACAGCAAGTACAAGCAAAGATGGATGAACGTAAGGCAAAGGCTGAAAAAATTCTAAAAGAAGTCCAAGCAAATCCAAGAAACTTTGCGCAAATAGCAAAGACTAAATCTGATGACAGAACAAGTGCAAAAAATGGAGGAGCACTAGGTTTCTTCTCAAAGAAAGAAATGGTAAAACCATTTTCAGATGCAGCTTTTTCGCTACCGATAAATCAGATAAGCAATCTTGTACAATCACAGTTCGGATATCATATTATTTTGGTAACAGATCGTATGGAAGCAGGGGCATACCCATTTGAAAAAGTTAAAAACGAAATAGAGCAAACAATAAGAACAACTAAGCAGATGGGAGTTATTAATAATTTGCTCTCCTCGTTAAAGAATGATGCAGTTATAGAATTTGTAGACAAAGAATATGAACCTTCTGCATTACAAAAAATGATTGATAATAAAGAAATAAATGAAGAAGAGTAAAACTGTAAAATAATGTATATGCGCCTCTGATAAATTAAATCAGAGGCGCTTTACTTGTAATAAAATTAGATTTATACTAAAATTTCAATATGAATATAAATGAAATAAAAAAACGCATAAATAAAAATAAGGAGTGTCTTTGACTTTAACGAGCTGGAGATAAAGTTAAAAGATTTGCAAGAAGAGCTTGAAAAACCTGAAATTTGGGCAAACCAACGCAAGGCATCTGATATTGGAGCTCAAATACGGGAAATAAAAGATATTTTTGAGCAATTTAATTTTTGGGAAAGCGTGGTATCTGATGCTGAAACGGCATTGGAGTTGGATGATACGGAGTTAATAAATGAAGCTGAAATAGATTTAAAAAGAGTTGAAGAGCAGCTTGACAAATATGATTTCGAAAAAATGCTAAGCGGTGAATATGATTATGCTGATGCATTTTTAAGTGTAAATGCCGGAGCCGGCGGTACAGATGCACAAGATTGGGCAAGTATGCTGCTTAGAATGTATTCAAGGTGGGCAGAAAAACACAACTACCGATTAGAATTAGTTGAGAAATCGGATGGAGAAGAGGCCGGAATAAAATCAGCAACAATAAAAATATCAGGGAAATATGCCTATGGATATTTAAGGGCAGAAAAAGGAGTCCATAGACTTGTGCGGCTCTCTCCATTTAATGCCAATAATAAAAGACAAACAAGCTTTGCTTCTTGTGAAGTTTCGCCAATAATTCCTGATGTGGATAAAAAAATCCATATTCCGCCTGAGGATATAGAAATTGATACAATGCGTTCAGGCGGGGCAGGCGGACAAAATGTAAACAAGGTAGAAACAGCGGTAAGAATAATCCATAAACCCACAGGGATAGTTGTAAAGTGCCAGCAGGAACGTTCACAGCTTCAAAATAAAGAAAATGCTATGCAGATGCTTGCATCTAAATTATTAGAACTGAAGCAGCAGGAGCATGAAAAAAAACTAGCAGAATTAAAAGGTGAAGCTTTCGATATAAATTTTGGCTCTCAAATACGCTCATATGTTTTCCATCCTTATAAAATGGTAAAAGACCATAGAACCGGGTTTGAAACGAGTAATGTTGATGCTGTTATGGATGGAGAAATTGACAGTTTTATACAAGAATATTTAAAATCACAAATGAAATTATAATTGTATTTTATGATATAATAAAGTTAATTATAGAGGTTGGAAATAATGCAGGAAACAATAGAGAGAAAACAAATAAAAAATATAGATTTTAATTGTGATTTAGCTCAGGGGTTTGGAGTATATAAAAATTCATCAGAATATGAACTGTTGGATTACGTCAGTTCCGTTGCAATATCCTGCGGATTTCATGCCGGGGATCCGATTGTAATAAAATCGGCACTTACGGAAGCTAAACGAAAAAATCTTGCAATCGGCGCACATATAGGTTATGCAGATATTCAGGGATTTGGCTACAGAAATGTTGATTTAACAAATGAAGAGATTGAAACATTAGTTGTTTACCAGGTAGGAGCGTTAATATCATTTGCCAAAGCTTATAGTCTTGATATTGAGTTTGTAAGACCGCACGGAGCTATGTATAAAAAAATTGGCGAAGATTTTCAATTTTCCTGTGCAGTCGCGCGAGCAGTAAAAAAATGTTCAAACTGGCTGGCTCTGTACTCTCCGCTTGGGGATATTGCACAAAAGACTTCTGAGCTGGAAAATATAAAAGTTGTTCAGGAGCTGCTGCCTGAAAAGACCTACAATACAGATTTAACAATAGATTATGCAATAGCAGATAACACCGACAATTATTCTATAATGAAACGACTACAGCATTTTATGCATACGTCGCAGATAAGAACAATTAATCAGGGGATGTCTGCTGTTTCTGTTCAGACAATTCATTTTAGTAACAAATATCCGTCCTCTATTGATTTATTAAAACAAGCAAATGACTTAATAAAACCATATCCGATAAATTATATAACAGCAAAAGAAGCAGGGTGGGCGGAGTAGTATGTTAAAAAAAATTCGTCATATAAAAATGCCGAAAGATGTCGGCTGGTTAATTCCGGGATTAGAAGTAAAACGCTGGTTTGCAATAATTCTTCTAGGCTCCTTTTTAATTCTATTTGGGATTTTAATTTTACTGAATATCGGAATTTTATCATGGTTATTAACATTTGCGAAATCTACCGTTAATTATATATCGCATGAACTTCTTGCAGGAGGCTTAATCATTGCGGGTATAATATTATTTTTTCTCGGCTGGCAAAAAACAAATATGTCTATAATGGACTTAAGGACAGAAAAAGACAGAAGTTCTGTTCTTGAAATTTTATATCGGCGAAGAAAATTGAACAGAGGTCCGCATATTGTCGCAATAGGCGGCGGTACAGGATTATCAATGCTGCTAAAAGGGATTAAGCGTTTTACAAATAATATTACTGCAGTAGTAACAGTAGGAGATGACGGAGGAAGTTCAGGAAGATTGAGAGAAGAACTTGGCGTCCTGCCTCCTGGTGATATCAGGAACTGTTTAGCAGCTCTCGCTGATGATGAGGACTTAGTTACCCAGCTTTTTCAGTACAGATTCCAAAACGGTGAAGGCTTAGAAGGTCACAGTTTTGGTAATTTATTTTTAACTGCATTATGCTCAATAACAGGGGATATGGTAAGTGCGGTAAAAGAATCCTCGAAAGTTCTATCTATCCGCGGTGTCGTGCTTCCTGCTACATTAGATGATATGAAATTAGCTGCAAAGTTTGAAGACGGCAGGATTGTTCGCGGAGAATCAAATATTCCTGAAGCCGGCGGTGTTATTAAGCGTTTATTTACAGAACCTGAAAGATGTAATCCGTTGCCGGATGTTTTAACCGCAATAAAAGGGGCTGATTTAATAATTCTTGGACCTGGAAGTTTGTATACAAGCGTAATTCCTAATTTGCTGATAAGCGGAGTAGCTGATGCAATAGCAGCTTCGAAAGCGAAAAAACTATATGTCTGCAATATAATGACTCAGCCTGGTGAAACCGACGACTATACTGTTTCGGATCATATAAAAGCCTTAATTAAACATGCCGGGGGAAAAAGAATTATTGATGCCGTACTGGTTAATGATGTACTGCCAAATGTAATTTCCGAGGGCTACGCGGAAGCCGGTTCTTTCCCTGTGGTTGTTGACAAGGATAAGCTTTCTTCTCTGAATATTGAAATTATATCTGCAAAATTAATTCAGGAAAATAAGTCAGGTTTAGTCAGACACAGCTCAAATAGAGTTGCAAGAGTAATATATTATTGGTTTAAAAAAAATAAAAAGTAATAATTTTCACCTCAAAAGAGCAGAAAAATGAATATATCAAAGTTACACAAATTAAAAGAAGAAGGGAAAAAAATTGTAGGAATTACCGCCTATGACTATTCAACAGCCAAAATTATTGAGCAGAGCGGTGTAGATTTAATATTAGTTGGTGATTCATTAGCGATGGTTGCACTTGGTTACAGAGATACCTATGTAGTGGGTATAGATGAAATGGTTGTTTTTACCAAAGCAGTAGCAAAAGGAGCCCCAAAATCCTTCATTGTAGGCGATATGCCATTTATGAGCTATAACATATCAATAGAACAAGGACTTGAAAACGCTGGTAAAATGATAAAAGCAGGAGCTTCTGCAATAAAAATAGAAGGCGCTAATAATTACCTTCTAACACTTGTATCAAGATGCGTTCAAAGCGGAATACCTGTTTTAGCACATCTGGGCTTTACTCCGCAATTTATGAACATAATTGGCGGTCACAAAATCCAAGGGAAAACATATGACGCAACTTTAAACTTACTTGAATGGGGAACCAGACTTGCTGAAGCCGGTGCATTTGGACTTGTTCTTGAAATGGTGCCAGAAGAAAGTGCAAAATTTATAACCGATAATTTACCAATTCCAACTATAGGTATCGGGGCCGGTAGGTACTGCTCCGGGCAAATACTGGTTTCTGATGATATTCTTGGCAAATACACAGACTTTACTCCTAAATTTGCTAGACAATATGCAAACCTTAATAATATTATACAAAACGCAGTGTGTAATTATGCAGCAGATGTACGCAGCGGAAGTTTTCCTGCTGAAAACGAAGTTTTTAACTTGAGTGAAACTGAATATAATAAATTAAAAGAGGATAAGAATTTTGTTAATTAAAAAAATTAAAGAGTTAAGAGAATATTTGCAGCCATATAAAGCTGACAATGAAACAATTGGACTTGTGCCAACTATGGGTGCATTACATGCAGGGCACTTGAGCTTAATAAAGACAGCAAAATCTATGTGTGACAGAGTTGTTGTCTCTGTATTTGTTAATCCTATACAATTTGGACCAAATGAAGATTATACTAAATATCCCAGGACTTTGGATGAGGATTACAAATTGTGCACACAAAACGGTGTTGACGCAGTTTTTTCACCATCCCCTGCAGAAATGTACGGCGAAGGATTTATTTTATCAAACAATAATTTAACTTACGTCTGCCCGCCGTTTAACTATACTGATAAATTATGCGGAAAATCAAGAGTTGGACACTTTGACGGAGTCTGCACAGTTGTTAATAAGCTGTTTAATATTGCTCAGCCGGATTTTGCCTTCTTTGGAGAAAAAGATGCTCAGCAGCTTATAATTATAAAAAAAATGGTAAAAGACTTAAATATCCCTGTAGAAATAATCGGGTGCCCGCTTATCCGTGAAG
The DNA here is from genome assembly GCA_944326905.1 of Candidatus Gastranaerophilales bacterium. Taxonomy (GTDB): domain Bacteria; phylum Cyanobacteriota; class Vampirovibrionia; order Gastranaerophilales; family Gastranaerophilaceae; genus CALUTH01. Next base: position 21,551 of record CALVFU010000007.1, read on the forward strand.
AATCAGGGCTGGCTTTAAGCTCAAGAAACAAGTATCTTTCTGATGACGGGAAAAGAGAAGCTCTTGTACTTTATAAAATTTTACAAAATATAAAGAAATGTTATAAACAAGGTATTACAGATGTAGCTGCACTTAAAGAAACTGCTTTTACTTTTTTAAATAATAATGTAGAATTAGAATATCTTGAAATATATGACGCTGATACGTTAGACGAACTAACAAAAGCTAATGATAATTCAAGAGCATTTATAGCCTGCAAGGTTGAGGACGTAAGACTTATTGATAATATAAAGCTAGGAGAGTAGAGTTGAAAAAAATATTAGGATTTGCTGCACAATTTTCAAAATGGTTAGAGAATACTTTTCAATTTATTGCTGTTATTATGCTCTTATATTTGCTTTTGTTTACCTTGTATATGATGTTTTCAGTAGCAAATTCGAACGCCTTAGATTTTCTCTCTCCTTTAGTAAATATAGTAATAAGTATTTCAGGATTAATCTGGAAAGATGCAAGCGGAATATTAAGTATTTGGGGCTTTATTACAGGTCTTTTATTAATAATATTCCTGTTTTTAATCTCTCAATTTCTAAAACAGCGGTTCAATATTCTAAGCAAAACTTTTTCGGATATGAAAATTAATTACCTAAAAGAAGAAGAAAAAAGAATTAATAAAGAACTGCATAAAGAAATTGAAAGCATGAATAAAAAAATTTCAGCATGCGTTATTTATCTTGAAATTAAAGCAAAAGACAGTGTAAAAAATAAAGTAAATATAGAGGAACAATACAAACTTCTAAATCAATTTCTGTACTCAAAAACACAAATTATTCCTGAAAAAAGCGGTTACGGATATGTATATAAATTTTCAAATATAGAAAAGATAGATAATTATATTGAATATTTTCTAAAAGTAATAAACTCAAGTGCCCCAATTGACTATTTGTGTATCCTGCAGGTCATAGAAACAACGTATTCAAATGCTGTTTATGATATAGAAAAAATCAGAAACGCAGGTATCTACAATAAAATTCTCTTGAACCCAACTACAAATTTAAGATACGAGCATAATGCAGTACAGCAGTATTCTACAGGCGTTGTCGGCGATTATGTATTTGCAGGGGAAACGCATTCTATTTATGAATTAAAAGAAAAGACTTTTAATTGTTAATTTTTGTAACAAAAAGGCAATTTAGGGATTAATAAATACTTTATATATATAAGTTATATAATATAGGTATTATTATGGTAGCAATAGATACAAATATCTTTCATTTACAAAATGTACTTAACCTTTCTAATACAAGAATGCGGAATTATGCAGCCTCAACTGTCGATGAAATATTAAAAGCAGAGGCAGCACAGGGGAATACTAATGCAATTAATTACGCTAGAAAATTATATAACAATTCGGATGAATTAATTGAATTATTCAGACTGTTTGATCCTGAGAATAAATATAGATTAATATCTGAAATGAGTTACCAGGAAAGAGAAGAAATTTTGCCGCTTTTAGAACAGGAAGACTTAGTTATTGGAATGCAGTTTTTCACTAAAGACAAACTTTTAACATTATTACAAGATTTGAAGCCGGAAGAAATGATTAATTTGATGCTAAATACCTTTGACCTGGAACAAATAATGCTAATGATGCCGGAAGAAGAGTTACAGAAATTTTTTGAAAATAAAGAAGTAGAGAAAAAAGATGTCGCAAAATATTTAAAGAGCCTGCCCCCGGAATTAATGCAACAGTTAATGGAATCGCTAACAGGGGAACCCTCGTTTCAGGTTGATTCCACACAGATTATAAATCAAATAACTTCACTGGGTGATAAAGATTATGAAGCAGTAATGGCAAGCATTGAACCGTTTATTCTAAGACAAATAATATTTTCAATGTCAAAAGATGACCCTAAATATTTAGAATTATTTGATAACGAAGTATACGTACATATGCTTAGTACATTAATGAAGCCTGATATTATAAAACCCATGGAAGTACTTGAGAAAGAAACCTTAATGGAAATGCTGACAGAGCTTGATGAAAATTATTTATCAGTAGTAATGGTACAAGTAGATACTCAGCAATTTGCAGAATATTTAATGAAAGATTGCAAACCATTCTTGGAAGAAATTGCATCAAAGCTGTAGTATTTTTTTTATAAATAGGAGAGTTTTATCAGCGAAAAATTCTTTCATTTGTTTTCTTGGGATATCAGGGGCAAGTAAAATCCGTTCAACAGTTATATTATCTTTAAAAAGAACGGCAGTGTAACAAAGTCCTACAGGTTTTTGCGGCGTACCGCCTCCAGGACCTGCAATTCCTGTAGTAGAAACACATATATCCGCCCCAGTCAAAGCTTTTAGTCCTTGAACCATTTCTCTTGCGCACTCTGGACTAACTGCTCCGTAATTTTCTAATGTAAATTCTGTTACATTCAATACAGAATTTTTTATAGCATTTGAGTAAGTTACAACATTATAAGTTACGTAATTAGAACTGCCTGGAACATCAGTCAATTTAGAGCTTAAAAGTCCTCCTGTACAAGATTCAGCAGTTGAAATGGTTAATTTATTTGATATTAAATATTTTCCTATTTCTTCTTCAACAGACATTAGTAATTACTCCTCTGCATAATAACTTTTCCTTTTTTGTTATAAAATTTATATTGGTTCCATACACCTTTAAATTCACCATTACCTTTGAAAATGTATTGGGTATCTCTTGATGTAAAATAACTTACACCTGCGAGTGTACCGTTTCGTCTGTATTGTTCAGCAAAGTAAGGAAAGTTTGGGTATAATCCCTTTATATTGTCTACATATCGCAAATTTCCCATTGCGTCATAGTAATAAATTGTTTTGGGCTCGTCTTTTTTTTGGAGCCCATACATATAAAGCGATGCCATTTTTTTGAAGTACATAGCAGAAATGTTATATTCTCTATACTCTTTATATCCTGCCGCTGCAGCCATATAATGATTTTTATAATCTTTGTCTTTTAAATATTCTTTATATTTAGTTTTAAAATCTTCCATACGGATTTTTTTATCAGGAAGAGTTTCACCAAATATATTTGTCTGCATCTGTTTAATATTTTCATCTCTCTCCTCCTGCGTAATTTCATCCCAATTGAACACTACACTGCCTTGGAAAAGGAAATCTTCAGCAAAAACAGAAGGTACAAATAAATATAATATAAACAAACAGGAAATTAATTTTTTCATATCCACCCTCTTTACTAAAAATTATATCATATAAGTATTTTGTATTATAATCATTTTATGAGTTATTTGGAAAATAAATTTGATGTTATAGTCGTCGGAGCTGGTCATGCGGGGTGTGAGGCAGCAATTGCAGCAGCGCGTCTTGGTGCAAAAGTTTTATTATTCAGTCTTAATCTTGATAATATTGCACTTATGCCTTGTAACCCAGCAATCGGCGGACCTGCTAAATCCACATTAGTAAGAGAAATTGATGCATTAGGCGGAGTAATGGGAGAAGCAGCTGACGCAACTTACATTCAAATGAAAATACTAAACTCTTCCAAAGGTCCTGCGGTCAGAGCATTACGAGCACAATCCGACAAAAAAGAATATATGCGATATATGAGAAATGTTTTAGAAAGTACAGAAAATATCTGGCTAAAACAAGCAACCGTAACAGAGCTAATCGCAAACAATGGCAGTATTGCAGGTGCTGTAGACGAATTTGGAAATGAATATTCTGCAAAAGCCGTTATTCTAACTACAGGGACATCTCTAAACGGGAAAATTTATATCGGACTAAAATCATATAATGCAGGAAGACTTGGAGAAATGCCCGCCATTGGGCTTTCAGCTTCACTAAAGAAATTAGGTTTTACAGTTAAAAAACTAAAAACAGGAACACCTGCAAGAGTTGATAAAAGAACAATTGATTATTCTAAGATGACAATTCAACCGGGAGACGAAACTCTCACCTTTTACTCATTTAAACCTAATCGTCCGATAAGACCGCAAGTACCATGTTATCTTACAAGGACAAATGAAGTTACCCACCAAATAATACGAGATAACTTAGACAAATCACCAATGTATCAAGGGCTTATAGAGGGTGTCGGTCCAAGATACTGCCCGTCTATTGAAGACAAAGTAAAACGATTTGCATCAAACCCGTCACACCATATTTTTATTGAACCGGAAGGGCTTAATACTTATGAAGTTTATATTCAAGGCTTTTCAACATCACTTCCGGCAGATGTTCAGGTTAAAATGGTACGTTCGCTTCCGGGGCTGGAAAAAGCTCACATAATAAAACCAGCTTATGCTGTAGAGTATGATTATATTCCAGCCGTTCAAACAACCCATTCTTTAATGTCAAAGCCCATACAAGGTTTATTTTTTGCCGGGCAAATCAATGGTACAAGCGGCTATGAAGAAGCTGCCGCGCAAGGACTCGTTGCCGGAATTAATGCAGTTAAATATCTTGACAATGCTGAGATGATAACTTTAAGCAGGAGCTCTTCTTACATTGGAACACTAATTGATGATTTAGTAACAAAAGATATCCAAGAGCCATACAGAATGCTAACTTCACGCTCTGAATACAGGCTGTTGCTCAGGCAGGATAACGCTGATGAACGATTAACTCCGCTTGGGTATAAAATCGGACTTATTGATGAAAAACAGTATTCAATTTTTAAAACTAAACAAGAAAAAATAAAACAAGAAGTTGAACGTTTAAAACAATCAAAAATATCAGTTACTGAGGAAATAAATTCCATATTATCAAAATACGGAGAATCAATAGATAGAGGAATTCGTCTGGCAGAACTTCTTAAACGTCCAAATATTGATTACTCAGTATTAAAAGAACTCGATATTGAAACAAATGAGCTTAACTTACCCTGTGATATCACTCAAGAAGCAGAAATTTTAATTAAATATGACGGTTATATTAAACGCCAAGAATGCCAGATAGAAAATACTGAGCAGCTTGAAAAATACAAAATTCCTGCTAATTTCGATTATAGCCTTGTAAAAAGTATCTCCTCAGAGAGTCGAGAAAAACTTGAGAAAATAAGACCAATAAATCTTGCCCAAGCTTCAAGAATTGGCGGTGTAAAGCCGGCAGACATTTCCGTTATGATGGTAATCTTAGGGAAATAAAATGAAAAACGGAAATACTATTCTTTTAGATATCGAAAAATTAAATAGTGAGGGCGCAGGTATTGCCCGTTATAATAATTTTGTTATATTTGTAAAAAATTCCTGCCCCGGTGACAGATTAAAATGCAAAATAACAAAAGTTAAAAAGAATTATGCGGAAGCTGAAATAGAAGAAATAATTACACCTTCTGCATTCAGGGTTTCGCCAATGTGCAAGCTGCAAAAAATATGCGGCGGGTGTACATTACAGCATATAGAATACTCAAAGCAGCTAAGTTTAAAACAATCAATGGTTGAAGATACTTTGCACTCTATTCTAGGAGAAAAACTAGCTGTAAATAAACCTATAAGCAGCGGGAAAGATTATGGTTACAGATGCAAGATTCAATATCCTGTAAGAAACAAATCAAATAACGGCAGGTTGTATGCAGGATATTTCAAACAAGGTTCACATGAATTAATTAATATTAAATACTGCCCTATCCATCCTGAAATTTGTGATAAAATTATCGAATTTGTAAAGACAGAAGGGGAGAAAAAAGGAATCAGCGGTTATAATGAACAATCCAATTCAGGCATTTTAAAACATATAGTTTTAAGATATTCAAAATTCAATAATGAAATTTTAGTTATCCTGGTTATAAATACTGAAGGAAGTATCCCAGAATGCGTAAAACTGCTATTAAAAAATTTATATGATAATTTTAATAAAATAACAGGTGCCGGTGTAAATTTCAATAATTTAAAAACGAATGTAATCTTAGGTGAAAAGACAAAAATTCTCTATGGAAAAAATTATATAGAAGAAAAACTGGCAGATTTTGTATTTAAAATTGGTGCTGACACATTTTTTCAAGTCAACCCTGAATGTGCGGAGCTAATGTTTAAATACATAAAAACATATATAACCGATACATTCACAAATCCTCGGCTGCTTGACGCGTATGCTGGTATTGCTGCATTTGGAATAACACTTTCGCCAATATGCAAAAATGTAGTAAGTGTTGAAATAAATAAACAGTCTGTAGAAAACGCTCAAAAAACAATAAAAGAAAATGATATAAAAAATGTAGAGGTTATAACTTCTGACAGCCTGAAATATATAAAACAAACTAATGACACTTTCGATATAACAATTCTCGACCCGCCAAGAAAGGGATGCGGAGAAGAATTACTAAAGGAAGTACTTAGGATAACAAAAAATAAAATAATCTACGTAAGCTGCAGTCCTAAAAGTCTTGCTACAGATTTAAAGTATTTACTAAAGAGCGGCTGCAAAGTAGAAAACATTCAGCCCTTTGACATGTTTCCAAATACTTTTCATGTAGAAAATGTGGCAGTTATAAGTACACCCTCTGCATAAAATACATATCTGTATTAAACACTATTCTCCTTATTTAAAAAAAATTCAAGCATATAGACAAATAATTTTTACTTGATAAAATGGATTGTAAAGAGGTTTATAATGGATAAAATAGTTAAAATAGCTTGGGATTTAAATGAAAAATCCGAAAATAGATATGAATTAGTTTATGAAATTGCTGAACTTGCAAAAAAACTTGTTGACGAGTCTCAAATGAAAAAAGAACGTGAAGACTTTGGTTATGAGGAAATTTCAGACAGTTCGTACAAAAAAGAGAACCCAATTGAACATGCTATTATGGTAAAAGCTTCTGAATCAGACGATGAAGGACTTATAGGCTAAAGTCTTGAGAAATGTTAAACTTAACACTGAGGGTAGTTTTATGCCCAAATTATGTTTGGTAATCTGTGACTAATTACTACAGGAGAGTATATTACAATTATGCAAGATGCCGTATCATTTATAAAAGATAAAATCGGTAACTTTTCGCCTGAGATAGGAATTATTTTAGGCTCAGGTTTAGGGTCTTTAGCAGATGACTATTGTGAAGAAGCGGTGCCTTATTCTGAAATTCCTGGATTTAAGGCTTCAACAGTGGCAGGGCATAAAGGACGTCTCGTTTTTTCTCAAATCTGCGGTAAAAATGTAGTTATGATGCAGGGACGATTCCACTATTATGAAGGGCATTCAATGGACACAGTTGTTTACCCCGTAAAAGTTATGAAACGTTTAGGCGTTAAAACTTTAATAATTACTAACGCAGCAGGCGGGGTAAATACCGATTTTAAGCCTGCAGATTTAATGCTTATAACAGATCATATTAATTTTATGGGAGCAAATCCGCTTATCGGACAAAATGATGATAGTTTAGGCGTTCGTTTTCCTGATATGAGCGAGGTCTATTCTAAAGAATTAATAGCACTTGCGGAAGTCTGTGCCGGACGTTTAGGAATTGAGTTAAAAAAAGGCGTTTATATGGCTCTTACAGGACCGTCTTACGAAACTCCTGCAGAAGTCAAAATGGCACGAACATTAGGTGCGGACGCAGTTGGCATGTCTACTGTACCTGAAGCTATAGTAGGTCATTACTGCTCTATGAATATCCTGGGAATAAGCTGTATCTGTAACCAGGCAGCAGGAGTCAGCACAGTAGGTTTAACTCATTCAGATGTAATAATTGCAGCTGATTTAGCAAAACAAAAATTCATTACACTCGTATTAGCAATCTTAAAAAGTATAAAATAATTATTTAAAGGAGAGAATATGCTTTCAGGTCCTTTTCTTGATAAAAACTGGATAGGTCAAAACCCGGATTATGCTTCATCAGATATTATTATGCTTGGCCTGCCGTTTGACGGAACTGTTACTAATCGTCCTGGCTCTAGATTTGCACCGCAGCAGATAAGATTCGCTAGCTGGGGACTTGAGGATTATTCACCTTATTTTGATAAACATCTTGAGGATTGTAATTTTCACGATGTGGGAGATTTAGAATTTCCTATAGGAAACACCGCTCAGTCTTTAGATTTAATAGAAAAAAATGTTGAAGAAATCTATAAAGATAAAAAACGTGTATTTGGAATTGGCGGTGAGCACTTGGTTACATTACCAGAAATTAAAGCTATACATAAATTTTATAAAGACCTTGCTATAATTCATTTTGATGCACATACAGATTTAAGAGACGAGTATTTAGGTCAAAAGTTATCTCACAGCGCCGTAATAAAGCATTCTGCGGAAATCATCGGATTTAACAACCTAAAGCAAATAGGTATTCGCTCAGGGCTGAAAGAAGAATTCGACATTATGAAACAGTATAATACTCTTGTAAAAGAATACACGGAACTCGACAGCCTGAAAGACAAACCTATATTTATCACTGTCGATTTAGACGTTCTTGATACATCTATAATGCCTGGAACAGGAACTCCTGAAGCCGGTGGATTTACATTTAATCAACTGGTTGGATGGTTTCGTTATTTAAAAGATTTTAATGTTATAGGCGCAGATGTTGTTGAGCTTGCGCCTGATTATGATGCAAGCGGAGCTTCTACTGCTGTAGCTGCAAAAGTTATAAGAGAACTGCTAATGGTGATGTAATGACAAAATCAGAAATTGAAATTTTAAGAGATAAAATAAATCGTGCAAATTACGAGTATTACGTAATGGATAATCCATCCATAAGCGATTTTGAATATGATGAGTTGTTTACAAAACTAAAAAAAATTGAAGAAGAAAATCCATCACTAATTACGCCTGATAGTCCAACCCAACGAGTCGGCGGAATAAGTGAAAAATTTCATGAATATAAACATAAATACCGTCTTTACAGCCTTGATAACACTTATAACGAAGAAGAACTAATTAAATGGTATGAGCGGGTAACTAAAGAATGCGGCGAACAGCAAGAATTAGTCTGCGAACTAAAAATTGACGGACTTGCAATGGCTTTAAGCTATGAGAATGGAATATTTACTCGCGGCGTTACCCGTGGAGACGGAATAGTCGGCGAAGACATTACTAACAACCTGAAAACAGTACGTGCAATTCCGTTAAAACTTTTTGAGCCTGTAAATATTGATGTCCGCGGAGAGGTTTATATGCCCAAAACCTCATTTGAGAAGCTTAACGAAGAGAATCTAAAAAATGGTGAAAAATTGTTTGCCAATCCAAGAAACGCGGCAAGCGGTTCTATCCGACAATTAGACAGTACAATTACCGCTAAAAGAGATTTATCTTTTTTTACATATACTGTAATTATTGAAGGTGAAAGCAAAATAAAAACGCATTGGGATGCTCTTCAATACATTAAAAAACTTGGTTTTAAAGTAAACCCTAATATACAGCTTGTTAAAGATATCAAAGGGGCTATAGAATATTGCAAAGAATGGGAAAATAAGCGCTTTGAATTAGGCTATGCAACAGATGGCGTTGTTATAAAAGTAAATAATTTATCATGCCAGCAAGAAATGGGATATACTGCGCGTGCGCCAAAATGGGCAACTGCATTTAAGTTTCCGCCAGAAGAAATCACTACAACACTTAAAAGTATTGAATGGGGTGTAGGAAAAACAGGAGCAGTAACACCTGTTGCGATACTTGCGCCTGTACTGCTTGCAGGAAGCACTGTCTCAAGAGCCAGTCTGCATAATCTGGATGAAATTCGACGGCTTGATGTACGAATTGGGGATAAAGTATTGATTAAAAAAGCCGCAGAAATCATTCCAAAAGTTATTAAAGTAGTTGATGACGATACCCACGTAAAACGTCCAATATACGAAATGGATATGCACTGCCCTGACTGCAAATCCCCTTTAGAAATACGTGAAGGTGAAGTAAACTTATACTGTTCAAATCCTAACTGTCCTTCAGTTGTTCTTGCAAAGCTTGAATACTGGGTATCAAAAGAAGCCATGGACATTGACTTTGTAGGACCATCATTAATAGAACAATTATATAACAGAAAAATGGTCTTAAACCCGGCAGACTTCTACAAACTTACAAGGCAGGATTTAATGCAATTAGATTTAATTAAAGAAAAATCAGCAGAAAATATTTTTACCTCGATAGAAAACAGCAAAACTCGTTCGCTTTCAAGGTTTATAACGGCTTTGTCTATTAGACATGTAGGTAAAGAAACAGCAGATATTTTAGTTAATGAACTATCAACGCTCGAGAACATCCGTTCAGCCTCAAAAGAAGAACTTGCGTTAATTGAAGGAATTGGAGAAAAAATTGCAAATACTATATGGGAATTTTTCCAAAAAGATGATAATATAAGATTAGTAGATGAACTTTTATCCCTGGGCGTAAAACCGCAAGAAGGCGGTCAAAAAATTTCAAATATCTTAGAAGGAAAAACGTTTGTCTTAACTGGGGCTCTCTCAAAGATGACAAGAGATGAGGCAGGAGAAAAAATAAAACAACTTGGGGGAAAGGTTTCATCCTCTGTGTCAAAAAAAACATCATTTGTCATCGCCGGAGAAAATGCCGGGTCTAAACTTGAAAAAGCACAAAGTTTAGGTGTTATAATATTAACAGAACAAGAATTTTTGAATATGATAGGCGGATAGCATGAAACAGAAAAATAAATCAAAATCAGATAAAAGAGTTAAACTAATAGAAATCCGAGGAATTAGCGGAATCTTAAAACTAGGTTTTATCGGTATTTGTCTTGCTGCCGGTTTTGTTTTATTTCCGGGCGCTGCTCTTATGTACATATGGAATACTTTCCTTGCAGCAAATACAACTCTTCCGGCTATTGGATTATTGCAAGGTTTGCTTTTATACGGTATTTTCTTAGTTGTTTATTTTATACATAACCGTCCGAGATTTTCAGTTTCCTGCGGCTCATTTAGCGAACTATCTGATGACGAATTAGAACGGATTATTACTAAAGCAAAACTCAATGCAGAAAAAAGAATGACAATGTCCAGTTTTGATATATTCCAAAATAAATTGGAAGAAATTGAAAAGACGCAAAAAGAAAATAAAGAAGAAAATAGTGATAATAAAAAAGAAGTTTAAAAGGTATGACTTTGAGTACAAAAGAAGTTCAAGATAAAAATATAGATGAAACACTAGAGACTTGGCTTTTAAGTTATAAACAGAGCGAAGACGCTGGTGAACGGGCGAAATTAAAAACTTTAATAGTAACCGCAATGATGTCAAAAGTAAGAAAGATTGCAACAACAATCGCACGACGTGATTATGACCCTATAGAGGATTTGGTACAAGCAGGGGCAATCGGTCTAATCAAAGCAATCGATAATTTTAAACCTGAATTAAGCAAAAGCTTCAGAATATATTCCGGTTATTTAATAATTGGTGAAATGCGCCATTACCTAAGAGACAAAATGTCTCTAATCCGAGTTCCAAGAGAAATACAAGAACTCGCTTATCGTATTAATACATTTGTAAGCGAAGTATCTGATGAGTATATTGATACTTTAACTCAGCAGGATATTGCAGATGCTCTTAATGTTCCTGTAAAAAAAGTAGGTTATGCTATGGAAATGGACAGACGAAAAAAAACAATTTCTCTTGACCAAATGTACGATAAACATAACCAAAATATTCCGTTTGAAGAAATTATCGGTGCAGATGACTATAAATTCACCTCAGAATCGTATGATCAAAAAATCATTTTAAATGAAGTAATAGAAAAACTGCCCGCAGACTTAAAAGAACTTATTTATCTTTACTATCACGAAGATTTGTCTCAAAAACAAATAGCAGAAAGACTGAATCTTTCCCCAATGATGGTTTCACGTAAGTTGAAAAAAGCATTTGACATTTTATACTCCCTGATAACAACCGAAAAAAGGACTGTATAAAATGATACCACCAGATACTTTATTCTTGGGATTTCTTATCATTATAGGTCTATGTTTCGGCAGTTTTTATAATGTAGTAATCTTAAGAGGTTTAAGCGGGGAAAGTATTGCTTTTCCGGGCTCAAAATGTCCAAAATGTAATACGCCTCTAAAATGGCGGCATAATATACCATTATTATCATATATTTTACTTGGTGGAAAGTGTAGTTATTGCAAGTGTAAAATAAGTATTCAATATCCAATAGTAGAATTTTTTACAATGGTGCTATTTGTATGCGCTTATTTAAAATGGGGATTTACTATTAAAGCATTATTTGCTGTTATTTATTTTTCTTTGTTTCTTATAACCTCTGTAACTGATATTTTAGAACGTGTAATATTAACAAAACACGCATATATTCTTGCAGGAGCAGGTCTTTTCTATTCTATATCGGCACTGTATTACCCATCATTAATAAACAATTTAAACTCAGATGGTAACCCAATATTTATCTCTATATCAGGGATTATAATAGGTGTACTTGTAATGGAAATATTAGCAAGAAGTGGTTACTTAATTGCCGGAAGGCGAGCCTTTGGAGAAGGGGATTCATATATTGCAGGTGCGCTTGGCGCAATATTTGGCTGGAAATACATTTTGTTAGTTTTAGGATCTGGATTCATTATCCAGTTTTTATTTGCCCTGCCGCTTTTTGTACATAACTTGTATAAACAAAAAGAAAATACTGCAATCATCGAGTTCGCATTATTTTTAGTCCTTGCCTGGATTTTAAAAGCTTATAGCAGCAGCTTAGGACTAATTATTTATATCTGCGGATTAATACTTCTTGTTTTTATAGCTGCAATTCTCATACGCAATATTATACGCAATATCAACAAAACGTCCGGCGGAACATATCTTCCCTATGTTCCGGCTTTAATTGCCGCTTCTTTTGCAGGCATATTTTTATGGTTTTAGACTTTAAAGGCTTGTAATTAAAATTACAAGCCTTTAAAAAGTATTTTGGAGCCAACTATAATTGTTGAGCTAACTGGAATCTTTGATTAGACAATTTCATAGTGTCTGAATCAATTATACCTCTTTTTAATTCAGTATAATTAGCAGAACGAGAATTAAACTTCTTCTTCAAAAATTCATACGCAACCATTGGATCACAAGAACTGCCGCAAGTAAACAAATCCACAGCAGCATAACCAAGCTCTGGCCAAGTATGAATTGCCAAATGGCTTTCTGAAATAATTACAACGCCGCTTACACCGTAAGGGTTAAACATATGAAAACATTTTTGGACTATTGTTGCTCCACACTCAAGCGCAGCATCAATCATATATTTTTCTACTTTAGAAATCGAATTTAATACATTTGGGTCACATTCAAAAAATTCTGCTAATACATGCTGCCCTAAGTGCATTTCCTTAATATGACCTTGTTCAAGTTCCCTTAACGATGTTTGCATTGTCACTTCATAAGCCTCCTTTATATTTCTGTTCACAACAATTATATAATACTATAAAAAAAGAATATTTGTAAAATTTACAATTAATCCCGTGTTTCTTTACAAAAATTTACAATATTTGTACGGTATAAGCCTGGAACTTTCTTTTCTCCGGCTAATTATGATACTTCATCAAAAGCTTTGATATAATATCAAGAAAAGATTTTTGATAAAAATCATTCTTTGCAATACAAGTTTCCGCGCCAAGCTCCAATGCTTTCTTAGAGACATCCTTATCAACCATGCTGCTTACAATTATTACAGGAATATCTGCATACATTTCATCGCTCTTAAGCCTTGTTAAAAATTCTAAGCCGTCCATTTTGGGCATGGTTATATCACTTACTATTAAATCGTAATGATTAAGTTTAAGCTTGTTAAAAGCATCAAACGGGTCATCAGCTTCATCTGTTATATATCCTGCAGCTTTAAGTATATTTTTCTCCATTGTTCTGGTTGTAAGAGAATCATCTACCACCAGGATTCGTTTAAATGAGAGTATATCTGAAGTCAGTACTTTAGGCTGCGCAGTAATATCGACTTGATTACCAATATTTTTAACCATTTCCTGAATATTTAATATTAGACAGAGTTCGCCTGATGCTAAATTTGTTATACCTGATATATTTTTTACTTTATATAATGGCGGAGCAAGTTTCTTTTGCAAAATGTCTTGGTCTCCAAACAGTGCATCAACAATCAGTCCAATTTTCTTTTGTTCGGCTTCAATAATCAAAATAATTTCTTTTTCTTTATTTTCTGCAGTCTGAAGATTTAAAATATCTGATAAATAGTAAACAGGTACGATTTCTCCATTGTGCTGGATAGATAAATTACCGTTATTAGACACAATATCTTCAAATTTTTTCAAGATAAAAGTTGATATAACTTGAATTGGTATAGCAAATGTTTGATTAGAAACTTTTACAAGGAATACTCTCAAAGTTGTCATTGTAACAGGTATTTCAATATGTACACAGCTGCCTTTTCCAAATTCTGATATTATTTTTACTTTGCCATTTAGCTGGGATATTTTAGTTTTAACCACATCCAAACCAATACCGCGCCCAGAAATACTTGTTATAGAATCCCCCGTAGTAAATCCGGGCCAAAAGATTACATTCATAATCTCTTCATCACTCATTGAATCAATTTCATCCTGGGTAAGAAATCCTTGGCTTAGCGCCCGTTCTTTAATTTTTTGCAGGTTAAATCCCTGCCCGTCATCAATTACATCTAATATTACTTTGTTGTCATCCTGGCGGGCGCAAAGCATAATTTTACCCATAGGGTTTTTACCTTTCGCTTTTCTATCCTCCGGATGTTCTATACCATGGTCAATTGCATTTCTTAAAATATGTATAAGCGGAGTTTTTATTTCTTCAACTATTTTTTTATCCGCGCTTGTGTCATTATCCTCAATTACAAATTCTATTTGTTTATTTTTTTCATTTGCAATATCTCTTACCATTCTGGAGAAGGAATGCAGCACTGTAGATATAGGTAATACACGGATATTTTTAACCATTGATTCCATTTCATCAATAATTAAACGCATTTTCATATCGTCTTCTTTTGTAACGCGAGACAAAGACGTCAAATCATAAATAGTTCTCGATAAGTTTTGAGAAACATCAGATAACAGCATAAATATCTGTTTAACAAAGGTTATAGAAAACTGGTCTACATTGTTTGCCTGCAAGTATTTTCTATGATAGTACTTAAGATGGTTAATTGCTTTTATTAAGTCTTTTTGCCATAACTCGCTTGAAGCTCTGATTGTGTCTATCTTATCCAAATGTTTTTCAGTCTTAATCTTTGTTATAATAAGTTCCCCAAGCTGATTAATAAGCATATCAAGCTTGGCAGAATTCACATGTAAATTTTTTATTTCGTTATTATTATTTTGCCCGGAAGTATTTGACTGTGCTTTTGCAGAAAATCCTTTTGTTTCAATAATACCAATATCTTTTTTATAATCCAATTCCAGAAGCTGTTTTGTAATCTCCAGCTGCTGCAATATTAATTCTGCATCTACTGTTCCATCTGCAGCAGCACAACTCTCAACACTATTTTTGAGAGTCATCACCATTTGTTCTTCAAGTGATATATCATTGTCTTTTATAAAATTCAATATATCAATAACTATTGAAATAATCTCCGTTACAGTTTGATCTGTATTGATAGATTTTATTTGATTTAATTCATCAATTATTTCTGAAATATAGATATTGTTACTTTGTAATGAGTAAATTTTCTCAGCAATTTCAGGAAAAGATACAACATTCTGGCTGTCCATACAAAAAGAGGTATATTTAGATGTTGCAATTCCTAAATTGTTTCTTATCTCAAGTATTTCACTTATTGTCAGTTCACAAGAACTGCTTTGAACAAATTCAAGTTTTACTTTAATGTTTTCAAGCGGCGCTTTTACTTCATAAAACTCTTTACCCTGAAAACTATTATACAACTCATCAATTATAATGAATAAGTCTCTAATTTCATCAGAAACCACTTCGGGGACAATTGCATCTAATATTTCAAAAGCTTTTGCAAACAAAGAATTTA
This sequence comes from Candidatus Gastranaerophilales bacterium, assembly GCA_944326905.1. Lineage (GTDB taxonomy): Bacteria > Cyanobacteriota > Vampirovibrionia > Gastranaerophilales > Gastranaerophilaceae > CALUTH01. Next base: position 37,461 of record CALVFU010000007.1, read on the forward strand.
TATGGTCCTGAACAGACATAGGCATTATTGCACCAGCAGTGTTGTTTGCCTCCTCTATAATTTTATCTGCGCTTTCTTCAGTCGGTGTTTCCAGTTCAAAATGCAGCAACTGGCTTTTATTTATTTCTTGTAGATTATCTTTTGTTTTATTGTATCGAATATCTATATACTCTTTTTTACGTGAAATAGATTCTTTTATATATTCTGAAACCAATGCAACTGTATCGTTAATTTCATCAACCAGCTCCAGAGATATAGTAATAAGATTATCTCTAATACCGCTGATAATATCTTCGACTAAATGAATCAAGTTTTGAATATTTTCAAAACCAATCATTCTGACCGCCCCTTTTAATCCGTGTATATCACGGAATATGTCGATTAAAAGTTCTTTATCATCCAGATTGTTTTTAAGTTTAGATAATTTTTCATACAGCGACTGAATCAAATCATCAGTTTCTGATTGAAAAACTTCAAATAGCTCATTTAATTCTTTCTCTGAATATTCCAAAACCTATTCCTCAGTTACAGAATTTTTTAAATCATTAGAAACATTATTTATATCTGAAAGTTTGTTAATACTTGCCGCAATAGTTCTCATAAATCCGGAGGCACCGCTTTGTACATCTTCTAAGGCTTGAGAAAGTTTATTTAATAACTCATCTTGTTTTTTAGAGTTAAGGTTTATTGCTTCAAAAGAGGTTTGGATTTCACCTACCAAATGAACAAGCTTCTCCGAATTAGAGCTTATTGAATTAATCTCTTTTAAAACTGCTTCAATTTCTTTAGAACCTTCTTCCGTTGCCATAACTGTAGAGTTTGTCGCATATTGAATATTACTTGTAAGAGAAGTAATTTTAGTAATAGCTTGCTTTGATTCGTCTGCAAGTTTTCTTATTTCACCTGCAACTACCGCAAATCCTTTACCGTGCTCACCGGCTCTTGCAGCTTCAACTGCAGCATTTAGGGCAAGCATATTTGTTTGCTCTGCAATATCTTCAACAACGCTTATGGTGCTTCCTATTTGCTGAGTATGTTCAGAAAGTTCAAGAACCAATTCAGCAATCATTTGTATCTTTTGTCTTAAAACTACCATTTTTTCAATATTTGCGTTAATAAAATCATACTCTTTTTGAGAGACATTTAAAGATTGAATAGTGGATTTTTCAGCAGCTTGAGAGGTTGTAAAAACTTGTTCTAAATGAGATTTTATTTTATCAACCGAATTAAGTCCTGAATTAAAACCATTTAAACAATTATTTAAAGTGTTTTTTTCATTATCAAGCACATCTAGGACTTCTGTCATTGCTTCAGACATAGCCCCGGCCTGCTTGCCCAGGCTTTTGTTAAGCTTTGAACTCAACCAGCGATTTGTAAACACTTCTGCCAATATAAAAAATAATGCACAAACAAGCAGACATACAATTATATCGTAGGCTTCAACATTATGCTTAATCATAAATCCGCTGAATAATAGACACACGACTATGAATATAATCAAGTCCATAATAAATTTAGTTCCAAGCCTCTTTTCCAAAGTTGATTTTATTGTTATCCTCACGTTACGCCCCCCAAAAGTATGGTAATTTCTTTCATTTTATTATAAGATTATTGTATAATAAAAATTACAAAATTGGAAGGTCAAAATGTCACCAAGGATTTTAGTTATTGAGGATAGCGAGACACAGTTAAGATTTTTAAAAGAGAAGCTGGAAAATAAAGGTTACGAGGTTGTAACAGCAGCAGATGGCATTGAAGGCTATCAAAAAGTATACGAAACATATCCTGATTTAATTATTGCCGATGTAGTTATGCCAAATATTAACGGGTACCAGTTGTGCAGGATGCTTAAAAATACAGACGACACAAAAAAAATCCCTATAATACTTCTTACCATTTTGGATAAAAAGATTGATAAATTCTGGGGTAAAAAATCAGGCGCTCAATTGTTTTTATCAAAAAGTATTGATTTTGAAGAGCTAAGCGGGCATGTTGAATCCGTTATAAAAAGATACCCTGTCACTCCTGAGTATAAAGAGAATCTACAGCACCAAATTATAACTAGGGATTCCGCACAAACTCACTTGAATAACGTTTTAAATGATTTACTTTTAAAAACAGTATTTTCTAATGAATTCAGGAACCTAAGCGACTTTCTTAACTATGAAAAAGTCATGGTCGAAAAGATATTTTCTCTTTTAAGTTCCTTTATGGAATACAATATTGCAGGAATTTTCTTTCCCTCTCCTGATACTTTAGGGGAAAATATTTTATATCTTGATACCTTGGGTAGAAATGTTTCAAAACGAGTATTATCTGATATTCATTATGATTTCTTTAAAAAGCTTTCAGAATACAAAGAAATTAAATCTCCAAAATTCGAAATAGTCAGAGTTCTTTTTGGCAAAGAAGTTGAGTACGAATATAGTGACTTTGCATCTAAAATTGTAATTCCATTAATATATGACAAAAAATTAATCGGCGGTATTTGTTTTTATACAAAAGAAGATATAAATTATTCGTCTTTTAAATTCTTCGACATTATGATTACAGAACTGCTTACAATTTTTAAGATGAAGTATCAATACTCAGAAAAAGAACTTATGTCCGTTTTAGATGGGTTGACAGGTTTATATAACAGGAGACAGTTTGAACTCAATCTTGAACAGGAATTTAACCGCACAAAGCGCCATCCGTCTAATTTTAGCCTTGCCATTTTAGATATTGATTTCTTTAAAAAGGTAAATGATACGTATGGGCACCAATATGGAGATTATGTACTTAAAGCGGTTGCTGATATTTTAAAAAATTCTTTTAGAAAAACAGATTTATTGTTTAGATATGGCGGAGAAGAACTCGTTATTATCATGCCTGAAACATACATAGATAACGCTCTTATCCCTATTCAACGGCTAAGGCAGGCAATAGAAGATTATGAATTTGATTATAACGGCATAAAGACTCATCAAACTGTTAGTATTGGATTGAGTATGAACTATCCAGAGTTTGAAACCCATACCGCCATTTTAAAATCAGCTGATGAAGCCCTTTACAAAGCCAAAGAGTCAGGCAGAAACCGAGTAATTGTTTATGAGCAGTGAATTTCTTCTTGAACAAAATAAAAATAACCATCTATACTTCAGAGTCGGGGATAACAAGTATGCTGTTAATTCAAACTGTGTCTTGGAAATAATTAAGCTGCCGATGCTTGATTATCCGCAAAAGCTGCCTAACAATATTGTCGGCTTAATGAAATACAACCATTTTGTTATAAATGTCGTTGATATTAGATTTTACCTAAATATCCAGCCATCCCCATATACACCGTCAAACGAAGTTCTTATTATTAAAACTGATGAATCGATAATTGGTATAATTGTTGATGAAGTAGAAGGTATATTACCATTTATCGCAAATAAGGTGGATTCTTTGCCCTTTGTTGACAAAAAAATGCTCATTGACGCACTTTATAAATTCAACGATGAAACTATTTTTATTATAAACATTTTCTCTTTGGAAAATATTATAAAAGATACAGAATCACCATTTGAACCTTATGATGTACAAGATTTATTTCCAAAAGGTGATGACGCCAAGTATATGCTGACACAGCGTTCTATCCAGCTTGCAGAAAAAGAAAAATTTCAATTTGTGCATGAAATATACACAAAAGACAAGTTTATATCTTTTATGCTAAACAATAATCATTATGGTATAAAATTGCAGTATATAAAAGAAGTTTTAAAAGACGCAAACATATCAAATGTTCCGTGCACCCCGGATTTTATCCGCGGAATTATGAACTTACGCGGTGATTTTATCGCGGTTGTCGACCTAAAATGTTTTTTAAATCTAGAGAGAGACGAAAAAGATGATAAAAAACCTGTTATTATAGTCGAAAATGAAGACTTAATACTTGCATTGATGATAGATAAAATTAATGAATTATTTGAAATTCCTGATGAAATCATTCCTAAAAATAGTGAAAACAGTACAAGTTTTGATATTATTTATAATGACAAAGTCCATACAATATTGAATATTGACAGACTTCTTAAAGATAAAAGATTATTTATCACTGATATGTAGTTAAAATCGACATTTAACTCTAAATATGTTATAATTCAAATGCAGTGTGAGGTTTTAGTGGACTTTATAAAAAAGCTAAAAGAATTTAATAAGCAGATTAATGATTTAGAATCAGGACTTTATCTTGGAGAAAAACGTTATCGCGAGATTTATGAATTAAATCAAAAACTTGAAGCAGAAATAGAGCAAAGGACAAAAGATTTAGAAACAGCTAATCGTCAAATGCTGACTTTACAGCACATTTTAGACATGATGACCTCCTCTAAGCCGTTATCCGGGGTTCTTAATGCTATAGTAAACAGTTTACAAAAAGAACTTGGTTATCTTCACAGCTGCATAATCAGAATGGTTAAAGAAAACGATAAACAGTTGATAGAAATAACCGCACATTCTGATGATGATTTTAGTTCTGAATTTGAAACTATTGTACAAACACCCATTTACGAATCAAAAATTAAATATATAAAAAATGACGGAATTGATGAATATATAAAAGCTAATATGGCATACAGCACAAATAATTTGGGGGAATGTTTTCATAAATTTTTTCCTGATATAAATTTGCAGCTGCAAAATCAATTATTTGCAAAAGCAGGAGCACTTTCTTGTATACTAATCCCGCTTACCGTTGATAGGGAACACTATGGATCACTTCTGGTGTTATCTAAAAGAGAAGAAACAACTGACGCAGAATTAAACTTTTTAAAAATGTTTGCACGCCAAATAGAACTTGCAATAACAATTTCTAATCTGTTCCAAGCAGTTAAATCCCAAGCAATAAGTGATGCTCTCACCGGCTTATATAACAGAAGGTATTTTGAAGAAAGTATTAAAAAAGAAACAATTCGTGCAAATCGGCAAAATCAAAAATTCTCAGTTATAGGTTTGGACTTAGACTACTTAAAACAAATTAATGATAAATACGGTCATAACTATGGTGACATTGCTATAAAAACAATAGCTGAAGTTTTAAAGAAAAATGCCCGGTCAATAGATGTACCAGCAAGAATTGGCGGAGAAGAGTTTAATATAATACTCCCTGGTATTGACTCAGAAGGTGCAATGGCGGCTGCTGAACGTATCAGAAAAGCAATTGAAAATCAAAATATTCCGATAATCGGTAAAATTACCGCAAGCTTGGGGGTTGCAACTTTTTTTGAGCAGACAGACGATGTAGATGAACTATTAGAACTCACCGATCATGCAATGTATCAGTCGAAACACGACGGGAGAAATAGAGTCACCCTTGCAAAACCAACTAAAGATATTTCTTGGCAAGAAGTAGCCTTTAATACATTTATAGATATTTTATCCAAACATCGTGTCCCGCTTGAGAGTGAAATTTCTGATAATATTTCTAAAAAACTCGAAACAATAGGTATTAATAATGACGGGTTATATACAATTTCAGACACAATGATTAAATTATATAATCCAAATTACACACCTGGAATTACAAAATCTAAAGTCCTGCTGGCTAATTCACTCGCAAAAAGATTTGATATGCCTAAAGACAGAATTGACAATTTAAAAATCGCAATTTTGCTATATGACATCGGCAACATACTATTGCCTAAACAAATTCTTCAAAAAAAAGCTCCGCTTACCGATGAAGAAAAAAATACAATTAAAAGCCATCCAATTATTGCTGCAAGAGAAATTTTAGAACCGATTTCCGGCATGAACGTAATATTGCCTATAATAGAAAACCATCATGAGAATTGGGACGGAACAGGTTACCCCAATGAAGTATCAGGGAATAAAATTCCTATTGAATCACAAATGATTTTACTGATTGATGCATATTTTGCACTTCAAGAACCGCGTTCATACAGAAAAGCTGTAGATAAAGAAGAAGCAATTGAAATCATAAAAACAGGAAGCGGAACAAAATGGAATCCAAAACTTGTTGAAGAATTTATTTCTATAATAGAAACAGAAGAATTCTAAAGATTTATGTGACTACTAAATTTGTTTAGAATATAATAAAAGATATGAAAAATATTGCATTTATATTTGGAACACGTCCTGAAGTTATTAAATTGGCGCCTGTAATATTAGAATTAAAAAAATATCCTGAAAAGTACAAAGTTTTAATAATAAACACTGAACAGCAAAAGGAATTGTCAAACCAAACATTAAGTTATTTTGGGCTTAAGTCAGACTATAATCTTGATGCAATGAGAGATAATCAAACTTTGTGCGGAGTTCAAATTAGAATTATGAAAGCTCTTGACGAAGTTTTTAACAAAGAAAACATAGATGCTGCAATTGTACAAGGAGATACAATGACTGTGCTCTGCGGTGCTTTAACAAGTTTTTATAACAAGATTCCTGTATTACATGTAGAAGCAGGTTTAAGGTCTTACAACAAGTTTGAGCCATTTCCTGAAGAAGGTATACGACAAATGGTTTCACGTATTGCAGATATCAACTTTGCACCAACCGAAGCAAACAAAGAGGCGCTGTTAAAAGAAAATATCCGCCGTGATACTATTCATGTAGTAGGAAACACAGTAATTGATGCTCTTTCTTGTCTGACGAAAAATGTCGTTGAAGCCAGCAGAAACTTTTTCATATCAAAAGGAATTTCTGACAAAAATCTGGTTTTAATAACTGTTCATAGAAGAGAAAATCACGGAACAAGACTGGATAATATTATAAAAGCTATTACATACCTTGCAAAAAAATATTCTGATTTTACATTCGTTATACCTGTACACCCCAACCCAAATGTCAAATCAAAAATAGAGTCCGCGTTTTCAACATACAAAAATGTAAAACTATTACCTCCGCTTGAATACCCAAATCTCGTTTACTTAATGAAGCATGCACATTTAATACTATCTGACTCAGGCGGAATACAAGAAGAAGCTCCTGCCTTTGGCTGTCCTGTAGTTGTTTTAAGATATGAAACGGAACGTAAAGAAGGAATTGATGCAGGTGTCTCCGTTTTAGCAGGTGCCGATTACAATAAAATTATCCTTGAAAGCGAAAAAATCCTATCTAAAGATATCAAACAAACCCGCCTTAAAGTTAAAAACCCTTATGGAGACGGGCTGTCTGCCTGCCGAATTGAGAAGTTAATTGATAAACTTTAGATTATGTTCTGTTTTAGTGCTTCATTCAATAACTTTGCCAATTGCCTGTAATGATGTGAAATGGTTACTGTCTCGCTTGTATTAACTCTTAAATCATTAAGACTTGTCATGATTTGCTCTATTTTGGGTTTATTCGTCCTTATTATAAGTCTGGATATTAGTTTTAAATTTTTTATAACATTATCTATATTTATATTTAACAACAAATTTAAATATGCTCTGTTATCTGCATGATAATTTTTTTCTATAAGGTGAATTACTACAAGCTCAGTTAAATTTTTAGTAGAATATTTTCGTATAAGTTTCCTTTTCATTCTCTCAAGCCAGTCGACTGTTTTATTATATCTGCGGATATAATCAATGCCATCTCCTTCGGAAACCAAAAAATCTATGAATTTATACTCATCTTTTGTTAATGAATCCGATATAAATATAGGAAATACGTCATCAATATAATTCCTGATTTGACAGGCTATTCCTGCAGCTATATTATTAAAAATACCTTTCATTTCAAATGAAATTTTCTGGTTTTCTTTTATAGCAAAACATTGCCTGTACGTTTGAAGAAATTCTGCCCTTTCATCATTACTTAAGCTATTAATAAACGTTGTAAATTCTTTTAAATATTCTTTTACATTGTCAGAATTTTGTAATTGCTTAACAGCTATTTTAATACTTTCATCGAAGTTATCTTGTTTGAGCTTGTATATATTAAAAAAGAAAATACTTAATTCTTCCGGGCATTTAAATCCTATTTTTAAAAGAATCTTACGATACTCACAAAATCGCCTGTTTTGTTCGTTTGCAGTTTTAAAAATTTCCTGCTGATACTTTTTGTCTTTAAACTCGATAAACCCATAAAAATAAGCGCTTCTTAAAATGTTTTCAATAGAATTTACTTCAAATTTATCCATTAACCCCCTAATAAGTAAATCATTTATAGAAAGAGATTTATATTTTAAATAAATTTCTTTTTCGGATACCAAATTATCCAGCTTTTTTTGTTCACTTTCAGTTAATACAATTTTATTCATACTTTCAGTCTTTCTTTTTGTTATTGATACACTTTGAGTGTTTATTATTGGGGCGTATTAATAGGTTAAATTATTTCATTGCATATTTCTATTGCCCACCACGGCAATTGTCATATTGTCAATTATGTTATAAGAGAGTAGACTGAATGCGGAATTTATAAAAACACATTTGATACAAAATATATGTATGAAAATCGTTATTATAGGAGCTGTAGCTGCGGGAGCAAAAGCAGCCGCAAAATCAAAAAGACTGCTTCCAGATGCAGAAGTTATAATTTATACAAAGGAAGAATATGTATCATATTCTGCATGCGGATTACCGTATTATATAGAGGGAAATTTTAAAGATATAAAAAAACTTGTAGTTCGGACTATACCTGAATTTGAAAGTAAAGGTATAAAAATTTATAATAAACATTATGTAACAAAGATATCTCCAGAAATAAAAAAGATAACGGTAAGAAATTTAGAGACAAAAGAAACTTTTGAAGAAACATATGACAAACTATTGATAGCAACTGGAGCAACTCCGTACATACCTGATATTAAAAATATTAATATTAATGGTGTATACACACTTAAAACCCTTGATGACGGCTTAAAAATCAGACAAGCAATGCTCAATTCAAAAAAAGCAGTAATTATAGGCGGCGGGTATATTGGGCTCGAATTACTTGAAGCATTTATGCATAACAATTTAAACACTGTTCTTATTGAAAAGAACTTTAGTATTATGAGCACATTTGATGAAGATATGGCCTCATTAATCTCTGCTTATATTTTAAAAAATTATGGAGATAAAATAAGCATAATCACATCTGTAAACATAGAAGAAATTATTGGAGAAAGCGAAGTAAAAGGAATTAGACTTGATAATGGGCATATAATAAGTTCAGATATGATAGCGCTTACAAGCGGGGTAATTCCAGTAGTTGATATTGCCAAGAATGCCGGTATTGAAATAGGGCATACAGGAGCAATAAAAGTAAACAGCCGTATGCTTACAAATATTCCTGACATATACGCTGCAGGAGATTGTGTTGAGAAAATTAACATGATATCAGATACGCCTATGTGGGTGCCTCTAGGCTCGACAGCCAATAAAGAAGGACGATGTGCGGCACTTAATATGTGTGGAGTCGTTGATGATTTTGAAGGGATTTTTGGGTCTGCAGTTACTCGTTTTATGGATATGACAATATCAAGAACCGGACTAAGTTCAAAAACCGCTGAAAAATTAGGATATGATATCGTATCCGCAATTGTCACAAAACGTGATAAGGCAGGATATATGCCGGGAGTAGGGTATGTTACCCTAAAACTAATTGCAGACAGACGCTCGCATAAACTTTTGGGCGCTCAGTCGGTAGGCTCTGGAGATGCAGATAAAAGAATTAATACCCTCGCTACAGGATTAATAAGAGGAATGACTGTAGAAGAACTTAACGATGCCGATATGACGTACGCTCCGCCTTATTCTACAAGTATTGATCCGCTTATTGATGCCGCACGGATTTTGCGCGAGAAATTAGCTTGCGGAGCGTAATATACTGGTGGTATAATTTTTTAGTAAGTGCGAGGATTTATCTTTTGATTTATAACAATATAACAGAGTTAATCGGAAACACTCCGATTGTAAAATACAATGAGCAAATACTATTAAAACTTGAATATTTCAATCCATCAAGTTCCGTTAAAGACCGGGCTGCTTTTTATATGTTAAAAAAAGCAAAAGAAAAAAATTTAATTAATAAAGATACAATAATAATAGAGCCTACTAGCGGCAATACAGGAATAGGACTTGCAATGTGCTGTGCTGCGCTTGGTTTAAAACTTATTGTTGTAATGCCTGAGAATATGACAGAAGAGCGAAAAAGAATGATTAAAGCATTTGGCGCACAATTAGTTTTAACCCCTGCTGATAACGGAATGCAAGGCGCAGTTAGCAGGGCTGAAGAACTTCACAGAGAATATTTAAACAGCTTTATACCTATGCAATTTTCCAATCCTGATAACACACTTTCACATATAGAAGGAACTGCTGAAGAAATTTGGCTTCAAACAGAAGGCAACATTGATATTTTTGCAGCAGGCATAGGCAGCTGCGGTACTGTATCAGGTGTTGGGAAAAGGCTTAAAGAACTTAATTCAAATATCCTTATATATGGTGTAGAACCTGCTGAAAGCCCGCTTATAACCAAAGGAGCTGCTCATTCTCATAAAATCCAAGGTATAGGAGCAAATTTTATACCTTCTTTGTACGATAAAAATGTAATTGATGATATTATTACAATAGAAGGAAATAAAGCTATAGAAACAGCAAGAGAACTTGCAAAAACAAAAGGTATTTTAGGAGGAATATCAGCAGGTGCAAATCTTGCCGCCGCTAAAGAGCTTGCTATGAAGTTTAACAATAAAAAAATTCTTACTATTATACCAGATTTTGGAGAGAGATATTTATCAGGAGAATTATTTCAATGTTAAAAAAAATAAAAGGACTTGCAAAACGTGCGATAGAACGTGTAAAAGAAGATGTTCAAGTCATATATGAAAAAGATCCTGCTGCTCGAAATATTTTTGAAGTAATTTTTTGCTATCCGGGACTGCACGCTCTTATAACTTATAGAATCGCACACAAGCTGTGGAGCTGGAAAGTTCCTTTTATTCCAAGATTTATGACTTACCTGACACGAATAATTACAGGAATTGAAATTCATCCGGGAGCTAAAATAGGAAAAAGATTTTTTATTGATCATGGAGAAGGTGTAGTAATTGGGGAAACAGCAGTCGTAAAAGATGATGTTTTAATATATCAGCAAGTTACACTTGGCGGTACAGGAAAAGATGAAGTAAAACGGCATCCAACAATAGGTAATGGTGTAATAGTGGGAGCCGGCGCAAAGGTCTTGGGTAATATTGAAATAGGTGACTATGTTAGAATTGGTGCTGGATCTGTAGTAGTAAATAGTGTTCCTGAGCACTGTACAGTAATAGGTGTCCCCGGAAGAATCGTAAAACAAAAATTTTACAATGCCGATGGTGTTTTAATGCATAATAGAATTCCTGATCCTGTTTCTTGTGAGCTAAATCGCACAAAATATGAGCTTCTTGATTTGAAAGAACGTGTAACTAAATTAGAACAAGAAAAGTAATATAAACAAAACTTTTAACACTAAAAGGAGAACGAAAAATATTTTTTCGTTCTCCTTTCATCACTTAGTTAAACAATTAAGCCTTGCTTGCGCTATACTTTTCAATAATTTCTTTTTCTATATTAGCAGGAACTTGTTCATAGCACTTAAATTCCATAGAGAAAGTACCACGACCTTGAGTGTTAGATCTCAAGTCTGTAGCATAACCGAACATATTAGCAAGAGGAACTGTCGCTCTTACAATAACATTACCCGTATTACCTTGAGGCTCTTGACCTTCAACACGCCCACGGCGTCTTGAGATATCACCGATAATTGTACCTGTGTATTCTTCAGGTATTTCAATTTCAACTTTCATCATCGGCTCAAGAATGCATGGAGATGCTTTTTTGGTACCCTCTTTCATAGCCATAGAACCCGCAATTTTGAACGCCATTTCAGAAGAGTCAACTTCGTGATAAGAACCATCATAGAGTTCAACCTTAACATCAATCATCGGAAACCCTGCTAAGATACCGCCTTCAAGTGCTTCTTCCATACCTTTTCTTGCAGGTTCAATATATTCTTTAGGAATAGCACCGCCGACAATTTTGTTTTCAAATACAAAACCTTCATTTTCACCGGCTGGAGAGATTCTAACTTTAACGTGACCATATTGACCTTTACCACCTGATTGACGGATGAATTTAGAATCCTGATCAGCCGTACCTCTTATAGTCTCACGATAGGCAACTTGAGGCTTACCAATATTTGCTTCAACTTTAAATTCTCTCAACATACGGTCAACAATAATATCAAGGTGGAGTTCACCCATACCAGAGATAATAGTTTGACCAGTTTCTGTATCAGACTTAACACGGAAAGAAGGATCTTCTTCTGCAAGTTTTTGAAGAGCAATACCCATCTTATCTTGGTCCGCTTTAGTTTTTGGTTCAATTGCAACCGAGATTACAGGCTCTGGGAATGACATTCTTTCTAAAATAATAGGTGCTTTTTCATCACATAGAGTATCCCCTGTTGTCGTGTCTTTTAAACCAACAGCGGCACAAATGTCACCTGCATAGACCTCTGTTTCTTCAAGTCTTTGGTCAGCATACATACGAACAAGCCTTGATATACGTTCTTTTTTACCATTTGTAGCGTTAAGGACATAAGAGCCTGATGTAATCACACCAGAATAAACTCTTAAGAAAGTTAGACGACCTACATAAGGATCAGTCATAACTTTAAAAGCTAAAGCAGAGAACGGCTCTGAATCAGAAGAGTGTCTTTCAGTTTTAGTCCCGTCTTCAAGTTCACCTTCAATAGCTTTTACATCAACAGGTGACGGCATTAATTCAACAATCGAATCAAGCAATAATTGTACGCCTTTATTTTTAAATGCAGTACCGCAGGTTACAGGAACGATTTTGTTGTTACAAACAGCCTTTCTAAGACCTTTCTTTAATTCATCAACTGTAATTGATGCCGGATCTTCAAAGTATTTTTCCATCAAATCATCATCTTCACCTGCAATTGCTTCTACTAATTCATCTCTATATTTTTGAGCCATTTCAAGCATATCAGCAGGAATATCTTCTTCTCTTATATCAGTACCGAGGTCATTAGTATAAATTTCAGCTTTCATTGTAAAGAGATCAATAAGCCCTCTGAATTTATCTTCAGCCCCAATAGGAAGCCTGATAGGGTAAGCATTAGCCCCTAATCTGTTTTTAATTTGATCAACTACACGATAGAAATCTGCCCCTGTTCTGTCCATCTTATTGACAAAAACCATACGAGGAACTTCATAACGGTTTGCTTGTCTCCAAACAGTTTCTGATTGAGACTGAACACCGCCAACAGCACAGAATACTGCAACCACACCATCTAATACACGAAGAGAACGTTCAACTTCAATAGTGAAGTCAACGTGTCCCGGAGTATCAATAATATTAATTTGGTGACCTTTCCATTCTGCTGTAACAGCAGCTGATTGGATAGTAATACCTCTTTCACGTTCTTGTTCCATAAAATCAGTAACAGCCGCGCCATCGTGTACTTCACCAATTTTATGTGTTTTACCTGTATAAAACAATATACGTTCTGTTGTAGTGGTTTTACCTGCATCAATGTGAGCAGCAATACCAATGTTTCTAATTTTTTCCAATGGAGTTTTTCTAGCCATATTCTTTTCCTTTTCTACATTAATTATTAAAATAATAATACTTTAGCAACTAGTGCAATTTAATAATATTGTTACATAAACAAAAAAATCATACAAGAACCTGATTTTTAGCAAATAATTTTCATTAGATTTAATTTCTAAAGATTATCAGCCAGTTTTAACAGAGTAATAATACGTGTTCTTGCCTTAATTATTTTTTGTTTTATAATTATAGAAGGTGTACTATGTTTAATGAAATAAAAACACACGAAATTACTGTAGATATTGTTATTCTTACAATCAAGAATAACTCTCTTCAAGTTCTGCTCATTAAACGTCAAAATGAACCGTTCAAGGGTAAGTGGGCAATCCCGGGCGGCTATGTAAGAATGTCTGAAAATCTGGACGAAGCTGCAATGCGCGTTTTAAAGGAAAAAACAAATGTTGATAATATTTATCTTGAACAATTATATACGTTTGGCGATCCTTTAAGACATCCAATATCAAGAGTAATTACATGTGCCTACTTTGCTCTGATACGTTCCGAAGATATTGAAATCACATCAACACCTGACATTGATTGGCACAAAGTCTCTAATCTGCCGCCGCTTGCTTTTGATCACAAAGAAATTATTAATTATTCACTTAAAAGAACAAGAGAACGTTTGGAGATGTGTCCGGTTGCGTATCAACTGCTTAACGAAAAATTTACACTAACTGAAATGCAAAAAGCTTACGAATTAATAATGGGAAAAAGTCTTGATAAAAGAAACTTCCGCAAAAAAGCCCTTCAAACTGAAGGGCTTGTAGAGTTAAATGAATTCTCAAAAACTTCATCAAAACGCCCAGCAAGATTGTATAAATTTGAAACAATTAAACTTAACTCTAAGCGTGCGCATTTTATTAAAAAGGAGAAAAAATAAATGCTAGTATTAACTTGGGGATTAATGTCTATCTCCGCACTATTACTTATAGTACTTATCCTTATGCATTCACCAAAAGGCGACGGCATAGCAGGAATCGGCGGAGCTGCTAATATGTTTGCATCACAAAAAAGCGCTGAAAAGGGACTCAACAAATTAACAGGCATTGTAGCTGCAATATTTATTGTTTGTACCTTCCTCTTAGGTTTTGGTATCATAAAATAGTTTATGAAAATAATTTTATTTTTGTGTCTCATTGCATTAATCTGGGGCTTTTTTATAGAGCCTAGATTTATTTTTGTAAAAAAATATAAATTACAAAATAATGACTTAAAAGGCTGCCGTGCTATTTTTGTAAGTGATTTACATATAGCTCCAAATCAACAAAAACGTTTACAAAAAATTGTTAAACTAATAAATAAACAAAAAGCAGATATTGTTTTTTCTACAGGAGATTTTGTCCGAGGATACAAAAAAGAAAAAACTTTACCTATCGAAAAAATAGCTGAAGAACTATCTAATATCAATACTAAATATGGATTTTACACAGTACTGGGCAACCACGACTGGTGGCATAACGGTGTATATATAAAAAATATTTTAGAAAAAAATAATATAGTAGTTTTGGAAAACAACTCTAAAACGGTAAAAATTAATAACAAAAATATCACTATAGCCGGACTGGAGGATGAACAAACAAGGATTCCAGATATAACAAAAGCTTTAAGACACGCCAATCCAACAACAATACTTTTAACTCATAACCCGGATCCTTTTTTTAATTTGAGACAAAAAGTATTTTTAACATTAGCAGGTCACAATCATGGCGGACAAGTACAAATACCATTTTACGGCGCATTGATTGTACCATCCTTGTCAGGCACAAAGTACGCAAACGGACTATTTAATATTAACGGAAATTTACTGCTTGTCACAAAAGGAATAGGAAACAGTATTTTAAATGTACGATTTTTCTGCCCGCCTGAAATTGTTGTTATTGATTTTATTTAGGAGCAATATTTTATTCGGCATACACATATCCGGCACAAATAACTTCTTCGCTCCCTTTTTTAAGGATTTTAACTTCTTGCATATTGTCTGTACGATGTAATGTTTCTTTACCACAGCCAGCTATTTCTTTTTCTGTTGGCTCCAAACCATTAAATACAATGTTTGTTGCTCCTGGTTCACCATTATGACAGCTTACTTGAAAAATCGGCATACTGTTCATTCCGCTCAAATAACAATCGGTACCGATTATCAATTTCCGCTCTCCGATTTGTACAATATCTCCAGCTTCAATTCTTATTTGTTTATTCGGTACGTCCGTATCGTTATGCTCAAGTGTTATGCTGCCCGACGCATCGTCTAAGTAATTTGTATAACCGCCAGCCCAAGTATCAATATCATTTTTTAATAATTCCCGATTTGTAAGATAATCTGTAAACTTATGAGGTTTTTCAGCTCCAAAACATCCTTGAGGATATCTGCCATAATCTGCATCAGAAAGAATACCTTTTTCTATTAACAAAGCTGTTGTTAGACATCCTAAAGTCTCACATTCACGTTCCTGCTGTTTTGTATTGAAATTTGTATCATAACAATGGTTTGCTTCATGTACAAGCATTGTTATTATATTTTCTATACTATCGTATCCCGTAAGTTTTTCATTTATCGCAATAACAGGTTTTCCATTCAAAGTGGTCGATTGCATCGTATTTGAATATTCTCCGCTTTCATAATACAAAGTTTCAAGATAACTTAGAATAGCATTTCTTTTGCTTTCATCTAAACCAATTCTTTTTAGGTCATTTATATCCAGCTCTTTCAGTGCATTGGTTAAGATATCCCGTGCCTCTTCTACTTTTTTTTGTAATTCAGAATTAGCTGAGACCTTAGATAATTTCAAACCACTTTCTGTAATATTTTGAGAATAAATAATATTTGCACACTCAGTACCAAGTTTATATCTTTCCTCCAACGACAAACCTGTTTCATCCAGCAATTCACATATCATACTTCTTGTAATGTCATATAATTCGACTCTTTCAGGTAAATCCTTTAAATGAGCCTGATAAACATTAAATAACTTTGTCTCAATATTAGTTTTGTCAAAATTAGCTGGTAAATTTAATTTATTAATATTTTCAAGTATTTTATTATACGCCTCATCACAGACTTCTTCTTTTTCAGAATCTGTTTGCTGATTATTTTTAGCTGCTGATTCGACATCTTCAATCTCATGAATATTTGTATTTAAAGTTTTATTTATTAATCTAATAATTTTATTCCAGCAAGTTTTAGAAAATTCAATTATATCTCCAGTATACACCAAGAAATTATTAGATTTAGCTGGATTTTGAGTACTATTTTGATTTCTTGATACAATTATATTTCCTTCTTTGTCAATCTCATTTATAATTTGTACCCAAACGCTATTTTTTTGTAAAATAAGACATTGTTCATCAGACAAGTTTAATTCTTGCTTTATACCTTGAGTAATACCTTGTCCTTCATTTATAATAAATTTTCCATCAGGGTTTATATCTACCATTTAATAAATTCATCCTTAGCTCTTATACCAATAAGTATTAACGGCAACTTTACCAAAAACTTTAGCCCACCCCACCACATCATATCATATCATATCATATAGGGCATTATAGCTGGGTTTGCGGTGGCTGTAAATTCATCTTTACATTTCGTTACATTAGCATATTTGTTAAGATTCTGTTATATTTTTAAAATTTTATATCGCTGCAAGAATGCATATTTACTCTTGATTGATACACGGAACAACTCGCATAGCACATTCATATCTAATGACAAAATCGCAGCAATCCGACTTTACAGTTTAACATACATTAACCAATACACCATTATAGCTTCTTCTTTGTAATGGTGATAAAGGGGTGATTGCAGATTTATTCTAAATTAGGTCTCGGCAACGGCTATCTTCCTCTAGGACTCTTCCGCCAAGTATTTTCACTGCTATGAGTC
>CALVFU010000008.1 GCA_944326905.1 Candidatus Gastranaerophilales bacterium
GCCCAGCTTGATAAAATATACGCAGCAATGGGTTTTAAGAAGGCAGCGACTACCCCGCCAGCGACTACCCCGCCAGCGACTACCCCGCCAGCGACTACCCCGCCAGCGACTACCCCGCCAGCGACTACCCCGCCTCCTGCCTCCCAAAATATCCCGCAGGTGATGTCAAGCGAGGAATTAGAAAAATATAAAGTACAAGTGATAGATCCGAAGAATGCAGGCAAGACTGTGCCTCAGTCTGATGGAACCCAAATCGTGTATGATGATGAAGGACGCATTGATAAAATCCTTAATAAAGACGGTAAAGAGATACGAGATATAAATTATTATAAAGGAGCCGACAGCGTTTATTCTGTTTATACTTATGAATACGATGGAAACAATAACAAAACGCGCTTTGTATGGTATAAAGCAGACGGCAGCGTTGATTGGTTTATGGATTATGAATACGACGGAAACAATAACAAAACGCGCGAGGTAAGTTATAAAGCAGACGGCAGCGTTGATTATTTTTATACTTATGAATACGACGGAAACAATAACAAAACGCGCCGGGTAAGATATAACGCAGACGGCAGCGTTCGGTATTATACCGAATATGAGTATGACAGCGATAATAACCTAATAGACGAGAAAAAATACAACCCGGATGGAACGCCTTTGCAATATTGATATTTAAGCGTGCTGAAAATTAAAAATTTTCTGCACGCTTATTTTTTATCCTTCATAAAACTTAATAAATATATATCGGCTGAGTGAGTACTGATTGTATTAATTTTATGTTTGTTTTAAAATAATTGTGATTACACTGGCTTGATAGGTTCGCCCTAGTCCTAAAAAGGATGAAGCATTGTAATCCGTAGTAATGTACACAAGTTATAAGGAGAAACACGATGCCGGTTGCATCAATTATTGAACTTTTAGAAGCTGGTGTTCACTTCGGACACCAAACACAATTTTGGAACCCAAAAATGAAGCCGTATATCTACGGTGCAAGAAACGGAATCTATATTCTTGATTTGAGAAAAACTTCCGATTTACTAAACGCAGCTTATGAGTTAGTAAGAGAATATGCTGCTAAAAATAAAAATATCCTGTTTGTAGGTACAAAAAAGCAAGCAGCAGATGTAGTTGCCGAAGAAGCAAAACGCTCAGGCGCATACTATGTAAACAGAAGATGGCTTGGCGGTATGCTTACCAACTTCGAAACTATCCGCAGCAGAATAAATAAATTAAGAGAACTTGAAGAATTTATTGAAAGCGGTCATGCTGAAAAATTACCTAAAAAAGAGCAAGCTCAGCTTAACAGACAGCTGCAAAAACTCAGCAAAACTTTAGGCGGTATCAAAGAAATGAGAGGTCTGCCTGATTTGATTTTTGTTGTTGACCAAAAAAGAGAAGATATTGCAATTGCGGAAGCTAACAAGCTGAATATTCCTGTTATTTGTCTTGCTGATACAAATGCGGATCCTTCAAACATAAGCTATGTTATCCCCGGAAATGATGATGCAATCCGTTCTATCAAGCTTATTGTATCAAAATTAGCGGATGCTGTTCTTGAAGGTAAACAGCTTAAAGAAAACAATGCTAATACTAAATCTAAAATTGAAACTATAAGACCTGAAGATGCAGGTGTTGAAGTTACTGTATAAATTAATATTACGGGATACGGGGCAAATTCAGTGCTCCTTATCCCGTTTTAAATAAGGAGAATATAAATGAATATTACAGCTACAATGGTAAAAGAACTCCGCGACAAAACAGGCGCCGGTATGATGGATGCTAAAAAAGCACTTGTTGAAGTCGATGGTGACATGGAAAAAGCAGCCGAACTATTAAGACAAAAAGGTATCGCTTCTGCTGATAAGAAAATGGGCAGAATCGCTGCTGAAGGGCGTGTTGGCTCTTATGTAAACGAAAGCTGCGGCGCAATGATTGAAATCAATTGCGAAACAGATTTCGTTGCTAAAAATGCTGAATTTGTTGAGCTGACTAACGGGCTTGCACAATTAACAGCAGAATCTAATCCTGCTGATGTTGATGCTTTATTGAGCACAACCTGTCCAAAATGCGGCAAAGTTATCAGTGATGTTCTTAAAGAAAAAATTGCCTCTATCGGTGAAAAAATTACTGTAAGACGTTTTGTCCGCTATGAAGGTAATGTATCAACTTATATTCATAACGGTAAAATTGGTGTTCTTTTAGAAACAGACAAGGCTGACAGCGAGCTTACTAAAGATATATGTCTGCATATAGCTTCTTCTGCTCCTGAATTTGTTTCCAGAGCTGATATCCCGGCTTCTGTTATCGAAGAAGAAACCAGAATTGAAATGGGTAAAGAAGACTTAGCCAAAAAGCCTGAACAAATCAGAGCTAAAATCGTTGAGGGCAGAGTTAATAAATTAATGTCTCACAGATGCCTTCTTGAACAGCCATTCGTTAAAAACCCCGATATTACTATTGAACAGTTAATCAGCGGAAAGCTTAATATTGTTAAGTTTGACAGATTCGTTCTTGGCGAAGGGCTTGAGAAAAGAAATGATAACTTTGCAGACGAAGTTATGAGCCAATTAAATAAATAATAG
The DNA here is from genome assembly GCA_944326905.1 of Candidatus Gastranaerophilales bacterium. Taxonomy (GTDB): domain Bacteria; phylum Cyanobacteriota; class Vampirovibrionia; order Gastranaerophilales; family Gastranaerophilaceae; genus CALUTH01. The sequence continues at coordinate 2,586 of CALVFU010000008.1, forward strand.
TTATTTGTAAGTTAATCAGGCGGCGGCACTTAAGTGCCGCCGCCTGATTTTTACATTTAATCTATAATCCCCGGCTCTAATTTAGACCCTGTAATCCATTCTCTGAACTTGAACTGCAGCTTTGGCAGGCCAAATGCTAAAAGCGTTGATGTAATTACTACATTGCTCAATATATTTGCTGTTTTTACTGATTTTGCTTTCTTTGCAGTCCTCAAAACATTACTTGCAAGCTCTGCTTTACCTGTACCATTCTGTGTCATAGTTATAAAATTCTCTATACTGTTTCTAAACTGCCCAAGGGCTTTAAAGTCAACATATGCACGCGGATCACGGACTTTATCATTTAGCATTTTTACTTTGCCAAACTTATCCGCGTATTTTGTAAACATTGCATTCGGCTTATTATCAATAAATTCTATTAAATCACTAGGGTTAGAGGTTTTAGGCAGTTCAAATTTTTCGTTTTTAACCATATCCAGAAATTCTTTATCTGCAAGTATTTTTACATCCAAATCCATACTTGTTTTTAAAATTTTTTCTGAAACAAAGTTTGAAAATTTTTCTAATTGTTTTGGAAAAAGGTAATTAAGATACATCATTCCGCCCATGCGAAAGGCAATATCGTAGGCTTCATTGCGTTTTCTTGCAGTCGCTACACGTCCGGCGGCGTAGCCGCCGTCTATCATGATTAGTTTTTGTAAATTCGTTAATTCTGCAAGAGAGCCGATATTTACACCTTTAAAGGCTGGATATATTTGTTTTTGCTCTTGTAAAGGTATTTGTGTATTATTTGCCTGCTGTTGTTTTTCAAAGTTACCATTATTATTTTTTAAGTTGTGTTTTTGCTTTGAATAAGCAGTCCATTTAAAAATCATTTTTGGAATGCCCCATCCCATGAGCGCAACCGGGATAATAGTCTGGGCAAGAAATTTGCCGGCAAGGCAACGGCGGTATTTATCGGCATTTTTAAGTGCTTTTTCAAGTTCTTGAACTTCTTTAGGCGCCAGAGTTTTAAATTTTTCAATATTATATTTTATGCCTTGAAAATTTTCTTCTTTATATAATTTACTGCTTATTTCAGGATTAAAGCCCAGTTTTTTTATAGCGAAATCAGCTATTTTACCGATAGCGGGCACGCCGCCGAGCCACACGGCAGATACTGCATATTCATCTGTAAAACGTTCTCTTGCCCCAAGATATGCAATATACTTGTCCTGCTTATTTTGATAATAGGTCATTCCAACTTTTACAGGAATCTCTATTCCGCAGTCACGTACTATTAGCGGAGCAATTGATGAGTTATTTCCGATTGCAGATATGATATTTACTAATGACATTTTATATATTCCTCTTTTCGCTGCTACATGAATATAACCGTTCTCTTACGGCTGGGGCATTGGAGCTAACGAAAAAAGCATTTATGAATACATTCAAAACAAAATTCCAATCGTCAGCGCCTAGCCCAAACGATGGTGATGATGAATTTTATTTTGAATATTCGTAATCATAATTCTATACTTATCCTTTTAACACTTGTTGGATATAAGCAGTATGGCACAAACAAATCATTTTTGCAAGAAAACAAATTCAAAAAATGTGAGAATAATGTGAGCAAAAACCAAAAAACAAACGGTGCTAAATTTTACCACTTCCCCAAAAGCCAATCATACCAAGCATAATCAGAAAGCCGATAAAGGGACTCGAACCCTTGACCTACTCATTACGAATGAGTTGCTCTACCAACTGAGCTACATCGGCGCCTTTTCTTCTTAATTATACCACACATATATTTATTATGCACAATTTGTTTTATTTGTGCTATCATAAATGCATATAAGGAGTTAAAGCTTGTCTGTAATAAATATATGCCTTGCCTGTGATAATAATTATGCAAAATACGCCGGTGTTGTCATAGCGTCTGTTCTTGTCAGTGCAAATAAAGAGGATAATTTAGTTTTTTATATTTTAGACGGTGGTATTGAACAAGAGAATAAGAATAAAATTTTATCACTTAATAACATAAAAAACTGTCGGATAAATTTTGTACAAATTGATAAAAACTTATTTAGAGAATACGCAGATATTAAAACCCACTCATATATTACAATTGCGGCTTATTACAGACTGAAGCTGCCTTCCCTTCTCCCAGGTGTAAGCCGTGTAATTTATTTTGACTGTGATTTTGTAGTCAATTCCAGCCTTAAGAATTTATTTAATACAGACTTGCAAGGCTGTCCGATTGCCGGGGTTAAGGATATTAATAAGAGAATGTTAAAGAAAAACCCGGGCTATGTAAACTCGGGTATGCTGGTGATGGATTTGGATACAATGCGCCAGCAAAATACTGAAAAAATGTTCCTTGAATATACTCAGAAGAATTTTAGTACTATAAAAATGGGTGATCAGGAAATTATAAATGCCGTTTTAAAAGGAAATATAAAAATTGTTGAAGATGAATGGAATGTTCAATCAAGCAATTTTACTAACCGTTCAAGCTATACAACTATTCCTAGGTGTATACATTTTGTATCAAAAGAAAAACCTTGGCATTTTGGCTCATTCAGCTGGCACAAAGACTATTATTTCAGATATCTTCAATTTACGCCCTGGGCGCTTACTGATGAAGAAAAAAAATATTGGTATACAAAAAATAAAATTGCATCATTCTTTGGGTACATAAAATACCGTCCTCTGTTTTGGCTCAGGCCAAGATACTATCAAGCATTGTTTTGCAGTTATATAAAACCTATTTTTTATAAGGAAAAAAGCAATGTTTTTGTTGTATTTAATACTGCCGGAATGGGTGATGTGCTGCTATGCGGCGGGCTTTGTCAGAATATAAAAAAATACTTTCCTGATTCAAAACTTATATTTGTAACTAATAAACCTCTTAAAGATGCCGCTTTATATTTGGAAGGAGTAGATAATGTTGCGGCTATTGATAAGAAGCAGAATTTATCAAATCTTGCCGGTCTTATAAAAACATTTACATGCCTGAACCCGGAGGCTGATTTCCTTACCTACAGAAATGAGCGCAATTATATACTTTCAAAGCTTATAGGCGCAAAAAAGATTGTGTTTTATTGGAATACACTAGTTGGCAAAGTTCAGGAGAGACATACTAAACTGCTTGAAAAATTAATAAATAAAACGGTTAATGATATACCTATAAAATATAATGTTCCTGACAATATTCTATCTGCAAAAATAAAGGATTTATTACCAAGTAAATATATTGTGTTCTGTCCTGAAAGTAAAAATCCCCCTAAAGATCTTCCGATTGAATATGCTGTTGAATTGTTAAATAAAATAAGAACAATTTATCCTATTGTATGTACAGGCTGCGGTAATAAATGCAAACAGTATATGGAACAGTTAAAAGCTGCCGGATGTAATTTTATTGATTTAACAGATAAAACAACTATTCCAGAGTTAGCTGCAATTTTAAAAAATAGTGTGTGCATGGTAAGTGTAGATACAGGACCGGCACATTTATGTTATGCAGTAAAAACGCCCGCAATTATATTATTTAGAGAAGAAGGACCGTCTAAAAACTGGGCGCCGGATAAAAAACTTTATCCAAATACGTATGTTTATGAAAATGACGTTACAATCGAGCAGATTTATAATAATATTATAACTATAGATAAGGGGCTTAGATGAAAGCAAATAAAATATTTTTCTTTAAGGATTTAGATTCTCACTATGTAATTTACTTTTTGGGAATAAGGATTTGCTTTAAACATAAGACGCGTTTTAAATATCAGCCGGCAGTGGAATACGGCTTAAATCAAGATGAGAGGAAACCAAGACTAATAATTTCTCTTACAACGCACCCCGGCAGAATTAATTGTGTGCATATTACGATAAACACGCTTTTAACTCAATCATTAAAACCTGATAAAGTAATTTTATGGCTTGCTGATTCCCAGTTTCCAAACCGCGAACAAGAACTGCCCTGCGAGCTGTTAAGTCTAAGAGAAAAGGGGCTTTCTATTGTATGGTGTGAAGATTTGCGTTCTTACAAAAAACTCCTGCCGGCTCTAAGAATGTACCCGGATGACTTTATTGTAACTGTTGACGATGACGCATACTATGACAGCGAGCTTTTATCCAGCCTTTACAATGCTTATCTTGAAGGCGGAAATAATGTTTACGCAAGACGTGCGGTAAAACTTGAATTGAAAAATGATGAGCTTAAAACGATTTCGGCAAGAAAGTATTTGTATCAAGACGATTTTACTCCAACTTTCCTAAACCAGCAAATCGGCGCCTTTGGAGTTCTGTATCCGCCGCATGTTCTGCATAAAGATGTGTACGATGTTGAAAAATTCAGACGGCTGCTGCCAACGCATGATGATGTATATTTTTGGGCTATGACCGTTTTAAACGGAACAAAAGTTCAGATAGTACTTGGGCATAAAGCCGATATTAGTTTTATAGAAGGCTCCCAGGGATGCGGCTTAATCAATATTAACAAGACTAACGGAAGCGGTATTTCACTTGAAGAAGCATATAAATTAATGTTTAAGGAGTACCCGCAAATCTTAGAAAATATTAAAACAGAACTCGCCCAATCCGGCAGTATTAAATAATTGTATTTGATTTTGGATTTTGAGCAAGATATAATATTTCCGTTCGGTGAAAATAATGAAGACAGTACATGAAGAAGAATATAATATTTTTTTAAAAAATATACAAAAAGAACGGGATGATACTTCAAGATTTGTAAAAATACTTTTTGTAATTGTTGCTGCTGTCTGTCTTGCCGCTGTTATTGTTTTATATTTTGCAGAAAAAGATTCTGTAATAGATTCAATATTTGGGGCAGACAGCAGTATTGCACAAAAGTTTGATGCGTATAATAATGCACGAAATAACAGAAAGACTGCTTCGCCTATTTTGCTGCCAAAGAGACAAAATATTCTTCTTCTTGGTGTGGATACTAACCTGAATGGTACTGATATTTGGCGTGGAACACGTTCTGATACAATGATTTTGATTAATATTGATTCAAAGGACAAGACAATTAACGCGATAACAATCCCCAGAGATTGTAAAGTTATTCTGCCGGGCAGGCACGGAGTGCAAAAAATTAATTCTGCACACGCAATAGGCGGAATCGATATGGTAAAGAAGACTATTTCTGAAATGCTTGGAGTTAAAATTGATAAATATATTATTGTTAATGATGAGACCGTAAAACAAGTTGTGGATGCAATAGGCGGGGTTCCGATATATGTTGAAAAGAGAATGCATTACAATGATTATGCGGGGAAACTCTTTATAAATCTTGAAAAAGGCGATACTGTTCTTAACGGAAGTGAAGCAATCGGTTATTTGCGGTATAGAAAAGATGGTCTTGGAGATATTGGGCGTACCCATAGACAGCAGTGGTTTTTAAAACATTTTATGAAAAAACTTAAAAATCCTTCAACCATTGCTAAACTACCTGAAGTTATAAATGTTCTGCACAAGTACGTAAAGACAGATATGAGTATCTTGGAACTGACACAGGTTGCAAATTACTTACGCGGGATTGACGAAAATCACATAGAAATAGCATTGCTGCCCGGTGCGCCTAACCAAAAAGGGTATGTCAGCTACTGGATTATTGATCCTGTTAAAACTCAGGAGGTAATAAACAGACTTATTTATCGTGATAAAACGGAAGTTGATTACTCTCATCTTACAGCAGGTCTTATGTTTGAAACAAAGCGGGGAGAAGAAGCAAAAGCTATTAAAACAGCACTTGAAGAGCTCGGATATAAAGTCAACACAATGGAGCTTGCGTATCTGCCGCATACTCAGTTTGTTGCAAATAATAACAATGTGACAACAGAATTTTTTGATTACATTAGAAAAAAATTACCGCAAATTAATAACTGCCAGTATATATTTGATCCGGCTCATAACTACAGCGTAAATAGTGATTTTACAATTGTGCTTGGTGAAAAGTAATAGATCTGTTAATAAAATTTGCTGTATAGAGTAGTAGTTTTGGTCTAAAATAAAGGGGGAAATATGAAATTAATTGAAGAGAGACAGAGTGTAAGAAAGTACTCGGACAAAGAAATTCCATTTGACGTTTTAAAGTCAATTTTGGAGGCAGGACGCCTTGCGCCCTCCTGGATGAACGTACAATCCTGGAAATTTATACTTGTACGGAGTAAAGAAAATAAAGAAATGCTTTCAAAACTTGCCTGCAGTCAGCCCATGTAAAAAATTGCGACAGTGTTATTGTGTGTATTGCAGATATGGGGGCATGGTCTAAAGAAGAATTTTCTAAAGTACTTATTCAAAAAGGAATGACTGAGAGTGCAATAGAAACTGTAATGTCTAAACAAAATCTTTATCCGCCGCTTTTAGGCAGTGATATTGTAAAGCTAAGAACGGTCGAACAACTAACATACGCTGTCGCATATATGATGCTTGAGGCAGAAGCCCATAGTGTAAGGTCTTGTATAATAGGAGCTATTTCAAACGAATTAACAGAGGTAAATCCTGAATTATCTAAGGAAGTAAAATCAAAATTGGGGTTGAATGATAAACAAATTATTGCTTCTATGATTACACTCGGCTACGAAGCAGAATATGCTCCAGTTAATAAACTAAGAAAAAATTTTAACGATGTTGTATTTCTTGAAAAAATCGGTAATTTGTTTGAATAAATATTGTTGCCCAATAAGGTGAATTTAAAGTATAATAAATTTATTCAGAGTTATTTTAAACATTTTTTATCAGTAAAGGAGAGCGAAAATGAAGAAAAAAAATTTTGTGCAAAGCTTGCTAGCTCTGGCAGTTTCATTCTTTGCACTTGCTCCTGCTTTTGCAGGCGAAGCGTCGCTTGTAGTTCCTGATATTAAGGCTACCAATATTACAAGCTACAATCTGTTATTGATTGGGCTTGCAGTATCCGTGGTCGGTGTTATTTTTGGAGCTATTGAGTTTTTAAGAGTTAAAAAAGTTCCCGTGCACTCTGTAATGGAGGAAGTCGGAAATACTATTTTTGAAACTTGTAAAACTTATCTTATTCAACAAGGTAAGTTCTTATTAGTTTTAGAAATACTTATTGGTTTGTGTATAGCTTTCTATTTCGGCTATCTGCAAAAAATGGGCCTTCAAGGTGTTTTAACAATACTAGGATGGTCTGTTCTCGGTATTCTTGGTTCCTACCTGGTTGCTTGGTTTGGTATCAGAATGAATACTTTGGCTAACTCAAGAACATCATTCACCGCACTTAAAGGAAATCCGTTAAATATTCTTAATATACCTTTAAAAGCCGGTATGAGTATTGGTGTTTTACTTGTATCTGTAGAGCTTATTATGATGCTTGTAATCCTGTTATTTGTTCCAGGACATTTGGCCGGTGCGTGTTTCATCGGTTTTGCTATTGGCGAAAGCTTAGGAGCATCAGCACTTCGTGTAGCTGGCGGTATTTTTACTAAAATTGCAGATATCGGTTCCGATTTAATGAAAATCCAGTTCGGGATTAAAGAAGACGATCCAAGAAACCCTGGTGTTATTGCAGATTGTACCGGCGACAACGCTGGAGACTCCATCGGACCTACAGCTGATGGTTTTGAAACTTACGGTGTAACTGGTGTTGCACTTGTAAGCTTTATCCTCTTAGGCGTTAATCCTGAATATCAAGTTCCGCTGTTAGCGTGGATTTTCACTATGAGATTCTTAATGATTATTACTTCAGTTGTTGCATACTGGATTAATGGTTTATCAACAAGGATTTATGCAGCAAAAACGTCTAAGTTTGACTTTGAACTTCCGCTCACTACACTTGTTTGGATTACTTCAATTCTTTCAATCGGTATGACCTTCGGTGTAAGTAAATGGTTATTAGGTGCATTGCCAATAGAAAACCTCTGGCTGGTATTGTCAATCATCATTTCTTGCGGTACTTTAGGCGCTGCACTTATTCCTGAAGCTACTAAAGTGTTTACAAGTCCAAAAGCAAAGCATACTAAGGAAGTTGTTACTGCTTCAAAAGAAGGCGGAGCATCTCTTACAATCCTTTCAGGGATTGTGTCAGGCAACTTCTCCGGCTTCTGGATTGGATCAATTATTGTACTTCTTATGGGACTTGCATATTTTGCAAGTATTCATATTTCAGACGGTATAATGATATATCCGTCCGTATTTGCATTTGGTTTAGTTGCATTCGGTTTCCTCGGTATGGGACCTGTAACAATTGCTGTTGACAGTTATGGTCCTGTTACTGACAACGCTCAATCAGTTTATGAACTTTCTTTGATTGAGGAAGTTCCTGATGTTGCTAACAAAATCGAACAAGACTTTGGATTTAAACCTGATTTTGAAAATGCAAAAAGATATCTTGAAGAAAATGACGGTGCTGGTAACACCTTCAAAGCTACATCTAAACCTGTTCTTATTGGTACAGCTGTAGTTGGTGCTACAACAATGATTTTCTCTTTAATTCTTGTAATAAAAGAAACACTTGGTATTACACCTGAAATGATACTTAACCTGTTAAATCCATATACACTCCTTGGATTCATTGCCGGCGGTGCTGTAATTTACTGGTTCTCAGGTGCTTCTATGCAGGCTGTTACAACTGGAGCGTATTCTGCAGTTGAATTTATCAAAAATCACATTAAATTAGGTGAAAATGATGATAAAACGGCTAATGTGTCAAACTCTAAAGAGGTTGTTAAGATTTGTACACAATACGCTCAAAAAGGTATGTTTAATATCTTTATTGCATTGTTTGCATTTGCGCTTGCACTTGCATGCTTGTCATCACCTGCTGGTGATAACAATGCCCCTGTATCATTCTTTGTAAGCTATTTAATCGCAATAGCAGTATTCGGCTTGTTCCAAGCGGTATTTATGGCAAATGCCGGCGGCTGCTGGGATAATGCTAAGAAAATTGTTGAAGTTGATATGAATGAAAAAGGCACACCGCTGCATGAAGCTACAGTTGTTGGAGATACTGTTGGCGATCCATTCAAAGATACTTCTTCAGTTGCGATGAACCCTATTATTAAATTTACTACTCTATTTGGGCTTTTAGCAATGGAAATTGCTATTAATCCTATATTCAGAGAGTACTCAAGAATAGTAGGCGTTGTACTTCTTATCATAGCACTTGTATTTGTAATTCGTTCATTCTACGCAATGAGAATTCCTGCAAGTACTTCTGAAGAGAAGTAAGAATACACTAAAACAGCGGGCAGAATTTATTCTGCCCGCTGTTTTTTTATGAAAATATTGTATAATTATTTTATGCTCCAAATAATATCTCTATATCTTGAATATCTTGAACTTGAAAAAGGACTTGCGATAAATACGGTTGACGCTTATAGGCGTGATATTACGGAATTTGCAGACACTCTTGATACGGAGGATATAAGCAGTGTTACCAGACAGAATGTTAATAAGTTTATAAGAACTCTTAAAGAGAACAACTATGCAATTACAAGTATAATAAGAAAAATAGCTTCAATAAGAGGTTTTTTTAAGTGGGCGTACGCTTCCGGCTATACTAATACTAATCCGGCGCTGGCGCTTGAACAGCCTAAACTGCCTAAAAAACTTCCCAAAGTTCTAAATGTCACGGAGATAGAAACACTCTTAAATGCCAATTTAACAACAACTGAGCATTTAATTATGGAGCTTTTATACAGCTGTGGTTTCCGCGTATCTGAACTGGTAAATTTAAAATTATCAGATATTGATATTCGCTCAAAATACATAAGATGTTTTGGCAAAGGGGCTAAAGAAAGAATTGTACCAATAGGTGAGTGTGCAAAAAACCTGCTTAACGATTATATGCCGCAAAGAGAGCTAATTGCTGCAAAATACAATATTCAGTCAAAATGGTTATTGCTGTCTGATACTGGGATGAAATTGACGCGGCAGGAAATTTATAAATTTATAAGAGTGCAAGGTGAAAAAATTCACAAGCATATCAGCCCGCATACTTTAAGACATACTTTTGCAACTCATCTTGTTGAAAACGGCGCAGATTTAAGAATTGTTCAAGAGCTGTTAGGGCACAGTGATGTGGCAACAACACAATTGTATACGCATATTAGTAAAAAGCGGCTTAAAGAAGTTTATTTTGCAATAAACGATTAAAAGAATTAAGCGTATTGTAAATTTTTGTAAAATTACTTGTTAATAAATTAAAGTTTTTTTTGTTAAAGTCCGTTATATAAAAATAGAAGGAAAGATATTATAATGAGTATAAATAAAATTCAAACAACGGACACTGCTATTAGAAAGAATTCAGATGTGCCGATTGTACAAAATACAAAAAATAGTGAGAAATCAATTGGTGAATACTTAAATGAAAGTACGGCAGCTGATAATGTAGTGCAAGGAAAGGGGGCGGCAGTTTCTGCTGATGAGAGATATAGCAGTTCAAATATTCCTGGGTTTATGATGAAAAAGGTTAGTGTAACATTGAAGAATAATACTTCTTTTAGTTTCAATCTTCATATTGCTAAAAATGTTGACGCAGAAAAACTTGATCAGATAACAGAACTATTGACTCGAGTAGTATCTAATTTGCCGGAAGCTTGTCTTAAGGATTTTAGTGAAGAATGTACAAATATTCTTATTACAGAAACTATACCAAATAATAAAAGAGCATCTGCACTTGCAATCGGACCTCTTAATCAAATATTCTTATCAGCGCATTATCTCTCTATGATGTCTGACTCAAAATGTGCAGAAACTTTGGTTCATGAGATAGGACATTTGGTTGATCAAACTAACTGTTCTTTTACAAGAAGAGCTACTAAATATTATAAAAAAGATTTTGAAAAGCTTAAACAAAATTTAACCGAGGAATTGAGATTTGATACTCAATCTCATACGTTGTCAAGTATTGGTGAATTTTTTGCAGACTATTACTTAACTAAGAGGTTAAAAGTTAGTGATGATAATAGATCAAAAATTGTATTTGAAAAGCTCAATCAATATAGCGAAGATGTAAAAAATTTATCTGATATTGAACTAAGAGATAAATATGGTGATAATACTGAACAAATTATTAATATTAGTGATGTATGGCAAGATATGAAAAATGATTTTGAATTTTTTCTAAAAAATATTGATTCCGGTGTAGTGGAAAGAATGGATGAAAATGCAAATCCGATGAGTTTTGAGCAAATTCAGGAACGAAATAAAAGGGTACTGGCGAAGCGGAAACAAAATATAAAATAATACGATGTATATATTTATTTTCTATTTTAATAAGTAAAATTATTATGTATAATGATTATATATTATTAATTTAGGAAAGAGGAAAATGCCAAAGATTTCAATAATTATTCCTGTATACAATGCAGAGAAATACTTGCCGCACTGTCTTGACAGTATTTTAAGCCAGACTTTTAATGATTATGAAGTTATATGTGTAAATGACGGCTCGAATGATAATTCATTGAATATTTTACATGAATATACCCAAAAAGATAAAAGAATAACAGTTATAGACCAAGAAAATCAAGGATGCGGATACAGCCGTAATAACGGATATGAAAAAGCAAAAGGGGATTATATTTATTTTATGGATTCAGATGATGCAATTCACCCGCAGTTTTTGGAGGTAATGCATTATTTTGTTTCAACTTATAACGCAGATTTAGTCTGCTGCGGGATGGAAGATAAGCCTGAAAAATATTCAAAAGAAAAATATAGTCCTGACAGCTTGGAATTTATTTTTACTTATAATCCTTTGTATTATACAGCGAAAAGGTCTAAGTATAAAATAAATTATAATGTCGGGGTAAAATTATTTAAAAGAGAACTGCTCTCTGATATAAAATTCATAGAAGGTATTTCTGAAGATTTTGCCCAATCATGCAGAGTATTTGCTAAGAAACCCAAGACTATTTTAATAAAAGAAAAACTTTATTTTTATTCAGTAATTGATAACTCAATATCTCATGCCAAACCGAAGTTAAAAAATATTTATGATTACTACGGAAATATAAATCTGGTATCTAAACTATATAATGCACCTGAATACAGACAGGAATTGAAATATATCAAACAAAGAATTATTCCTGATGTTTTAAAACCGCAGCTTGGATTTTGTAAAAAATCAGATAAAGATATAAAAGCAAAAATGTATAAAACCTTTGCAAATGAATTGAAGGATTTATATAATCGAGGGCTGATAACATTGAGAGGAAACCGATTAAAAAAATATTTGATATACAGATATTTAATAGCTTTTAAAGCTGATTAAAATTAAGCAGTTTATCAATTTCCACATTCAAATACCCTGCTAGTTCTAATACTTTCCCAAGAGACATATTTGCTTTGCCGCACTCAATATTTGCAATATAATTTTGCGAAACATTCATGATTTCTGCAAGTTGTTCTTGGGTCAAATCTTGTTTTACGCGTTCTATTTTTACGTTTTTACCAAACTTTTTTAACAAAGTTTTCTTATCCATAATTTATAAGTATATAAATATTGACTTATAAATATAATAAAGTTATAGATTATAATATATTAATTATAAATTATAATTTAAAATTTAATAAGACATATTAAAAATATTTTTTTTTAATGTATTTACAAAAGTTATGTTTGAATATATAATATTATCAGAAAGGATGGAATATATATGAAAAATTCAATTAAATTATCTTATGAACTTTGGAACGCGCTTGATGACCGCTCACTGGCAATTGGTAACAATTACGAGCTTATTGAAAATAGGATTTCTAATCTAAAAAATGAAATTCTATCTTTAAAAAATAGTATCTATTCTGACCACGCCTGTTCAACACTCACCTCAGGGTGTGATGTAATATCAGAATTGGCAAACAGCGGGTATAAAAAGACTTGTGAATTTAATAATTACCTGCTTACTATTTTTACTTATGATAACGAAAATATCTAAACTCTTACTGCGAGCATACGTTCAATCATCTCTAAAGATTTTTGGGCGTATGCCGGGTTTACATTAACTTCGTTCGTTTCGTTCAAAAGTACATTATAAATATCTTCCAAATGATTCCATTTCATATTAGGACAGACAGCTTTAAAAGAAACGTGTATAAAATTCTTTTCCGGCATATCACGTTTGAGCCGATCAACAACACCTATTTCCGTTACAATTATAAATTCTTTATCTTTACTCTCTTTTGCATATTTCATAATTGCAGTAGTAGAACCAACTACATCGGCTAATTTAACAACCTCATTACAGCATTCAGGGTGACATAAAATTTTTGCATTGGGATAAAGCTCTTTCTGTTTTAATACATCCTCCGGCAATATACGAACGTGTGTAGGACAGTATCCAGGATATGTAATAACCTCTATTTCTGGGAGTTTTTGAGCTACATACTCGCCTAAATGCATATCCGGCACAAAAAGAACTTTTTTACTGTTTAATGAGCGAACAATATCAACAGCATTAGCGCTTGTGCAGCATATATCACATTCTGACTTTACCTCAGCAGTTGAGTTTACGTAACATACAATCGGAATACCAGGATGTTTTACTTTAAACTCTCTAATTTGTTTGAGATTAATCATATTTGCCATAAGACAGCCGGATTCTAATCTTGGCAGTAATACTTTTTTATCAGGTGAAAGTATTTTGGCAGTTTCAGCCATAAAATAAACTCCTGCAAACACTATTATCTCTGCGTTAGTTTTTGCAGCCTGCCTTGAAAGATACAGTGAATCTCCGACAAAATCTGCCACTTCATCAATTTCTACGTTCTGGTAACAGTGTGCAAGAATTACTGCATTCTTTTTTTGTTTTAAGTCTTTTATTTGTTTGATTAATTCGGCTTGAGCAATCATTATTATACCACCCCTTATGGTTTGTACCAATTTCTGTTATACTATAAAAATAATAATATAGCCAACCTATGAAAAAAAAATCTGTAAATAATATTTTAAATAAAGCACAAAAATATCATACACTTGAAAAAGATGAAGTTTTGCAGCTTATAGAAAGCAGCGGGAACGAATTATATAATGCAGCAAATGAAGTAAGAAAAGAATGTACAGGAGACGGGGTTTATATAAGAGCACTGATTGAATTTTCAAACTACTGTACCCGAACTTGTTACTATTGCGGCTTAAGGGCTGCTAATAAAAAAATCCACCGATATAGAATGGATTTTAATGAAATTATCGCATCTGCAAATAATGCTTTTCAAAAGGGATTTAGGACAGTTGTTTTACAATCAGGTGAAGATGCAGGTTTTAGCCTGGAGGAATTATGCCGTATTATAAAAGAGATTAAAAATAATGATATGGCAGTGACATTAAGTATCGGTGAAAAAACTTACGAAGAGTATAAAGAATTAAAAAATGCAGGTGCTGATAGGTATTTACTAAGGATTGAGACAACAAACAGAGAACTTTATCAAAAATATCATCCAAATATGAGTTTTGAAAACAGGTTAAGGTGTCTGGAGAACTTGCGTACTTTAGGATATGAAGTCGGCACCGGGTCATTAATAGGACTTGATGGGCAAACAATAGAAATGATTGCAGATGATATTCTCTTTTTTAAAAATATTAATGCCGATATGATAGGTATAGGTGTTTTTATTCCTCATCCAGATACTCCTTTAGGGATAACTGATGCAGGTGATTTTGACCTTGCCTTGAAAGCTGTTGCTATAACACGCCTGCTTTTGCCTGATATAAATATTCCGGCGACTACGGCAATGGAAACATTAATGCCAAACGGCAGAAGTCTTGTTTTATCAGCAGGTGCAAATGTTGTTATGCTTAACGCTGCAGAAAATAATGAACACAAAAAAGATTATAGTATTTATCCTGATAAAGCTGGGGTTAATGAGAGTTTAGATTTAAGTCTTACGAAACTTAAAAAAATACTTGTACCTATAGAGCGTAATATATTAATATCCAAAGGTTTTAGAGTAGATAATAAAACTGTTTAATATTTAATAGTCAATTTTTATTACTAGTTTAACTTTATTATTGTATAAGGTTATGAAAGGAAAAATAAGATGATAAATAAAGTATTAAATACTGTCAGTACTAATGTTGTTAAACCTCCGATTGCTAGTGTGGTTAACAGGTCAGAAAACAAGTTTGTTCAGCCGGATTTAAAACCAGTAGACGGCGTGTATGGCAAGGCGCTTGTTACTGGTTCTGATTTTGATAATTTAGATGTTCTGTTTGAAACTCTTAAAGATAAAGACGGTAAAGAGTTCGCTGATGCGGCTTATAAAGGGCTTGTTAAAATAATGGGGCTTGAAGGCTCTGCACCTTCCAAAATTACGTGGGAAAAGAATGAAGGTCGTCCAATAATAGGTGATTACAGGTTTTATAATAATACAATTGTATTTTATACGGACTATTTTTTTAAACAGGATAAGGCAGAACAGCTTGCCACAATAGCGCATGAGCTTACGCACTGTAAGCAGACAGTTAATGTTTTATGTACAGAAGGGATCCCTGTTGAACGGTATGCGTATGCATTCGCAGTGTCCGATTTGCGTGCGGCGCTTGTTCGAAATCCGCATATTATTGATGCAATGAAAAAAGCAAAAGCGGCAGGTAAAGAAAAAGAATTAACAAAATATCTAATTTCACAATGGACGCTTAAAACTGCCGACGAGCTTAAAGAAGCACACGCATATACCCTTGCTCTGCCGAAACATCCGTTTAATTCACCCGCAGGTAAGAAGGCGCAGTTGGATTTGCAGGCGCAGTTTAATTACAATGGGGCGGATATGACTACTTATAACGTATGCCCCTTAGAAAAAGAGGCAAGAATAGCTGAAAAAATGATTATCACACTTTATAAAAATTACAATAACCAAGTATAATTTGAATTATAACTTTTTATTATAATCTATTGTTTGTATTGTGTTTGTTCGTTTCTGCTGTTTCTTTTAAGGTTTCTTTGCTATTCTTTTCCTGTTTTAGAGGGGTAATTTCGTTGTCGTGTGATTGTTCTTGAGTTTCTTCTGTTTTATACTGTTTAAATTCGGTTTGATTTACAGGATGTATAGTTTCATCCTGAGTACCAAGCCGCTTATTAATAATTTTTTCAAATTCGACAAATGTATCGTGCCCGACCAATTGTTCCATCATAGAACGTTTTTCATAAAAATCTCCGCGGGCTTTAATTTGCTGATCAATAGCATCTCTATAGAATGCATCTGTAACCAATAATACATCTTTGGGCGCATCTTGAGCTGCTCTGTAGTTTGTATATCTCTGCTGAACCATTCGGCTTGTAAGATCATATATTTGTCTTGTAGTCATATAATCATAATAAATATCAACAATTTTTTGCTGCAAATCATCAACTTTTCTTACAAGTATAATCATGTCGGCATCGCCGACTTTTGTATATTTATAATTCAAGGCCTTTGTGTCTTGAGACATTATCCCCAGAGTGTTTCCTCCGATTAACGATGCACAAGATAAAAGTGCGTTGCCTGTTCCTGCTCCGACTAATGTAGACATGCCAGCTATTGTCTGCAGTACATTTTTAATAGCAGTATTAGTAGGCTTATCTTTGTCAGGATTAGAGAGTTTGTAGAGGGCATATTTAACAGTATCGCTGCGTGTTGCTGCCCCCTGCCAGAGAACGGACAGGTCTGTCATCATTGTATCGTAATCGCCTTCTACTGCTTGAGCAAACTCTTTTGACATACGTTTTATGCTTAAATCAGCATAAGTTATACCCGGGGTGTTTATATCATTTTTTTCTTCTTGTTTTGCCGTTGTAGTCTTAATTTTTACTTCATAATCAGCTTTTACTTCCGGGGTATCTGTTGTACCTACTCTGTAAGCCGGCGGGTGCAGAGTATTTATATCTGCATATTCAGAGGTGTACCCTGCGATATTTGCTGCTAAAACTATGCATACTGTTAAAAATTTTTTAAGCATTTATTATTTACCTTTAAATAAAGCTGAATTAAAGTCATACTGATATAACTCAAGTTTGTCTACTGCTGTTTTGCCTGCCAGTCTTTGAAGTTCTGTGTGATATTTTTTTGCTGCCTGCTCGAGTTTATATTCTTCTATATACATGTTGTCATAAAGAGAAGAGGACAAAGAAATGTCCAGTATATCGTTGCTTTCGATAGCTTTTGAATAGTTTTTACTGTATAAAATCATTTTGGAACGCGTGATTTTTAATTGATTAAGCGTATTTTTATAATTGTAATAAGATGCGATTATTTTATCTTGCAGCTCTTCTACAAGACTTGCTAGCTGTATAAGTTCAGTATCGGTCAAAGGTACTTCCTGAGGGGTATTTTTTTTATTAATAAGTGATTGTGCAAGGCGTCCGGCAGAAAATGCTGCAGTTTGTACAGTTGGGTGCTGCCCCATTACACTTGGTACAAAAGATGCTCCAGATATTACTGCGGATAAAGTTTTTGCCATAAAGGAGGAATGTATTCTCTTTTGGCTGTCCGGGCTTGCCAGCTTTTTTAAGGCAAATTCTATTACCGGGTTATTTGCAACGGTTCCATGCCATAAAATTTCTAAATCTGCAAGGTCTTTCTTCCGCTGGGTATCAATCAGCATTTGCAGTGTAACATCATCTTTTATAAGTAATGAGCCGGATATTTTTTTAGGGGTTGTATCTACATTAATTTTTTCTTTTTTGTCCACATGAAGAAAAACCTCTTCACTTTGGCAAGGGATAAAAGAGAATATTATTAAAACAATCACCAATACCCATTTTTTCATACTAATTTTATATCATACAAAAAGCCAAAAATCTAATCTTTATAGATTAAAATCCTAAACAGATATAATTATAAATTTTGTCTATTGCTTCTTTAGGCGGAATATCAAAGCAAAGCCATACTTCTTGTTCAATAGTTTTCAACAGCTGCCCGTCCGGGGTTTCAATCGGCGGTCCGGCTGGAGTTGAGCGTGAAGAGTTTTTAGGATTAGATATTACGCCGGTGGCTCTTAATAGACTTAAACGAAGCTCATTCTTATATACTTCATATTGAGTAATGCCTCTAAGCACAGCCCCAAGACCGTCAGCGCCGGCATATCTTTGACACGGAGCAGTATTTGTAGGCGCTTCAACTCCACGTTTTTGCGGCAAATTATCTCTTATATTATAATCAGGATTAAATCTCCTTTTTATTATTCTGTCCATATCTTCTGATAATGTTTCTTTAACCGGCTCGCCTAAGTCTATACACATAAAAAGCTGATGATTTTTTGTTTTGTTATTTATCAGAAAATGAAATTTTGCAAAATCACTATCAGCATCAATTGATATTTCAAGTTTTATATTCTTTTCAAATATAGCTTCCAGTATAACTCTAATATCGGATTGAAATTTTAATTTGGTAGATTTTAGTTTAAGAATTTGACCTTCATCACATTTTACAGGACCTCTGTTATAACTGTCGCCATAATCTTTGAAATCCCTAAGATATATATTTACTTCTCTATTTACGGATTTAAACTTAATTGTGTTCTCTGCTTCAACATAAACTTTACCGCTTAGTGTTTTATTGTCTCCTGTGACTTTTTTATCAGGTGACGCCGGAATTAAATTGTTTTCGCCTACATTTATCCCTTTTACATACTCCAAAACTTTATAAATTTTTTGATAATCCTCAGTTACTGGTATTCTTTTTATATCTGTTAGTAAGTATTCTGGAAATCCTTTATAAATATTATAAACAATATCGTTTTTATTTTTTTTATATTTTATTCTTTCAATAACTCCGCTGAAGCTTGCACTTCCAAGGTTTATAATTTTATCTTCCAGCTTTTTTTCAAAACGAATTTCAGAAAGTGCAGAGTTGCAAATCTGCATAATTTTTTTGTATCTTAAAATGTTTTCACTGTGTGTATCATCTGTAGAACATCCGCATATACTATCGTGTGCCTGATTTTTGAGAAGCAGTTTATATCCGTATTTTAAAATTGTTCCATATTTAGGTAAAAGATTATAGTAATTTATGAGTTTTTCTAATTTCTCAAGTTCGTACTCTGCAATTACATTTGCTCGTTTAATATCTGCTCTGGAAGAATACGAACCCTCTAATGTAAAAGTAAGTGAATTATCTCTCAATTCACCTTTATGAACAATTTTATAATTATTTTTTACTTCTTTTAAATAATCAAATATTGACCCAAGCTCTATAGTATAATCTTCTAATAAACTATTTATTTTATTAATTTGTGCTTTTATATCTGATGGAATGCCAAGGTGGTCTGCTCCTATTGGAAGAAGCAGTGTATTTGATGATTTTAAGGCGATTTTATCGAGATTATTTTTCAAAAATTCAGTTTTCTTATCAATTGATAAATTTGCAGTAAAAATATCCATAAAATATCCCCTGATAAGGTTTACTGTGTTAATTTGCGTTCCGCTTTGAGATTGCCATACAAATTCAGAAGGCAAATCTCCGCACCCGCGCCAAACGATACATTCATTTAGACCGTAGTCCTTTAGAATTTTAATTATTCCATCAGAGTGTCCAAAAGTATCAGGTAAATAGCCGGTAAACGTATTACAGCCAAATTCTCTTGCAATTTCTAATCCATACTTCAAATTTTTTTTAAATAGATTACTGTTTGTTAAAAATTCATCTATAAGACAGTAAAAAGGACCGATAAAGAGTTTTTTATCTTTAATTAAACGGCGGATATTTGTTTCCATTTCAGGACGCATTTCAAGGTAATCTAAAAGAGCTGCAGTTTGACCATCAAAATAGAATGATGGGATTAAATTACTATTTAATGACTCTATAACCTCATCAAAAACTCTTAAGAGACGCATTCTGAATACTTCAAACTCTCTATACCACTCTCTATCCCAATGCGTATGCAGATATGCAATTACCCGTTTTTTCATTAACTATCCTTTAAATCCGAAAAACTAATTATTATTTTCGCCAAATTGTTTGTTCTCTGTCAGGACCAACGCTTACGATAGATATAGGAACTTCAAGTATTTCTTCAAGGCGGCTTATATATTTTTTGGCGTTTTTAGGAAGTTTATCGTACTCTCTTACTTTTGAAATATCAGAACACCAGCCGGGATAAGTTTCGTATATCGGCTCAAAATATTTATGAGTATATACATCAGTTGGGTAATATTTTGTGATTTCACCTGTTCGGATGTTTTTATAAGCTGTGCATATTTTTATTTCTTTGAAGGTATCAAATACATCTAACTTTGTGAGTGCAACTTGTGTAATCCCGCCGGCTTGAACTGCGTATCGCATAGTTACAGCATCAAACCAGCCGCACCTGCGCGGACGCCCGGTTGTAACTCCAAATTCATGTCCTACGTCACGGATATGTTTACCTGTCTCATCATTTAATTCAGTTACAAAAGGTCCTTCTCCGACACGTGTAACATAAGCTTTAGCAACACCAATGACATCATCTATCATTTTAGGACCATAGCCGCTGCCTACTGCTGCACCGCCGCCTATTGGATTAGAGCTTGTTACAAACGGGTAAGTCCCCCAGTCTATATCAAGCATTACACCTTGAGCACCTTCAAATAAAATGTTATCATTTTTATGTTCATACAAAAATTTCTGCAAATCAAAACATACATAAGGTTTAAAAATCTCAGCGTATTTCTTACACAAATCTATTATACAGTCTTTTGAGTACTCATCTAAACCATAAACCTTTGAGAGTATTTTATTTTTTAGCGGCAGAATTACATCAAGCTTTTCAGACAGGGTTTCTTCGTCATATAGATCTTGAATTTTAAGCCCAATTCTTGCAGCTTTATCAGTGTAAGTTGGACCTATACCTTTTTTTGTTGTTCCTATTTTCCCTTTGCCAGCGTGCTCCTCGTTATAACCGTCTGCCTCAATATGATATGGCATGGTTACAGAAGCGAGTGAGCTTATTTTTAAACCTGTTAAATCTACACCTTGTTGTTTTAGTTCGTCAATTTCTGCCTTAAATGATTCGGGATGAATAACAGTACCTGTTCCTATCAGACAAAATTTATTTTTGTATAAAATACCAGAAGGAACAAGATGGAATTTGTAAGTAACATCATCAGCTACGACCGTATGACCGGCATTACAGCCGCCTTGGTATCTTATGATAAAGTCGGCTCTATTTGCCAAGATATCTGTAATTTTAGCTTTGCCCTCGTCACCCCATTGCGCACCGATGACAACTTTATTCGTCATATTGCCTACCCCTGTTGCTGTTTAGCTTTTTTTGCAGCCTGTTTTGCCTGAACATCAAGCATTGAATTATAAGCAAGCATATATACTGCACAAAGCTTATAATTTTTTAAATACCAAGCACAATTTTCCTGCATACATACAATTTCAACCTGCGAGCCTACACTCATTAAAGGACATAAACTAACCTGTCTTTCTCCTGACATAAATTATACTCTCCTGTTTAGTAAATTACAATTCTCATCACGTTTGTGTTCATAATCTTTATAAATAGATGTTCGATTAATAACTTCATCAAAATCAATCTGATGAGCATCAAAATCTGGTCCGTCTACACACGCAAATTTAACTTTTCCTCCGACTGTTAAACGGCAAGCTCCGCACATGCCCGTGCCATCAACCATTATTGGGTTCATACTTGCTTCTGTATATATATTTTTATCTCTAGTTAAATCTGCAACGGCTTTCATCATTGGCATTGGACCAACGGCTATTACATAATCTATTTCTTCTTGGTTTATCAGCTGCTCAAGGACGCCTGTAACAAAACCTTTTTCGCCCAAGGAGCCATCGTTAGTTGTTATATATAATTCAGTGCAGGCATTTTGCATTTTATCCTGCCAGAAAATCAAGTCTTTTGTTCTTGCACCCATAATCATATAAACTTTATTGCCGGCATCTTTAAAGGCTTTAGATATAAGATAACATGGTGCGGCGCCATAACCTCCGGCGACACAGACTACAGTTCCGTACTTCTTTATATGTGTAGGGGTTCCTAAAGGTCCGACTAAGTCAACTAATTCATCACCGACTTTAAATTGTGCAAGTTTCTTTGTTGAATAACCTACCGCCATAAAAACTATAGTTAAAATACCTTTTTCTTTATCAACATCAGCGATTGTAAGCGGAATCCTTTCTCCGTCTTTTTCAACACGCAGAATTATAAACTGACCGGCTTTAGCATTCCTTACAACATAAGGTGCTTCTATTTCCAGTTCATATTGGTTTGAACACAACTCTCTTTTTGATAATATTTTATAACTCATTTCCAAACTCTCTTGGGTTACCCACTTATTTTAGCATAAAAAGCAAAATAAGTTAAACATTTTTTCAGTTCATGTTACAATTTAGCTATGTTAAGCTTGTATGTGGCATCAACAGAGTTAAAGGCGGGAAAAACATTTATAAGTGCCGGGCTTGCAGCGACTATGCAGAGCCTTGATTATGCTACATGTGTTTATAAGCCTGTTCAAACCTCAGGTATAGAAATTAACGGCTTTATGCAGTCACCGGATTTAACCTATATTAAAACTATTGACCCATACATTGAAACATACTTTACATATTTGTTTAAATCTGATTGCGAGCCGCTCATTGCAGCAGAAAAAGAACATGAATCCATAGATATTGAACTAATTGTACAAGAATACAAAAATATTACAGAAAAATACGACTGTTCAATTCTTGATGGTTCAAACGGCATTATGAGCCCCCTAACATCTGGATGTACAACCTTGGACTTATTAAAACTCTTGCATGTTCCGTTATTATTGATAATAACTCCGTCTCCAGAGGCAATAAATAATGCTCTTTTAATTTTGAATCTGGCAAGTTCTCGTGGAATAAAAATAAGAGGTGCTATAATCAATAATATTCCTGAATTCTCAAATTCTGTTAAAATTACTTCTATTCCCAGGATTATTGAAGAATATACTGATGCTAAAATCTTAGGATTAGTTAATAGACTGGAAGACAAATTTAATCCTAATGACTTGATAACGTCTATCTTGAATGGTATAGATATAGAAAGTGTTTTTGGTATAAAAATAGCGAAATTGGATTTAAGCTGATGAATATAACCGGCGGAAAACTTAAAGGAAGAATAGTAAAAGCCCCTGAGACTTTAACAACACGTCCCACTTTGTCTAAAGTTAGAATGAGTATATTTAATGTCTTATACTCTTTAATAGGGGAGTTTGAGGGTAAAAGCTTTCTTGACTTGTTTGCAGGTTCTGGAATTATGGGGCTTGAGGCTGCAAGCCGCGGTTTCTCATCTATAACCGCGATTGAGAAAAATAAAAATGTTTTTAATATTATAAAATTAAATTACGCAAATCTGAATGTCGAAGGAAGGCTTTTATGTACTGATGCACTTAAATTTTTAGCAAATACAAAAGATTATTTTGATATAATTTATATCGATCCTCCTTATTTGAGCGGAATATATAATGATGTACTGCAAAAACTCCCGCCGTTTGGAGCTGCTGTTGTTGAACACTCTAAACCTGTAGATTTTTCTGCATTTAAACTTCTTAAGTCTAAAAACTATGGCGGTAAAATATTAAGTTATATTTCATCAATGCAGTCCGAGGTGAATTATGACAGCAGCAAGCACTGATCCGGCAAGCGCTGCTGATGCTATTATTGTTATTCCTTTGATTATTGGATTTAAAACATAATCCTGATTATCTATGTCAAGTGAATGTAATACATTCTTTGTAAAATCGTATTTCATATCATTTTTGCTTTTTTCAAATGCATTATTAATTATATGTTTTAATGCATAACTATCCTCTAAATATTTTCTTGCCTTTTTATTATTTATTGTTAGTTTTTTTATTTTTATATTTTCATTATTATCTAATTCATTATCAATATATGCAGACATATTAACTTTGTAATCACTGCTTGTATACTCACTGCCTCCGGCACTAAAATCAGAAGTATTTTGTTTTATACCTATCTCTGCTACAGATTCTCGCATTCCTGTAAATATCTTTGTTAAAGTTTCGTACTTTGCACTGCATATAGGGCAGTTCTTTAAATGCTCTTCAACTTTATATTTTAAGTTATCTTTTAATTCTCCGTCAAAATAAAATGATAACAGCATTTCTACTTGTGCGCATGTTAAATCCATTGATTGTCTCCTTATATACAGTGTCTTAACTCGTTTTGTAATCTTGCCCGTGCTCTTGCTATTCTTGATTTTACTGTGCCGACGCCGGCATGTGTAATATCGGCTATCTCCTGATAACTCAATCCTCCAAATTCCCTCAATATAATTGCAACTTTAAAATGTTCCGGCAGCTCTAAAATAGATTCTTTAACAATTTTATCTATTTCGATAGCTGCGCATTTATCTGCAGGAGTTATATTTTTTTCATCTTTTATATCCCTGCATTCCTCATCATCTATTGATATGTAATAACATTTGTTTTTTACCCGCCTCATTTCATCAAAATAAACGTTTGATATAATGCGGTTTAACCAGCTGTTAAACTTCTCTGGATTTTTAAGCGATTTTATACTGCAAGACATTTTTATAAGTACGTTTTGGGTTAAATCTGAAATATTAGACTTATCTGATACTAAGTATTCCAACGTAGTATAAACTGTTTTTTGTACTGATTTTATAAGTTCTTCCAGCGCTTTATAATCATCATTCTGCGCGAGAGTGATAAGTTCTTGCCGGCTCTTTTTTTTATATGATGATTTAAGCATAGTCTCCTCTTAAATTAACTTACAGTTTAAAAAAATGATTTTGACTGCTCTTTGTTATATAATCATTCAGGTAATATTATTTTTGTTAAAATATGGAAAAAGTTTTGTCGTGGATGATTTTTTTAACAAAAAACTTAAGCAAATAAAACTTTATAACCGCACGCAAGGTATTTGGGTTACTGATACAAATGTAGAAGAAGATAAATTGTTAAATGATTTAGCAATACAGTTTCAAAATAAAGCTCAAATTCTCATATATGAATATCAAAACAAATCTTTTAAAGAGGCATTGGCGCGTGTTTTAAAACTTAAAACCTTATGCGGAGAGTTTGACGCAACCTTAATCATAAAATCCAGGGTTGATATGTCGTACGCGTCAGGTGCTGATGGTGTAATATTAGATATTGATGACATAGAAATTTCTATTGCGCGTGAAATTTTAGGTGAAAATGCATTTATTGGGCTTACATATAGTTCGAAAAATGCTGATTTCTTGTTATTAAACAACAGTAAAATAGAAGATTTTCAAAAAGATATTCCGATTTTTATCTGTCACCCTGCAAGTGTAAATCCAAATTATACTCTTTTTACTAAAATAACTTCCAACAAATAAAAATCTACATCAAATAACCTAAATTTCTTTACAAAACTTCATTAAATTATATTACCCTATTGGCGTAAATGGCTGCTGGATGTATTATTGTACTAAAGGTGTTTATTATGTAATAAAAATTTGGGAGATTAATCGTGAGAGTCAATTCTATTAATTCATCATTAGCTGCAAAGCCGGCTTTTAAGGCTAAAATTATCGACGGACATGCACATTTAGGCAGATGGGACAAGAACAATTACGGTATTGACAAGCTTGATAAATTTGTTAATTCTACGCTCAATATTAGTATTAATGGTCAAAAATCAACTGACACTATTGAAAAAATGGTTATTTCAAGTGCATTTGTCCTTGAAAATAAAGGAAATTCGACGAATGAAATAGCGGGAAATGAGATGCTCCTAGATATGATTAAGGGGCGAAAAGAATATATTCCAATTGCTGTATGCCAGCCTAATAAAACAAATGGTGACACTACTAATATAAGAAAATTATTTGAAACTCATCCAAATCAATTTAAGGGTTTAAAGTTTCACCCAACTGCCCTGCCACTTGCAAATGACAGCGACGTAATAAGAATTTATACTCATTACATAGAGTTTGCAAAAGAAAAGAAACTGCCTTGTTTCTTCCACTGTCAAGGCGGACAGGCTGATGCCTGGAAAATATACGAATTAGCTCAAAAAGCTCCTGAACTACCTTTTGTGCTTGGACACTCAGGCGCAGTTGATGCGGAAGGCAGAGTGAATAGAGAAAATGCTATAAAAGTTTTTGAAGATTCTCTTAAAACTAAAAAAGCTAATATTTATATGGATTTATCTTGGGTTGACTGGGATAACCAAGGTTTTCCATCTAAAGAACAGCCGGATGTCAAACGTATACTCACTGTTGCGCGCCAAAATAACGGGCTTGATAAAATAGTTTTTGGTACGGATGCTCCTCTTGGATGTTTTGGAGAATGGGAAAGCAAAGATTTTAATAACAAAACATGTTATGAGGATGCTGTCAGTCGATTTAAAACAACTATTAAAAATATGTTCGGCAATAAAAGCGAAAAAGTAATAGATAAAATTTTCTACTCTAATGCTAAAAAATTGTACTCTATTAAAGAAGTTTCTGGCAAGCTTAAATTCGCTAAAGGCGGTTCTGCTGCCGTTGGGCTCGCTGCGTTCTGCGCCCTGGGTACCGCTCTTCTTAATAGAAACTCTGATACAACGGGAATAGACCATAAACTAAGAAATAAAATAAAACATAATAAAAGGTAATATAAGAGAGAGGGGCGGCAATTTTTATTGCCGCCCCCTCTCTCTTTATTCTTTATACTGCTGAAAGTGAGAATATATTGTAAATTTCTTCATCAGAAAGTTCAGTAATAATTTTCTCACCCTCATATACTGCCATGTCAGCAAGCTCTTTTTTTGCTTTTAACATTTCATCTATTTTTTCTTCAAATGTTCCAAGTGTTATTAATCTATGAACCATTACATTATTTGTTTGACCGATACGATATGTACGGTCAGTTGCCTGTTCTTCAACCGCAGGATTCCACCAGAGATCATAATGTATTACATTCGTTGCGCTTGTTAAGTTTAGCCCTGTGCCGCCGGCTTTTAGAGAAAGTATCATTACTTTTGTATCTTTGTTATTTTGAAAATCTTCAATCAACGATTCACGCTGAGGTACCGTTAATGAGCCGTGGAAAAATAAAGGTTCACGGTTAAATTCATCATAAAGGATTTTAGTTAAAATTTCACCCATTTCCTTGTATTGAGTAAAGATAAGTGTTTTTTCATTATTATCAAGAATATTACTCACCAAATCAACACATTTTTCAGCCTTACCGCTCATTTCTTTATTAAACTCGCCGGCTTTGATAAACTGGTAAGGATGGTTGCATATTTGTTTTAACGCCGTTATAAGCTTAAATATATTTCCGCGTCTGCTAACGCCGGTAAAACCGCTGATTTTTGTCATCATTTCATTAAGCGTTTTTTCATAGAGTACAGATTGTGCCTTTGACAAATAGCAATAATCATTTATAACAAGTTTTTCCGGCAGATCAGAAATTACTGTTTTATCGGTTTTTAAACGCCTTAATACAAACGGGCTTACAGACATTTTTAATTTTGCAGCTCTTGATTTTTCTTTGAATTTTTCAATAGGAACAGCATAACTCTTTTGAAATTCTTTTAATGAACCTAAATATCCTTTGTTTAAAAAGTCAAAAATGCTCCATAGCTCAGTAAGTCTGTTTTCTACAGGGGTGCCTGTCATTGCAATTTTTATATCGGATTTTAAAGATTTTATAGCAATTGTTTGTGCTGTGTCAGGATTTTTGATATTTTGAGCCTCATCTATTATAACCATACCCCAGGTGTGTTTTTTCATTTCCTCTACATCTATACGCATAATTGCGTAGGTTGTAAGTATAACATCTGCATCAAACTCAGGTTTTCTATCAAGTCCATGATACATTTTTGCTGTAAGTTCTGGGGCAAACTGCTGCAGCTCTTTTATCCAGTTTCCCATTAAGGTTGTCGGGCAGACAACAAGAACCGGCTTTTTAATTTTATTCTCTTCTTTTAATTTCAAAATAAGTGCTATTACCTGAATAGTTTTACCAAGCCCCATATCATCTGCCATACAACAGCCAAATCCTTTATTTACATTTGTCCAAAGCCATTTTAGCCCGGTATTTTGATAAAATCTTAAAGTCCCGTGCAGTCCCTCTGGCGGCGTTACTTCGATTGGTTTTTGAAAATCTTTTAAAACATTTGCGTACGCTTCATCATAATTAAACTCGTAATCCTGTACTTTACCTGACATTGATGCGTGGAGTAGTTCAAGGCGCGTCATTGTTTTGTGATTTGCGGTTGCTATTTTTTCGCAAAGCTTTTTCCCTTCTTCCGGGTCAATTAGAACGTATTTATTTTTATATTTTATAAGTCCTGTATTTTCTTGGATAATTTTTTTGAAGTCATCTACGCTGATTTTTTCATCGCCAATTACTATTTCATAAGAAAACTCTAATATATCATCTAATGATATTGACCCTGTTGAGACGGTATTGAATATGTCCATCAATTCTTCTGAGCGTTTTGCCTTGACTTTAGCGTTGATTGATGCTCGCGGAATTATTATATTTTTAAGTTCGTTTGGCAAAATAACGTCAATATGTGCCTTTTGCAGATAATATGAGGTCTGTGCAATTATCTTGTATACTTCATTTAAGTTCAGCTTTAAAGACAAGTTTTCTTCGTCTTCAAATAACTGTTCCAGCTCAGGCATATATCTTAATGCGTAATTTAATTGTTTTTCTACAATCCTTCCTATATCTGAAGTTTGAATTCCCCATATAGTATCTTCAGTATATAATTTATCTATTAGAATACTTTCATCATTTTTACGGTTTTTAATATGAACTTTTAACTCAAAATCAGTATCGTTTATTTTTTCTATTTTAAAGAACGGAATTAAATCATATTTACCTAAGTAAAGTTCATCAAACCACTGGGCTATATTTTCAGCAAGATCCTGCCCTCTTAAAAGGCACCGCTGTTCAAGATTTTTAATCATATAGTGCCCTGATTTGACATCTTTAAATTTATAACTTTTTATGCCTAAAAATTTATACACCAAGTAATTTAAATAATTTCTTACAAAGTCGGTTACAAAGTTTTTGGGTAATTCACCTTTTATAAATACATTTTGCGGAAGATTTTTTTCAAGTTCGTTTATAATTCTTGCAGATTCTTTTGTATTGGTAATAGGTTCATAGACGATCCTAAACATTTGATTATTTCTTGTTTTCACAACGGTAGGAATAAAATAAAGTTTTTCTATCAGCTTTATTACATACTGTGTGAGTTTGTTGAAATATACAAAGGTTTGAGATACTGCTTCAAAATCAACAATTTCACCAAAACTTCCAAAATAATCAAGAACAATATCAAGCGGCATAACGTAGCCCATTATCCCGTTTACTTCTTTGGGTGTAAATCTGAACATTGATCCTTTAGATTTAAGGTAGAACTGAAAATTATTTGTTGGAGTAACAAAAAAAGAAAATTTACCATCTTCATTAATTAAGAAGAAATCTGTATTACGAACTGGAGAATTTTTTCCAAGAAAAATTCCTTCAAATTCATCTTCTACTATTTGATATATAAGGCTTAAAGTATAGCGAAAATCCTTGTTTTTAAATCCTTCCGGATTTTCGCTCAGATTTAAGAAAAATTCATCAACGTTATTTTTTTTAAATGATAAATCTATATCTAAACCTTTTACTTCTGCCATAATTCTCCTTGTTAGTTAGTGTTTAATTAATGAACAGCAATCCATTTCAGCCGGCTGTTTAATCCCCATTAATTCTAAAACCGTCGGGGCAATATTGCATAAAGCCCCATCCTCTTTTAATTTTATGTTCCTTCCGGCATTAATTACAACAAATGGTACTTCATTAGTTGTATGTGCAGTATGCGGCTTGCCGGTAGCTTCATTGAACATAACTTCTGCATTCCCGTGATCAGCGGTTAATAACATTATAACATCTTTTTTAATGCATTCTTCAGCTATCTTGCCGACACACTCATCAACTGTCTTACACGCTTTTTCAGCAGCTTCTAAAACACCTGTATGTCCTACCATATCAGGGTTTGCAAAGTTGACAAGAACAAAACCGTATTCAGGATTATCAATTGCGCCAAGAACTTTTTCACATACTTCCAAAGCGCTCATTTTCGGCTGCAAGTCGTATGTTGCAACTTTAGGTGAAGGAACAAGAACTCTTGTTTCGTCTTTTTGCGGCTCTTCTACTCCGCCGTTAAAGAAAAATGTTACATGCGCATACTTTTCTGTTTCAGCAGTTCTAAACTGCTTTACGCCGTTTGCTTGCAAAACATCGCCGAGAATATTATTCAAGTGCTGTTTTTCAAACGCTACGGGGAAAGTAAATGTCTCATCATAACTTGTCATTGTTACATAATAAATGTTGGACAAAACTTTTTTTCTCTTAAACCCGTCAAAATCTTTAAAGTTAATAGCTTTAGAAATTTCACGAGCCCTGTCAGGTCTGTAATTTATAAATATAATCGCATCATCATCGTGTATACGTGATTCTTCTCCTCCTATTGCAGTCGGAAGAACAAATTCATCAAATATACCGTTTTCATACGATTTTTTTACTGCTTCTACAGCAGAAGATGCTTTTTCACCTTCACCTAAGACTAAGCAGTTATAACCTTTCTCAACCCTGTCCCAGCGGTTATCTCTATCCATTATATAGTACCTGCCGACAACTGAAGCAATCGGCGGAAGTCCGTATTCTTTTAGTTCCTTTTCTATCGTTTCTAAAAAAGTACACGCACTTTGAGGAGGAGTATCACGCCCGTCTAAAAAGGCATGGACATAGACCTTCTTTAAGCCGTTTTCATAAGCCATTTTAATTAAGGCTTCTAAGTGCTCCAGAGACGAGTGTACACCGCCTGTAGAAACGAGTCCGTAAATATGCAGCGATGAATTATGTGATTTTGCGTGATTTATTGCTGCTAAAAACTTTTCATTTTTAAAGAAGCTGCCGTCGCGAATACTTCTGTTAATCTTTGTTAAATCCTGATAAACAATTCTTCCGGCACCGATATTTAAATGTCCGACTTCAGAATTTCCCATTTGCCCTTCAGGGAGACCGACGTACTCTCCATCTGCATGTATTTTAGTTGAAGGGTATTCTTTTATAAGCTTCGGAACATTAACAGGATGGGATAATTTAGTTGCGTCATATTTTTCAGTTCCAGTACTAATACCCCAGCCATCCATAATACAAAGTAAAACTCGTTTCATTATTATACCTCGCAAAAATTATTTAAATACTTAAGTCTAGTGTAGACCGAACATACGCCAAATTCAAGAGGGTGGCTGTAATGATATAAGGAGGGCGCCAGCTGATAAGCTGGCGCCCTCCTTATTAAAACCTATTTATTCAACAGCGTTTTGCATTCCTTTATAGATAATTTCCATTTCTTCGCCTGACGCATATACGCAGTGACAGCCGCAATCAACATATAGAATTTGACCAGTTGTTCCTGTTGAAAGGTCTGATGCCAGGTATAAACCTGCTTTTCCGACATCTTCAAGCGCCACATTACGTTTAAGAGGAGCTTTTACAATAGCTGCTTTTAACATCTTGTCAAATCCGCTTATTCCTCTTGCTGCCAGTGTTTTAACAGCTCCTGCTGATATGCAGTTGACTCTTATACCGTATTTACCCATATCAACTGCCAGGTATCTCATAGATGATTCTAATGCTGCTTTTGCGACACCCATTATATTGTAATTCGTTACAACGTATTCAGAGCCAAGATAGGTTAGTGCAAAAATGGAGCCTCCCGCATTCATAATAGGCTGCGCCGCGCGGCAGATTGAAACCAGCGAATATGCACTTACGCCCAACGCCAAGTCCCAGCCTTCACGAGAAGTGTTGATAAATTCACCCTGTAAGTCTTCTTTTGCTGCAAATGCTACTGCATGAACAACAAAATCAATTTTTCCGTAAACTTTTTCACATTCGGCAAATACTGCTTTTACTTCATCTTCATTAGTTACATCGCAGGGCATAATAATTTTTGCATTCATACCTTCTGCCAGCGGACGTACTCGTTTTTCCATTGCCTCTCCGGCGTATGTAAATGCAATATCAGCGCCTGCATCGTGTAATTGCTGTGCAATAGCATAAGCAATACCATGGTTATTGGAAACACCAAAAATAACCCCTTTTTTCCCCTTCATTAAATCCATAAAATATCTCCTTATTAAAATTGACTACTTGATATTATCAAAAACATACCGTCGGGTAAAGTAAAATATTTTTTAACAAGCGGCAGCAAATTTGCTGCCGTTTGTTATTATAAATACTAGCTTTCTAAAGATTTTATCAACTCTTTAATAATTTCAGACTGTTTATTAATTTCATCTATCCTTGCATTAGTTTGTTCCACAAGTTCTTTAGGGGCATTTGCTACAAATTTTTCGTTCTTCATTCTGCCCTCAAGAGAAATTTTTTCAGTCGTTAACTTATCAAGCTTCTTTTGCTGTCTTTTAATTTCTGCATCTAAGTCAATTAAGTTTGCAAGCGGTACAACAATCTTTGAAGTTGAAACAACTGCCGCTGCGCTTTTAGGCGGCATTGGTGCATTTACCTCGGCATAAGTTATTTCTTCAACACGTGCCAGCCTGTGAATATATGGTTCAATAACCTTAAATATACTTTTTTCTCTGCCTGATGTTTTTATTTCAGCGTTTACCTTCACAGATGGTGATATATTAAAGCTTTGGCGGATATTTCTAAGCGAAGTTATTGTATCCATAACCAAATCCATTTCTTCTGCCTCTTCAGGATAAGCAAGTTCTGTTTTGTATACAGGGTAGTCAGCTTTCATTAAAGCCGGGGCAGGTTTTTTTTGCGGTATTAACTGCCATACTTCTTCAGTTATAAATGGCATTATAGGATGAAGCATCCTAAGCGACATATCAAGAACATATCTTAACACTCTTTGAGTATTAAGCTTAAGTTCTTCATCTGCCAGCTGAATTTTTGCAATCTCTACGTACCAATCACAATAAGAACTTCTAAAGAAGTCGTATAAAATATGCGCAACTTCACCAAGCCTGTAGTTTTTAATATTTTCATTTACTTCTTTTGCAGTTTCATTTAATTTGTTCAAAATCCACTTATCAACAATAGTTAGCTTTTCTTTATCAATGGGATTGTTATCAACGCCATCAAGGTTCATCATAACAAATCTAGAAGCATTCCAAATTTTATTCGCAAAGTTTCTGCCATATTCAAATCTCTCATCACTGACTTTAATATCCTGCCCGCCGTAAGTACATAAGCTTGTCATAGTAAATCTCAAAGCATCACAACCGTATTTGTCGATAATTTTAACAGGGTCAATTGTATTACCTTTAGATTTTGACATTTTCTGACCTTTTTCATCTCTGATAAGCCCGTGTATATAAACAGTGGAGAAAGGTGCTTTCTTGGTAAATTCAAGCCCCATTGTAATCATCCTTGCAACCCAGAAAAAGATAATATCAAACCCTGTTACAAGGACGCTTGTCGGATAAAATTTCTTAAAATCATCTGTTTCACTGTTTGGAAATCCCATAGTAGAGAACGGCCACAGTCCTGAAGAAAACCAGGTATCTAAAACATCTTCATCCTGTACGTAATTTTCAGGATCAGGATTTTCTTTTGCAACTATCATTTCGCCTGTAACTTTATGGTAATATGCCGGGATTTGGTGTCCCCACCATAACTGTCTTGATATACACCAGTCTCGGATATTTTCCATCCAGCCCAGGTAATCTTTTTCCCATCTTTGAGGAATAAATTTAATTCGTCCGTCTTTTACGGCGGCAATGGCTTCTTTTGCAAGCGGTGCCATTTTTACAAACCACTGTTCGGATAAAAGAGGCTCTATTGTTGTATGACAGCGCTGGCACTTGCCTACATTGTGCTCGTGTTCTTTTGTTCTAAGAAGAAAATTATTATAACTTAATAACTCAAGAATACGTTGACGTGCTTCGTATCTGTCTTTTCCATGGAGCTCCGGCGGAACTTCACCGCAAGCTTTCATTTTGCCTTCTTCGTCAATTACCCAAATTGGATTAAGCCCGTGGCGTTTTCCGACTTCATAATCGTTAGGATCATGCGCCGGAGTTATTTTTACTGCTCCAGTACCAAAACTTTTGTCTACATATTCATCGGTAATGATTGGTATTTCTCGGCCAGACAACGGTATAACAACCTTTTTGCCAATAAGTTCCGAATACTTTTTATCAGAAGGATGAACAGCGATTGCGACATCGCCAAAAATTGTTTCAGGGCGGGTTGTTGCAACAATTATAGCTCCGCTCTCTCCTTTAAGTGGGTAAGATATTTCCCACAAATGTCCCTTTTCTGTTTCATATTCAGTTTCTATATCCGAAATCGCGCTCTGGCAGCGGGGACACCAGTTTACAATATACGCACCTTTATAAATTAAACCTTTATTATAAAGAGTTACAAAAACTTCTTTTACCGCCTCTGAGCAGCCTTTGTCAAATGTAAATCTTTCTCTGGAGCGGTCAAAAGATGCCCCAAGACGCTTAAATTGATTAAGAATTGCTGACTTATGTTCGTTTGCCCACGCCCAGGTTTTTTCAAGAAATTTTTCTCTACCCAGATCGTGCCTGGTTTTGCCTTCTGCTCTTAATTGTCTTTCAACCACTGCTTGTGTTGCAATACCGGCGTGATCAGTACCGGGGAT
Organism: Candidatus Gastranaerophilales bacterium; assembly: GCA_944326905.1. GTDB lineage: Bacteria > Cyanobacteriota > Vampirovibrionia > Gastranaerophilales > Gastranaerophilaceae > CALUTH01. The sequence continues at coordinate 37,158 of CALVFU010000008.1, forward strand.
CCACAAAGCTTCATATCCGCTCATTCTATGATAACGTGTAAGAATATCTTGTAATGTACCGTCAAGGGCATGTCCCATATGTAAAACTCCGGTAACATTTGGCGGCGGTATAACTATTGAATACGGCGGCTTATTACTGTGTGCATCTGCTTTAAAAAATCCGCCATCTTCCCAAAATTTATATATTTTATCCTCTACTGAATTTGGATTATATACCGTTGACATTTCTTCTGTTGTTGTTTCGTCAATAGTTGAATTTGTGTTAGTCATTTTTATCCTCTTTTTTATATTTCATTCTCAATACAAAATAGCATAAACAAAGGTGTTATGCTATAGATATATTACTTAATGTTAATATTCTTTTTATAAATTTAACATATCATTTCCGCCCCAAAAGTTTATTTTATTAAACCCAAAGCCTTTAATGTCTCCATTTTTTTTGTATAGGACATCAAAAACTGCATGTATGGAAAATTCGCTGCCGTTTTTTGTTTTCTTTTTTACATTTTCTCTTTTAATATAGTTTAATGCTTTTTTGAAAAATTGTCTGGCAGCTTCCATAACCTCAATAGTTTTAGTTGATTTTGTTCTTTTTATACTTTCACTTTTTATTTCACCGAGTTTTTGTCCCATTTCTTGTATTGCGCCGCAATCTCTTTCTCCTGTAACAATATAAACTACTGCGTGCTCATTGTCATAAACGGAGCGGGCTTTACCGGTTTGTTTATATTCGATGTCAAAGCTTTTAAACCTTTTAATCAAATTTTCATTTTTATTTTTTATACTGCCTGTAAGATTTCTAATGATATAACTATTACATTTTTTAATATTTTCAGGTTTCATAATACGCCAGATTTTACCTGACTTATCTTTAGCGTAGTAGTATACAGGGATGGAAGCTTTAAAGCTTGGAGAATTATTATTAATATGCATAATTAAAGACCTTATTGCAATTGTTATTAAAAAGTCTGTAAATTTTATTTTTTGCCTATGTTTTGAAATAAATTTACAATATTTAAATTTTCATACTGTTCACATGTATTCCAAATAAGAGTTTGAAGTACATCACCCGGAATGCGGTCAGTAAAATTGTAATTACAAAACCCTTTTACCATATTAGTTGAGCCGTCAATATTGGGCTGGAAATATTTACAGCATTGGCATATTTTTAAAACAAGTCCATGCTCTGAGAGTTTTACTGATAATTCTTGAAGAGCGTCAGTCATTCTTAAGTGATTATTTTTTGTAGTATATTTTTTACCCTTGTTATTAATAAAAGTAACGCTTGCAAGTCCGCTGTCAGATACTAATTCCAGCTTGCAGGGGTAATTTTTTTTACCATCGGACACCCAGACATTAACCAGCATTTTTTCAACGGTAGACGGGGCGGAAGCTTTTTTTATAAAAGCACGTCCCCAGGCTAAAACTGGGAAATTATAGACAAGCCGGCAAAGGGTATACAGCGGATACAAGAATAAGTACCCAATCTCGTTTGTTCGTATCTTTGCTGCCACCATGCCTGCAAACATTGCTACTATAAGCAAAATAGCTTGTATTAATATTGTTTTTAAATCAGCAATAAAGTATACATGAAAAGAGTAACAGGTCAGAGCAATGTATATAAATAAAACGGTAAGCCAATTTGGAGCGATTAATGAACACATTAATTCAACGTGGTTAAATCGGCGGAAGTCAAATTGTTTTATGTAAGTATTAAACAATTCAATCCGCTTGCCGAAATCGGGGTATTTATGAGTGCAGTTTGTAAAATCCGAATATGATTTTAAATCCGGGGTAGAAAAAACTCTTTCACCTTTTGCAGAGATATCAAGGGTGTATTTAAGCTCAGTATTAATATCTCCGACAGCAATATATCCGACTTTGTCGAGTAAAGATTTTTTTATAGCGAAAGCATTTGAGTTAAGGATATTTGATAATCCCATTTGTGCCCGCATCGCTTCAACGAAATTTGCCATGTATTTTTCGTAAACAAATCTTATTTTTTCAACAAATGAAAGTTTTCTTGAAATAATCGGCTCCAAATAAGTAGAGATTGCAGCGTGTTTTTGCAGATAGAAATTTACATCAGTTAAAAAGTCATGCCTTATATAATATTTAGCATCAAGGAATACAAGAGCGTCTAGCCCGTGAACTTGCGAGAGTTTTTCGACCAAAACGGAATAAGCTTGAGTTTTTCCTACTGTATCCATGTTTTTTATATTGAATACGTTTATGCTTAATTCACTGCTTAGAAGAACTTCAGAGTCATCAGTGCAATTATCTAGAATCACATACACAGAATAGCACGAGGAGGGATAATCCTGGCTTTTTAGTAATTTAACAAGTTGTTCCAAAGTTTCCTTATTATTGTGCGAATATACTATTACACACATATTATTATACTTAGCAGTATACTTATCCCGGATTTTTCGTTTCCTTCGTAAGAGTTGAACAGCTAACAGTACAAAATAGATTGTGAAGATTGTTATGTAAAAATATAAGATTGTCATGACTATTAATACCGTATCGGTTAATTTTAGTTTATATCAAATATCTTTTTTTAACAAGTTATTCCTCCAAATTGAGTATAAATATTAAGTATTTTAGCGATTGTAAATATTTCTTAATAATTCTGTTTAAAAACGCAAAAAAAAATTTTTCACCGTTTTAAAATATATAGTAGATAGATTTTAGTGTTATTTACCGGTGCACATTAAGGAGTTTTAAAGTGAAATTAAGTAGTATTTCAATGTTTAAGCCTGCTTTTACAGGGTATGAGTATAGAAAAAACAGTTTTGGAGAAACTTGTTACTATTTTAACTTTCCTCACGACAGTGGAAATGTAGACGAAAAAGAGCAAGCGAAAAAAGAAGGCAAAACATATAACGGTTATTGCCAGCACTGTAAACTGGAAATATACCGCTTAAATGAGGATAATCAAACATTGGATACTACCAAACATTGTGTTATAGAGAATATTCCTGAAGAAGGTATTACTCTGGACTTGATTAATGATTATGGTTTTGATTCCAAAGATAAGATTGCATATAGATTTGAAATTATTGATTCAAATAATAATGTTACAAAAGCACACGATGTCGGTGCAAACAAATATTTAAACGGAGAAAATTATAGTATAGCATCACTAAGTGCATTTAAACCAACAGTAAACGGCAGCGGGTACTTATTAATGCCGGACAGTTTTGCTCCGGGGTATGTGTTTAATGGTTTTACGGAAAAAAATGCAGACGATATTGGTAAAGTAACATTAAATAAAGATAAAAGGGCAGCGGCAGAAAAAGCAAAGAGGACGTTTTCAAATAGTTATGGAGGCGGTCTTGCGGGAATGATTGCTCAAATTCCATATTTAAAAGAACGCGGGATAAAAATAGTTTTTGGTACTCCGATTACGGGCGGTGATAATGTTTCTGCTTTTAAGTACTGGCCGGAGAATTTATTCCAGCTGGCAGGCGGTATTGGTGAAATTAATAATTATGAAGATTACATGGCGGAACTTTTTAAGAATGGCATGGTTTTTGTAATGGATGCGCCTCTTACAAGTGAAGGTATGGCAGGGATTCACTATCAATATGCGCTCAGCTGGGGGGATAGAGACAATCAAATGCGGCATTGGTTTAGGATGAACGGAATTGATTCTAACCAGGTAGGTTATGGAATTGTCGGTAAAAATTCTAAAGGGCTGCGGCACTATATTGTAAATGCGCCTAATAAATTTATAGAAAAAGATGGTCAAATTCATTACAATGAGCCTAATGAAGATTATGATCCAAAGAAGCCGACGTATATTCAATATTACGATGTAGATTATGTATCAGAAGAAGCTGTCCGCAAACGTCGGCTGCTTGAAAGATTTGACAAATTAACTGCAGAAAATCCGCTCCAGACAGGTACACATGATGATACTGTTATAAATTTCAGCCACATACTTGATAAAGCTGATTATAATGCTTATTTAAAAAACATTGATAATTTAAATGAAATAAACAAAGCCGGAAAAAACAAAATTGATGCCCAATCAAAAGAAGGAACTATATATCTTTCTAATCTAACAAGTACGAAACTTACAGAAAAAAAAGCTGCTGGAGTTTTGTATTGGGATGCTAATACAGATATGATAAAATTACGCTATTTTGATTCATCGTATGATTATACTTCTAAATATAGCGAACCTGTTGATTCTGCTGGCTTAACAGCGGCAAATAATGAAACTCAGGATATGAGTATCCGATATGCAAAGTATTGGACACAAAAAACTAAGGATATACAAAACATCTATACAGCAAAAATGTTAGGTGATATAGCAGGAGCTGAGTTCGGAAAAGTAAGAATTGACCAGCTTATAAAGGACGGTAAACTTCCAAAAGAAGCCGCAATGGATTTGGAAGCTCTTGAGATGATTGATTTAAATTTATATAAGCTTGGACTCCCTGAAATAATGGCGGATACTTTAATAGATAAACTTGCTATGGAACTGCCTCTTGAGTCATTGGAATTATCAAAAGATACGTTAGGCGTACTATCTACATCTTATTTTACAGCGAGAGCAACCAGGATAGAACAACAGGGAAGATCGAGGTATGAATTAGCGCAAGAAGGCAACCCGCAGTTTACGGAAGAATTAAACGAAAGATACGGATATAAAAAAGTATATGAAAAAGTAAACGAAATGTTTACAGGCGAGGTGCATGATTTTGTGCGGGCTGTTTTAGAGAGTGTAGACAGTGAAATGCCGGAGGATAAAAAAATATTTGAGAAGGGGTCTAATAACAAACTGACAGAATACGGGTATTATGTGGCTAAATTTACCGTTCAGGATATAGCAAAACATATATTATTAAAAGCATTTGTGCCGGAATCGGACGCAAAGGTAAATACAAAGGGACAAATATTATATGACTATACGAAGCTGAGAGAGGAGAGCTCGCTGCCGCAATTGGGCGTCAGGGCGCACACGCCTGAGTATCAGGCAGAGCTGCTGGCGAAGAGGATGAAACACGGATTAAAAGAATTTTCATCGGATTCAGAACAAATAAAATTGGTAAAGACAGCGGTATTGAATAGGTTTAAGGATGTAAACCTTAATGCATTTCGGTATGCAGAAGCAATAGTAGATAAGTCTGGGCTGTCTCTTCGTCACAGGGTGGATGCTTTAAAAGATATTGAAGATATAGATGCGTGTGTAAATCAGACTGAAGATCCCGCTAAAGTTCAGAAAAATTTAATAGCCTTTTGGAGACGTTTTAAAGATGCAATTTATGGTGTAAGTTCGGATTCTGTTATATATGATGAAATTACGGATACAGAAAAAATAAAAATTGATAAACATGACAATCCTGTAGTAAAATTTATGAATGAGTCAGAGCATACAACAGAAGCGGCATATAGTTATACGTTTACAGACTTTTTAAAAATCTTTGCTGGAGAAGCTGCTAAAGAGACTCTAAATATGGGATATACTGGAGGTGCGTCATACTATATAGATGATATAAACGATCCTAATCCTAAACCTTTTCCGACCTCACAGATAGCAATAGATAATCAGCTGCGCGGATTATTTGGTATACAAATGCCGTTAGAATATATTCGTTCACTGTATACATTTGGCGGCAACCATGATAAACCAAGGCTAAATTACTGCATGATGGTTGATCAAAAATTGGTACATGCAGATATATATAACCTGCCGGATGTTGGAGTTACACCAGAGGCTCACAATGATCAAAGGGTTACAGCACTGTTAATGACAACGGGTGCATTAGGACTTTATGATTTACCTTATGATATGTTGTATCATATGTCAGACAGGGATTATATAAATACATATTATTTAATGGGTACAAGTACAGCAGCGATTGCAAATGGTAAAATTATAAGAGATAACTTAAATGAAGTACTAAGCGGGAAGCTTACAGAGGCTGAGATATCAAAACTTCATGAAGCAGTAACATCACTTGTAAACGGTGAATTTACATTAGAACCCGAAAAACGTGCTTCGTTTACGGATTATAAAACCGCTGCAGAAGAGATTATTAGCATTGCAGAAGAACATAATCTTGGGCTTCGCAGGGATGAGAAATATGATGTTCGCCCTGAGCTAATCAAGAAAATAGCTGATAAAGCAAAAGCCAAAGCAAGAGATATTACGCTTGCTGGAACTAAATCGCCGCAATACAATAATTTACATAATTATCATCCGTATTATGAAAATATTCCGGGCGTACCAAATCAAATTCTTGTACTTGGTAATTTGCTGAGGAATGCGGCAGAAGAAGGGCTTAATGAACTTGAAAATCATTATAAGGGTGAAGATAATCCTTACGCAAATAAGGCAGAAATACTTGAAAAAATAGATTCAAGTATAAGAGAATATATAAGAAAATATAAAGAAGCCGATGTACTTGAAGATTTAAACAGACATTCAAACTATTTAATGGCAAGAAGTGATAACGAGCGTGATGCATTTGGCGGTACGGATATACGCGAAGCAATAAGGCTTGTATTTACCAAAGCGGGGCTTGAAGGAAAGACAAATGCACAATTTGAATTATTTAAAGCATTAAACGAGCCGGCTGCTGCAAAGGTTAGAATGTATATGAGGGCTTTGGCGTCATTTCCTGGGGTTCCGACATTATACGGCGGGGATGAATTTTCTTTAGGCGGCAGAGAACGTAAGAGTAAAAATATTGACCTGCAAAACAGAAATGCAACGCCATTCAGCAAACTTGAAAGTGATGACAGTGAAGCCGAATATTATAAAAAGATGAATGAGGATTTTAAACAAATTTCTAACCTAAGAAAATCAGACGGCGTTTTATCACCGCTGAACACAGGGACGCCGTATTATATATCTCCGCAGGTAGGGAAAAACTTGTCAAATCCGAGTATTTCAAAAACAATTTTGCCTGCATTGTTTACAATGGATGCTGAAGGGTCTTCCGTGTTGTCATTATTTAACTTTGCTGGGATTACTCCATTTCCCGGAACGTATGTCCAGCAGCCGGATACGGTTGAATTAGATCAAATTACATTAAGCAGTGACTATAATGGATTTAGACCAATGGGTATAGCAGGAATATCTGTTACTGCGGGCTTGATATTCAAAAATATTGTAGAAGGTGATAGTACGATTTATAAAGTAGTAAAAGATAATTTCAATTACTATATAAAAAGGTTTGATGCCGCAGGGAAGAATCTAAAAATTATTCTTGATAAGGGTACAATGTTAGATGGAGTATTTACACTGTATAACAAGGTTCACTTTAAGGGCGGCAGACATAGAGAATATTATAATCCGCAGTATAATATTGTATCAAACCCGTATCATTATTTAAAGGAAAATAATAGATGCGGCGAGAAGCTTTCATTGGTATCAAAATAGCAATGATAAACAATATTACAAGCAATTAAAATACGTGATTTATTGAGTATGGAATGTATTACTAAATTCCATACTCTTCAAGTTTGGTTAAGATTTCATTTTGCGGTGTTAATAGATCAATTCTTCTATGAATGAAATCATCAGCAACTGTTTGAGGTATTTCACGGGTAGTTACTGAGCCGTTTCTTTGCATAATTTGTTTGTAGTACATGCCGTTGTCTAGAAGCTCAATGTATTCACCTGCATTAACAGGGTTTAGTGTATTTTTTGAGAATACCATTTCTCCTGTGAAGGGGTCGCCGTTGGCTTCAAAGCGTCCGCTTGAATAACCTGATTCAATTGTTGATTGGAGTATTTCGCCTTCTTTGTATTTAAAACTGTCACTTGATTTATTTTCGTTATTTTGACCGGATTTTAGAATTAGTTTTTTGCCATCTTGGTTAGTTATAATTGTTTGGCTGATTTTTGCGCCGCTGTTCATATCTTTTTTAATAATAATGGTATCACCGTCGTATTTTATATTTGTTTTAATTTCGTTAGTGATTCCGTTTGGAGAGATTGTTTGTTTTGCGACTCTGATAATTTGTCCTTTTTTATTGTAAGTGTATTGGGAGTTTTCGATACAGGTATTGGGATTAGAGCCTGAGAATATTTTAATGCTGCTGATTAATTTTTTAGAGCGGTCAATAACGATTTCCATAGCATCCTTAATAACTCCGCCGACGGGCTTTTTTTGACGCATGGAGTCGGGTGGTAGAATCCTGTAGACTGAAGCGGAGCCAGAGGTTGATACCGGCTGGCATTCTGCCATAATTTTTTCTGCAAGCGGCTTAATTTCGACAGAATAATTCCTGTGTAATAATTCAAGAGTATTTAAAGGTGTTGTTGCTTTAAAATTTTGATTAAATTTATATTTAGAAATTGGTGTTATTTTCATGATAATCTCCGATTTATATTTATTATATAACATTTATCCTGTCATAGCGAGCGTACACTACAATGCTGTAGTGCTGAACTCGTTTAAGCATTTTACAAACGAGGAACATTTCCTTGAAGTGTATTTTAGAGCAATAAGCCGTGCAAAAGATTTTGGACTTTTAGCACTTTGCATAAATTAACTTTTTACTTACACAATATTTTTATTAAATTTTCAAAATTAGTCCGCAAAATCATGAACGATTATGATTTTTTTTATAATAAATACTGAAAAAAAATTTTTTTGTTAAATTGTTAAGAAAATAAGAAAATTGTTACAATTCTGTAAGCGTTATATATTGGTATTTTCTGAATTTAAAGTAGTACATGTCTACTATATAAATACGAAAAAATTAAAAAACTAGACAAAAAATTATGATTTGTAGTAAAATTTTTATGTGGAATTATAGAAGTTAGTGGAGACTTTTTATCATGGAAAAAATAAGATTAAAGCGTGTAGTTGCTTCGCTGCTTATGTTATCATTCTGTTCTTTCAACAGTGCTGTTTATGCTGCGCATCAAGATGTTGGAAATGCTGAGAAGGTAACAGTAAGCGGTACCAATGGTAATTCCGGCACAACAGACGGCGGAATTGTTACCAATAATGGTGGAGAAGTTACTTTAGAAGGTGCATTTGAAAATAACACAACAGAAGGTACATGGTACGGCGGTAGTGTTATTTATTCAAAAGGCGGGAGTACAATAGCGGCTGAGAGTGCACAGTTTATAAATAACAGCGCAAACGGTGTATATGACCATGGCGGTGCAATGACTGTTATTAACGGCATGCTTGATATTAAAAACAATGTTGAATTTTCCGGGAATACCGTTGCCAATAATCCTAACGGATATGGCGGCGCTATTTATATGGAAAATATGAGTGGTGATAGCGCAAATACCGTAACAATAGGTAATGAGGTTATATTCTCCGAAAACAGTGCAGCATCAGGCGGTGCGGTTTATATCGGCGGAGCAAATACAACATTTGGTACCAATGTTGAGTTCTCAAACAATGAAAGTACTAAAGACGGTGGTGCTGTTATGATTGGCAGCGGCTATGCCGATACTACAGTAACATTTGGTGACGGCGCAAAATTTAGCGGAAATAAATCAACCGGCGGCAGCGGCGGTGCTATACAAACAGGCGCCGGCGGTTATGATTTGACTGTTAATTTAGGCAGTGCTAAGTTTACGGGTAATGAAGCAGCCGGCGAAGGCGGCGCTATATTTAATAGTAGTATGGGAAAAACATCTACAATATCAACTAATGGTGCGACCTTTACTAAAAACAAAGCAGATGGTAATGGCGGTGCGATTGCAAACAGTGTTGATGGTGTTATTAATATAAGCGGATCAACCTTTACTGAAAACGAAGCAAGTGGTCCTTACGGTGGTGGTGCAATCTATAATAGAGACGGCGCTCTTACAATTGCAGATGCTGTCGTTGACGCAGACACTGGCGCTGTTGCAGGTGTAACATCCTTTACAGGAAACTCTGCATCTTCAGGCGGTGCAATTCATAACTGGTATGGTGATTTAGAAATAGGTGACTATACTGAGTTTGAAAAAAATACTGGTGTAGAAGCAGCGGGCGCAGTTCGTATTTCTGATAGTAGCTCAGCAGTAATTGGTGATAATGTTAAGTTTATCACTAACTCGGCTGATTATGCAGGTGCACTTTTAAACCAAAGATCAAGTACAACAATTGGTAAGGATGCAGTGTTTAAAGGCAACTCGACTACAACCGGCTCTGGCGGTGCGATTGCAAATGAAGGTGATAATGCTGCTGCTTCTCTTACAATTGGTGAAAATGCAAAATTTATTGATAACATATCTGGCAATAGCGGCGGTGCAATTAGCAATTATTATAATGATCAATCTGGTAATAACTATGATGTGTCAGTTAACATACAAAAAGGAGCTGAATTTACTGGTAATACGGCTGCTAAAAACGGCGGTGCTATATCTAACAATGCCGGTGATGTTACAGTCACTGATGCTACATTTGAAAACAATAGTGCGATAAACGGCGGTGCTGTTTATACCTCTGATTTTAGTAATACAGAGTCAACGCTTACTATTAATGGAGGAACAGAATTTAAAAACAACACAGCAACAGGTCAGGGCGGTGCTTTGTATGCTGCAGGTGATGCCAAAATAAATACAAATGGCGGTGGTGTTTCCTTCTCTGGTAATACATCAAGCACTGGTGCTAATGATATTTATATTGCTGAGTCTGGTAAAAATGGCGGTGGAGCTGCTAACTTGTCGATCCTTGGCTCCGGCGAACTTTCTATCGGAAGCGGTATTGCAGGTGTTGCTGATACTACAATTACTAACAGCGGCGCAACTCTCGCTCTTGAAACGGGGTCTGTTAACAGCGGTTATGCTGGCGAGTATACTCAAACTGCCGGTACAACCGAAATTAATTCGGAATTCTTCGGTGGTGAAAGTACTATTAGTGCAGGTAATTTCGACTTAAATGAAGGCGCTAAACTTGTTGCAGGCAGTACAGTTACGACTGCAAACGGTGTTACAACTACAGTTGACGGTAATGTTGAAGTAAATGGTACATTTACAGACGCAGGTACTACTACAATTGCAGAGGCTGCAAACCTTGCAGTTAACGGTACTTATGATGCATCAGGTGCAACATTAACTAACAGCGGTAATATCACCGTTGCCGGTGCTGATGATACTAATAAAGCTACTTTAGCACTTGGTACTTATACTCAAAATGCTAACGCGTCTTTAACAGTAGACAATAATGCAACATTAGATTTGAATAATAATAATTTAACTATTGATAATGGTACTGTTGCATTTAAAGGAAACGGCGGTCTTGCAAGCGGTGATGTTCTCACTATTTCAGATGCTGTTAATCTTGAAATGGTTGAACGTGATACTGTTACAATGAACGCTGGCGGTATTGGTGTTGGCGAAGGTCTTATTGCAATGGCTGCTGATGCGGCTTTTGATATGAACGAAACCAATACAATTGTTGCAGGTGATATCCTTACCCAGAATGTAACTGTTACCAATGCTGATATTTCCGCGGAAACTGCTGATGCTGATTTAACAATCGGTGATGGTGCTGATAAAACTACCTTAACCTTGAGTGACAACGCTACATCACAAGCAGGACTTAATGTCGCGGCTAATTCCGAACTTAAACTTGCTCCGACCGAAGGTGCTGAATTAACATTGACAGAAGCTAATAATATAACAGGCGCAGGCAGTATTACAGTTGATGAAATAGTAGAAAAAGTCGCTCAAGAAGACGGGACTACAGTTGATGTTAATAAAGGTGTCGGTACTGTTTATATTCAATCTGATAACAGCGGATTTAGCGGTAACTTCCTCCAAAAAATGGGTGATGTAATCGCTCAGGCAGGTTCCAAGTTCTTTGGCGGTGCTAACAAGATTGAAGGCGGTTCTTTAACAATCCAAAAAGACGCAACTCTCGGCGGTACTTCTAACGAAGTAACCGGCGGCGAAATCAATCTTGAAGACGGTGCTATCCTTGCAAACGGTATTACTGCAGGCAAGGATGCTACTGCAGGAACTTACGGTACTGTTAATATCTATAATGCAATTGAAGGTACCGAAGGAACAGACGAGTTTGCAGGTAAAACCATTGTTGATGCGGCAGATGCTATTACGACTGGTACTGTTAATTATGTTAATGCAGACGGGTCTACAAGCCAAACAATTATAGTATCTGGCGGTGGATTAGGATTATTTAATAATACAATTATTAGAGACGCAAGCGGCGCTAATGAGATATCTTTAGTTGCTGATAAGACCGCACATCTTATACTTGGCAACGGTTCAGGTATTGATGCTGATCAGGTAAATGTTGTGGCTGATACATCACTTACTTACAGTGACGGTGCTTATATGCCGGAAGACCAAACAATTAATATGACAGACAACGGTGCGTTGAATTTTGATAATGAAAACGCCATTAACTATAATCAATCAATCGTTTCCGATTCACAAGCGGCATCTATCAATCAGATAGGTTCAGGTTCAACAACTATTCAATCATCGCTTGAAAACTATGACGGCTCTGTAAATGTTACAGAAGGCGCATTAAATCTTGCAGGCGGTGATGAAGTTATCGACCTGAGCGGTATAAGTGTTGACGGTGGTACCCTTACTACCGGCTCTCACGTACTGGTAAACAGTGCTGATGAATCCGATCCGTATGGTAAAGTTATTGTTACCAACGGCGGTACACTGAATGTTAATAATTCACTTGAAGCAGATAAACTGGTTGAAATTACTGACGGTTCGCTTAACGTATTAGGCAGCTTAGGTACAGGAAATAATGCCGGTTCTCAAACTGCTATTAACTTAAACAATGCAATAGTTAATATCGGTGAAGATATCGTAACAGATAACATTGGTATCCACGAAGGTTCTGTTGTTAATGTTACAGGTGCTATTGACGGAAAAGACTTCCTTGCTGACGGTGAAGGTACAGTTGTAAATGCCGGTGAGTATTTGCTTGCAAGTGAAGGCGGTATCGGTGTTAAAGACGGTGCAACAGTTTCTGCTGGCGGCGAAGTTACAGCAAGCGGTGATGTTAGTGTAACTAGCGGTTCAAGTCTCTCTGCGGGCGGTGACCTGACATCAATGACAGGTTCAGTTGGTGTAGATAAATCAACACTTACCGTTCTCGGTGACTTGATTGCAGAAAACTCTACAAACGGTACATCGCTAAGCGTTTTAAACGAAGCTAATTTAACAGTAAACGGTGATGTCTTAACAAACCAAAACGTAGCACTCGACAAATCAAACCTGACAGTTAACGGTAATGTTACAACAGAAGGTATGGTAGGTGTTGATAACGGATCTAATCTTACTGTTGGCGGCGATGTTGACTTTAATAACTACTTTGTAGTTCAAAACGGTTCAACAGCTGCTGTGAACGGTGATGTTACAGGAACTGCTGCAGATTCTAAAATTAGTATTTCCGGCAAGGATTCAACAGTTACACTAAACGGCGACAATACCAATGTTGGAAATCTTGGTTTAACAGATGGTATTTTGAACAACTATTCTAATATGAGTATTGCGCAAAATATGACAATTGCTGCTACTGATGCTGCAAGTGGTGTTCTTCCGACTATAAATATGCAGGACGGCGGAGTTAATTCTATTAACGTTGCAGGTAATCTTGATCAATCCTCTAATGTAAATATGAGTTTTGATTATGATCCTCGCGGCAATGCTATGGATCAGGTTGTTGTTGGCGGAACTTATACTAACGCTGGTAATAACGAAGTAATAATCACGGGTATTAACTTTGTTAATTCACCTGATAATTATACATTTGAAATAGATGGTACCAACTTGATAGTTGATTCAACCGGCGCCGGACAGGCTAGCATTGGTGACAGTCAGTTTGTAGCAAATACTGCACTCGGTAAATACCTTGTAACCGCAACAAGCAGTGGCGGGGGTGCGATTACTGGTTCATTGCAGTCAGTTAATCCTCAAATGTATAGAGCACAAGTTTCTACAGTTGCTCAATACGCTAACCAATTGGCATTTAACAACTTGCTATTTGATCACTCCGCAATAGTTTCAGGTCAATTTGGTAATCACAGTGATGATGAAGTTGCAAACCGTTATGCTGCGGCGAATCCGCTCTTTGGACCTTATCAATACAGTAAAAAAGATGGCGGGCTCTGGTTTAAGGCTTATGGAAATATAGAAAATATTTCTATGACTCAAGGCATTCACGTTGATAACCAAGCATACGGTGCAATCCTTGGTGCAGACTTCCCGGTTGTAGAACTTAAAGACGGATGGAAATTAATACCGACTGCTTACGTAGCATATAATGGTGCTCATCAAAACTATGATTTCGTAAGTATGTACCAAAACGGCGGACAAATCGGTGCTATGGCTACCGCTTATAAAGGTGATTTCTTTACATCATTATTAGCATACGGGGGCGGTTATGCTAACGAAATGAATGTACGTAATACAGGTTTTGGATCAGGTTCTGATACAACAGGAAACTGGTTTGCTGGTGTTGCTTCAAAAACCGCTTACAACTTCCACTTGCCAAAAGATTTTATAATCCAGCCAACGGCAATGTTTGCATATAATATCTTCGGCAACCAAAATTACGGCTCACAATTCGGTGGAAACCTTGGTATGAGTACTGGTTACTTAAACGGTATCAACGTTGCACCTGGTGTTAATGTTATCTGGAACAAGAAAACATTCAGCATCTACGGAACAGCTCAGTTAGTATTTAATATTATGGGCGGAGTTGATGGACAAGCCGGAAATGTTACTCTGGATGATGTAAGAATGAAACACCCTTATGTTGAATACGGTTTAGGTGTCGTTAAGAGTTTCAAAGACAGACTGGCAGGTTATGTTCAGTTTACTATCAGAAACGGCGGCAGAACAGGTATCGGATTTATGGGCGGTTTCCAATACAAACTCGGAAAGTAGTAATAAATCTAACATAACAAAACCCCCTGCATATGCAGGGGGTTTTGTTTTTCGTAGTAAGCGACCAATCTAACTCTTCAATATTTCAAACAGCAAACATGCCAGATACGCCTTGCTTATCTGGTGTTCCATCTAAATCTTAGCAAGTTTGGAATGATATTATAGCTATATTTCGAGTATATTTGGTGTGAATTTGTAGTTGAGTTATAGTTGAAAAATATTGATAAAAAATTATTTTTTATATAGAATAATATAAGCAGATATAATCTGGGCGATTGGCGCAGTTGGTAGCGCACTTGAACGACATTCAAGGGGTCACAAGTTCGAGCCTTGTATCGCCCAAGTTTTGTTGTGGGAAAGAAGAGAGGAATAAAAAGGGCGATACAGCTGGCGAGAACTTGTCGATTCAAGTTCGGCGCGAGCGAGCGAAGGCTGGAGCAATTTTGCGAAGCGGCGCAGCAGCGAGAGCAAAATGCGGAATTGCCGTTTAACGCGAGCGAGCAAGAGAAGCCTTGTATCGCCCAAGTTTTGTTGTGGGAAAGAAGAGAGGAATAAAAAGGGCGATACAGCTGGCGAGAACTTGTC
>CALVFU010000009.1 GCA_944326905.1 Candidatus Gastranaerophilales bacterium
AAAAGGGTTTTTCGGCTTCGCCTGCCGTCCATTCAAAACGATACGTAATCGTTTTGAACGGAGTCCTTGCCACGTCCCGATTTTTATTTTTTATTTAATTGTCAAATAGGCGCAGCTTGGTATATTTCTATATACGGCTCACCGAAAAAGGGTTTTTCGGCTTCGCCTGCCGTCCATTCAAAACGATACGTAATCGTTTTGAACGGAGTCCTTGCCACGTCCGATTTAGTATTATATTTAAATTATTACAAGAGCACAGGTCATTGTCAATTATTAATATCCAAGAGTTGTTTGACGACAATGGATTTCTCCGGCATCTGAATATTCCAAGAAAGCGGATTTTTGGCAGGGCGCCGTACGAGTATAACTATAAGCGTGCTGTCCATGCTGAACTCGTTTCAGCATCTTACCAGCGCGGCATTATACTTGTTTTCTTGCAAAATTCCGACAAGTTTAGGATGACATTCTAATTTATTGTCTTTTATATTCCTTCTTATTACAATCTGTATTTTTAATTGTTTCTTTGTTTTTTACACAAAGTTATTATGGGCAGTTGTGGCGCTTGTTTCGGAAGCTCACCGCTAACAAAACGCTGAAACGAGTTCGTAGTGACATTTTAGCCTATTCAGCGGAATTTGCTATATAAGTCACTGATATCCTGCTTGTTTATTAAAAAAAATACCGCCTCCGTTACTTTTCGTAATACATAAGGATTTTTTATTTTATTTCTGGTAAAATACTCTTACTTAGTAAGGAGTTATATGGGGATTTTTGTAGACAAAAGTAATTTAGGAAGTATCGTCAGCCAGCTGCGTGCAGACAATAAAACTATTGTTGTCACAAACGGCTGCTTCGACATTCTTCATGTCGGTCATGTCCGTTACCTTAAAGAAACAAAAACTTTTGCCGACAAATTAATTGTCCTTGTTAATTCTGATAAATCCGTACGACAAATTAAGGGTGAAGGCAGACCGATAAATCCTGAAAATGATCGGGCAGAAGTCTTATGTGCGCTGTCAGCAGTTGATTATGTTGTTCTGTTCGACGAAGCTTCTCCTGCAGCTCTTATTGATAAAATAAAGCCGGATATCTACACAAAAGGCGGAGATTATACCCTTGAAACTTTGCCTGAAAGAGATGTAATACGGAAAAACAACATAGAAGTAAAATTTATCAAATTTGTAGAC
This sequence comes from Candidatus Gastranaerophilales bacterium, assembly GCA_944326905.1. Lineage (GTDB taxonomy): Bacteria > Cyanobacteriota > Vampirovibrionia > Gastranaerophilales > Gastranaerophilaceae > CALUTH01. Next base: position 1,188 of record CALVFU010000009.1, read on the forward strand.
GGCAAATCAACTACAGGAATTATAAACAAAATTAATAATAAATAAGGAGATACTAATATGAAATCTTTCACACTCGAACAAATTGCACAAATTACAGGCGGAATGCTCTCCAAGGTATCCGATGCCACAATCACAAGACTTGCTCCGCCGCTTATTGCTGATGAAAATACGCTTGCCCTAGCGCTTTCAGAAGAAGAAATTGCTAATATTCCTTCGACAAAAGCAAAAGCAGTTCTTGTTCCTTTAGGTGTGAATATTGATACAATTTCAACTATAGAGGTTGAACGTCCGCGGCTTGCTATGATGAAATTAATTACAATGTTCTATGAAGAACCTGAAACAAACAAAGATATACACCCAACAGCAGTTGTACACCCGGAAGCAAAACTCGGCGCCAATGTATCTCTAGGACCGAATGTCGTAATCGCAAAAGGCGCTGTTATTGGTGATAATACAAAAATATTGGCTAATTCCTATATTGGTAATGGAGCTGTTATCGGCAGTAATTGTTTCTTCCACCCTGGTGTAAATATCGGCGACCGCGTAAAAGTAGGAAACAAAGTTATTCTTCACCACGGAGTCTCTCTCGGCGCAGACGGTTTCAGCTTTGTAACTGAAAGTCCTAACAATATTGAGCAAGCACGCCATGACGGTTCTATAAAAGAAAATAATTCCGAACAAGTTATATTTAAAATTCCTTCAATAGGTTCTGTAGTTATTGGTGATAATGTAGAAATCGGCGCAAACACGGCAATAGACCGCGGTACTATCGAAGATACTGTTATTGGTGAAAATACGAAAATTGATGACTTGGTAATGATAGGTCATAACTGCAAAATCGGTAAAGGCTGTATGATAGTTTCCCAAGTAGGTATTGCAGGAAGCTGTGTTATTGGTGACAGAGTTGTTATAGCAGGGCAGGCAGGACTTGCCGACCATATTACAATAGGCGACGATACTATTATCACGGCGAAAGCAGGCGTAACAAAGAGCTTCCCGGAAAAATCAATTATTATTGGTATACCTGCTGTTCCGAGAAAAGAGTTTATTAAACAGTTAAAAACCATCAAGGATGCCGGTAATTACATAATGAAATTCAAAAAATATGAACCGATTTTAAGTTCCTTCCTTGAAGAACAACAAATGGAAAATGTATAATGTCTACGATTCTTAATGAAATTAAGCTTTCAGGCAATACATTAATGAAAAACTACCAGTGCGATGTTGTAATAAAGCCTTCGCGCGGGGATAAAATCCGTATATTTGTTGAAGGGGCAGATGTAGGTTTTGAAGCCGTTGTTGACAATGTATACTCCACAGACCACTGTGTAACTTTATGCAGCAAAGAACATAGAACACTGCTTGGCGATTACAAATATAAAGCTATGCTATGCGAGCATTTTATGGCAGCGTGTGCGTTCTGTGGGATTACAGCTATAGACGTTTATATTTCTAAGCCGGAAATGCCTATTTTTGACGGCAGCTCTAAAATCTGGGTTGATGCTTTTAAAAAAGCCGGTATTACTGCAAAAAAAGATAAAGCGCTTTATACCGTCTCTGAACCTGTTTACTACTTAAACGGAAAAACAAGCATGGTTATTCTTCCTGATAAAGACCTGAATATTTCCTATGCTGTCAATTATGACCATAAAGATTTAAGGCAACGATGGGTTAGTTTCGATTTTAAAAATCAGGAAGAAATTATAGAAGCGCGTACTTTTGGATTCTATAAAGACCTTAAGAAATTTCAAATGCTTGGATTTGCAAAAGGCGTAACAATTGATAATACTATAGGTTTAACAGATGACGGATACACAACTTCTTTACGCACTAACTTGGAACCAGTAAAGCACAAAATGCTTGACCTGTTCGGCGATTTATTCTTGACAGGGGTATCCCCGCTTGATATGAGGGCTCAAATACTTGTTAAAGAAGCTGGTCATGCTGTTCATATCAAAGTTGCTAAAATATTGAAGGATAAGTTAATAAAACTATAAAAAAGGAGAAAATCATGACAGAAGAAATTAAAGAAGAGAGCTTAAGCTTTGACACAATGCAAATTATGGAGATGATACCGCATAGATATCCATTTTTACTTGTTGATAGAATTACAGAATGCGTACCGGGCAAATATGCAAAAGGTTATAAAAACTTAACAATGAACGAAGGATTTTTCCAAGGTCATTTCCCCGGTAATCCTATTATGCCCGGAGTTTTACAGCTTGAAGCTATGGCTCAGTGTTCAGCTCCGATTTTGCTTACTATGCCGCAGTTTAAAGGTAAGCTTGCGCTATTTGCAGGGCTTGAAAATGTAAGATTTAAAAATATAGTACGTCCGGGTGACAAACTTGAGATGCATATTGAATTAACTGCAGTAAAAGGTCCTATCAGCAAGTGCCACGCAAAGGGTACTGTTGATGGCAAAGTTGCGGTTGAGGCAGACATGACTTTTGCAATGAAATAGAGAGAGTTTGGGTTACGATAAGAGAGAGGGGCGGTGCCGTGTGCTGCACCGCCCCTCTCTCTTAGACGTATTTTGCTAATAGTAAATATTAAGTTTTGTTAAGCGTATCTTCTTGTTTTAGCAATTTTTTAAATAAAGATAACTTTATTAATATACACACATTCATTTTACGGGTTAGTTTTAATAAAGGTAGGGTTTATTATGGATTGGAATAGTTATTACAACATGATGTCAATGAATAGTTGGAATTATCCAATGATGAGTTATTCAATGATGGGATATCAAAATCCTTATCAAAACTGGAATATGCCATTATGGAATTATCAAATGCCGTATTATTACAACGGTGCAGAAACTTCTAATCCAAGCTTTACAGGCAGAGAGAATACTGCATCTGCTGAGGAAAAAACAAAAACGCCGGTAAAAACAGAACCTAAGGAATATGTAAATATCCATAAAGACGGTTCATTAAGCGAAAGCACCGCTTATATCGGCAAGCCTGAGACAATAGAAGCATACAAAAAAGAATATAAGCGTAAACAAAAAAATCGTAATATTGCGAGTTTTGCAACATTATTTGGTGCTATGGCTCTGGGAGCTATTGCAGGTCCTAAAGTATTTAAATTACTTGAAAGCAAATACGGAACAATGTTTGTTAATAATACTGATCGCCGTATATATTCAGCAATATTTGGCGCTATGCCAGGAGCATTGGGAGTTTGGGGCATTCAAGAATGCGGCAGCTGGAAAAAAGACCTTAAGGAAAAATACCAGCTTGAGAAACTTGACTTAACTGCTTAAAAATAGGAACTACAAAAAAAATTAAAATGAATTTTCTATAATTTTTTATTTTAAAATCTCTTTTAATTTATTTATCATAAAAAGAGGAATATTAAACAAGCCGTTGTTAAATTCATAGTCGGCAAGCGATGTTCTAATGCTTTTTTCAGGTATAAATTTTTCTCTATAAACTTTAAGGCTTTTTGCCTGGATATTAGTACTTGCTTTAACTTCTAACGGAATTATATAGCCGTTTGTTTGTATAATAAAATCAATTTCTGCATTGCCTGATTTGCTTATCCAATACGCAGTCTCAATGTCATCAAATGTTTTTAATTGTTGTAATACGTACTGCTCTGCAAGTGCACCGTTAAACTCAGTAAATATTTTATCCCCGTCAATCAATGTCCTTGCAGGTAATTTACTAAGAGCAGATAATAATCCGACATCAAGAATAAATAATTTAAAACTCTTGCTGTCTTCATAAGCTTTTATAGGTAAGGCGGGTTTTGTAATACAGTTTATTTTGTACACAAGACCGCAGTTAATAAGCCAGGACAGAGCTTCTTCGTAAGTATCGGCTCTTGCGTTTTGTTTAACTTTTTTATAGATAAATTTTTTACTCTCATGTGTTAATTGGTTTGGAATTGACTCCCAAAGCAAATCTATTTTAAGCTTCCCGGAGGTTGAAATATGTTTTGAAAAATCATTTCTATATGTTTCTAAAATGGTATCTTGTATTTTTCTTACTTTTTGAAAGTCGTTTGTTTCAATAAATGTCTTTACGGCTTCCGGCATTCCTCCTACATAATAATATTTTTTAAGCCACTCAATATACTTTGTTTTAAATGTCATGATATTAGGAGAAGCCGGCGTATTTAACAACTCAATAAAGCTATTTTCACCAATAGCCTCAAGAAATTCTAAAAAAGATAACGGATATAAATCTAAAAATTCGACTTTTCCAACCGGAAATGATATATCTTCATGGAGTGCAACGCCAAGCAGGCTGCCGGCAGCAACAATATGATATTCCGAATTGTTTTCATAAAAATATTTTAATGCTGTTAATGCTTTGGGACACTCTTGAATTTCATCAAGAATAATTAATGTATCATTCGGATTAATTTTAGAAAAAGTTAATTCCAATCCCTCGATAATTCTTTTGGTATCCAAATCTTTAGAAAAGTGTTCACGCATTAAATTTTGCAGTTCAAAATTAATGTAAACAGTCTTTTTATATTCAGTTTTTCCAAATTCTTTCATCAGCCAGGTTTTACCAACCTGACGAGTCCCTCTAATGATTAAAGGTTTTCGCTTAGGATTATTTTTCCATTCGGTTAATTTTTCCAGTGCGTATCTTCTCATAGTCTACCTTCCAGTTATAATAACAAAAATCCGTAATATAAAACTCCTCTTAAAGTATTATTTTGCATTTTTTCAAGGGACTTTTTGTAAAAAATCGCATTTTTTCAAGGGACTTTTTGTAAAAAATCGCATTTTTTCGAGGGACTTTAGATAGATATTTTTAATCAAAATATTTTTCGCTGGTTGTAATTTTGTATTAAAATTAAATTATGGCTAAAGTTAAATCAAAATATGTTTGTCAGCAGTGCGGATACGAGAGTGCAGGGTATTTAGGCAGATGCCCTGAATGCGGGGCGTGGAGCAGTTTTGTGGAAGAGGTTACTAAGCAGCAAACAGCAAGCGAGCGTAAAGTTTTCACAGTATCTGATGATACTCCGCCGATTAAGGTTAATGATATAGTTACTAACTCAGAAACCCGTTTTAAGACTAATATATCAGAATTTGACAGGGTATTAGGCGGCGGAATTGTACAAGGCTCAGTTATCTTAATAGCAGGCGACCCCGGAATAGGTAAGTCAACACTGCTTTTGCAAACCGGAGGAACTCTCTCTTCCATGGGAAGAAAAATTCTTTATATTTCTGCAGAAGAGTCTCTAAGCCAGATTAAATTGAGAGCTGAACGGCTTAAAGTTAATTCAGACAGTTTATACATATACTCCCAGACAAGTCTTGAGGCTATAAAACGCAGGATTGAAGAGAACAAACCTGATTTGGTTATTATAGACAGTATTCAAGCAATTTATTCAGACGATATACAAAGCTCTGCCGGCAGCGTAAGCCAGATTAGAGAGTGCTGTAATTCGCTTATTAATATTGCTAAAGGTCAAAATATTGCAATAATTGTAATAGGACATGTTACCAAAGAGGGGAATATTGCAGGTCCTAAGGTGCTTGAACATATGGTTGATGCAGTAATACAATTTGAGGGAGATAAGTATAAGCCGCATAGAATTTTACGTTCAATAAAAAATCGTTTTGGGAACACATCGGAAGTAGGTATTTTTGAAATGGAAGAAAACGGGCTGAGAGAAATAACTAATCCAAGCGAATTATTTATAAAGGACATAGATAGTGTACAGGCGCCTGGCAGTGTTACAATAGTTACAAATGAAGGTTCGCGTCCTTTACTTGTTGAAATTCAGGCGCTTGTTGGAACAACACCGTATCCGACACCCCGCAGAATTGCAAATGGGGTTGATACAGGACGTGTACATCAAATTCTTGCAGTACTTGAGAAGCGTGTAGGGCTGAATCTTTCTAAACAGGACGTGTATGTAAATGTTATAGGCGGTATGGATATCACGGAAACTGCTGCTGATTTAGGAATTGCGCTTGCTATAACAACTTGCGCCAGAGACATTATAATGGATAAATCAACTGCTATTGTCGGTGAAATAGGGCTTTCAGGCGAAATCAGAGCAGTTAGTAATATAGAAAAACGCATTATTGAAGCCCAAAAATTGGGATTTAAACGTATTATAATCCCTCAGTCCAATCATATAAGCAAAGATATTCAAGGAATTGAAATAATTAAAGTTAAAAATATTCTTGATGCGTTTAATAAGGGACTTACAAAGGAGTAAGTATGCCGCATTTTTTCATTAATTCTGATAATGTTACAGAAAACACTGTACTAATAAACGATAAAGAAAATTACAACCATATAGCAAAATCTCTTCGTGCAAGAATAGGAGAGGAAATCAAGCTTTGTGACGAAACAGAAAAACTTTACAGATGTAAAATTAAGGCAATAAACAAAACAGAGATTTGTGCAGAAATTTTATCAACTGAGCAGTCAGCCCGCAAACTTCTATTTGATTTAAGTGTTGCACAATCCCCGCTAAGAAGCGACGCTCAATTAACTCTTATAGAAAAAGTAACAGAGCTGGGTGTAAATAGAGTTTATCCAATTTATACAGACAACTGCGCCTTGCCCAAAAACATAGCAGCGGTTAAAACAGAAAAATGGCAGAAAACTATGTATGAAGCCTCAAAACAGTGCGAGCGTGCAAATATTCCAATCTGCGAATCTTTAACTGTTATTGATAAACTTCCGTTTAATGAGTTCAATAAAATTATAGTTTTTGCCGAACGGAATGAAAATATAACTCTAAAAGAATTTATAAATCAAAATCCTATTAATGAAAAAAACGCCATTCTTGTTATAATAGGACCAGAGGGCGGGTTTTCAGATAGAGAGTTTGAGTTATTTAAATCGAAAAATTTTCCGCTGGCGACACTGGGCAGACTCATTTTAAAAGCAGAAACCGCAGCAATTACGGGAATAGGAAATTTGATTTATGGATATTCCAAATAACATAATTATTGATACGCTTAAAAGAAGCGGCAGAGAAATTTATCTTGTAGGCGGCTCAGTAAGAGATGCAATACTTGGCAGGAAAACTTACGATAACGATATAATTGTAATTGATGAAGATGCCGGTACTTTTGCAAGAAACTTAGCCCAAACTCTTAAAGCGGTTTTTATTCCTCTTGATGAAGAGAACAAAATATACAGACTTGTTATGAGAGACAAGGTTAATTATATAGATATCACAAATCCAATAGAAAATAGTCTTGAAAAAGATATTTTGAGACGCGATTTTACAATAAACTCAATAGCTTTAAATATTAATACCGGCAAGATTGTTGATATCTCCGGCGGGGAAAAAGATTTAAAAAATGGTATTATAAGGATGATTAGACCTGAAAATTTTGATGATGACCCGTTAAGGATTTTAAGAGGATTTAGGTTTGAAAGTACATTAGGATTTAATATTGAACCAGAGACATTAAAAGCCATGACACGGCGCGTTAATTTGATTTCTAAACCGGCAGTAGAGCGGATTAATTGTGAAATATTAAAACTCTTTGAAGGTAAATATTCTTCTAAATCCCTGCTTTCAATGGACAAGTCCGGACTTTTGGAGCTTATTTTTCCGCCAATTGCTGATGTAAAAAAAGTTCCGCCAAATACACATCATCACCTTGATTTATTTCATCATTCGGTTGAGGTTGTAAGCCAGATACAAAAATTATATGAGACATCTTCTGATGAAATCCGCAGACACCTTGACGCGCATGATTTTGGCGGAACATCACGGCTTGGACACCTTAAACTTGCCGGATTTTTACACGATATAGGAAAATTCCAGACTTGGACAATTGAAGAAAGCGGCAGACATAGGTTTATTAAACACGATGAAGCCGGCGCTAAAATGGCAGATGCATTATTAAAAGAAATGCATTTTTCTAAAAAACAAATAGAATACCTGACTCAAATGATTAGATTGCACATTTACCCTTCAAACGTAATACAAGCCCCTAATTTGTGCGAAAAACATTATATGCGCTATATTCGTAAAATGGGTGACAATGTAATAGATAATATTATCCTTGCAAAAGCAGACCGGCTTTCTGCTCTTGGCAGCGCAATTACTCAAGAAATGATTGAAGATAACCTAAACGGACTTGATAAAATGCTTAATTATTACTTGAGTATACGTGATGCCCTAAAGCCGCTGCCTAAGCTCCTTAATGGTAATGATGTTATAAGGATATTGAAAATCAAGCCTTCTCCGCTGCTTGGTGAAATATTAGACGGACTAAAAGAAGCGCAGATATCAGGAGAAGTTAATACTAAAGAGGAGGCAGTTAATTTTGTAAAAAATTACTCCCGCTAATTTTTTTTATGCAGAATAATCTTTGCCGCCGACAATTCTAAGGTGCCTGTTTGAACCTTCTCCGACCGATTTACTTTCAAGATTGTGCTGCTCGACAAGTTCATGCTGAAGTTTTCTTATATGCTGGTTTTGCGGTGAAAGTTCAATGTGCTCAGCACCCGCAAGAATTTTATTAATAGCTGCTTTTGCTTCGTCAAGTGCCCGCTCTGCGTCGTCACAGTATCCCTGCAGTCGTTCTGTCTGGTTTTGTAAATCAAGCGCTTCTTTCATAACTTTTTGGATTTGCGCCATTGAATTTGTTTTTACATAGAAAATTTGAAGTCTGTAATCATTTGCAGTAGAAAGAACTTTAGCTCCGCCCTTTGCAAAATTTTTGTGTGCAATAACTAAATCTGCTTCATCAATATTACGTGTAATTTCAACATTCAAGTCAAGACGTTCAATAATTTTTTCAACAATCGTTCTTGAAACCGCATAGAGGTATATTTTCTTAAACGACTTCATATCTTCGACATACTGCTTGCGGTTGAATGAAAATTTAAGGCTGTCAGAAGGCTCAGGAAGAATTTTTTCTTCAATCTTATTTATATGTTCTGCTACAGTCTGAACAGGAGTTTCAGCTTTTGACAGTTCTTCATACCCTTTATCGACTTTTCTTATTTCAGGTCTTATAGGCCAGCCTCTCAGGATATAATCGACAGCTTCTGCCGCATCTTTATATACCGCAAGAGTATTTCTGTCAATAATTTCTATAACAATATCAAAAGTCGGTTGTTTTTCGCGTTCCAACACTGTTTTTTGCGAGCCGCGGCGCTTTGCTTCATCATCACCTAAGGTTACAGACTGTACCCCGCCTACAAGGTCTGAAAGCGTAGGGTTTTTAATAAGGCTTTCAAGGCTGTTACCATGAGCGGTGGCAATAAGCATTACTCCGCGCTCTGCAATTGTTCTTGCAGCCTGTGCTTCTGCTTCTGTTCCTATTTCATCAACCACTATAACTTCTGGTGTATGGTTCTCAACCGCCTCAATCATTATATCTTTTTGATATTCCGGCTGGCGTACCTGCATACGTCTTGCACATCCTATTGCAGGATGCGGAGTATCACCGTCGCCCGCTATTTCGTTTGATGTATCAACTATTACAACTCTTTTGCCCAATTCGTTTGCAACAAGCCTTGATATCTCTCTTAATTTTGTAGTTTTACCAACTCCCGGGCGTCCTAAAAATAAAATACTTTTCCCTAATAAGCATACATCCTTTATGCAAGCAATTGTTCCTGTAATTACACGTCCTATACGGCACGTTAGACCAACTATTTTACCCTGTCTGTTTCTTATAGCACTAATCCTGTGCAAGGTTCCCGGTATTCCTGAGCGGTTATCAGATGTAAATTCCTGGAGGTGGCTGGTTATGAAATTAATGTCATCCTCGGTAATCTCTTCACATCCTATACGCTCAATTTTTCCGCCGGCGTGCCTGATTTCTGGAATACGTCCTATATCAAGCACTATTTCTATTACATCTTCCAACTGGTCATGCGTAACATTACGGACAATTTTGTCAGGCATTATTGCTAACATTTTGTCTAAGTCATTATGGAATTGTATCTCATTCATTATATATAATATGCCTTTCTGGTTGGCTGAAACGGCTTATTAAGTTTTTAAATTAATCTCCCTGTATAATTATTATACCACATTACGGCATTTTTATAACAGACTTAACATTTTGCAAAAAAGATGGATTTCAAAATCGCCAAAAGCCTTATCTGGCAACAAGTTCGCGGTATAATTTTAGGTATTCTTTTGAACTTTTTTCCCATGAAAAATCAGCAGACATAGCACTGTTTCTCATGGCATTTAGAGTATACTTATCTTTGTAAACATACATAGCGCACTCTATTGCAGCTTTCATAGCCCAGCCGTCGTAATTCCAGAATTTAAACCCTGTAGAGTTATCAAGCGGATATCCGACAACCGTATTATCAAGCCCGCCGGTTGCTCTTACTATAGGAAGTGAGCCGTACCGCATAGCAATTAACTGGCTTAATCCGCATGGTTCAAAAGCTGACGGCATTAAGAAAAAGTCGCTCCCTCCGTACATAAGATTTGCTAAGTCCGCCTTATAGCCTATATAAGCTCGAATGTTTGACGAATTATTTGACAGCCAGATTAAAAGGTTTTCATAATCTTTATCCCCGCTGCCTAAAAATACAAAATCTGCATCCATATATTTAAGCTCGTTCTCTACCTGCCTGATTAAATCAAGCCCTTTTTGCGGTACTAGACGAGAAATAAACGCAATAAGCGGACGCTCAGGGTTGTATCTTAAACCAAAAAACTCGCAGACTTTTTTCTTGTTTGCTTCTTTATTTTTTAATGATTTTTTATCATATTTCTTTACTAAATTCTTATCAGTCTTAGGATTGTAAACATCATAGTCAATACCGTTTAAAATACCGACAAGCTTATGTGTCTGCCCTCTTAAGGTATAATCCATTCCTTCACCATATTCAGGGGTTAAAATTTCCTCAGCGTATTTGGGTGATACAACAATTATTTTATCAGAGTAATTAATGGCTCCCTTCATCCAATTAACACGTCCCCAGTGTTCACAGCCCCATTCATTATAAACTATATCGCGCCGCATATTAGCAAAATCTACAACATCGTCAAACCATACTCCTTGATATGCAAGATTATGTATTTCAAAAACGTTCTTTGCTCTGCACCAGAAATCGTCAAATTTGTAATTCGCTTTAATATACAAAGGTATCATTGCTGTGTGCCAATCGTTAGAATGAATTATATCAGCTTTAAAATTAAGCTGTTTAGCATACTCCAAAACCGCCAAAGAAAACGCTATATATCTTTCGTGTTCGTATCTTGGATCAAGCCATTTGGGATAAACTTCCTTAAAACAGGAAAAATACCAATCGTTATGAACAAAAAATACATTAATATTTGTGCCTGGAAGTTTGCACATAAATAACCTGAACCTCTGCGGACGTTCCTGGAAGGATATCCACATAAGAGAGTTATCAAGTTCTTTAATCTCCCATTTATCAACATCAATGCATCCGTGGAGCGGAGTAAATATTGCTATCTCAGCATCCCTCTCCAGTGCTTTAGGCAGACTTCCTACAACATCCGCAAGACCGCCGGCTTTCGAAAACGGCGCAACTTCTGCTGACGCAAACAGTATCTTCATATTTAACCTCTGCTTATTTAAACGACATTAATATTTTATTTCAAACAATAATTTTGGTAAAGTAGGGGATAGAGTGATAAAAATAATTTTACCTATACGCAAAGTGAAAGCAGAATTAAATTATACACAAAAGAGAAATTTATTCCTCTAATTCTTTTTTTATATCCTCGGAAGAAACATGTACTATTGGAGAGTTTTCATCTTTTCTAAGATAAACATCTTTAATTCCGGCTTGAATAATAAAACGTTTACACAAAATACAAATAATATCGTGCCCCCAAATATACATAGTTGCGCCTTTGCACCTGTCTTGACCTGCTTGAATAATTGCGTTTTGTTCAGCATGGATTGAGCGGCAGGTTTCGTATTTAGTGCCGGAAGGGATGTTGTTTTTGATTCTGTAGCACACACCTCGCTCATAACAAGATTCAACACCGCTAGGGGTGCCGTTGTAGCCGGTTGCCTTAATTTTTTTATCTTCGCCTACGATTACTGCTCCAACGTTTGCGCGTAAACAATTAGAACGAGAAGCGCAAGTTTTAGCTAAATCTAAAAAATAATCAGTCCAAGGCTTAATCCCCATAGCCGAAATCCTTTCTATCCCAATTGTGACATATATTATGGAATTTTATCAAGCTTAAAAAACAGATTGTTACATTTTATAATATTTATTTAAATACAACTAATCCGTATTTAAATAATTACGCTCTTGAAAAAACTTCCACATTTATATCATCTAAAGAATTTTCAAATAAACATGCACAGCTTGCAACCATAGAGGCGTTGTCTGTGCAATATTTCATTGCAGGAGCGTATACCTTATACCCCTCAGCCTCTAAATTAAAAATCTTTCTTCTTATTTCACTATTTGCAGCAACACCGCCGGCAAGCACTACAGTCTTATACTCTTTATCAACAAGCGCTTTTTTAACTTTTTTCAAAAGGGTTTCACTTACGCACTCTTGAAAAGATGCGCAAATATCATTAACCGGCAGCTCTGTCCCGTCAAAGCTCTTTACAAGCCTAAATACAGCAGTTTTTAAACCGCTGAAGCTAAAGTCATATTCTCCAATTTTTGCCTGAGGAAGCGGAAATGCTTTTGGATTACCTGTTTGCGCAAGTTTATCCAGCTTTGGTCCGCCTGGGTACGGCAGTCCGATTAGTCTTGCTACTTTATCATACGCTTCGCCTACAGCGTCGTCTATTGTTTCTCCAATTATATTCATCTCAGAATAAGATTTAACTTCTATAATCTGTGTATGCCCGCCAGACACCAAGAGTGCTATAAACGGTGGCTCTAAATCTGTATCTATAAAATTAGCACTGATGTGGGCGTGTAAATGGTTAATTCCAATAAAAGGTTTGTCATGAACAAGCGCAAGTGTTTTAACAGCATTTAACCCTACAAGCAGGCAGCCTACCAGCCCTGGACCTACAGTGCCTGCAAATGCTGTTACATCATCAGGCTTAAGACCTGCCTGCTTAAACGTTTCATCTATAACAGAATTTACCGCTTCCAAGTGTTCGCGGGCAGCAATTTCAGGAATGACCCCGCCGTATACTTCATGAGTCTTAATTTGAGATGCTACAACGTTTGCAAGAACTTCGCGGCCTCCTTTTACTATAGCCCCGGCAGTCTCATCACAGCTTGATTCCAGAGCCATTATAATAGAGTTTTCGTCAATTGTAACAGGTTTATTAGAAAATAATGTATTTTTTGTTGTGTTCATAGTAGCATTATAATACAAAAGCGAATTAAAAAATGAAATTTCTTGATAAAGCAAAAATAAGAATAGTTTCAGGCAAGGGCGGCAACGGAATGGTAGCATGGCGCCGTGAAAAGTATGTGGATAAAGGCGGACCAGCAGGCGGTGACGGCGGGCGCGGCGGTGATATTTACCTTATTGCCGATGAACATATTTCAACTCTTATGGATTTTAAGCATAAGTCTGTATACAAAGCCAATAATGGAGAAAACGGCGGAATTAAAGGAATGCACGGGGCAGGCGCCGATGATTTATATATAAAAGTTCCGCTTGGTACAGTTGTAAGAGACACAAAAACAGGAAATATAATAGGTGATTTAACCGAAGACGGGCAGACACTGCTTGCGGCAAAGGGCGGACGCGGCGGGCGCGGCAATGCACGTTTTGCAACTGCCAACAGAAAAGCTCCGCAGTTCTGTGAACCAGGAGAACCGGGTATTGAAAGAGTTTTGGAGCTTGAATTAAAACTTATTGCAGATGTAGGACTTCTTGGAATGCCAAACGCAGGCAAATCAACATTTATTAGTGCCGTAAGCTCTGCAAGACCCAAAATTGCGGACTATCCGTTTACAACACTTGTTCCCAATCTGGGAGTTGTAAAAAAATCCGACAATGGCGCTTATGTAATTGCTGATATCCCGGGGTTAATAGAAGGCGCAAGCGAAGGAGTCGGACTTGGGCATGAATTTTTACGCCACGTTGAACGCTGCAGGTTTTTGCTCCATATAGTAGATATGACTGCGCCAAATCCGCTTGAAAACTATAAAATTATTAATAATGAGCTTGCCAAACACTCAGAGCGGCTTAAAAATCTTTATCAAATAACCGTTCTTAATAAGTCGGATGCCGTTGAAGAAGCTGTCCGCGAAAGATGGAAAAACGAGTTTACACAAGTATCTAACGATGTTTTTGTTATTTCTGCGGTTACAAGAGAAAATTTGCAGGAGCTTTTATATTTTATTGAAAGAAAAATTGATGAAATTCCCAAACCGAATTTTGAAATAGATATTCAAGAAGATACCGGCGCGTATGATAATGATGACAGTAGTTTTGAGATAACAAAATTTGCAAAAGACGGATTTATTGTAACCGGCGGAAAAATTAACCGCCTTGCAGGAGTTACAGACGCAAGAAATACTGAACAAGTAGTAAGGCTTCAAAATATATTAACCTCTATGGGTGTTTTTGATGAACTCAAGAAAAAAGGTATAAAAAACGGGGATACAATAATAATCGGTCACTTGGAACTTGTTCATTACGATGATGAACTTTGGGATACAAGTAAATAAAAAACGTGTGTTATATAACACACGTTTTTTAATATCCATAGATTTTTACTCATTTGTCTAGCTGTTAGCAGCATTTTTTAAAGTTGGAAACATAATTACATCTCTTATTGTCGGAGAATTAGTCAAAAGCATTACAAGTCTGTCAATGCCCATCCCCATGCCGCCTGTCGGCGGAAGTCCATATTCAAGTGCTGTTACATAATCTTCATCATAAGACATAGCTTCCTCATCGCCGTTAGCCTTTGCAAGCGCCTGAGCTTCAAATCTGTAGCGCTGGTCAATCGGATCCGTAAGTTCTGAAAACGCATTTGCAATCTCCCATCCGTTTACTCTTGTCTCAAACCGTTCAGTAAGCCGGTCATTGTCTCTGTGAATCTTTGCAAGCGGTGAAATTTCACGCGGATAGTCTATTATGTGGCAAGGCTGGATAAGAGTAGGCTCAACCGTGACTTCAAAGACTTTCTCTACAACCTGCCCCCAGTTATCGGTATCTTCTACGGGAGCATGAAGTTTCTTTGCGGCAGCAATTGCTTCTTCTGCCGTGAAAAATTCATTAAAATCAATACCAGTAAACTCTTTTATAGAACCAAGCATTGTTTTTCTATCCCACGGAGGAGTTAAGTCAATAATATTATCACCATATTGGATTTTCATTGTACCAAGAACCTCTTGCGCAACTGAACTTACAAGATTTTCAGTTAAAACCATCATTTCATTGTAATCTACATACGCCTGATAAAGTTCAATCATTGTAAATTCAGGGTTGTGTCTCGTATCAATACCTTCATTTCTAAAACATCTGCTTAATTCAAAGATTTTTTCATTCAGTCCGCCGACCATAATTCTTTTTAAGTGTAATTCCGGCGCAATTCTTAAAGTTAAATCCATATCAAGAGCATTGTGATGGGTGATAAAAGGTCTTGCATTAGCCCCGCTTGCTTGCGTATGAAGCATTGGAGTTTCAACTTCTATAAACCCTTGTTTTGTTAAATATTCTCTTATTTTTTGAATAATAAGACTTCTTTTTCTGAATGTATCGCGGGTTTGTTCATTAACAATCAAATCAACATAACGCTGGCGGTATTTTGTTTCCACATCAGTAAGTGTGGTGTGTGATTTCAATTGTTCTTTCTTTTCTTCCGAAATTTGTTTGTTTGGAAGCGGAAGAAGCGATTTGGAAAGGACTCTTAAAGACACCGCTTTAATAGACAATTCCCCGCGCGGAGTTCTTCTTATTGTTCCTGTAAAGCCTACAATATCACCAAGGTCAATGAGTTTAAGAATTTTCATAGTATCCTCGTCCAGATTTTCTTTGTGGGAAAAAATCTGGATTTTGCCTGTAGGATCCATAAGGTCAATAAACATGCCGGAATTTCTCATCGCCATAACTCTTCCGGCTACTGAATAAGTATCTTCAGTTTCTTCTCCGGCAGGAAGATCTTTATATTTATCTTGCAAAAATTTTGCATCGGCATCTTTGTCAAAAGCGTACGGATATGGATTTACACCTTTGTCCGCAAGCTCCGCAAGTTTTTGTATTCTTGTCTGCCGGATATTTTCTAAGGCAGAAGCCGGCTGATGTATTGTTTTTTCTGTCATAGTCTAATTTCCTCATTTTATTTACTTATACCCTCATTTTAACATAAACAAAAATACAATATTTTCAAATCTTATCTTCAATGTACAAACTTGAATTTGTAAGGATAACTCTCATTCAGACTTATATGTATTTTACCCCTCATGTTTACCCCCCTGATTAAATGAAATTTTAGTTCTTACTTGAATTTTTACTGAAAAATCAGTATTATTGTAATTATGGACGATAAAGTAATATCCTTTGATGAAGTCAGAAATCAACTAATAGCAGAGCATTACATTGACGATGACATAAAAGAAATTGAAGCAGCATTTGAGTATGCCAAAAAGCTGCATCACGGGCAGTATCGTGTCTCAGAAGAGCCTTATATTATACATCCAATTGAAGTTGTAAAAATTTTAGTATCCTTAAGAGCCGATAAACACACTCTTATGGCTGGGTATTTGCACGATATTCTTGAAGATACGGATACTACACCTGAAGAACTTAAAGAAAAATTCGGCGAAGATGTTTTAAACCTTGTCCAGGGTGTTACAAAGCTCGGGAAACTCCAGTTCAAATCCACGGAAGAACGGCAGGCAGAAAACTTCAGACGTATGTTTATTGCAATGGCATCTGATGTCAGGATTATATTTTTAAAACTTGCAGACCGACTTCACAATATGCGGACACTTAACTATATGACACCCGCAAAACAGCAGAAAATAGCACAGGAGACCCTGGATATATTTGCACCGCTTGCCAACCGCCTGGGGGTTGGTAAAATTAAGGCTGAATTAGAAGATTTGTCGCTTCGATACCTGCATCCTGATAAATATTACGAAATAGCTCAGCTGGTTTCTCAGAAGAAAACCGAGCGCGAAATGACAGTAAAACTCCTTATTGAAAGCATTTCAAAAGACGTACAAAAGAGTGGAATTAACGCTAAAATTACCGGGCGGGCTAAGCACTATTATTCTATTTACAACAAGATGAAACGCTTAAATATAGCCTTCCATGATCTGTACGATATAACAGCAGTCCGCGTAATTGTAGATACGGAAAAAGAATGCTATGAAGTACTTGGGCTAATTCACCAGCGCTTTAAACCTATTCCCGGGCGGTTTAAAGATTATATAGCAATGCCTAAAAGCAACATGTATCAGTCGTTACACACTTCCGTTATAGGTCCCCGGCAAAAACCGCTTGAAGTCCAGATAAGAACCTGGGCAATGCACGAAATAGCAGAATACGGGGTTGCAGCTCACTGGAGGTATAAAGAAAAAGGTGTTCAAAGAGCAGATTCTAATATTGACAAACAATTCTCATGGATGAGAAAGCTTGTTGAATACAACAAAGAATCCCAAGATGCAGAAGATTTTGTAAATGCAGTTAAATTAGATTTATTCTCCGACCAGGTATTTGCGTTTACTCCGCAGGGTGATGTTATTGACTTACCAGCAAATGCTACACCTGTTGATTTTGCATACCGCATCCACTCGGATGTAGGTAACAGAACCGTAGGCGCACTTATTAACGGCAGAATTGTCCAGCTTGATACAAAACTTAAGAACGGCGATATAGTTGAAATTCTAACTTCAAAAGTCTCAGCCCCGCGGCTTGACTGGCTTAATTTTGTTGTCACTAAACAAGCTATTTCTAAAATCCGGCAATGGTATAAAAAGAACAAACGCGAAGACCATATTGAACTAGGAAAAGCAAATCTTGAGCACGAACTTACCAAGGTAGTTTTTGATGAGTATATGAAAAACGGCGAGTTCGAAAAAGTTGCTCATCAAATGAATTACATTTCAGCAGATGACCTTTTTGCGGCGCTTGGGTATGGTGAAACAACCGTTAATAAAATTATTAACCGCCTGAAGAAACCGGCAAAGCCGCAGGAACCCAAATTCTCCGGCAAACGTCATAAAGCTTCGGAAAAAGATATAATAGGACTTGAGGGGCTTTTATACAGTTTTGCCCGCTGCTGTTCTCCTATACCCGGCGAGCCGATTGTCGGCGTTGTTACCCGCTCTAAAGGAGTTACAGTACACCGTTTGGACTGCAAAACCTTAGATGATATTCCTCCTGAGAGACTGCTTGATATACGCTGGTCAGGACACCACGTTGATAAAACATATTCAACTACTATACGCGTTGAAACAGCTGAAAAAATGGGACTTTTAAAAGATATTATCTCCGTAATTGCCGATAACAATACAAATATTAACTATGCTAACTGTAAAACGCGAAATAAAGTAGGAATAATTGAACTTGGAATAGAGCTTGATAATATAGATACTTTAAGAAAAGTTATGACAGCAATTCAATCATTGCCGGAAGTTTACAGCGTAAGACGGATACAAACCTCGTACAATCAAGCACCTCAGCAGTTTGGCAAAAAGAATGTAAAATCCCGCGGAATTAAGTCACCTACTGCCGCTCCGCGGCATAAAAAGCAGTAACAAAACTTGTACATTATAAGCGATCTTGGAATGTTTTTACAATGGATAATTCGTCATCAAGGTTTAGTTTTGGATTTTTAAACCTTGCTTCCTGAATTAACTCCATTACTTTACCGATTTGTTTTCCTTTTAAACCAAGATGCAATAATTCTTTACCAGTTATAAATGGTTTAATTTTTTCACGATTTCTTAAATAATAAAGACCTTGCTCAGGATTATCATATATTGTCCAGAGTAAAACTGTTTGCACCTCGGATTTTGTACACTCAAGCAAAGGATTTTTACTCTGCCTTATCTTTTTTAAACCGTTTATTATTTTAGATTCAGTTTTTGTTAAAGAAAGTCTGCTTAAATCAGTACTTCCCAGATATAAAAGCCAGGGAGATGAAATTTTAAACTCATTAACAATTGATTTAATTGATATAAGAGGCTTTTGCGGCAGAGTACTTGTAAGCAGTTTATACATTCCTTCGTTAATAAATCTTTCCAGAGCTTCATCAAAATTAAGATTAAAACAATCAATCAGCTCTTTTTTCAACCGGGAAAAACTCATATCATAATTTACATTATTTAAGTACTCGTTTTTTAAATCCTCTGTATGCGGGTCAAATTTGAATCCAAACCTTAAAGAAAACTTAAGTCCTCTTATAATTCTTGTTGGATCATCAATAAAACTTTTATCGTGATGAACGCGAAGTATTTTAGTTTTTATATCTTTGCATCCGCCTGTCGGGTCAAAAATTTGACCAGTTTTAACCGACTTGGCTATAGAATTAATTGTAAAATCCCGTCTTGTTAAATCGTCTTTCAATGGACAGCCGGTTTTAATAGTAACAGGTAAATGCCCTGGTTTAGGATAAATTTCTTTTCTTGTTGAAGCAAAATCAATTTCCCTGCCGTCGATTAAAACTTTTACAGTACGTATATCTTTTTGTGCTTTTATAATTGTATAATTCCTGGCAAGAACGTAGTCTATTACATCACCTTCGTAACATACATCAATATCTACAGATGGAAGGTCAAGAATTTCATCACGGACACATCCGCCGACGTAAAATAATTTGCCTGAGTCGTCTTTTAATTCCATAAATTAGTTATTTACATATTAACACAAATGGCATTACTGAGAGAAGCTGCGGCAAGAAAAATGCAAAATTCTCCTGCAAAACACAAAAACTGCCGCTGCTCAGAATATCATCATCGTTATTTTACGCCGGGACATGTGCCTCCCTAAATACTATAAGTCTGGCATAATAAATGAATTATGCCAGACTTTTAAATTGTCTTTTAATCAGCATAACAATTTAGCAATCCGCTTACTCTTATTTTATTCAGTGCCCTTGCCTCTGTCTGGCGTATGCATTCTTTAGTAACTCCAAATATTTTACCAATTTCTTCAAGTGTCTTTCTTGCAGTATTTTCAAGCCCAAATCTCATCCTTACAACATCTTGCTCACGTTCCTTTAATGTTGAAATCACAACATTAATATCATGCTTCAAACGTTCGTATTCAAGACTTGTTTCAAGACTTGCATTTTCATCCTTTAACAGTTCGCTAAGACTTATTTCACTGCCATCTTTGCCTTCAAAACTGCTTTCTATAGATAAACTTGCATTGTATGCTGAAAGATAAGAAACAATCTTTTCCGGCTCAATATTCATTTTTTTAGCAACATCCTCTGTTTTAACTTTACAGTCATACGCACGCTCCATATCTGCTTTGATTTTAGAATATTTTGACAATGTTTCCTGTACATAAACAGGGATTTTCATACAATAAGCCTGTTCTGAAATAGCTTTAAACATGGCTTGCTTAATCCACCACCCTGCATAAGTTGCAAACCTATAACCTAAATCCGGGTTAAATTTTTCTACAGCAACCATAAGTCCTAAATTCCCTTCTTGAATCAAATCAATATAAGGAATTTTAGACATGTGAATACTTTTTTTAGCTATGGTAAATACAAGTTTTAGATTAGCATTTACAAGTATTTTTTTTGCTTCCTTATCTCCTGATTTGATCCTTGCGGTAATTTCTGCTTCTTCTTTTGCAGAAAGAGACTTGTATGAATAAACGCGTTTGATATAACGTGCAAAATCACTTTGCGGAAGGATTGCAGTAAAAGTTCTGTTTTTTAATGGTGAAGATAAAAACTTTGTTTCTTCATTTTTAGTTTTGATCACTGGAGAGAGATTTTTTGCTTTTTCTAATTGAGATTTGTGGGGAAAATGATTTGTCATACTATTAAACTCCTATTTTTTCATTGCAAACTAAGCCTCCAAAAGAGCACCTGTATTAGTTTTAATCAGTGCCTGGGGCTGGGTGATACACATTGGATATATAATCTGTATATCATCAATATATCATACTGCCTATATAAATTCAACCCTTTTGTTAAGAAAGATTAAGGAAAAGTCCATTTTTTTTAGTTTATTGTTACAAAAATTAATAAATTTGATATTCATATATAAAAATTTATATATAACCCGGGGTCTTTAGATATAAATTTTTATAAATTGCTGCGAGTTTGGCGCCTTTTTCAATTGTACATGTCAAATAATTAGTTGCAAATTACTTAAATAAAGAAAGAAATGAGCAACTAAGAATAACAATAATTGCTCTGGTGGTACACATTGGGATGGAAGTAAATGTACACCAAATGAAGAAATACAAAACCACAACTTTATAGATTGCTGCAAGTGGAATGGTATTGTGTGTGTACCAGATAGTAACGATAGTGATAACAATGTTGATGAACAAATAGGAGAATGTAATTCTCCTTCAGGTATCGTGCCCAGCGAAGAAAATACTCCATGCATATAAGAAGAGAAAGATTACTTGTAAAAACAAGATTGCAAAGACGGGTATTGGGGAACGGTTCTTATTGTGCGCTGGAGCCGAATTATCTGAGTGTAAGAATAAACTTTTACAGAAACTGAAGAATATATAAACTCAACTCAATACCTGTTATTTGGCATATTTACTGCTGGTAACCTATCAAATACGATTATCTATGTTTCCAAGGAGGACAGTATTATTTACAGTACATCGGCTATTTTACTATCGCTTGCTGTTTAACTAGCAATAGATAGTATAATCTTAAGAGAGAAACTAAGCTGCCGGTTGAGCATTTACTGTACAGTTATTATCTATAATTATGGTGTGCCGGATAAAAGAATGTGCCATCAAAAGCAAGTATGGGTTCAGTTCGTTTGCAGCAGAAAGATTAACTTTAGCTTGATGTTCGTCAGCTTCTTCTTGTTTTGTAATAAGTACTTCGATATCTATATTTGTATGAACTGAATTATTTTTCATTTCTTCAGTTAAACGTTTGTGAAGCAATTCCTTAGGGAACTCTTCCGAACATAAAATAAGTACATCAATAGAATTTGACGTTGTAAGAGTAAGAGAACCTTTAACGTTACCGTAATTTTTTGTTTGTATAAGTACAGTAATAACGGAATCACTTCCTTCACTTTCATCCGGCGGAGCTCCTACTTCAAGTTCAAATCCCACTCCCTGCGGCAAGGGGAGCCAAGGAAGATATAGCAGCATAAGACTTTTGAGTGTTGCCTGCGGATTATTATCATCAAGCATTGAAACGCAAGAATTAAGTAAATTCATCGTTTCAAGTATTTGGCCGTTATCAATCCCCTGTTTAGAGGCATTAGTCATAACTGCAATAAGCTGTGTCATTGCGGCTCTTGAATTTGCGCGTATTATTGATGCTACGTCATTAAGCCTTATTAAACCGCTGAATATAAGATCCATTTGCTGCTGCAATTGTTGTAATTGTACTGACTGGTTATTTCTTGTTGTTTGCTGTAAGAGTTGTTTTATCTCTTCTGTATCATTGAAAATTTGCATAAATTGAAGATTATTCATTAAGCTGCCGCGTGCGATACGGTTTCTTTGAAGCTGCAGCATAAGTTCAGCCAGCGATTGCGGAAGATTAAGCAGCATCTTTATATATGCAGAACGCTCTTGGCTTGCTAAATAGTTCATTTTTAATTGCTGCTGTGTAGTAATTGTATTAAGCTGAATTTCTCTGATTATTTCCTGTGCATTTGACTGCGGGGCAGAAAACCCGGTATTAGACCCTGCAATATTTGTTTCCGCTGTTTTTATTCCTGTATATAGGTTTTGTCCCTGCAGACCTGCTATTATTCGTGAAACATTTATATTTTCCATATTTATAATTATAACAATTTTAAACCTTAAGTCCAGCCGGCATTAGAAGGGTATCCCCGTTTAAGTTTTGCTGAGTATAGCTTAAATTTTTAATGCAAAAAAAAACCTTTCGAAAAGAAAGGTTTGGAATTTTTTTCATAATTCCTCATGTGTAGAAGGTTAGTGTGTAGGTTGTATGAAAGGTTTGGAGTTGTATGCTGTTTATTAATTACATATATATAAAGTATATCTACATCGCAAAATTGCGCATTTAAAAATATTTGTTACAAAACTTTACACTATTTTTAAAAAGCCGCTGAAAATATAGGCATTGAAACATTGTGTTAGTTGAATACACTTTTTTATAATAACTGTTTATAGTTTTATATTTTTTATCCCGTTATTTATTATCTCGTTTAGAAGTTTTTTTGCAATTTGTTCAAAATCTTTTATCCGATCAAAGGAGAAACCGTGCGCTTCAGGTCTTATAAAAAGGAGTCTTTCTGCTAAAATATCCACAGGTACTAATGAATCCCCATTTTCATTATCATAACCTTTGAGTCCAGCCTTAATCTTTTTTAATAAAGACAATCTTAGTGCTTTATTTTCCAAGTCTTTACAATTGTTTGATTTTAAGCCGGTCAATAAATCCATGTGCCATAGTTCGCTGTTATAATCACCCTTTATTGGCGTATTTGTCGGGTGGAATATATTTTGAATAAACCTTTGTGCTCCAAATAAAGGGTTTTTTATAGTTAAATCAATTTCATTTTTATATCCTTCATAACCATTTTTTGTACTTATAAAATTATTTATAAAAATTTCAGTTTTTTTGCTTCCGCGGTTTGCCATAATTTTCTCTGCTCCGTGCTGAAAGCTTTTAATTTCCTGTCCGTTTATTCCGAAAAGTCTTGCTTTAAAATTTGTATTATTTGAAGATTGAGTATGGTTATTTATTTTATTAATTTGCATTTTGACTCCTTAATTGTTTTTTTTTGTTTTAAAAATATAAATATTTTTTTTTGTTATTTTTCTAATTAATTTTAACAAAAATTAATAAATTATAAAACGCAAAATATTTTGTATTGAAAACATGAACTGTTATTTATATTATAATTTGTTTTAGATTGTAGTTATTGAAATCAGATTTGATGTATAAGTATGTTTTCAAGTAAAAATTTGTATAAAAATACCGAGTATTTTTTTCAAGAAATACTAAGAAGCAGGATAATAATTCAGGCAGTTCTTGCGGGAATAATTTCAGGCGGATTGGTGATTCTTTTTAAATTCAGTATTACAGAACTCTTTAATTTTATCCAGGAAAGATTAAACGGTTTATCATTTTCGTCGAAGTTTCTAATTTTTCCGTTAATAACAACCTTAGGCGGCCTGATATCCGGGTTTTTAGTATTTAAATTTGCGCCAGAGACAAAAGGCAGCGGTATTCCTTATGTAAAAATGACTCTGGCACGAATGGGCAATTTAACTCGTGTAAGAAGTATAATTGTTAAATTCTTGGCCGGAGCAGCAGGGATTGGCACCGGCTTATCATTAGGAAGAGAGGGACCTAGCGTTCAGTTGGGCGCCGGAGCCGGGGCGCTTGTCGGAAAAATGTTTAAAATGAAAGGTACCGACCAGGAAAGACTTATTGCCGCTGGTGCGGGTTCTGCTATAGGGGCAACTTTTAATGCTCCTATTGCAGGTACGATTTTTGTTTTAGAAGAGCTTTTAAATAAATTTTCGCCGTCTGTTTTGTTTCCTGTCCTTGTTGCAACTGTTTGTGCATCTTCGCTTGCCAGGCATTTTCTTGGTGAAAACCCTTCGTTTACTATTCCGGAAGCCACAGTTGCGGTTACAATCAAAAATATTCCGGCTTGTATTATATTAGGGGCAGTATCAGGGATTTTAGGCGTTTTATTTGCGAAAGTTATTTTTCTTAATAATATATTTTTTGAAAAGCTAAATAAAATTCCTAACTGGATAAAACCGGGTATTGCTGGATTTTTTACAGGGATTGTCGGTTTGTTTATTCCATATGTTTTATCTTCTGGAAATTTAGGTGTGGATGCTCTTCTCGCTCACAAGTTTACCTTATTTTCAATTATTGTTATTTTTATTGGTAAATTTTTTATTACTCCGTTTTGTTTCGGCTCAGGCGCAGCCGGTGGAATTTTCTTGCCAATGCTTATGCTTGGTGCGTTTCTCGGGGATATTACAGGTGTTCTTTGCGATTTTGCAGGATTTTCGGTTGATCCTGCTGCAATGGCGCTTATAGGAATGGGCGCATTTCTTTCAGCAGTTGCAAGGACACCAATTACTGCTGTTGTTATGGTTTTTGAAATGACAGGCGGTTACAGTCATATTTTACCGATAATGCTCGCTGCTGCTATTGCAGATTTAATTGCAGAAAAGCTTGGGCATAAGCCTATTTATGCAATGCTTATTTTAAATTCTGTAAAATCGGACAAATCTAATCTGCTGGCAAGATTAAAAGTTAAAGATTTTATGAGCAGTCAAATAGAGACAGTTAAAAAAGATTGTACACTAGAAGATGTTAAATCAAAATTTGAAACTTCCCTACATAATATGTTTCCTGTTATAAACTCTAAAGGTAAGTTATGCGGAATAATTACAAGAGACAGTATTGAAGATGCTGTTTTTCAGGGAATAAACGAAACAACTGCTGTTTTATATATTATGGAGCCTTCTCCTATAAAAATTTCTAAAGATGATAGTTTGTATAAAGCGTATTTCAGGCTTCATGCAAATTCTGCGGAAGCTCTCGTTGTAACTGATTTTAATAACAATATTGATGGTATTATTACACGTTTTGATATTCACAAAGCTCTTTTAGACAAAGAGTGAAGCAAATTTTTTTTTATTGGTTTTAAATTTAATATGAATATTAAACCTGCAAAATATTGGAATATAAAAAAAACTCCTCAAAAAGTAGAATGGCGGAGTTTAGGCATAAATGACGACAGAAAAGTTTTTAGCTGCTGTGATTTTGACAACAAAATATTTGGAAATATTTCTGTTAATATAAAGGACTATTGGGATGGGTTTGGAAGATGGGTTATTGAATTAAAAAATTCATTAGACAAACTTATGGGGTATGAAATTGTGCTTATGGAGAAAGATT
Source organism: Candidatus Gastranaerophilales bacterium (assembly GCA_944326905.1). Lineage (GTDB taxonomy): Bacteria > Cyanobacteriota > Vampirovibrionia > Gastranaerophilales > Gastranaerophilaceae > CALUTH01. The sequence goes on from CALVFU010000009.1 coordinate 27,103, forward strand.
CTCATAATTTTATGGGAAATATGATTGAAGTTCTGGATGATTACAGGCGTAAAGGATACGGGTTTGGCGAAATTTTACGTTTATTTAGTGTTATGCTGATGAATGAAAATAAATCCAAACGGTTTGAAATATATTCCAGAGGCAGTGCTGTATATTTTCATTCTAAATACAAATTTGTTCCTTATATTACACGGTATTCCGAACGTGATGATACTCTAAATATGATTGCCAAAGACAAATCTGCAGCATTTAGGGATTTGGCTGTAAGAGCAAAAGAATTAATTGAAATGGAGAAGAAAAATAATATAGATTTTATAAGAAGGATGTTTAATGAAACAAACAAACTTGTGCAGGAATATATCGAGCTAGCTGCACAGGAACCTAAGCCGGAAAAAACTCATCCGTTTAATTTCGGATTGCCAATGGTACTTACTGATAAAAATTTATACAAAAATAAAAAATTCTATAACGAATTATACACAAAGTATGGTTTAGATTACTCAATTTAAATATTAAGCAATGTAAATATTTTATGGAATGACATTGCAAATTTGGATATTTTATTAAAAAATAATAAAAAATAAATTACGAGGCAGCAAGGAGGACTGTTATGGCAAATGAAGAAAATAGTTTAGAATTAAAATCATATTGTAATTTTAAACCTAAAATGAACAGTAAAATCAAAAAATTCTATATTGTTTTAGGTATGCTGCTACTATTGTTAATACCTATAATGTTTATTTATGGACTTCTTGACGATAGGGAGAACTATCAAAGAGAAGCTATTGCAAAAGTTAAACAGGCATGGGCAGGAGTACAAGTTATAAATGCTCCTAGCGTTAATGTAAAGATTCCTGGCAAAAAAGGCGAATTTACAACTAAAGAGTTAGCCTTGAATAATTATGATATTGAAATTCTTGCAAATACTGAATATCGTAAAAAAGGCATGTTCAAAGTTCCTGTTTATACGGCGGATGTGTTAATAAAAGGAGATTTTAAAAACACGTACGGCAATATTAATAATCTTGATACAACTTTGGAATTTAAAGTTTCTGATTCTAAAGGGTTTGTATCTTCGCCAGAGGTAAAGTTTTTTTCAAAAGAGTTTGAGCACGTTAATTCTACTGAATATACTAAACGGGTAAATTCTAGTGCTAAAATAATCCCTTTTGAAATAAAATATCAGCTTCGCGGAAGTGACAGCATATCTGTGGTTCCGAATGGTCAGTATAATACAATAGAAATAGAAGGCAATTGGGCAAATCCTGAGTTTATCGGTAATTTCCTTCCAAAAGAAAAAGAAGTTCGTGATGATGGGTTTGAGGGAGAGTGGACAATGCCTGCAATAGCTGTATCCTCCTTTGAAACTCCGCAAGCAGGAGTATCATTTATAACCCCTGTAGATAATTACAGAATGGCTTCCAGAGCATTAAAATATGCAGTTCTCTTTTTGGCTCTGACATTTTTGGCGTTCTTTATATTTGAAATTGCTGCCGAGAAAAAAAGACCTATTCACCAACTTCAATATTTAATGATGGGAGGTGCTATGTTAATATTTTATCTGCTTTTGATATCTTGTTCAGAACTTATGGCGTTCTGGGCAGCATATACAATTGCAGCAATTATGACTATTACTCTCATTGGATTGTATACTTACAATATAATTACAGCGAAACAGGATAAGAAATTTGCACTTATAATATCCGGCATTATGCTTATGTTGTATATTTTCTTCTATGTATTACTTGCTATAGAAGATTTCTCTCTGCTTATCGGCAGTTTAGTTTTGTTTGCTGTTATGGCACTGATTATGTACACAACAAGAAAAGTTGATTGGTTTAATTAATTTAATCCCGTCCGTCGGGGGGGGGCACCGGCGGACGGATTGCTGTTTCTAGAATAATAACAGCCTTGTTTATAATAAAAAATTGTAGTATAAATAATTACAGGTGATAAGTATGGGGGTAATATGGTTAAAATAAACAAAATTTTAATGTCTTCTGCTGTAATTATTGGGTTGTTTAGTTTAAACGTCTTAGCTGGTGAAAATACTGAAGGTGTCGGTATCACTGCAATCAAAGATATTTATACAAAAAAAAGCTATGTTTTGGAAGTTATTCCATCCTCCTCTGCTGATGTTGTAAAAATTACTCCCGGAGCTGAAATCATAAGTATAAATAATAAAAAAGTAAAAAAACTGTCTGAAGATGAAATCAATGCCTTGTTAAATGGTGAAAATTCAAATGATGTAGATATAAAAATAAAATATAATAAGCAAAAAACAAACTATCTTCTTAAAAAGGCAAATTACGATTTGAATTATGATGAAGATGAAAAATTTTTACTATATTGGCGTCAGGTTGCCCCGGAAAATTTGTATTTGAAGAAAATTCCTCAAGAGGTGCTGGTGAAGTTAAGTGAAGAGTGTCAGAATGATACTTTAAACAAACAAGGGTTTTGGATTAAACAAAAAGAGTATTTTAAAAAAGGCTATGATACCTGCTTAACTTACCCTGAAGAAGAACAGAATACCTGCTTATTAAATCTTGTAAACACAATAAACAGTAATATAAGCAGAAATCAACAGCTTAAAGAAACCGAAGACAGTGCGGTAAAACAACAAGACGGGATTCCTGTTTACAATGTAAATCAGATTATGCTGCAAAATACATTCCAAAACTTTGGCAACAGGTATTAATAAAAAGAGGTTGAAAAATTCTAAATAATAATTCTTTTGAAATTTTCTTATGTTTTTAAAATGTAAATTTTTCGTAAAACATATAGATTATTTGGCAATTACACCAAAAAATTAAACTTTATAGCTGTATAAAGGAAATATTGGTGGAATTATGCTAAAATTTACATCTGTAAGAAATGGTCTCAGGCTGACTAAAGGTGCTATTACGCATTTGAAAAGGAATGGAATTAATACTCCCCAAAAGGCTGAGGCGCTCGATATTGTTGATGTTACAAGAGGTACGATAAACACTCGCATTTTTACCTTTAGAGATAAAGATAATTATTTATTAAAACGACTAAAAATAGATGAAAATAGTGAAAGCGGAGTAAAAAATGTACAGGCAAGATTTTATGAGTATTTAGGAGAATCGGGAGATAAACGCAGATTAAATAGAGTTTCTGCTTACGATTTTGGTGAAAATAATAAGTGTAAAAATTTTATAAATTGGGATTTTTATTACCCATATAACACTTCTTCCGTGTGGTTTTCAAGACGGACAAAAGACGGCGCTGTAAATAATTTCCCTAAAACATCTGATTATTTAGAAGATGCAAGCGGATTTAGGGTAAAGCCAATTTCAATAGCAGAGTTTCTTGATATTGAAAAAACGCTTGGCAGAAAATGTATTGTAGATGAACCTTGGACTTTAAATCAAACAATTACAACGAATATTGCAGCGACAGATTGTATCAGAGAATGCACAGCCGTAGGAATTGTCGGTAAAAAGGGGATTACATTAAATCACTTAAACCCTAATAATCCTCAAAATCGTGATATAACTGAAATAGAAAAGGCGCTTAAAGAGCAAATCGAATATCAAGGAAAAGATGCTAAAGCATTTATGCTTGGGTCTGTAGAAATTGATACTCCGAGTAATATCCAATTTTGGGGTTTAAGGAAAATTCTTGAAAAAACAGGGATTCCATTTTCAGTGTATAAGACGGGTGATAGTACTGTGCAGGAATTTATTAATACTCTGCCAAGAGGTTTAGCGCTTGTAAAACAAATAAAAAACGGACTAATGACACCATTTTATTTACATTCAAGCCAGCATATCGTGTGCAGCGGCAATGAAATCAAAGTTGCAAACTTGATTATTGATAAAGAATTGGCAAGAGGCAACCGAAATGCTGCAGATATGATAAAAAAGAGCTTTGCTGAAATTGTATAATATTTGCTTTATTCTGCTAAATCAAGCGAAATTCTTCTGTCTTTTGAGTTAAACTTAATAATTTTAACTTTAATACTGTCACCAACGCTTAATTCTTTACCTGTATTTTTCTGGAATGTTTCAATGCAATTTTGCGGGAGAAGAGCTTCAACACCTTTTTTAACCTCAACAAATGCGCCAAAATTACGTATACGAGTAATTAAACCTTCTGTAACCATACCTTCTTGAAATTCTTTTGCAGCATTTTCCCAAGGATCTGGCTCCAGGTTTTTTAAACTCAAGCTTATTCGATTTTTCTTTGTATCAATGTCAATAATTTCTGCATCTATAATTTGTCCAATAGAAAGTAAGTCTGACGGATGTTCCACCCATTTCCATGATAATTGAGATAATGGCAGCAAACAGTCAAGACCTCCGACATTTACAAATACGCCAAAGTCTGTTAAGCGTACAACTTCACCTTTAACTACCTGTCCAACCTCAACTTGTGATAAAACATTTTTTCTGCTTTCTTCAATAGAAGATTCATAAACTTTTTTATTAGATAAAATAAGGTTATTTTGTTTTTTATCAACAGTAAGTATTTTTAACTCGAGTTTATCACCAATTTTTACCGGCGGATTACCTGTGTATATCTGCCCTTGAGGAACAAAACCCTGCAGACCGCTTATGTCAACAATAACTCCGCCCTTTACTATCTGAATAATCGGAGCGGCAATTGTTTCGTCGTTTTGTTTTACTTTTTCCAATTCAAGCCATATATATGCCATGTGCACACGTTTATGTGAAAGTGTAAAACGTCCGTCATCATCAGCATCCTGAATTATTAAAAATTCATACTCTTCGCCTTTTTTTAAGACCTCTTCAATATCAGCGCCTCTTTGGGCACTTACTTCATACAACGGTACAAATGCTATATTTTTTGCTCCGATATCAATACTTACACCTGTTGAATCATAGCCATAAACCGTTCCTTTTACAATATCGCCTTTTTTAAATCTGTAATCATACTGAGCCAGCAATTTTTCAAAATCATTATCCGTCGTATTTTTCGGCATTCAAAAACCCTTTCGTTGATTGATTATGTCTCTATACCATGTATTATATCATTTTTCTGAAAAAAATCCAGTCTAACCCCTATTTTTATTGATTAGGGGTAAAAAATCATACGTACGTATTACATATAGTATTTGATTTGAGATATAATGTTTAATATGACAGAAGTAGATATCAATAATATAAAATACAGCTTGGAGCAAAAAGAGATTGAGACTCTAAGTCCTTACGCAACAAAAAGCAGGTTTACAAAAGGCCGCAACAAACCTTTAGAAACCCCGTATCCTATTAGAACAGAATTTCAGAGAGATAGAGATAGAATTTTACATTCAAAATCCTTTCGGCGTTTGAAACATAAAACCCAAGTTTTCTTGGCGCCATTTAATGACCACTTTAGGACAAGACTTACGCATACTTTAGAAGTTGCGCAGATTGCAAGAACAATTTCAAGAGCCTTAAACTTGAATGAAGACTTAACAGAAGCAATATCTTTGGGGCACGATTTAGGGCATACTCCGTTTGGTCATTGCGGTGAAAAAGTTTTAGACAGGTTGGTAAAAGGCGGATTTGATCATAATATACAAAGTGTAAGAGTAGTAGAAATTTTAGAAAATATGAACCTTTGCAGAGAGACAGTTGAAGGTATATTAACTCACTCCTGGGGGCTTTCGCCAAGAACCCCGGAAGCACAGGTTGTTCAATTTGCTGATAAAATTGCTTATATAAATCATGATATAGAAGACTCTGTAAGAGCCAGTATTATATCAGAAGAAGACTTGCCGTCTGATTGTATTAAATACTTTACTTCAAACCGCTCTAAACGCTTGGGTAAAATGATTATGGATGTTATTAATTCTTCTTATAATAAGCCAAAAGTTACTATGAGTGAAGAAGGCTGGTTTTATATGACTAAGCTTAGGACCTGGATGTTTGATAATATTTATATTGATTCTCCGGCTAAAACAGAAGAAGTAAAAGCAAGCAGAATTATAGAAGAACTCTTTAAATATTATAGTAAGATAGCAAGAGAATACTGCCCTGAAGAAAGCTCAGAACGAGTTGTTGTTGATTATATTTCAGGTATGACTGATCAATATGCTATTGAGCGTTTTAAAGAAATTTTTATTCCAAAACCGCTCTTTAGTCCGTCTCACGATGAAACCTTTATAAAAATGCTTCAAACTAAAAATGCAGAATAATATTATTCATCTTCCTGAGATTGTCCGGCATCTTCTTGAGGTTTTGGCGGGAGTTTTTCTATAATAAGCTTGGTAACTCTTGCCCCGTCAACCTCGCTTACTGTGAATTTAAGCCCGTTAAACTCGACTGTATCACCAACGGCAGCTATCCGCCCCAAGGATTTAACTACCAATCCGGCGATTGTTTCTATATCTTCTTCATCGAACTTATCTTCATCCAATTCAAAAAATTCAGCGACTTTGTCAGTTCGCATCATACCGTTAGCGACATACTTATTTTCACCAACTTGTTTGATATTAAGCTCTTCTTCATCAAATTCATCTTGAACTTCACCTATAATTTCTTCCAAGACATCTTCAAGGGTTATAATTCCTGAGGTGCCGCCAAACTCGTCGACTACAATAGCAAGCTGGGCGCGTCGTTTACGAAATTCAATAATAAGGTTATCCAAAGTCATTGTTTCAGGGACAAGCAATATTGGTCTTAATAAATTATCAATAGAATATGGTTTCCCCGAAACAGAGAGAGAATAAATATCTTTTACATGTATAAAGCCAATAATCTTATCCATTGAATCTTTATAAACAGGGTATCTTGTATATTGGCTCTCAAACATTATCTTTTTCAATTCATCGAAAGATATATCATATGGCAGGCATACAATATCAGTTCTGGGTATCATAACCTGTTTTGCGGTTAAGTCAGAAAACTTAAACATATTATGTATAAACTCTGCTTCGGTTTCGTTTAGGACACCCTGGTCGAGGCTTGCGTCAACGATTAAATCAAGCTCCTGGGTTGTATGAGCAAGCTGAGCTGCTGAAGAATCACAGACATGAAACATTTTCAATATAGAATTGCCAGAAAAGGTTAAAATCCATACAAAGGGTTTAAATATAACCATCATAATATGCATTGGTTTGGTAACTGCAAGTGCAATTTTTTCCGGGTACTGAATAGACAAACATTTAGGAAGCTGCTCGCCGAGAACTACGTGAAACATTGTGACAAGGATAAAGGATATAGGGACAGCAATTGCGTGAGCGGTAATGGTATGATTAATATGCGGTATAAAAGCGACAATTGGTTCAATAAGTCTTACTGCAGTTGCTTCGCCAACCCAGCCTAATCCGATACTTGCAACTGTCACACCAAGCTGCGCCGCCGCAAGCATAGCATTAACATCATCCAGCGTTTTAAGTGCCAGTTTTGCAATCTTATTGCCTTCATTAGAAAGTTGTTCCAGACGAGTTTTTCTCACTTTTACAAGAGAAAACTCGGCAGCCACAAAAAAAGCATTAACAAAAAGTAAAAACAGAATTACAAATATATTTAATATTATACTCTGGTCCATGTATACTAATTTAATACCTTGTCTCTATTTTTTAATTTTATAATACATTCAGTGAAATTGCAACAGGAAGCAAAAACAATACCGTATCAGGTGCTAAAATTTATATTAGGAAGTGTATTCAAATGTTTTACACTATACAAAACAATTCAAACAATATAAATCCTCTGTAAGATACTGCGATATATATTTTATCCTCCATTATATTGATATCAGCGTAATATATCTTTACAAAACCTTGTTTAACATATATTATGATATAGTATATTATTATAAATTGTATTCGAGGTTATATTAAATAAACGAGGGTTATTTAAAATGAATATTCAAGCACTTAATAATGCCGGTGTGCCCGCATCTAAAGGAAGTATAGTAAAACCCGGTAAATTAACAAATTTAGCTTATTCTGCTGTTTTTGCTGCCTCATTGCTCGGCGCTGCTGATTGTTTTGTTAAACAAAATACAGTAGAAAATACAACTCCAAAAACGGAGCTTAAAGCAGGTTTATATTCTGATGACGATGAGTTCGCAAAATATATGGACGGCTCAGCGGCTGATGCTATAAAAAATTACAATATAAATAACGATAAGCCGTCTAAAGGCGAAACAACAAAAACTATTCTTATGGGTATTTTCTCAGGAGTATTGGCCGGCGCTATTGCAAAAAGATTTGTAAATGAAATTAAATACGGTTAATCTGCAAAGGGGATTTTAAAATGAAAACACCAGTTATATCATCTTCCAATCAAACTAATTTTAATGGTATAAGTATTGGGAAAGTAAAAAAAACAGGTTTAGCCTGTGCTGCTATAGTACCTCTTATGGCTCTTGCTCCGATTAATTCAAGTGCCAAAAACAACAATGATTCTTTTGAAAAAACACCTATTGTAAAAATAGATGCACAGAAAAAAGCAGATACTTCATCAGGTTTTGTAGTAGTTGCATTAATTTCTGCTATTGCTACTTATCTGTGTACAGGTAATAATTATAAAAAACAATAAAATCGGAGATAAAATGAAAATACAGGCGATAAATAATCAAAATTTTTCAGGAATTAAGCTAAATACAAAATCATTAACTAAAACTGCTTATGCGGCTATGTTTTCAGCTTCATTGTTATCAAATGCGGCACTTAATGCTGATAGTTTTACTAAAAATAAAAAAACATCTGAAACCGAGATAGTAAATAATGTACAGTCGAAGCAACAAGCAGAAAATGGACTTGATATGATGGCTGATGGTATAAATGAATTAATCGGAGCTGAGGAAGGTTCTATATGGGGCGGTGTGCTGCTTTTGTTAGGTATGTGCGGCGCCGGTTTTTTATATCAAATGTCTAAAAATGATGACTAAAAAATCGGCATTAAAAGCCGATTTTTTTCACCTAATAACTTAACCTTTTGCCGCATTAGCGCCGGAAACTATTTCAACAAGTTCCTGGGTAATCGCTGCTTGACGAGCTTTGTTATAATTAATGGTTAGGTTTGTAATCATTTCTTCTGCATTATTTGAGGCAGCAGACATAGCTGTCATTCTTGAAGCAAGCTCGCTTGCGCTTGCTTCTAACAGCGCTTGGTATATTGTATTAGACAAATACATCGGTACAATAGCCTGTAAAACACTGTTAGGTGACGGCTCAAATTCCATCAACGGATCAAGTTCTTTCGCCTCAACATCATCAAGATTAACAGGTAAAAGCTGCTGTTCAGTTAATGAATATGACATCATATTATTAAAGTGTGTAGTAATAATTTTTATATCATCAATTACACCGATTGCGTAATCTTCTGCCATATCCTGCGCTATCATATCTGCGGCTCCTGCTGTGGGGTTATCGACAACGGAAGTATAGGTTTTAGCAACTCTTGCAGCTCCTTTTAAGTGCTTAAAAGCGGCAGAACCTTTCATCCCTACAACGTACAGAATGGTACCGTATCCCTGTGCTGAATTGTCGTCTATTTCTTTATTAACAGCGCGAATAATATTTGCATTGTAAGCGCCGGCAAGCCCCTTATTAGAAGTCATAACCAGAAGTCCTCTGGTTTTAATTTCACGTGGAGTCAAAAGCAGATTATAATTATCAATTGCCCGTTCAGGCGTTACACCTTCGGAAACTGATATATCAACTTTGCTAAGCATAGTTTTAAATAAAGATAACAGCTCATCAGAAAACGGGCGGGCTGATTTTACAGTTGTTTCTGCTCTCTTAACCTTTGCGGCTGCTACCATCTTCATAGCTTTGGTTATTTTTTTTGTGTTTTCTACACTTTGTATTCTATTTTTTATATCTTTTAAGTTTGGCATTATTTTTTCCTAATTATAATGTTGCCTTGAAGTTGGTAAGAGTTTTTCTAAGCTCTTCTTTGTCCTCATCCGAAAGTGCACTTCCGCTGTTAAGCTTGCTGCTCAGTTCTGGAAGATTTGCTTCAAAATACTCAAACCATGCATCTTTAAATTTTTGAATCTCTTTATTTTCTACGTCATCCAAGAAACCTTCATTAGCGGCAAATAAAATGCTTATCTGCTTAGCTACAGAGAGCGGTTTATATTGCGGCTGTTTAAGGACTTCTGTCAGCTTTTGCCCTCTCAATAACTGATTCTTAGTTGCTGCATCTAAATCTGATGCAAACTGTGCAAACGCTTCTAATTCTCTGAACTGGGCGAGGTCTAACCTCAGTTTACCTGCAACCTGCTTAATACCTTTGGTTTGAGCAGCTCCGCCAACCCGCGATACAGAAATGCCTGCATTGATTGCCGGTCTTACACCTGAGTTAAACAGGGCAGATTCTAAGAAAATCTGTCCGTCAGTAATGGAAATTACGTTAGTAGGAATGTATGCTGATACGTCGCCTGCTTGTGTTTCAATAATAGGCAGTGCTGTAATACTTCCGCCTCCTAATTCGTCATTAAGCTTAACTGCACGTTCGAGAAGTCTTGAGTGAAGATAGAATACATCACCCGGATATGCTTCACGCCCTGGCGGTCTTTTAAGAAGCAAACTCATTGCACGATACGCTTGAGCGTGTTTTGTTAAGTCATCATAAATTATAAGTACGTGTTTACCTTGTTCCATAAACTCTTCAGCCATTGTAACACCTGCAAATGGCGCAATATATTGCAGCGGGGCAGATTCATTTGCCGTAGCTGATACAATAATTGAATAATCCATAGCTCCATGGGTTTCCAGTGTCTTAGCCAGCTGGGCAACTGTTGATGCTTTTTGACCTATTGCAACATAAATACAAATTACATCTTGACCTTTTTGATTCAAAATTGTATCAAGCGCGATAGCTGTTTTCCCGGTTTGTCTGTCACCGATAATCAACTCTCTTTGACCTCTTCCAATAGGGGTTAATGCATCAATTGCAGTTAAACCAGTTTGTAAAGGCTGAAATACGGATTTTCTATCTACAATTCCCGGGGCTACACGTTCAATAGGTCTGATTTTTGAGGTGTGTAGATCACCTTTACCGTCAATAGGCACACCATTTGGATTAACTATTCTGCCGATTAGCTCCGATCCAACAGGAACAGACGCAATCTTGCCCGTTGTTTTTACGGTCATACCTTCTTTAATATGTGTATATTCCCCAAGAATTACAACACCTACGTTATCTTCCTCCAGGTTTAACGTTATGCCTATTGTACCTAAGCCGTCTTCAAACTCTACAAGTTCGTTAGACATAACATTTCTTAGACCGTAAACACGCGCAATACCATCACCGACTTCAAGCACGCTGCCGATGTTAGAAATCTCTGTTCTGGTCTCGTAATTTTTAATATTCTCTTTAATTATCGAGCTGATTTCGTCCGGATTTATTACTGCCATAATTTCCCCTTTTATTTTGTTATTATTCTCTTACACAAATTGTTTAATTTAGTACGAATACTGTTATCTACTATTGTACCGTCTATATTAAATATTAAGCCGCCGATAATAGAACTGTCGACATTCCATTTTATATCCGCGTTTTTAGAAAGTTTTTCAATAATTTTGTTTTTTAAGTCTTCGCGTTTTGCATCGTCTATTTCAACTGCGGAAGTAACTTTTAGTCTTACAATATTTTCACATTTATTTAATTCTTTTTTATACTCTTCAAGAATGTCCTCAAGCAAACCCAGCCTTTTTCTAAGAGCAAGAACCATTAAAAAATTTTTAACTGTTTTTGGAAAAGCATCTCCAAAAACTTTTTCTATAATCTCTTGTTTTTCTTCAACTGTTACAATAGGATTAACGAACAGTGACTTTAAGTCGCTGGAGGCATTAACAGTATCCACAATGTCAGTTAAATGTTCAAGAAGAGATTCGCGAGTCAAGCCCTCATCCTGCGACAACTCAAATAACGATTTTGCCCATCTGTTTGCAGCTAGTTCGTTACTGCTGATTTTTACTGATTCCATCTACTGTTTTACCTCATCTAAAGCATTTAAGCTTTCGTATATAAATTTGTCATGCAATTCAGAATGTTCTTCCAATTCTTTTTGAATGTTCTGTTTTGCAATTTCTACTGCTGCTAATGCTGTTTTTTTCATTAGTTCAGCCTGCAAGAGACTCATTTGAGCATCAATTCTTTTTTGTGTAGAAGTTATTATGCCCCTTGTAATGATACGTGCATCTTCAAGCATCTTTTTACCAAGAGCGTTTGCACTTTTTTCTGCAATTCCTAAAGCATTGTAAATTTCTTCATCAATATGAGATGCATCTTCTGCTTTTTTCGCAAATTCTTCCTCTCTCAGTTTTTTTTCGGCTTCTGATTCCCGTATATTATTAACAACTTTTTGCCGAGCTTCTTCTAATTTTCTGGAAAAATCAAACTTAATACAAATGTAATAGAGCAGAGCAACCATGACAACAAAATTAAATATATTTGTTGACATTAACCAATTCCAGATTTCAAGAAATCTATCCATTATCTTGCTCCTTAACACAAACGCTTAATATGTTATCTACAGTGTCTTCATCAACCGAACTTATTTGTTTTTCGTATCCGAGGAATTTAGAGGCAACTGCACTTGCCAATTCCCCTATGTGTTCTTTTAACTTAGCTCTTGCATCTCTATCTATATTTTGCAGTCTGAGTTTAACGCCGGACATGTCCTTTGCTGAAATTGTATGTTCATACTCAATTAAAGTATCTTTTTTTAGCTTGTACTCCTTTATAACCTTAGAATAAACCTCGCGGGCGACTTCCTTAGATTTTTGTTTTCGTTCGACCGTCCAAGCGTCAAGTTTTTCCATTTTGTCTTTTGCTTCTTCTGCTTCTTTGTAGTTTGAGTTAATATACCGCATGCGCCGGTGAACAACGTCAGCAAGCGGCTCATACAAAATGGCATTAAGCATTAGCAAAAATATAACAAAACTAACTATACAAACTAATAATGTAGCGTTAAACTCAAGCATCTGGCACCTTATTTATTATGAGAAAATTAATAACAAAGCTATGAACAAAGCATAGATAGATGTAGCTTCCGCAAGACCTGCACCTATGATGAAGTTTTTAAAAGCTTCACCCTTAATAGCCGGCTGTCTGGCAATTGCGTCAAGAACACCTTTTGTAGCAATACCAATACCGATACCGCCGCCAAATACACCTAATACAGCAAGCCCAGCACCTAATTTAGCTGCATCTAAACCTTGTTGTACTACTTCTTCCATAATAATGTCTCCTTTCAAATTATATAATCAAACTTAGTCTTCTTCTTGTATAGCCATTGTAATGTATGTTGTTGACAGTAAAGCAAAAACCAGCGCTTGGATTAATGCTACAAACAGTTCAAACAGCATAAACGGTATCGGTACAAAATACGCAAACAATGACAGAAATGTAACAACCATAATCTCACCGGCAAGGATGTTGGCAAAAAGCCGCAAAGCAAGAGAAAATGGTCTTACAAACAATTCCAGCGTGTCAATTAACGTAATCATTATACCGTTGATACTCCAGCCGTGGAAGAAAAACTTCATACCGTTTTTCTTTACGCCGTAGTAAATGTAGTATATTGATACAACAAGCGCCATAGCGGCAGTCATATTAATATCGTTATTAGGAGATGCAAATTCCCCTTGGTTCAAATGTAATAATCTTAAAGGCAATTGACCTATAAGGTTTGCAGTTAAGATAAAGAAAAATAGAGTTAATATCAACGGGGAGTGTTTTCTTGCATATTTAGCCCCCATACTTTGTGTAGTAATTTCTACAAAGTAATTAATAAAGGACTCCCATACCAATTGGAGCTTGGAGGGAAATATTGACAATTTCCGTGTTGTTAAAAGTGCTAACAGCAATAAAATTGCCATTGCAAACCACATTGTTAAAATTGTGTCCATATTAAAATGGAGCGTGTGCCCATAAAATGCGTGGCTTATAACCCAATGTCCTTGTTCGCTCATCTCTTTTACCCTTCTGGCTTTAAGATACCACAATATTAAACTTATAGCAAGTCACATAAAAAGATGATTTATCAAATATTTAAATTTTTTGTGATATTATTTTTTTTAAGGAAGAGGTTTATTAAGTGTTATGTATAAACAAAACCCAGAAGATGATAATGAGAAGAAGCAGATAAAAATATTTCAAGGAAGAATTATTGGACTGCAAATCTTTTTTGCGGGAGTAATTATCTTGTTCATTGTATATCTTTTCTGTATTCAAGTACTTGATATACACAAATATCGTATAAAGGCGCAAAACCAGCGGCGCGGCAGTTCTTTTTCTTTAAGGGGAGATATATATGACCGTAACGGGATTAAATTGGCTGGAGATACTATATTTTATGATATATTTGCGCGCCCGGCTGATTATGTGCATGATGAAGAGGAACTTGCAAAAATCCTGGCGCCTATTTTAAAAGTTTCTCAGTTTAATTTAACTGAAAAACTGAAGCGGCGAGAGCCGTTAATTTCGTTAAAAAAAGGAGCAGACCGTCAAACATACTCTCAAATTGCAAAATTGCGGCTGAGAGAAATCCCTATGGATCCCAAAAATATACGAGTTTATCCGCAGGGGGCGCTTGCATCGCATATTCTGGGCTACTATAATGCTGATGCCAATGTTTCTGCAGGTGTAGAGTATACGGCAGGAGATAAACTTGAGCACGTTGAAAATAAAATAAATATTGAGCGTACTCCGCGGGGAAAAATTATTTATGATCTGAATACTAACCCGATAGATGCACTTAAGCCGCAAAAGGGTGAAAATGTAACTCTTACCATTGATACCGCAATTCAGCATATCTGCGAAAAAGAATTAAACAAGGCAATTAAAAAACACAAAGCCTTAAGAGGGGCTGTAATAGTTATGAACCCTAAAAACGGAGAAATTTTAGCGTATGCGGTTTATCCGTTTTTTGATCCCAATAAATTTAAAGATGCGACTTTTTTACAAACCAAAAACTGGACTCTTACTGATGTTTTTCCTCCAGGTTCTACATTCAAAGCAATTACAGTTGCAAGTGCCATGGAGACAGGAAAAATTAACAAGCATACTAAAATTAACGATACCGGGAAGATAAAAGTAGGCTGGTGGACTATTAAAAATTATGATTATAGTAAGCATCCCCGTCCGGGATTAATAGATTTGGTATACTTGTTTGAGCATTCGAGCAATGTCGGCTCTGTTCTTGTAGCTCAAAAAATGACATCAACAGAGTTTTATGACATGTTAAAAAAGTTTGGATTTGGAGAAAAGACAGGCATTGACTTGCCGGGAGAATCTGTCGGGCTTTTAAAATCACCTAATAAATGGGATTCTTCTGACCATGCAACAATGGCTTACGGATACGGAACTTCTGTTACTGCAATACAAATGGTTTCTGCGTTGTCTGCACTTGCAAATAATGGTGTCCGTGTAACTCCGCATGTTATTAAGTATTCTCCTGAAGAAGCCGCTGTTAAAATTAAAGAAACACGTGTTATGAGTGAAGAAAATGCTAAGTCTATTACTGAATTGCTAACGGCAAGTATAAACAGAGGCAACACAATCTTAAAAGAAGGAAACTATAACATAGCGGCAAAAACAGGTACATCTATTAAGCCTAAAGAAAATGGCGCCGGGTATACAAATAAATTGTACACGTCTGTTTTTGGATATCTGCCGTCGACAGACCCCAAAATTCTTATTTATGTTATAGTGGATTCAGCCCAGGGTTATGAGATCTGGGGTAACACTGTTGCTGTTCCAATATTTAAAGAGATTGCAAATCAGGTAACAAGAATGCTTAATTTGACACCTGATAAAAAATAGTGATACAATAGTCTTGCCCGTAGTTGGAGGTTTTATGAAGCTAAGAAGTTTAATTGAACAAATTCAATATCTTGAACTGGTTAATGTAAATGATTACAGTATTGATGTTGAAAATGTCTCCTATAATTCAAAAACTACACGTCCAAATGATATTTTTGTATGTATTGTAGGCGAGCATACCGACGGGCATGAATATTTTCAAGAAGCGGTTAATAACGGTGCTGTTGTTTGTATTGTAGAAAAAATTCTTAACTCAGATATTCCGCAAATCGTAGTTAGATCAACACAGGAAACTTTGGCTGATTTAGCCATAATTCTGAACGGTAACTCTTCTACGTCTTTAAATCTTATAGGTGTAACAGGAACTAACGGAAAAACTACCGTATCTCACCTGATCCAAAAAATAATAGAAGACCAAAAAGGAAATTGTGCATTAATAGGTACTTTAGGCTACAAATACTCTTCTGCTGATGACTACTACGCAACAGGGCATACAACACCGCAGGCGCCGGAACTGCAGTCAATATTTGCTGATGTTAAGTATAACAAACAAATCTCTAATGTAGTTATGGAGGTAAGTTCTCATGCGCTTGCACAGCATCGGGTTAAAGGTTGTGATTTTAATGGAGCTGTTTTTACAAATTTAACCCAGGATCATTTAGATTTTCATATAACAATGCATAATTATTTTATGGCAAAGGCAAAATTATTTGAAAATCTTGCAACGGGTGATTTTGCCGTTATAAATGTGGATGATGAATATGGGGTAAAATTAAAAAATATAATTTCACCGTCTGCGATGATTTATACATACGCGCTTAACTCTTCTGCTGATTTTATGGCAAAAGATGTTAAATATTCATCTAAAGGTGCATCATTTAAATGCGTTACTCCAAAAGAGACAATTAAAGTAAATCTTAAAATGAACGGTGTTTTTAGTGTATATAATGTACTGGCAGCATTAACTGTTGCTTATGCAATGCAGCTTGATATTAAAAAAGCTGTTAAATCAATTGAACCATTAAGCGGAGTCGCTGGGAGGTTTGAAGTAATTCATAATGATCCAATGGTAATTGTGGATTATGCACATACTCCTGATGGGTTAAAAAATATTCTTATGTCTGCAAGAGGTTTAAAAACTTCTAAGGGTAAACTTATATGCGTCTTTGGATGCGGCGGCGACCGTGATGTGACTAAACGTCCCCAAATGGGTGCGATTGCAGAAGAACTGGCTGATAAAGTTATTCTAACAAGCGACAATCCAAGAAGTGAAAATCCTCAGCAAATTATTGCTGATATTTTATCAGGATTTAAGTCCACAAAAGATGTTATTGTAGAACTAGACCGAGAATCTGCTATCAAAGCTGCTCATAAAATAGCAAAAAAAGAAGATGTTATTGTTATTGCAGGAAAAGGTCATGAAGATTATCAAATTTTAAAAGATACAACAATACACTTTGATGACAGAGAAGAAGTTAGAAAAATTTTTAAGTAATAATAGTTCGAAGGGAAGCGAGTTTTTGTGTACACAAGTACAAAACTTTTAATTGATCAGCATATTCATGGTGGATATGGGGTAGATTTAAGTAATGCAGATGCTGATAAAATAGTTTTTTTATCTGAATGCCTTTTTAGACATGGTATTGGAGGATATTTTCCAACACTTGTAACTGATAGTATAGAAAATATTAAGCGGCAAATTAAAGCTATTAAAAAAGCTGCTTTATGTGATAAAAAAAATATTGCTAAAATATTAGGGATACATCTTGAGGGAATTTTTATAAATCCTTTAAAAAAAGGAATACATAATCCTGAGCATTTTTTACCGGCAACTGTAGAAAATTATAAACTTGTTGAAGATGATTTTGTAAAAATAGTAACTTTAGCTCCTGAATTAGATGAGGGTTTGATTGACTATCTTAATAAAAAAGGTGTAAAAGTGCAGGCAGGTCACTGTATTGGTGCTGATTTATGGGGTATAAATGCGGCAACGCATCTGTTTAACGCAATGCAGGGGATTTCACACAGAAGGCATGGTACAGCACTAACGGCTTTGCTTAATGATAATATTTACACAGAGTTAATATGTGACGGAGTTCATTTAAACGATGAAATTATTATTTTGGCAGAAAAAATAAAACCTAGAAACAAGATAATTTTAATAAGTGATGCCCTGCCTATTGCCTACAGCGATATTAAAGAAATGGAATTTGCAGGGGAGAGAATATATTACAACGGAAAGAGTGCTACATCTTTAAATGGGACTATAGCCGGAAGTACCACTCTATTGGATAAGATTGTAAAAATATTGCATAATAAAAATTTATTTCATTCGGAGTATATAGATAACGTTTATAAGTATCATAATATCAACTTAAATGGTGAAATAATCTGGGATACTAATTTTGACATCTTAGAGGTAAGAAATGAATAGCGATAAAATAAAAAAAGGAATAGCAAGAACGCCGCATAGAGGACTTTTGTATGCAGCAGGAGTAAGTAAAAAAAATATTGATAAACCATTTATAGGCATTGCGAGTTCTTTTTCTGATTTAGTACCAGGGCACATTGGAATGAGAGACTTGGAGCGGCAGATAGAAAAAGGGATACACTCAGGGGGCGGGCAGTCTTTTGTTTTTGGCGTTCCGGCTGTATGTGACGGAATTGCAATGGGGCATAGCGGTATGCAGTATTCGCTTCCTTCAAGAGATTTGATAGCTGATTGTGTAGAAACAGTTGCCGGGGCACATCAGCTTGATGGACTTGTGCTTCTGTCAAATTGCGATAAAATTACTCCAGGCATGCTGATTGCGGCTTTAAGGCTGAATATACCTGCAATTATAGTAACAGCAGGACCAATGCTGGATGGTGTATGCAAGCATCAAAAACTAACAATGATTAAAGGTTCTTTTGAGGCGGTTGGAAAATATCGCGCGGGAGTAATCAGCGAGGAAGAACTTTGTGAAATGGAAGAAAATTCCTGCCCGTCTGCAGGAGCGTGTCAAGGATTGTATACTGCAAATACAATGGCGTGCTTAACGGAGGTTATAGGTATGAGTCTCCCGCAATGCGGAACCGCATCTGCGGTATCAGCCCTAAAACGCCGTATAGCATTTGATTCGGGACTGCAGGTGGTAAACCTTGTAAGGGAGGGTATCAGACCATCTGATATTATTACAAGAGATTCTCTTAGAAACGCTATAATTTGCGATCTTGCAATGGGCGGATCTACAAATTCTTTTCTTCATATTCTTGCAATAGCAAATGCGGGCGGGATTGATATATCACTTAAAGACTTTGAAGAGTTGAGCGAAAAAGTAAAACAGATAGTCAAGCTTGATCCTTCTGCAGAGCCGACAATGGCAGATTTACATAATGCTGGAGGTATTAGTGCAGTTCTTAAAACGTTGTACAAAAACATTCCTGAATTAAAAAATACTGCTGGTGTAAACGGATACAACCTGGAAGAATTAACTAAAAATACCTGGGTGGATTCCAATTTAATTCATCCAGTAACAAGTCCTGTAACCCAAAAGCCGGGGCTGGGGATACTGTATGGAAATATAGCCTCCGGCGGATGTGTAACAAAGATTTCAGGTATTGATGAAAAATGTTATGAGTTTGAAGGAATAGCAAGACCTTTTGACAGCGAAGAAGATGCAATGGAGGCACTTGAAAATGACAAAATAAAAGCCGGTGATGTCATTGTAATAAGATATGAAGGTCCAAAAGGCGGTCCAGGCATGCGTGAAATGTTAGCGCCGACTTCGCTCCTTGTAGGCAAAGGGCTTGGCACAAGCGTCGCTTTGATTACAGACGGAAGGTTCTCCGGCGGAACAAGAGGAATCTGCATAGGACACATCTGTCCGGAAGCAGCGGACGGAGGAGTTATTGCTCTAATAGAAGAAGGAGATAAAATCAGGATAAATATTAACAAAAGAACTCTGGATCTCCTTGTTGACGATAAAACGCTTGATGAACGGCGGAAAAAATTGAAGCCTTTTACTCCAAAGCATGCAGGCGGTTATCTTGCAAAATACGCAAGATTTGTTAAAGATGCAAGTCACGGCGCAATTGTTTAATTTATTAATAAAAGTTAAATTCTTGTAAATTAACAATTTTTATTGTATAATCTTAATTAACGGTAAATTATTATTTACCAAAGACATATCTTTAAAAAATCCGAGATATTTCACAAAATAAGAGAAGAATATACAAGAATAAAGGAGGTCAAAATGGTTACCCAGGTTGTGGATAATACAGCAATTGACGTGGCTGCGTTTATTAAAAATAATTATACGCCATATTATGGTGATGACAGTTTTCTAAGCGGTCCAACCCAGAGAACACTGTACATGTGGAGTAAAGTCAGCGAATTAATGAAAGAAGAACACAAAAAAGGTGTTCTTGACGCTGATACTTCGACTCCGTCATCAATTACATCTCATGGAGCAGGTTATATTGATAAAGATAATGAACTTATAGTCGGGCTCCAGACTGATGCTCCTCTTAAACGTGCTATTATGCCAAACGGCGGCTATAGAATGATTGAAGCGTCCTGCAAAGCATACGGGCTGCCGGTAGATAAAGAACTTAAGACTATTTATACTAAATATAGAAAAACTCATAATGATGGTGTTTTTGACGTATATACAGAGGCTATAAAAAAATGCCGCCATTCTGCAATTATTACAGGGCTGCCTGATGCATACGGCAGAGGCAGAATTATAGGCGACTACAGGCGTGTAGCATTATATGGTATTGACAGACTTATTGAAGAAAAACAGAAAGACAAACTCTCTACTGAAAATCTTCCAATGACTGAAGATAATATAAGACTGAGAGAAGAACTAAGCGAGCAAATCCGTGCTTTAAAAGATATGAAAGAAATGGCTTTGTTATACGGTATTGATATCAGCAAGCCGGCTGAGAGCTTCCAAGAGGCAGTACAGTTTACATACTTTGGCTACTTAGCTGCAATTAAAGACCAAAACGGAGCTGCGATGTCGTTAGGCAGAGTGTCAACTTTCCTTGATATATACTCAGAAAGAGATCTTAAATCCGGCAAAATTACAGAAGAACAAGCACAAGAAATTATGGACGATTTCATAATTAAATTGAGAATGGTTCGATTCCTGAGAACACCTGAGTATAATGATTTATTCAGCGGTGACCCTGTATGGACTACCGAAAGTATCGGCGGAATGACTATGGACGGTAAAACGCTGGTTACTAAAAACTCGTTTAGAATGCTCCAGACATTAATCAACCTTGGACCGGCTCCTGAACCTAATATGACTGTTTTATGGAGTAAAGATTTGCCGAAAGGATTTAAAGACTATTGTGCAAGAGTAAGTATTGAAACAAGTGCTGTTCAATACGAAAATGATGACCTTATGCGTGAATCTTTTGGAGATGATTATGCGATTGCCTGCTGTGTTTCACCTCTAATCATCGGTAAAGAAATGCAGTTTTTTGGCGCTCGTGCAAACCTTGCTAAAGCGCTCCTTTATACAATTAACGGTGGTGTTGATGAAAGAACAGGCGATAAAGTAGCAGACTTTGAGCCTATTACTGATGAATACCTTGACTATGATACTGTAATGAAAAAATTTGATAAAGTTATGGACTGGCTTGCATATACCTACGTAAGCGCTCTGAATATTATTCACTATATGCATGACAAGTATAATTACGAAAAAGCACAGCTGGCTCTTATGGACTCTAATGCTGTTCGTAAGCTTGGCTGCGGGATTGCAGGATTTAGCGTAGTAACAGACTCTCTTTCTGCAATAAAATATGCAAAAGTGAGAGTAATTAGAGAAAACGGTATAGCAAAGCACTTTGAAATAGAAGGCGATTATCCTAAATACGGAAATAATGATGACAGAGCTGATTCAATCGGTGTTGATTTAGTAAACCGCTTTATGTCCAAAATCGAAAAAATCCAGACCTATAGAGGGGCAATTCCAACGCAATCTATTCTTACGATTACAAGTAATGTTGTGTATGGTAAGAAGACAGGAGACACCCCTGATGGCAGAGTCGCCGGCGTCCCGTTCTCGCCTGGTGCAAACCCGTTTAATGGCAGAGATTGTAAAGGTGCACTGGCTTCGCTCTGTTCAGTTGCAAAACTTCCATTTAAGAATGCTAAAGACGGGATTTCAAATACCTTTAGCATTCTGCCTGAAACACTGGGCAAATCACAGGATGAGCAAATCAGCAACCTTACCGGAATGATGGACGGGTATTTTGGTAAAGGTGCCCAGCATTTGAATGTAAACGTGCTTAATCGTGAAACACTTCAAGATGCAATGGAGCATCCTGAAAACTATCCGCAATTAACAATTAGAGTCAGCGGCTATGCTGTTAATTTCATTAAGCTTACAAGAGAACAGCAGTTGGATGTTATTAATAGGACATTCCACGCGTCAATATAAGATAAATCCTGGCGTGTCAGTGTATACTGACACGCCAGGATTAAAGCAAATGTGAAAATATATAAAAACTAAGGGTTGACATTATCAGCGCAATGAGTTATAATATAATTGAGCCACCTTACGTGAGGGTTGTGGTCCCTCAACCGGGGGTGGCTCACCCTTTTTATTCATATTTTGTTATTTTATAGGTCTAATCATTATTATCTATCAACAAACAGGAAAATATATAAAAACTAAGGGTTGACATTATCAGCGAAATGAGTTATAATATAATTGAGCCACCTTACGTGAGGGGTTTGGTCCCTCAACCGGAGGTGGCTCACCCTTTTT
>CALVFU010000010.1 GCA_944326905.1 Candidatus Gastranaerophilales bacterium
ATAGTCGAGCTTTCACTCAACAATAACCTTACTTAACCAGCAAGCGGCAGGCTTCAACAATATTTTTGCTTTCAAAATATAGCTTATTAACAAGTTTTTATTGAAAGTATAGTTATAATAGTTTATTATAAAATTTGAATAATCAATGAGGGAAAATGAACGAAAAAGAAAAAATGATACAAGGCCTTCTTTATGATGCTAATTATGATAAAGCGTTATCTGAAGAAAGAAAAAAATGTAAAATACTTTGTTCAAAGTTCAATAGTACTCCTTATGAAGATATAGAGCAAAGAAAAACAATTCTAAGACAAATTATAGGAAAAATTAAAAACGAATTTTTAATAGAACCGTATTTTTGGTGTGATTACGGTTATAATATAGAGATAGGTAATAATTTTTATTCCAACCACAATCTTGTAATTCTTGATGCTGCAAAGGTTAAATTTGGTGATAATGTTTTTATTGCCCCTAATTGCGGGTTTTATACTGCAGGACACCCATTGGAAATTAATGAAAGGAATAAAGGTCTTGAATATGCAAAACCTATTGCTGTAGGTAACAATGTATGGATTGGCGGTAATGTGGTAGTTTTGCCCGGCGTTACAATAGGTGATAATTCAACTATTGGAGCGGGTAGTATTGTAGTTAAAGATATTCCGCCTAACTCAGTTGCGGTAGGTAATCCTTGCCGTGTTATAAGAACTTTAGGTGATTAGTATGGATAATGAAGAAATATTAAAAGAACTGGTTTATGATTACAGTAAATTTGATGAGGTAAAAGCAATTGTGCTTGGAGGCTCATCAACAGTTAAAACTGATGATAATAAATCTGATTTTGATATTTATATTTATTGTATTAAAGAACCAAACGTAAATAAACGCCGGCTGATAGCTGAAAAATATGCCGATAAACTTGAAATAGACAATCATTATTTTGAAACAGGAGATGTTTTTGTTATAAGAGAAACAGGGAAACCTGTTGACATTATGTATCGTTCGCTTGATTGGATTGAAGCTAATATTAAGCGGGTATATGAAGAGGGGAATGCCTCTCTCGGGTATACTACTTGTTTTGTTGACAATGTTAATAAATCAAAAATTCTATATGATAAAAACGGATGGTTTAAAACTCTTCAGAATAGAACAAAAATTCCATATCCTGATAAACTTGCTAATAATATAATAAAAAAGAATTTTAACTACTTAAAAGATGCTATGTTTTCTTTTTATGATCAAATAGTATCTGCTGCAGAAAGAAATGATTTTGTAAGTATAAATCACAGGACAGCAGCTTTTCTTGCAAGTTATTTTGATATAATTTTTGCAAAAAATAAAATCTTAAACCCCGGCGAAAAAAAACTTGTGCAGTTTGCTATTGATAATTGTAAAATATTACCGGCGGATTTTGAAAAAGACGTTAATCTTTTAGCTGCTGGTAATATTTCAGAGCGGGTAAACACGGCAGCTCGGATGGTTGAAAATCTTAGGGGGTTTCTCAATTTGTAAAAAGATTAAAATTTTCTTTTCTGTATTTGTTTTTGTCTAAAAATTTGTTTCCGCTCATTGCGTATTTTATTAAACTCCATACGCTGCTCCGGGGTTAAAATTTCCATAAAATCACGTTCATTTTGTATTATTATTATGCGTAAATCTTTTCTTATTTTTTTTATCTCATTATTAAGAATTTGCACTTCTTTATCGTTTATGTCTGTATCTCCATAACTGTTAAGCTGCTCTTGTTTAGCTTTAAGCTCTATCAAAAGCGGTTTCATTTTTTCCTGAGAATTTACTCTTAGCTGCTTTGCTTTCTGCTTTTGTTCCTCAGTAAGGTTAAGCCGTCTGCTGAATTCATTTTTGGGTTTTTCAGGTGCCGGGTTACTTATTTCTGCACGTTGAACAGGCTTAAATTCCTGCGTTTGTGTATTTTGTACAGCGTACGCTGTTTGTGATAATATTACTGCTGATAAAATTGTTGTTAATAAATACTTATTCATTTTAAAAAATCTCCTATAGCAAATCCGCCAATGTTTCTGCTAACATTTTTTTAGCGTTATAAATTCTTGATTTTACAGTGCCCAGAGGAATTTTTAAATTTTTAGAAACTTCTTCATAACTTAGGCCTTCAAATTCAGTAAGTATAATTACTTCTTTAAACTTTGGCTTAAGGTTGTTTATTGCTTCAATAATTCGTTTTTGTCTAAGCTTTGAAACAAATTCATTTTCGGGACTAAGTTTTTTATCTTTTATTGAGTTAAATACATTGTTTTCATCATCATTTACAGGCTGTTCCATTCTGTATCTTGCTGACTTTAAATAATCTTTTGAAATATTACGTGCAATTGTACAAATCCAGCTTTTAAAACTGCCTGTTGCCTGATATTTGTCCGAGTTTTTGTAAACTCTTAAGTAGACTTCTTGTTCTAAGTCCTCGTTATGTTCATTTGTCACAGATTTTATAACCTGTCTTACTGCTGCCCCGTGTTCTTTGATAATTTTTGAAAAATCCATTAACCTATTCATCCACCATTATTAAACCGTAGTTGTCTGTAGGAAAACCTAAATCTTCAGGTGTTAATTGCTCGCCGTACATAATCTGCTCAACAATTCTGTACCTGCTGTCTGCTGTTTGGAAAGTTATTCCTGCAAAGAGTACCATGCATAAAATACACGCAATTTTAATATGCCTGTATTTGTCTTTCCTTTTGATATACTGCGGTTTTACTTCTGCAAGGAGTGCTGAAACACGATTCATTTTTTCGTGCTCTCGCCTGCAGTCTTCACATTTCAAAAGATGTTTTTGAAATTCTTCTTCCGTTGCAAAAGTAAATAAGGCTTCATATTTGTTACATTTTGAGTCTGTCATTTTTGTTTCCTCTGTACTTTTATAACGAAACAGAATTTAAAAAGTTCATTTTTTTATACTATTATTCCTGATAAATCGTAAATATCTGCGCCTGTAATTTTTATATTTTCTATATCACCGGGAACAACTGCTTCTTTAGTTTTTATATTAACAACTCCGTCGACCTCTGGAGCGTCATACTGAGTTCTTGCCACTACACAGCCATTATCAGAAAATCCTTCTATAATACATGGTAAAACCTTGCCAATAAATTTTTTATTTCTTTGAAGAGATATTTCCTGCTGTAATTGCATCAGCTTTTTCTGGCGTTCACGTTTAGTTTTTGCGTTAATTTGCGGCTTCATAGAATAAGAGGGTGTATCCTTTTCTCTTGAGTACATAAAAACTCCGAGCCGGTCAAATTTTACATCTTTAATAAAGTTATACAAATGCTCAAACTCTTCTTCTGTTTCACCTGGATATCCCGTAATAAATGCTGTTCTTACAGCCAGATTCGGAATTTTTTCTCTCATATGTTTAACCAATTTTCTGTAATCCATAACAGGTCTGTTCATTCTCTTCAGCATATCTGGGTGAGAGTGCTGAAGCGGAATATCTATATATTTAACGACTTTATCAAGCGCTGCTACTGCATTAAGAAGTTCATCGTTAATCATAGCTGGATGAGTATACATTATTCTTATCCATGAAAGGTTTTCAATTTTATTTAATTCTTCTAAAAGAACAGTAAGAGATGGTTTTTGGTATAAATCTATTCCGTAATATGATGTATCTTGCGCTATAAGAATAATTTCTGAAACCCCTTTTTTAACAAGCTCTTTTGCTTCTGATACTATATTTTCAATACTTCGAGAATGGTACTTCCCTCTTAATCTTGGTATTACACAATAACCACAGTTATAATTGCATCCTTCTGCAATTTTTATATAAGAGCTTGCTCCCATCGTAATTTGCTGTCTTGCTATATTTTCCGGGTAAATATAATCCGGCTCTGCATTTATACATTCAATGTAATCTTTTCCTGCTATAACAGCTTCTATAATTTCTGGCAGCTTAGTAAAATCCGTTGTCCCAACTGCTCCTTTAATTTCAGGAATAGCTTCTTTTAGTCCGCCGGCGTGTTTTTGCGAAAGGCACCCGGTTACTATTACTTTTTTTCCATATTCTGTTTGTTCTAATATACTTTTTATTGATTCACGTTCCGCATCGCAAATAAATGAACACGTATTTATTATTACAATATCAGCGCTGCTATCGTCTAATGATACTTCATAACCTTTACCAGCAAGCAGTCCAAAAATAAGTTCGCTGTCAATTAAATTCTTTGCACATCCGTGGCTTATAATACCAATCTTTGTCATACAAGAATTTTAGCATGAAATATTTCACCATTTAATTATATATATTAAGTTTTGTAAAGATTTATTTTAATATTGAAATTAGTGGTGTTGAACTATACTTTATATATATGTAAGATATAAGATTAAGGTGTAACAAGATGGCTATTGCAAATTTAAACGAAACAATCATAGCATATAAGCTCAGACGCAACCAATTGCAGCTTGAGATTACAAATTTGCAATCTCAAAAACGTCTTGCAACAACAGAACAACTTGACTTTATGCAACTTACACAAGCTCGTAAAAATGAAGAAAAAAATAAATGGAAAGCTGAATATGAAGCTGGAAAAGATACAACTTATGCAGATATAGTTTCTTATACAGAAATTGATGAATACAATGAAGCAGTTGATAAAATTCAAGCAGAATATGAAATCTATAACGCTGAATTAACAGCTTGGGAAACATCTATTGATAACCAAATTGCAACAGCAGATACAGAATTAACTGAAATTGAAGCATACTTAGAATCTTATGAAGAAATGCTTTCTAATAACATCAGCAACGATTTTAACTACGGATTAGAATAATAGAGTATGAGGCAGTGAACTACAAAGAGGAGGTGTATAAAACACCTCCTCTTTGTACAATTTAATTTACTACGCTTCAGCTTGAGTTTCAGCTTTTGCAGCTTCTTCTGCCTTTGCAGCTTCTGCTTTTGCTTGAGCTTTTTTAGACATTTTTACTACTTCCGGCTTTTTATAGTTAAGGCTGCCATCCGGGTTGCAGTTTGCCATTAGATATTTAACTGTATCAGTTGGCTGTGCTCCTTTTTTTACCCATTCTTGCGCACTTGCAAGATTGAATTTCATTTCCTTAGTTTTTGGGTTATAGTGACCAAGTTCTTCTACAGGCTTGCCTTCGCGTTTTGTTGTAGAATTAATAACTATTATTCTGTAATGCGGGTCTTTTTTAGCACCCAGTCTTTTTAATCTTATTTTTAACATGTTTAAAAATCCTTTTTTTATTATAAATACACTGCAAAACCTAGCCGCTTGGCTTTGCCGGAAATATACTCAGAGGAATAGTGTACTTCCATAAATATAAAAACATGAATAAAGCATTAAATCAAGTATTATACTGTATTAATTACAATTTTTGCAGCAGGACAGCAAGTTCTGTTTTAAAGAATTTCTTTAATTCACTAATGTGTTTTATATTTAACAGACTTTTAAAAATAAACCCGAGATTTAGGTAAAATTTCTTTATTCCTTGTATATATAGTGTGAACACTTTTTCCTTTGATAAAGAGTGTGTTCTTACTATAGGGCGGAAATAAGCCCCTTCGTATGAAGTAGTTGAAGAAAAAAGTTTTTCCTTAATTGCGTAATCATAAAATCTGGTACCGGGAAGCGGCGCAGCAATATAAAAGCTTGTATAATCAGAGGGCAGCCAAGATGCTAATTTAAAAGTTTCATTAATAGTCTGTTCTGTATCCCATGGTAATCCTATAATATAATGTGTATGAATTTTTATTCTGCTCTTCTTATATATTCTAATCCCGTGTATTATACTATCTAAATTAATTCTCTTACCTATTTTATCAAGAATCATTTGCGAGCCGCTCTCAACTCCAATGTCTACACTCCTGCACCCGGCTCTGTACATTAAATCTGCGTCTTCCTCTGTTACGATATCTCCGCGTGAAGAAACAGACCAAGTTATATTTAATTTTTCGCTGATTATTTTATCACATAAGTTTTTTAGCCAATTCTTATCAATGCCCAATATGTCTGATTGGAATATAAAATCATGGATATTATATTTTTCTATACACTCTTCGATTTCTTCTATAATATTATCAACACTTCTCTTCCTAACTTTTAAGCCTGATTGTAAAGACGCAGAGCAGAAAAAACAATTGAACGGACACCCGCGGGCTATCTTAATTACTGTTCTTGTCTTGCCTGTAACATCATTTTTATAAAGATTATTATCAATTAGATGTCTTGCAGGAAAAGGCAGAGAGTCCAAATTATCATTAAAAATTTTCGGTTTAGCTTTAACACCCTGCATATTATATTTGTAACAAATTCCGGGAATTTCACTATCTGGAATATTTTCTAATATGGCTTTTAGTGCTTCTTCGCCTTCGCCGATTATAACGTAATCAATAAATGGGTTTTCATATATAGCATTGGTATTATACGTAAAGAAAATACCTCCAAACACTATAATTTTTACCTGCGGAAGCAGTTCTTTTGCTATCTTAAGTGCCTCCATATCTTTTTTAAAAGTTGCACAAGCAATATTTGCAATAAGAAAATTCGGTCTAAATTCATTCAAATCCTTTACCAAATCTCCGCCCAAACTGTAATCTTTTATTTTTACCTCAGCCCCGCATTTTTCAGCAGCAGCCGCCAAATACATTAAATCAAGCGGCGGAAGCTTTGCCGGAGCATAAGGACATATACTGCTATCGGGAGATGACTGGCAGTATCCCTCTCTTATTATGGACGGAGAAGGGGGGTATATTAGTAAAACACGTCTGTTCAAAATTTTTGCCTTATCTGGAGGTTAGTATAACTTTTTCTTTAATAGAAGCAGCAATAACGGCAGCGATTATAAGCGAAGCAGCGCCGATAAAAAAGGCATACTCCCAATGATGGTTGATACCTACAGGCATTTTAAAGGCGGCATTATTAATTATCCAGGCAACAACCGTACATACAAGAACTTGCGGTCCTGCAATAAAGATATTAAATATTCCCATAACAGAACCCTCTGTGCCAGATTTTATGTATTGAGAAAGCATTGCAAACGGAAGTGCACAAATACTCGCCCATCCTATACCTGATAGCGCCATTAAAAGTATTACTGCTTTATGATTATGAGTGAAGCCCATTCCTAAATAAGCCAGTGCCATAGATAAAACTGATATTACATGAACTTTTTTATTTCCGTATTTTGCAGATAAAAATCCTATTGGAATTGCTACAAAGAAACAAACAAGATTAAACACGGCAAAACAAACAGAAGAAAAATTAGTAGCAATAAGAGTTTTATTTTCAAAAACTTCTTTTGCAATATCTGTCACATCGCTTAAGTCCGGGATTTGAAATACTGTATGTATCGCATACTGTGTAAAGTTGATAAGCAGACACATTGTTCCAATCCAGGTAAAAAACTGCATAAGGCATATTTTAGAAACTTCCGGCGACAGTGCAAAAAATTCTCTTAATGAATGCCAAAAATTAAATTTTTCCTCCTGAATCTCTTCCTGAGTGTTATTTTTTTTAGTTGAATGTTCCTTTATAGTAATACAAGTCCAAGTCATAGCAAGAACAAAAGCAAGCGCCGCCATAACAAACTGAGCCGGTATAGGCATTTGGTAATCAAAAGCCCATTTAAGAAAAGGGGCAATACCGGCGGCAACGACAGAACCTAACCCTATAGACAAACTCATATAAGAATTAGCAACCGAGTGCTGCTGAGGCGGAACAACATCAGGAACTAACGCCCGGTAGGGACCTTGCGCTACATTAATACACGCATCAATAATCCATATCATAACAGCTGCAATAATTAAACCCGTCATATCAGGTAGCTGAAAATTATAATGAGCCCCTATTTTTTCAGCAATAATGCCTGAATTTGGAAAAATCCACAAAGCAATAGCAGAAATTAACGCCCCTAAAAAGAGGTATGGGCGCCTGCGTCCGAAAATAGTTCTTGTTCTGTCTGAAAGAGCACCTATAAGCGGTTGGACAATCATTCCCGTAAACGGACCGGCAAGCCATATAAGCCCGTATATCAAAGGGTCTGCTCCAAGGTTTTCTGTAACCGGACCTGATAAAATGATTCTCATTTGCCATGCAAATTGAAGTCCGAAAAATCCCAAAGCAAAATTAAGAAATTGACCAGTCGTAAATCTTTTCAACTCAACGTTGTTATCCATAAAATGTGCCCCTTCTAAACAGTGCTAAGTATATATTACTTCGCACATCACTCCTTTACTTAGTTTACATTCAAAATATTAAGGGGTCAATACCAATAAAGTAAAAAATATCTTCTAAATAAATTATAATCCGGCTATAGAAATACTTGTCATACCTGCATTACGTGCACTGTCCATTAGTTTTACAACAGCCCCGTGTTCCGCATTTTCTTCTACTTGGATTAATAACCCGTCTTTGTATTCAT
The DNA here is from genome assembly GCA_944326905.1 of Candidatus Gastranaerophilales bacterium. Lineage (GTDB taxonomy): Bacteria > Cyanobacteriota > Vampirovibrionia > Gastranaerophilales > Gastranaerophilaceae > CALUTH01. The sequence continues at coordinate 8,407 of CALVFU010000010.1, forward strand.
TTGCGGATGATGCTATAACTTTTTCCAAATCAGATGCTGGAATTTCAGTATCATCATTATAATACTTATTATCACTTGTAACAGTAAAGTGCATAACTTTTGTGTTTAGGTTTTCTTGCTGCTCCTGAGTTACAACTTCAGGAACTTTTAAATTTAAGCCTTGTTGATCAAGCAATGGTGCAATTACCATCATTATTATTAGCAAAACAAGAAATATATCTGTCAAAGGTGTTATGTTAATTTCATTAAAACTGTCACGCATTTATTTTATCCTTATCCCTATGATTGGGTACTGTTTTTGAGTTCGTTTTCCTGTAGTTTTTTCTGGTCTTTTTTGTTAAGCGGCTCACCTGCAACAATTAGTTTTTTATACTCGGCTGCCTGTGCGGCATTCATTATGTTCAAAATAACCGCACTTTTTGTCTTTTCATCAGCCTTTACTACAACCTCTTGTTTTTCAAGCGATGGTTTTAATTTAATGAGTGCATCAATTAGATTTTCATTTTGAATACGTTCACCATTCAGATAAATACTGCCGTCACGGGTTACAGATACCATTGCATTCTGTTGTTCAATTGCGACACCGCTGTTAATTTCCGGCATGGTTATAGCATTGTCCATTGATTGGAATGTAGGAGCTACAACCATCATTATAATTAACAGAACGAGAAATATATCCGTCAGAGGAGTTATGTTAATCTCGGTAAACATTGTATTTTTTTTGCCGGAATTTGCTGCCATAAACTATACCTTTAATCCTGAATTAGAAGCAGTCTGTATTTGATCTTCTTCTGAGTCTGCAAAACTTAAGAATAACAGTTTGATTAACTGGAAGTTTGATTCAAAATCTTTGACTGTATTTTGAAACGCGTTATAAAAAATAACGGCAAGAATAGCAACCCCAAGACCAAATGCTGTAGCAATAAGAGCAGAACCGATACCTGTAGCAACCGCCGCTGATTGGTTTCCCTGTACTGCTAAATCTTGGAAAGTATAAAGAATCCTTACAACTGTGCCAAACAAACCTAAGAACGGAGCAACACCGCCTATAGTTCCTAGTATAGGGAGTTTGTCTTCAAGTTTCTTAACGGCGAGGCTTGATGATATATCAAAGGAACGTGAAAACCCTTTTCTTTGATCTGTGTAAATTCTCACAGCTTCTTCTGTTAATTCACCGTATATTCCGCCGCACTGAATAGCTATATTATTAGCATTTATCAGATTATTATTAGAAAGCTCTTTGGATAACTTTCCGATGAGCGGACCTACTTCACGCTTATTTGCGCTGTAATAAGTCCAGCGGTTTATAATAACACCTATTGCAAGAATAGAACAAATTAAAATCGGTAATAATACCGGCCAGTCCATTTTAATAGCATCTAATAATAATTCCATAATTTATATCCTCTTTTCTGTTAGTACCTTGACGCTCCAAATACGTTATAGTCAAACGTAAATTGAATATCTATGCTTTGTCCTCTGAAATCTGCCGGCAGCGGTCTAAACGGAGCTGTTAATTCTACAGCTTTCAGCGCTGCTTGATCGGCGCTTTGAAGTCCGGAAGTCTTTAATACCCGGCAGGTAAGCAGCCTGCCGTCTTTTGCAATTCTAAATAGCAGAACAACCCGTTTGCTTTCATTACCTTTAGGCGGATCCCAATTAAGCTTAATTTTACGCTGCAATTCCCGCATATATGGACCAAAATCAGGCTCTCTTAATGCGTCTATACCTGGAGCACCTCCGCCCCCTCCCGGATTGCCTGCATTATAGCTTCTGCCTCCGGCGCTTCTGCCTAACTGACCGCTGCCGCCTCTGCTTGCTGATGGAGATAGTGAAGGTGCCGGCGCAAATGCGCTTCCTGCGCCTGCAACCGAAACTGGACCGCCGGTTGTTTTAGCAGCTGGTGAACTTCCGCTGCCTGATACGGGACCTGTTACCAAAGTTTTGCCAACAGGAGCTTTAGGCGGAACAGGAACAGTAAATGCGCTTGATGGTTTTACAACAGGCTTTGGGGCTGCAATAGGCTTAGGCGATGGTGCCGGAGTCGGCGGCGCCGGTTTTGCCGGTGATGGCTTTACAGCTTGTGTTTGTGCCGTTTTTTGTTTTTGTACGGGTTTAGGCTGCTGAGGCTGGTGTTTCTGAACAGGTTTTGTAACTTTCTTTGGCTGCGGCTGCGGAGCAGGTTTAGCCTTAGGTTTAGGCTGGGCTGCGGCCGGCTGGACAGAAGGTTTTGGCGCTGCTCCTGCTTGAGAAGGCATTGATACAGGACGTTTAGGATTATTTATCCCGCCGCTTCTTGAGTTTATATCCGCGCGGTTGCGGGTATTAGGATTGCGCGGCGTGCCTTCATTTTGAACCAGTACAAATTCTATATCTTTTTTAAATTCAGGTTTTTGGAATAATGTCAAATGGATTCCAAACAAGGCAAGCATAATTGTTATCAGAACTAGAGCCCCAAAACTTGCCGGGTGTAAAATTAATGATATTAAAAGAGATTTTTTAAACGAAATTCCTTCATCACGCTCCTTGCGTGTTACAGCAGGCAGCGTGTAAAATTCGTCTTGACTATCCTCCTCGATAAATATATTTTTATTTCCCAATAATGTCATTGTTTTCTCTTGTTTGTAACTTTATTCTATATTGAACTTTACGAATTTGTATTATCCGTAAAGGGAATATAGATATTAGTCACCATAATCGTAAGATGACGGATTGACAGTAATCGGCTGGGTAAGAATTATATCAATAGCCGAGTTGGCAGGAATTTCAACATTATCTCCTTTGTCCCATATTGACTTAACAAGTCCTGCCCCTGCACCCACTGCTGTACCCAAAGCAGCTCCGCGACCTATTTCACCGCCTGATAAAGCACCAAAAACAACCCCTGATACTGCACCAGCACCGGCTCCTACAGTTAAATCTTTAGCATAATCTTTGGTAACATCAAGTTTTGTACCGCCGACTAATACCCCCGTTCCGTCTGTTGTTGATATTATACCTGAAATGGGTATTGCCACACCATAAGGTGTTAAAATCTGTGTAAATCTGATTGACAGTTTTCCGTTCATACTTCCGCGTTTTGCTTTGCTGCTTTCTATTACAATCCCGGAAACAGTACTTCCTGCAGGGGCTATTAGCTTGTTATTGTAATAAAAATCAGAGCCTAAAACCGCTGAAACATTTTGTCCAAGAGTTGTATACTCAGAGCTTATAGGAGAAGTTACTACAAGCCCTACTTTTGTACCGGCAGGAACAGTAACTACCGAACCTTGAAGCTGCGGTGTAGAATTATAAGAAGAAACCGGCACCAACGGCTGCTGATAATACTGTTGCTGATATACCGGCTGAGTTTGTGCCGGCTGGTAAGAATAATTTGATGCGGCTAGGGCGCTGCTTGTTACTAAAATCATTCCTGCAAAAGTATATAAGATTTGTTTCCTCATAGTGTTCAACCCTCCTTTGTATACACTTACTATTGTAATATCTCTTAAAAATATGTCAATTCTGTTAAGCGCATAACAAAGACTGATACTATGTTTTGTACTGCTTTATTATACTCTTGGTTATAAAACGATTACTTTTTTAAAATGTTCATTTTACTGTGAAATAAAATTGCTTTCAGGTTCAATATAACGGATATACGTGTAAGCATTAAGTTTTATAGAGCCGTATATAAATTTCATAACTCCGTCTTTATACGGCAGGAGTTTTGCAAACATGATATCAGCTTCTCCAAAATCATCACTTGTTTCGTGAGCTTTAATTTTTGCTACAAGATTATGTGATTGATATAGATTTATAAAAACGCCCTCTTTGTTCTTTTCGCCTTCTACTCTGTAATACCCTTTATCTAAGGCTTTGTTATCAACAACAATATTAACAGGCAAAAGTAGTATTTGTTCTTCAAGCTCCGGGTCTTTTAAACTCTGATCGGGTAAATCATCAAGAGTTGCATCAAGTTCTTTGTGTAAACTGTGTCCTTTAAATTTTTTGATTCTTTTTTCCTTTTGTTTTTCTTCTTTTTGGTTCTTTTTCTCTTCAAGAGCATTAATAGTATCTTCGTATTCTTTGTTAGGAATAACCTTCTGCCCCGCCCAGGTATTATCAAAATCTTCATAATCCGCAGGATTAAGATTTGTAACAGCAAATCCAGCCGGCATAAAAAGCATAATTATTAATACATATACAAAGCGCTTCATAAAAATAATTGTAATGTTTTTTATAAAAAAGTAAAGCCATAATTTATTTATGTTGAGATTTATATTTATGAAATAGTAAGGTTATACAGTTTATTTTAAACAAAAAACATGCAAGGCTTGATTTTTGTTTTTCAGCATTTAATAATGTTAAGGTAGGGGTGGTGATAACAGTTGTTGTCAGCGACTCGAACAAAGGTAACGCGGGATACTCTGCCGACGAGGAGGTGACTAAATGTCACGTCCGAGGAGAGGAAAGTCTGGTTCCAGACTGCGGCATGGTTATCGCAATTGAAAATAAAATAACGCGGGATACCCTGCCGACGAGGAGGTGACTAAATGTCACGTCCGAGGAGAGGAAAGTCTGGTTCCAGACTGCGGCATGGTTATCGCAATTGAAAATAAAATAACGCGGGATGGAGCAGTCTGGTAGCTCGTCGGGCTCATAACCCGAAGGTCGTTGGTTCAAATCCAGCTCCCGCAACCAATTGATATAAGTGGCTTTTAGAAAACCTCTAAAAGTCACTTTTTTAGTTTTTGCAATATATTTTGCTGCATATCGGAGGTTTAATGTAGTTTTTTTCCAGTTTGATTTGTACGGATAGATAGGTTGGCTTTGTGTGGGAGTTTCCGGGTCGGAAAATTAAGTTTACCCAAATAATCAAACTGGAAAACTGGACTTTTTCTGGACTGTACGGATAGATTGAGATTTGCAGAATTTCAGTGAGATAGGCACCGTTTTTGAGTTGTACGGATAATTTGATTATTTCGGAAAAGTCCAGTTCCGCAAATATTTAAATTTTTGGTTCCTCTCTTTTGAATAACTTATTAAAAAACATATTTTATGTTAGAGTTTTTATAAAACATGGAGAAAATCATAAATGAAAAATGTTATAAGAAACAGATAGTGATAGAATTAAAGTCTATAACTTAATTAAAGAAACATTCAAACAAGCACAATATACAGATGGGGATGAACATAATTTAGTTGAACGATTAAGAAAAAGTTCAGCTTTTATTCCAGAGCTTTCTCTTGTTGCTGTCATAGAGGGTCAAATTGTTGGACATATACTTTTTACAAAGATACGTGTTGGAGAAACGACTCAGCTTGCATTAGCCCCATTAACGGTTGCTGATAAATTTCAAAAACAAGGTATAGGTGGAATATTAATAGAAGAAGGACATAAAATAGCAAAAAAAAAATGGGATATGAATTTTCTATTTTATTAGGTTATCCAAATTATTATTCACGTTTTGGATATGAACCTGCTGAAAACTTTGCAATAAAAAGTCCTTTTGAAGTTTCAAGTGAATATTTTATGGCAATTAATTTGAATAAAAAAAGACAAAACTTGATGCTACTGTAGAATATCCCAAAGAATTTAAATTGTAACAAATATTATATACAATAAATGTTATATTTAAACATCAAAGTTGATACGAAATCGACATTTAGCAGTACATCACCCGCGTTTTAAGACAAGAAGCGCATCATGCGGAATATAGGTCTCTTTTATCCCGTTATCTGAGATAGCAAAAAATAATTCCAGCAAATCGCCGCTGTTTATTCCTAAATCAGAAAACGGAAGCTTAATATCTATTACATTTTCATATTTAATCTCTATATTATTAACTCCGGCAAGCCGCCAGCAGTTTTCATCTTTTACATCTAAAAAACGCACAGGGAAAAGTTCATCATTTATTACTATTAAAAGAAGTTCATTATTGAATTTTTCTTTTGTAATCAAGGAATTTTCATCATTTTTGTCAATCAGCCTTATTGGCGCACGCGGGGTAATTACAGAAGCATTCCTTGTATATATATGAAATTGGTTAATCCTTTTTGCTGAACTCTCAGGGGTTTTGTTTGTATAAATCCTTAAATAAATATTTTCTGTATCATTGCAAAAAGAAATTCTGTCAAAAAGTTTGTTTTCCTTATAAACAGGTCCATCCGGGATAACAATACTTCCTGCCTGCTGCCAATTAGCGTCTGAAGAGAGTCTGCCATCAATTGTTTGACTCAAAAGCGTTTCAGGATACCGCATAGTAATATCGCTTGCTGAAACAAACGGTGTCTCAAGAAATTCAGGAATATTAATATTAAGTATTTTATAGATATTTTTAAGTCTTTCTCTGAAAATATAGTCAAAAATATAATCCTGCCCTGAGTTGTTAGGTTCTCCATACCACCAAAACCAATCACTTCCTTGGCAGATGTACAGTTCATTCATTGCATCATCAATCAGTGATTTAGGAACATTTGTATGTTCTTTTTTGTAAGTAAAAATGTCATCACGTACTTGTTTAACACAACTCCATGCAAGATTTTTTTCTTTTTCACCTATCCAGCATTGAAAACTGTTATTAATCCATGAGCCCGCGTATATTTTTTTAAGCTCTTTCTTGTGTTTGTCTTTTGAAATATATTCACTTATAAGAACTGTTTCCAGGCTTGTATCATTTTCTATATCAGAATAAATCTCATTCAGAAATTCATAACCGTCATTATCGTAACGCTCCCAGCAGTTTTCGCCGTCGAGAGCGATTGTAAGCAAATGCGTATCATCAGGAGAAACAAGCAGTTTTGACTGAATTGACTTTATTTTGTCATACAAATCATGTGCTGCAACTTTGCTGTCGACATTTGCATACTCAAAGTTTATAAGGTTTGCAAGCGAGCGGTCTCTAAATACAATATCAATAGGATTTGATTTGTCTTTAAATTCATAAACTTTTAACAGATGATACGGATCTTCGAGATTACTTTTAAAGTCTCTTATAAACGGAAAGTTGATAGATTCGGAGAGAATTGCTTCATCAGAAATAGTCCATTCAATTCCTTCTTGGGCAAGTGTATTCAAGGTTTTACCGCTCAAACACAATTCGGGCGGCCAAAATCCTTTAGGGCGTACGCCAAAAACTTCTTCTATTCTGTCAAGTCCTGAACGGATTTGTTTTTTTGCATCAAGCGACATATTAAACCGCGGCGGAAGTCCTTCCGTGGTTTCCAGGTTTTTATAAACCGCTTTAACATCTTGCAGTATTGGTAATATAGGATGGTAGTATGGACTTGTAGTTATTTCTATCCTGCCGTCTTTTAAGAATTTTTTATACGAGGGAATTATATCTCCCATAATTGTTAAGTGAAGTCCTATAATATCCTGCCTGTCTTCGTATGTAAAGTTGTCTTGCTTGTCAAATAAATACTTATATTTAGGGTATCTGTTTTTGTGAAAGGAATCAACCCAGGCAAGATTAAACAACGCCATTAAGTCTGAATAATCCTGGTCTGTAAACTCTTCAAGATTAGCTTCTTGAGTTTTAAATCGTTTTTTGTACAATTGGGTGTACCGCTCACTTTTTAAAATCATTGTTTCATAGTTTGCAGTAAAAAAGTTGTTTAAAATAAATGCTTTTTCATCTTCCGTTAGTTCTTCAGTCTTAGCAAGAGTCAAATCCTGCTGAACATCGGTATATCCTTCTTTTGTGTAGCTCAGAATAGAATCGACGAGCGAGGGTACAATGTTAAAATTCAGCTTAAGCGAGGGAAATTTATCTAAAACCCAGAGCATATCGAGATAGTCTTTAACAGCATGCAAGCGGACATAAGGCATAAGGAAAGTATCTTCCAGCTGGTATACAGGCTGGTGAAAATGCCAGTAGAAGGCAACTGAGAGTTTGTTTAAATCCTTCATCATTATATTGTGATTATACTACAGATTTAAAGGGGGGTAAATAAGGGGGGGAATGAAGCCAATACTTATCCACTCTCTGTTTTTAAAGAGTAAATAAAAAAAGAAGAGAATAAAGGGGTAAATGGCAGCAACCTTTAAATCCCCAGGGGGATAAATAATCTACTGCCCAAGAAAATATTACATTGCACCCTGTGCGTTTCTTATAATTTGCTGCTGCTTTCTTATTTCTTCATCAATTTTTGCTATATCATCGTCATAAGCCTTAATTTTTGCTTGAAGTTTGCTCCGTTCTGCCGAATTTTCCAAATATTTCTTTAACGCATCATTTGCACTATTAATTTCCTGAAATTTTTCAGTAAATTCCGGCTTATCTGGATGCCTGTCAGGGTGGTATTCAATTGATTTTCTTCGAAAGGCTTTTTTTAGATTTTCAGCTGTAAGCGGTTCATTTGCAGGAATACCAAGTAATTTTTTATATTCGATATATTTTTCTTTAGATAATGAAATTCTTTTCATTTGTCGTTCAGCATCTTCTTTCGCTTTTAATAATTGTGTACGTTTATTAAACAAGGTTTGAATTTTTTGGTGTGCTTCGTTAATAATTCTCTGTGCCTCAGCGCTGCGTGTTCCGCGTGCACCGCTTGCTGCACCTGCACCATTAGCATGATTGCTTGAACCAGAGGCCCCACGAGCATTATTAGGCGTCCAGCAAGAAGTATTACCATTTGCAGAGATATCTTTCATAACTATTTGTCCGTTGTGACGGGTTATGAGTATGTGGTGCCTTGAAACATTATCACCGGCATTTATTTTGATGTCGCCGTCTCTGCCGATTGTTAAGAATTCGCCTTCTTTTAAAGATGCAATTTTGTTTCGTATCTCAGGAGTGTTTAAATCAATTGTTGTACCGTCAACTAGTCTTAGTATCGGCATATTATTTAAATCTAATCCATATTGAGCATTTTGGTCTAAAGTACTTCCGTTTGGCGGAAGATTTTCTGATTGCGCGTTTCTGTTAAATTTGCTGTACGCTTCTGCTCTCTTTCTAGCAAATTCTGAGTCAGCTCCGTTTGAACGGCTTGAATTATCCGCGCCACCGGCATGGTTGCCTGAACCAGATGTTCCATGAGCATTATTAGGCGTCCAGCAAGAAGTATTACCATTTGCAGAGATATCTTTCATAACTATTTGTCCGTTGTGACGGGTTATGAGTATGTGGTGCCTTGAAACATTATCACCGGCATTTATTTTGATGTCGCCGTCTCTGCCGATTGTTAAGAATTCGCCTTCTTTTAAAGATGCAATTTTGTTTCGTATCTCAGGAGTGTTTAAATCAATTGTTGTACCGTCAACTAGTCTTAGTATCGGCATATTATTTAAATCTAATCCATATTGAGCATTTTGGTCTAAAGTACTTCCGTTTGGCGGAAGATTTTCTGATTGCGCGTTTCTGTTAAATTTGCTGTACGCTTCTGCTCTCTTTCTAGCAAATTCTGAGTCAGCTCCGTTTGAACGGCTTGAATTATCCGCGCCACCGGCATTGCTGCCTGCCGAGCCTTTTGCTCTTGGCTCTGCTATTGTAAAATCATCTTCATAAATTACCTGATTATCCTCTGTTATAGATGCATGAGCTTTACCGTCTTTATTATAAGTAACGGTTAAGTCTGAATGTCTAGTAAAACTACCGTCAGCATTTCTTGTTACTTTTGTTACGCTTTTTTCAATACAATTGCCGCTCTTATCAAATATGTATGTATGAAGATATTGACTTCTAGGATCATACATAGAAATAAAAGCTTCTTTACCTTTAAAATATGTTGCAGGAGTTGGTTCAAAACCTTGGTTTAACATCATTTTATATAGTTTTTGGGGGTTGTAAATCGGAGTATTAATAAAGTCGGAAACATCTCCTATTTTAAAATATTTGCTTCTGGTTTTTCCATGCACTGCTTCTTTCGTTTTTAAACCGATTTTTTTAGCAGCGGCTTCTAATTTATCAAGTAAATTATCCATTAATTCATCAATTTTACCAAATTGTGTTTTAATATAAGTCTTTGCTTTTTCATAATCTGCAAGTGTTTTCAATTTTTGTATCAAATCTTCTGCTTTTTTATAGAGGTTATGAATATATTCGCCGTATTTTTGGCGTACACTTTCAGCATTAATTTTTGAATCGCCTGTACCGTCTGCATGGTTTGAGGTATCAGAGTTATCTGTAGCATTGGATCTTGAATCACCTGCCCCGTCAGTTCTACTTCCTGTGCTATCGCCGGGTTTTACCTCACCGTGCTTAACCTCACCGTGCTTAACATGAGAAACTCTTGACATTACAAGTCCAGTTACAAAGTCAATAAATGCCTCGCTGGAGCCGTAGTCATCACCTGAAATTTTTGTTACACCATAAGTACCTGCCGCGTTTATAATTTCTTCTGCAATTTCAGTTGCAAGAGTTTTGTCTATACCAAGCGCCTTCATCAGTCTTGGAGCAAGTACACTTGATGATGCACCAACTCCGGCAAAGGACATATTCATAAGCGCTTTCTTAAGTGCTTCTTTTACTTCATCTCCGTTTGATAAATCAACAGCCGCTGTTGCTGCTCCTGCGTTTACCATTTGAGAACCTATTTGAGCGCCTTTATTAGCAACCTTTGATGTATAAGCTTCACCTTTTTCAAATTTATTAACTTTTTCAAATACTTTTTCTGCCTTCTTAAGTGTTTTAGTAAGTTTAACTGCTTTTGTTCCCCACTTAGCCGCACTTGCCGCAAGTCTTGCCGCTGCGATCTGCCCAAGTCCGGGCACAAATTGTAATGCAATTGTTCCGGCTATCTCAAAGGCTCCTTGTGTTACCATTTCAGTAATAACCATATTTTGGTTAAACTGTATAACATCTTTTACTATATCATTTGTACCAAAAGCGCTCTTGTTTAGAAGTTCTAAATCAGCCGCCATTTGCTCTAAACTCTTGCCTTTTGTTATTTCGTTATATGCTTCAGCAGAATTTGTCTGAGTGTCCCGTAGAAATTGGAGAAGAAGTGTTTGTTTAGCCTCTTCGCTGTCAGCAGGAATATCCAGAGATTCTGCATACGCTGCAATTGTTTTGTCTATGGTTTCATCATCCCACTGGAATTTTTCTTTAATTGTATTACGCAGCTCTTCATAGCCCATACCTTCAGCATTTTTTAAAATATCATTTATTATACTTATGACCGCATTAAGCTGCTGTGCTTCGCAGTAATTGCTGTATGCCGCATCCCTTGCTGCTATCTTATTTTTGTCAAACTCTATACCAAAAATTTCTTTATAAATAGCTTTAAATTCTGCTTCTGTTTTTGCCGCTGCAAGACGTTTAACTGCCTCAGCGTTTTTGCCGAGTTTTTTCTCCATATCCTCCATTGTTGTGCATCCAAACCATCCGCAGATAGTGTCTCCTACACTTGCTATCCAGCCTTCTTCTTCTCTTGCCTCTTTATACGCCTGTTGAGCTTCCGCATCTGTTGCGGCAAAATCTTCATTAAACGAACCCATTGCCTCAGCATCACTCATTTCTTTTACATTTTCTGTTTGTTTTGCAACGATAGCACCTCTTAAAAAGTCTATTGCTTTTTCCATCTCTAATGGATTAGTTGGACGGAATGCACCGCTCCAGGAATCGTATTCTTTCTTAATACTTGCTTCAAAATCATCATTTGCTTTTTTAATATCACCTTCTGATACACCCGCTTTTCTTGCTGCTTCAATAAGTTTTGCCATTATTGTTCTCAAAACCCGTTTTTGAGCGCTTCTGTCGCCGGATAGAATTTTTTCGCTGGTTACTGTATCAATAATAGATGAATCACCATTTTTGGCTTTATCATAAGCGTCCAAAAGGGCAACAATATTATCTGCGTTCACTTTTTCATCAAAAAATGCCTGCATTTTTCTCATTGAATTATTTCCGCTGTTATGGTCAGCTATGTTATAAAATTCCTTTGCAAGTGCTTCAGCTTCTTTTCTTTTTGCTGTCTCATTATTATACGCTTCTGCTTTATCATTCCTGCTCTTAACACGGTTATACATTCCTTCATCAACATTAGCAACAATTTTTTTGCCTTTTAATTCACCGTCTTTTAATCCTGGATTTGTTTTCTTTAAATCTGCAACCCTTTCTTCAAGCTGCTCTTTTGTGGGATTTTCAATCCCTTCTCTTTTAAACAGCTGTCTTGCAATTTCTTCAAAAGTATTATAATTTCTTTCTGTCCAGGTAATTGGTTTTCTTGCACGTACCTCGTCTCTTATTGATTGCATTGCTGTATATGCGGCAGCAACCTCTTCTTTAGTCTGGCGACCTTCAAGTGCTTCTGCTGAAATTTCACGGGGAATTGTGATTTCTTCGCCGGCGTAAAAATATTGATTTGGAGCTTTGCCTTTTACAAGACCGGGATTAGCTTTAATTATCTCTTCTGCACTACAGCCGAATTTTTTAGCAAGGGCGGCAATAATTTCGCCGTTTTGTACAACAACTCTTGTTGTTTTTGGCTTCTCTTCCGGCTTAGGAGTTTCTGCTTCTAATGGATTTCCGTATATGTCACAAGGTACACCGTCTTCATTTTCATATCTTACAGACGTTTCTGCTCCATTTTGGTGAGTACTGATTTCTTTTACCCCGTTATCAAGATAAGTTTTTTTGGTTTCTACTCCCATTTCATCTATAAAAGACTCTGATACCAGCTTTCCGTCTTTATCCTTAATCTCAATATTGGTGCTCTTGGTTCTTTCATCATAAACAGTAGTTCTAACTCCGCCGTTGTCTAATTTCTCTTCTGTAATAGTTGTACTGCCTGATTTATTCGTCCTGTTTATAATATTTCCATCTTTATCTTTTGTATAACTATTGCCATCCTTATCAATAAATTCAGTTATATCTTCATAAACCATAACACGGCTGCCATCTTCATACAAATACTCCATTTCGCCATTTGGATTTTTATTTATTAACTTTACACCGCTTGCATTCTCAGAAAGAAATTTAATAAAATTCAAAAGCTCATCTTTGGTAAGCTCTTTAAATTTGTCGCCAAGAGATGCTTTTAGCGCTTCAAACTCTTTATCTCCAAGATTTTCTTTATTATGTTTTACGGCAAAACTCATTACTTTTTCTATAAACGATTTGATTTCAGCTTCATCAAGAACGTTGTTTTTATTAGCATCCAGTGCTTGGAATATTGACTTATGAGACTTGTTAATATCTTCCAGCTTTTGTCCACCGCCCGTAACTGTAGATAAATCGAGTTTTTTTCCATCAGTCATTTTTAGAAAAAAGTTAATCATTTCCGCTTACCTTTCCATGTAATAATATTTAAAATATGTTAATTTTAACGGCATATCAGAGTAAAAACTTTAATATTTTTGAGTGTTTTTTTACAAAAATTTACATTTAGATTTATGGCTGGATTAGCTCGCATAAATCCATACGTAGATAGTAAATAATTTTGCATGAAAAAAATCCCGCTAATTTTAGCGGGATTTTTGTGTACTTATAAGGGTTTTATTAATCAATGATATCTTCACCAATTGCCCATCTAAAACCGCCGGTTAGAGCAACACCGTTTCTGCCGCCGTTTCTTACCATTGCTTGAAGATAGCCTGTTGCATGCTCGCCGTGGTGTTTTTGGATACCTATACCATATTCAACAAACGGTCTTATAGAAAGATTATTAAAGGCAACATCATTAGCCCAGAACCTTGCACCATCCATACATACCCAGGTCATATTAACTGCAAGATACGGCTGCCATCCATTTTTAAAGTTGTTAGCAATTAACTTAACACCAGGAATAATTTCTATAGCGTGCAGCGGATCTTGTTTAATATGAACACCTGCCGCATTATTATGAGAATATGAATAAATAAACGTATATGACATCATATAACTTGGCTGAATGATAAATTTGTTATCAAATAGTCTCCAGTTATACCCCGCCTTAGCAGCAACACCTGCCCCCATCATTGGGAAGTGCTCGCTGCCAAAATCATTATTGGCATCTACTGCCCAGCCGCCGGCGTTAGCAGTAATACCCGTCCAGAAATCACCTTTATATGCCGTAAATACACCGCCTGCAGCACCGCCGTTTAAAAATTGGTTTATACCGTTATAGTGTTGATAAGCACCTGTATAAGCTCCAAATACGGCGTAGTTTGCGTCCCAGCCTTTACCCAGCTCATAGAGTCCGCTTTCATGCCCTATTAATGTACCATAAAATATGCTGTCAACATGCGGTCCGCGTTTAAGAGGCACCTTTTCAAAGTTCGTAAATCCTCTTACAAATACGCTTGGATAATCTTCCTGGCGTTTATCACGGTAGAATGTATTTATTTCATCCTCAAACATATTTGCATATCTGTTATAGTTTTTGAGATTTTCTCTTTCGTCTCTTGTAAGGATACTAAGCATATCCATATTAGCAAAAGACTGTCTGTAGATGTTATCCATCAATATGAATGCACCTACCTGAGCAACCGGTCCTGTAGTTACATTATCGGACGGTCCGCCTGTATTTTGGAAAGAAAAATATACATCATCTGCAGCATCACCATCTAAGCCAAGCTGTGACCCGCTTACTTTATTAACATTATATTTATATATTTGACCTTCAAGAGTAGTTACATCCGTTGTAACATTATCAACCGTTAAACCGTTAATATCAGTGAACAGAATATTTGCGGATTCTTTTTCACCTTCATTTACAAGATTCATATCAGAGATATTAAGATTCCCGTTGGTAATATTTATACCTGAACCTGCGCCATCGCCGATATTAGATTGGAGCAGGTTGTCCATTTGTTCATTAACTACATCAACGTCAACTTTCATATTTGTAGTGTTTTGGAGCGTAAAGCTGTCAAGAGCGATATTACTTACAACACCATTTTGAATATCAACAGTACCGCCGTTTAAGACGAGATTGTTAAGCAGAACTCCCGGTTCGTTTTTAGAGGCAGACGTTCCGAGATATTCGTCTTTGGTAAATTTCATTGTACCGCCCTGAGTTGTAACGGTAGAATTGGATACTTGAGAATTAGCTGTTGCCATACCGTTATGAACAACCATATTTACAGATTTAACTCCGCCGTTAAAATTAACATTACCGTTATAATCCGTTCCTGATACATCATAATTAACATTTACAACCGGCACTAAAGCATCATCTGCAGCATTTGGCGCTGTAACAGCCCCGTTTAAATTGATACTTCTTCCTGCATTTGCATTAAGATTTAAGACAGCTCCATCTGTACTGCCACTGCTGCCGCCGGTACTTCCGGCTGATAAGTATATAGTATCACTTGCAGTCCTGAAGTTTACATCCTTGTTTTGCGCAATAACGGTTGTATTAGAATTAACTGCTCCATAAACAGCCCCGCCGTTTGCTGCAGAGTTGTTATTAAAATCCGAATCAATTACTGTAGCATCAGCAGCGTTATAAAGAGCGCCGCCATTAGAAACTGCTTTGTTTGATTCAAATGTAGCATTAGTTATTATAAGCTCAGGCGCTGCATTGGTATCATTTTTCCAGTTATAAATAGCTCCGCCGCTCGTTACAGTATCGGTATTACTTCCGACTGTAAAAGTTCCATTCCCGGTAAATGTTGTATTAGAAATTTCTGCTTTACCCGAGTTTTGGATAGCACCGCCATGCCCGGAGGCAGCATTGCCTGTAAATGAACTTGAGTTTATAACCAGTTCGCCTTCATTATTAACAGCTCCGCCGTCACCTGTTACCATTGTACCGTCAGCCTTATAGCCGTTGTTCTTAAATTCTGTATTTTGAATAGAAACGATTGCTGTCCTTGTAGAGTAATCTGTTGTATTATTAGAAATAGCGCCGCCGGTACCGCCTACGGTAAGGTCGGCATCGTATGCAGTATTATTAGTAAATGTTGTATTATTAACATATACATAACTGCCGCGCTCAGTATCAGCATCAGGATTTGCCCCTGAACCGCTGTTTACGTATTCGGATTGGTTTAAAATAGCCCCGCCGTTAAGCGCTGCCTGGTTAGCAGTGAATGTTGCATTATCAATATTAATAACAGCTGACTGGAGCGAAGAATTTGTCGTACTGTTATAAATTGCTCCGCCATTATTATCTGCATGGTTACCTTCAAATGTAGAATTATTATTAATATTTAAAACTCCGCCGTCACCGTTATATATTGCGCCGCCGAAGGTTTCTGCCGTATTGTTTCTAAAAGCGGTATTGGAAATTGTTAATTGTCCGCTGCCTTCTACAATCCCTGTAGATGCTATATTTGCACTTCCTAAGTTGCATATAGCTCCGCCTCTTCCTGTATTAGCTGTATCCCAGCCGCCGTATGAAGAAGAAGAGCCCTGAGCTGTATAACGATTTGCTGTATTATTCTCAAAAACTGCATTATAAATATATGCAGTACCAGTGTTATTAATAGCACCGCCCTGCCCTGCAAGGTTGTTTGAAAAAGTAACAGTCTGTCCCGTTTCAGAAATGGAACTGCCATTAAGCTGTGCTCCTATATACAAATCTCCGATGTTATATATAACGCCGCCCTGTCTCCCTATATCATAATCAGGAGTCCCAGGATTAACCATTGCTGCTATGTTATTGAATACAACACTGCCGGTTGTACCTATTGTTAACGAGCCGGTGTCTTGCACTTGATAAATACCGCCGCCTACGTTTATGCTTGTAATACTGCCGCTTGCTGGAAAGTATTCGGTTTGGGATACATTATTAATCCCTGTATTTACAGTTTTGTCATCTGAAATAAATGTCGGATCTTGTTCTATTGCAAACCCGCTGTTTGCCGTACATGCCAGCATGACAGACATTAGCAGCAGAGAAATATTTTTATAATTCTTTTTCATTTCAACCTCTAGAGTTCTTAAAAATATAATCAGCATGATATATTTAACCACAAAACAATATAAAATAAAAGTATTTTTTTGTTTAAAATAAAAGATATTTTTATTATTACAAAATAAACAAGCAATACAAATTCCATAACGATTACTGCTGTATTATTTCAGCTGCTCAATTTAAATATACATTATTAAATTTTGTTACAATTATAATATCTAAATGCAATTTTTTATAAAAAAAAATCTTTATATAATTGTAGGTTAAAAGAAAGTGTAGTTATGGCATCTTACATATATGATATTTCAAAATCTTTAGGATTTGGCGTAAGAAACGATGCTAAAGCGTTAGGCAACGGCAGCGATGCAGATGTACGTGCAGTTGTCGGCACTATTCAAACAGCAAACGCCGGTACATCTATTTTTGCCGAGGTTAATAAAACCAGCAAATATTCAACTCCTGCATGTAACGCGGCGCGGCTTGCCTCAAAAGCTGTAAATCCTCTTCTTTGCGTTGCAGGAGCTGCAAGAGTAGCGGCTTCTAATGACAGACCTTCTGCTCTTATTGAAGAAACCGCCGCTTTGAGTACAATGTTTGGTGTTGAAGGACTTATGAAAAAACAATTTCAAGAAGGAAGTCTGCTTGCAGAATGCAAATTAATGAAAAATTCAATCAATAAATTTAACAACTTTTGTAGTAATACTAGATTTTTAAAGAACTTTAAAGCTGGAACTCTCGGAAATATACTAAAAGGACTGGCATTTATTACAGGTTCAATCTCTGCTTATTCGCTCGGGCACATAGCCGGTGAGAAAATAGCTGATAACACAACCAGGAAATACAAGTTTGTTACTGCAAATGTAAATTAAGAATTTTTCTGCCGTCTTTTTTAACCGAAAAAAAACGGCTTTAAGAAAATAATTTTCTCTGTAGCCGAAGTTTCACACTAAATATGGTAAACGTTGATTTTATTCTTTTATATTTTTTACATTTAAATTCCTCTTTTTAAAATCCAAATACCGAACACACTGTTTGACTCTGTCATATCCAAGCATTATACCCAGCATAAAATCTTGTTCCGGCGTTAATTCATTAAGCTTTGGATTGAATGTCTTTACAACATCCACGCACGGTTTGGAGCCGAAATATACATTGATTTTATTTTTGTCGACATCATGAATTACGTAATCAATATTTTCATTTTGCAATCTCTGTTCAATAGGTTTACGGTAAATAGATTTCTCTGTTGTTAAAATAAGATTTCGTATTCCTTTTTTAAATTCATAGATATGATGGTGGAAAACTCTCAAATCCGCATATTCTTTTTTTACACCCGGGGTTATTTTAGGCAGCCTGCTCTCAAATACAGGAGCTGTTTTTGTAATTCGTGCATTAAATCCAGCTGTTTTACCAGGATTATACTGTGCCACTATACTTACGTTCATAACCCTCCTTATTTGTTAGGCGCCTCTAACATTTATGTTACATTATTTGTATTTTGTTGTCAAGAGTTGAGGGTTTATACTAATATTTTGTTATGTATGAACAAGAAATGAAAAAGTGTTTCAGGCTTGCAAAGAAAGGCAGTGGCAAAACTTCACCAAACCCGCTTGTCGGTTGTGTAATCCTTGACAAAAACAATCGGGAAATTTCAAGCGGATATCACAAACAATACGGAGAAAACCACGCCGAGCGCGACGCATTATTAAAAATATCCAAAGAGCAGGCATGCGGAGGAACGCTGATTGTTAATCTTGAGCCGTGCAATCATTTTGGAAAAACACCGCCTTGCAGCGGTTTGATTATTGAGTACGGAATAAAAAAAGTTGTTATATCAAACCGCGACCCTAACCATATTGCAGCAGGCGGGCTTGAAAAATTACAAGCAGACGGTATAGAAGTTATAACAGGGGTTTTAGAAGAGGAGGGAAGATTCTTAAACCGAATTTTCTTTAAAAATATAATACAAAAGCAGCCATATATTGTACTAAAAACAGCTTCAACACTGGATGGCAAAATAGCTGCTTCAAGCGGGGATTCAAAATGGATTACATCAGAGGGTGCACGCAGACTTGCAAGAAAATTCAGGCAGGAGTACGATGCAATACTTACAACAGCTTCTACTGTTCTTGCTGATAATCCGATTATGAAACACAAGTTAAAAGTTATACTAGACAGTAAATGTAAATTGAATTTTTCCGAAAAAATATTTAACACTGGCAAAATAATATTAATAAACAGTCAAGGGTGTGAATATAAAAAAGCACTGCCTAAAAATGTTGAAATTATTACTGCTGGGAGTTTAAACACACGATTAGATTTAAAAAATATTTTTTCAAAATTATACTCAAAAAAAATAATGAGTATTTTCATAGAAGCAGGATCAAAGTTGAACGGAGAAATTATTAAGTATAACTTAGCCGATGAAATAATTCAGTTTACTGCTCCAAAAATACTCAATGATAA
Organism: Candidatus Gastranaerophilales bacterium; assembly: GCA_944326905.1. Taxonomy (GTDB): domain Bacteria; phylum Cyanobacteriota; class Vampirovibrionia; order Gastranaerophilales; family Gastranaerophilaceae; genus CALUTH01. Next base: position 27,640 of record CALVFU010000010.1, read on the forward strand.
TACAGGTTTAAGCTGCTTTAACGGCGCAAGTGTAAACTTGATAGCAGAAGCAAAACTTTTTAAACTTGTAGAATTAAAAACAGTACTTCCTGATTTTTATGCAAGATACATAAAAATATAAAATTTATTCATCTTTGCCAAACAGTTTGAATTCAGACTTAAAAAGCAGGAATATTAATATTATTAACAACAAGTTTTCGATTATACACAAATATTGAGCGGCATACCATAAAATGGAACAAATCCTTTGTATGGAGGTAAAAATGCAGCAAACGATAAATGTATTGTCCGTCGAAGACCAAAAATTAATGAGAATCGGCATAAAATCACTTTTTACAGACTACCCGGAAATACAAATAACAGCCGAAGCGAGAGACGGTAAAGAAGCAATAGAAAAAGCAAAACTTACCAAGCCGGATATAGTATTAATGGATATAGGGCTCCCTGATATCAGCGGAATAGAAGCTACAAAAAAAATTCTTGAACATAACAATAATATAAAAGTAGTGATGCTGACTTCACACATATCTGAACAGGAGGTAATTGATTCATTAACAGCAGGTGCAAGCGCTTATGTTCTTAAAGATATTGTAACAGAAGTCTTGATGATGGTTATAAAAACGGTTAAACAAGGAGCAATGTGGCTTGATCCGCACGTAGTACCATTCATAAGAGAGAAAAACTGCGGAATTATACCACCAAGACAATTATCGCGCGCAGTGTTTAAAGAAAGACACTCTAATTTAACCCAAAGAGAGTACGAAGTGTTAAAACTTGTTGTAGACGGGCAGTCTAACAGCCAAATTGCAAAAACGCTGACAATAAGCGAGCATACCGCAAAAGCGCACGTATGTAATATAATACAAAAGCTTGTAGTTGATGACAGAACGCAGGCGGCAGTAAAGGCGCTCAAGGAAGGACTTGTGTAGTTTTTTTGTGAGTGACTGCCAAATCGGCTGGTCTATAACTCGCAAAAATGTGTTTTTTTTCGCACGCTATCCCGCTCATAGTTTTTGTTGGACAAGTGTGAAGTGTGCCCAACCGACTAGTCTATTGCTTACAAAAATGTGTCTTTTCGTGTGCTATTCCCCTTGCAGGTAATTTTATAAATTTTTCTTAATGCTTCGTTACAAAAACTGGAAATCATTTTTCTTCTCAGCTAAAATGTAAATTGTAGTATTTTAGAGGAATTTTGGGATGAATATTAAAGAAGATAAGATTTTATTACCAGAAGAAGTTAGAAAAATTTTAAATGCAGACAACAGAGAAATTGTTGATTTGTGCAAACAAACCTCTGTTTTACCCAAAAAGAACCGCGAAGGTCAGTTGTATTTTTCACTGGACGAAGTAAAACGCCTTAAAAAAGCAAAAGAAAACAGAATGGCATCAGCAAATGCAATTGCAGCAGGAGGAAATTCTCAAGCGGTTGTTAATAACCTCTTATCTACCTTGAAAACATTGGAAAATAACTTGACTTCTTCAGTAGAAAAAGTTTTGGATGACAAGCTGGAAGGGATTGATGATTTGATTATTGAGTTTGTCCGCTGCAAAACTGAAAATGAAAGTCTTAAAAATAAAATTAACGAATTAAATAAAGAGAATTTCAATCTTAAAATGGCAGTAAATAGTTTTAAACCTGTTATGTGCGGGCTTTTTATAAAAAAAGAAGATAATAACAATAATATTTTATTTTAATTTATGAACGTGTTACCAGACACGGGTTTGGGGTGTAGGATGGCAGAAGAAGCAGTAAAATCAACAAACAATGAGGAAAGAAGCAAAGCGCTTAAGCTTGCTATTGAGAAAATAGAAAAAGATTTCGGAAAAGGATCTATAATGAAGCTCGGTGACAAGCCGGCAATTAATGTAGAAGCTATTCCAACAGGTTCGCTGGCGCTTGATATAGCCTTAGGTATAGGCGGAGTTCCCCGCGGCAGAATCATAGAAATCTACGGACCAGAATCATCAGGCAAAACAACATTGGCTCAGCATATTGTTGCTGAATGCCAAAAAAAAGGTGGAATTGCCGCATTTGTCGATGCTGAGCACGCTCTTGATCCCGATTACGCAAGGAATTTAGGCGTTAATATAGATGAACTCCTGATTTCTCAGCCGGATACAGGTGAACAGGCTCTTGATATTACAGAAGAACTTGTACGATCAGGCGCAGTTGATGTTGTTGTTGTAGACTCGGTTGCGGCCCTTGTTCCTAAAGCTGAAATTGAAGGTTCAATGGAAGAACAGCAAATGGGATTGCAGGCAAGACTTATGTCTAAAGCACTGAGAAAATTAACAGGTATAATCGGTAAGACTAATACTACAGTTATATTTATTAACCAGTTAAGACAAAAAATTGGTGTAATGTATGGCAACCCGGAAGTTACAACAGGCGGTAACGCTTTAAAATACTATGCGTCAGTACGTTTGGAAATAAGGCGTGTGGAGGGGCTTAAAGGTGATGGTGAAGATATAGGAAACCATGTACGAGTAAAAGTCCTTAAAAATAAAGTTGCGCCTCCGTTTAGAACTGCCGAGTTTGATATTATTTTCGGTAAAGGTATTTGCAAAGTCGGAAATATATTAGATGTTGCAGTAAATCTTAATATAGTAAAAAAAGCAGGTGCATGGTTCAGTTATAACGAAGAAAAATTGGGACAAGGCAGAGACAAAGCTAAAGAAGTTTTAACAAACAATCCTGATCTATTGGCAGAAATTGAAGAACTGGTAAGAAAAAAATTAAGTGAGAATTAATAAATTAACAAATATTAATACTAAATCTTTTAGGGCAGGCTGCGCAAATACAGAAATAAGAAGCCTGCTTTCTTCTGTACCGGCTATGGTTGAAAACGCAATAGAAAACCCGCAGCAAGATATATTGGTTTTAACTGATGGAAAAGATAAAGAAATGGTTAAAACAGTAAATGGTAAAAAAGTTTGTATAAGCGAATTTTATGGCGGCGGAATTGCGGTGCAGATAGCAGATACACAAAATGAAATTGTAGATGTTTTTTATCATACACCAAACGATTGTGCCGGCGATAAATATTGCAAATATAAAGATAAAAAACTTTTTCCATGGTTTCTGGGTGCCGATGAGAAACTCTTTAGCAAACATTTGAATAATATGAGTAAATCCGAATTAGAAAATGTTAAATATTTGTTAAAAACATATCTCCCTGAATTTATACTGCAAAAAGCCCCCAAAAAGGTTTAGTATAAAAATTTAAGCGTCTACGGTTGAAAAAGTACAGCTTGCATGTAATAATATTATTGCTTTATGCAGGTGTTTATTTTGTTCCTACATCTTTAATAAAAGGGAGAGTAAGCTCTTTGACTATGAAGTATACCCGCCGATTAAAATCGCCAGCGGGAAATGGATTTAATAAGGCGCTCACCCACCTGCTGACTTAGCAGGTAACAAAATCGCATCTGTATAAGGCTTTTTTATTTTTAATTAAAAAAAATCATCTATCTGACGTATACTAAAAATAAATTGTAAATTTTGTTGCAAATATTAGAAAAATATAGTATAAATAAAAATAATGCCCTAAGGCAGTTATATAATCCGTAAAATCTTAATTATAAGTTTATTAAGATAAAATCATACAAATGAATGTTACAGCAGGAATAAGCCTAAAGTAAAATCAATTGTATAATAGATGTGAGAGTATAAAAAGATGTTTAAAAACATAGCAAATATTGATTCTTTTTTAAGTGATAGGGATTACTCAACAAATGTGCTGCCCTTATTAGAAGAAACTGAGGTAAATGAAGAAATTAAACCTGCCAAAAAAAATAATAAAGCAAAAATGCTTATATTATTGCTGCTAACTGCAATAATCGGAACAGGTACAGGTACAGCCTGCTATCAAAAAATAGTCTCAATAGATACAGGCAGCAGTATAATTGGTGATTTATTTAATGAAAACGTATTAAACGAAGTTTATCCAGAGAGCGCAGCTATATCAGCTACAAGCACGAAGCGCGAAATTATATCCGTACCGCGGGCAATAACTAAGGCAGATCCTTTTATGCCGTATAAAGATGTTTCGGTTACATTCAATACTCCTCCAAACTTTGAGCTGCTGGAGCCGCCGGAAACAACTAGTGAAGGTTCAGATGCCGCAAGGGTTATGGATGTATCAATTTCAGGTATACTTTATGATTTATGCTCCCCATCAGCAATTCTTAATATTGAAGGAAGCGATCATTTAGTTAAAGAGGGCGATAGCATAAGTAATTACAAAATACTAAGAATTACCAAAGATTCTGTAACGGTGCAGCTTGGCAAGAATATTTACCGTGCGGGAATAGGTGAAATGTTAACAACAAATGATATTCATTATAATAAAGTTTCTAATTTAGACAGCAAATTCGGAGGCAAGAATGATAAGTAAGAATATAGGAAAAATATTACTATCAGCCGCATTGTTATTATCTGCTCCGGCAGTAATGGCTTTGGGCGATGATGTTTATGAAGGCTCATACAGCCAGCTCAAACTTGATGCAAATGTTTCAATTACAGATAAAACTGATAAAATGAATCTTTCTTTGAGAGATTCTGATGTTCAGCAAGTTTTACGTATGTTTGCAGATAAAGCAGGGTTAAATATTATATTTCATTCTTCAGTCTCCGGCAATGTAACATTAGACCTTGTTGATGTAACATTAAATGATGCCTTTAAGCTTGTTTTAAAAATCAGCGGCTTAACTTACTATCTTGAAGACAAAACTCTTGTTGTAATGTCTAAAGACGCTGCCAGCAATGAAATTTTTGCGTCAAAAAATATGACTGTAATCCCGGTTAAATATGTTGATGCAGCCAAAATAGCAGAATTTTTAAACAAAAATATATTTAGCAAAAAGAGAATGGGATTATCAACCACTGAAATTGTTACAGTAAATACTGCAACAAATGAACTGCTTATTTTCGGTATGGAAAATGATGTAAAAATTGCACAGGAAATAATTGACCAATTTGATAAAAAGCCGGCATCAGCAACTTATATAGTAAACCATACAACACCTGCTGAGATGGCTTCAATGATATGTAATATGCTTTCACCTGGAGCAGGCGGCGGTGGCGGCGGACAGTCGGCACCGAGTTCTGACAGCGGGGCTCCGTCCGGCTTTGCTGCTGACGGCGGGTCTTCTGATATTAAGTTAGGCGAAAGTTTTACAGCATGTACATTATCAGGTTCTGTAGGTTCAGGAAGCGCTACACCGTTTAGCGCTCAGCAGCTGAAAGTATCCTATTTTCCGCAAAGAGGTACTATTAAAGTAATGGGCGGCTCTCAATCACAGTTAGATTTAATCGGTGATTTTATAAAAGAAAACGATGTTAAACAGCCGCAAGCTTTTGTAGAGTTATCAATACTTGAATTAACTGAAGACGGGAGCAAAGAGTTCAACAATACTTGGAACGTAACCGGCGGAGATATAACATTTACCGCAGATGGAAACGGGACAACCATACGCCATGCAAAGAATGAAAGCCGTATGAAGATAGCTTGGGAAATGACATACTTACTTTCGACTGAAAAAGCTAGAATCCTTGCTAATCCAAAGTTAATAGTAACAAATGGAAAAGAATCAGTTATCGACCTTACACAAGATTACCTGGAAAGTGTAGACGTTGAGTTCTTGCAAACATCAGGCGCAGGGGCTTCTGCAGTTGCACAAAAAACTTATAACATTGGATCTGACCAAGGTTTGAAAGTTACATTTACACCGTTTATATCACCAGAAGGATATGTAACATTAAATATTATTCCTGAATATTCAACACAAGCCGGTCAAATTATGGATACCGAGTATGATGAAGAAACCGGGGCAAGGCAGCCTTATATAGCAGCAACATTGCTAGCGAGAAGAAATCTTGATCTTAAAAATGTCAGAATAAAAGATGGTGAAACTCTTATAATCGGCGGATTAATCCAAGAACAAACTAATAAGTCTGTAAATAAAATACCTATCTTAGGTGATTTGCCGGGGATTGGAGCAGCTTTCAGATCTTCTACAAACAATAAAGTTAAAACAGAGTTAGTTATAATGATTACGCCAAAAATAATCAAAGATAACGAAGACGTAAATGTAAACAATTTATAAAACAGAAACAATTATGATAACAGCTCAATTAGAGAAATTAAAAAACAGTATAAAGCCTGATTTACTGGAAAAGTTTGACAAAAACCTGATGGTAGCGTCAGGCTTTATACCTGTAGACATAAGAAATAACGACTTATTCATCATAATAAAGAAGTCAGTAGCAGCTAACAAACCAAATATTGAAACACAAGTTAAATCTGCCTGCAATCGCGAAGAATGCGCCGCTAAATTTATATCACTTTCGGATGATGATTTTGGAGCATTATATAATGAATTAATGACAGACAATATCCAAGATGCGGAGGCAGCACCCGAAGAGGAGCATGATGTTAAAGTAACGACAGAAGATGCGTCCGAACAAAATGTTACTGTCAAAGTTCCATACAAACCTGAAATGAGTGAAGAAGAGTTCTTTCTTGCAAATGGCTGGATTTCGCAAAGCTATATTGCTCCCGCAAGAGAACTTGCTAAAAATAAAGTTATTCCTTTTTATGCAGCATTATTTGCTAATAATTTCATAACAGACGAGCAAGTACGAGCATATTTGTCATCAAGGTACGGCTATGAGTTAATTGTTGCTGAGGATATTAATGTTGATTTAGCCTTATTTAAAGGACTTCCTGAAGATTTTATATTCAAGAAACAAGCTATACCATTTGAAGTTTCAGGAAGTAAATTAAAAGTTGCAATGATTAATCCTACGGATAAAGGGATTATACGTGAGATTTCCTTTTCCACAGGTCGTTCTGTTATCCCGTATACAATGACGTATGCAGATTATGAAATTCTTTTAAAGGATTATACAAATAAAATTAAACAGCTGCAAACAGCAAAAGAAACAGAGCGGATAATGGCATCGTTAGAAGAGGAAGCAGCCCAGTTTCAGGGTGAAACTTCTCTATGGTCGCAGGTTGAAAAAGAGCTGCAAAACGCAAGTTCCTCTGTTGCAAAGCTTGTATATAAAATCATTACAGACGGTATTGACCAGAAAGTATCAGATATTCACGTTGAGCCGAGACTTTATAATTACATTGTACGTTTCCGTGCAGATGGGTTGTTAAAGAAAGTTCTTGAAATTCCGTCCAGTGTAGAAAACTCTGTAATTACACGTTTTAAAGTTCTTGCAAGAATGAATATTGCAGAGCACAGAAGACCGCAAGATGGTACTTTTTCTATCAAATACAATGATAAAGCGTACGATTTCCGTATTAACACACTTCCTGTTTCAGGAAAAGAAAAAGTTGTTATTCGTATTTTGGCACCTGCAGTGTCTTTGAAATCATCAGGCGAAGATATAAAAATAGAAGGTGCACAACCGTGGGATATTGAAAAGATTAAAACCATGGTTAAATCGCCAAATGGAATTATTCTTACCTCCGGACCGACCGGGTCAGGTAAAACAACAACTTTATATACAATTCTTAAGAGTTTGAATAAAGAAGATGTAAATATTACAACAATTGAAGACCCTATAGAAATTAAGCTGGAAGGTATAAACCAGTCACAAGTAAACGCAAAAGCAGATATTACATTTGCTTCATGTATGAGAGCTATCTTGCGTCAAGACCCTGATATTATACTTATCGGTGAGATTCGTGACTATGAAACATTAGAAGTTGCTATATCGGCAGCTTTAACAGGTCACCTTGTTTTAAGCACTGTCCACACTAACTCAGCGGCTGCAACGATTACAAGGCTTATAGAAATGGGGGCAAAAGATTACCTTGTATCATCAACTCTAACAGGCGTTATTGCACAGCGTCTTGTAAGAAGACTTTGTGACAACTGCAAGGAAGAATATTATCCGTCAGAGGAAGATGTTAAACACTTAACAGTAAATGAAGAAGAGCAAAAGCAGCTGTTAAAAACTAAAATGTACCGCCCTGTAGGCTGTGAAGAGTGCGGTTTCTTAGGCTACAAAGGACGTTTGGGACTTTATGAAATACTTCCAATGTCAAGAGAAATAAAAAAACTTATAGCACAAGGTGCGCACGATATTGAAATTGAAGAAGCAGCTGTTTCTGCCGGGATGAGAACATTAAATCAATCCTGCTTACAGCATATTATAGATGGCAAAACAACAATAGACGAATTTGTACGTGTACTTGGTTTTGCAAATGAATAGTACGAGGTAGAGAAGGAATGCCAACATATAATTATAAAGCCCTAAAGAGAGGACGAGATGTTGTCAAAGGAACTCTTGAAGCAGCTGATGCAAAAGAGGCTCGCGACAAAATAAGAAAAATGGGACTTGTTCCTATGGATATAGCAGATGCCTCTACCGGGAATAAAAAGACAAAAGAAGCAAGAATAGTTCCAATGAGCTTGAATGAGCGGATTGAGTTTATCTCTACTTTGCAAATTCTTCTTCAATCCGGGATCCCTGCGGTTGAATCTTTAATGTTTATGGAAGTTGAAGCTGCAAAACCAAAAATTAGAAATACAGCGAAAGTTTTAAGAACGCAGGTTATGGGTGGTGCGTCTTTTGCTGATGTACTTGCTAGATATCCTAATGTATTTGGATATATTATGGTTGGTCTGGTAAAAGCCGGTGAGGAAGCTGGTGAATTGGAAAAAACGCTAGGTCGTATTAAGGATTTGATGCAGAAGCAGTCCAATATTCGTGGTAAAGTTATTTCTACAATGATGTATCCGTGCTTTGTTATTGTTCTTGCGACTGTTATTGTACTTATAATGTTATTGTTTGTATTCCCGACATTTAAAGAAATGTTTGAAAATCAGGGTAAGGCTCTGCCTTTAATTACAACTATACTTATTAATGCCGGTGATTATTTAAAAACTAACTGGTGGGTGTTAATTGTATTTTTTGTTTCGCTTGCAGTATTCTTATACATTATCACACACTGGACACCGACTAAAAGATTGTTGGACAGACTGGCGCTAAAAATTCCGCTTATCAGTAATCTTTTGCTAAGTGCAAATTTTTCAAACTTCTTTTCTGTTGTACAGGTATCGTACGATGCAGGTATACCTGTTGTTGACTGCCTGCACCTGGGGGTAGTAACTTTGACTAATTCTCTGTTAAGAGATAAAATAGCGGATTCAATAGTAAAAGTACAACAAGGGCAGCAGGTTTCAGTCGCAATGAAAATGACAGGTGTTGTACCAAGAATGCTTTTATTTATGGTTGCAACAGGTGAGCAATCAGGTCGTCTTGGTGAAATGCTTGGTAATGCTGTTAATTATCTTGATAAAATACTGGATGATATTATCGATACATTAACCAAGATGATTGAACCTATAATGCTTTTAGTAATAGGCAGTATTGTATTGGTATTGGCTTTGGCGTTGTATCTGCCTTTGTTCCAATCATACTTATCATAAAGGAGAAATAAATGTCTGATGAAAAAATAGAAAGTTTAACTTCCGGAGTATGGTCTGAACGAGTATTGATTGTAACAAATGATTACGAAATAAAAGGCGATGTCTTTATGCCTAAAGTAGGTAAGCGCAACAGGCTGATTTCAGATATTTTAAACAGCACAAAAAGCTTTATAGCAGTAAAAAATTGTACTTTAGAACATAGGCTGCTTAGAGACAGAGACATTGAGCGGTATGAATTTTTGCAGCTCAATCTTAATTCGGTCATTTTGATGAGACCCATAGGGCGTGATGAGTAAAGTTTATATAATCACAGGGGCTGCTTCTGGAATTGGCAGGGCATTAACTGAATACTTCTCAAAAGATAATATTGTTTATGCAGGGGTAAGACGTACTGAAGCTTTTAGCGAGCTGGAGAAAGTATCTAAAAATATTGTGCCGTTTTATATTGATTTATGTAATGATGAATCTATACTTAAAGCGTCTGAATTTATAAAAAGTAAAGTTAATAAAGCCGATACTCTTATTAACGGCGCAGGATGCGTAGTTGCAGGAGCAATGGAAAGTATATCTGTAAAAGAATTAAGGCGCCAATTTGATACAAATGTTTTTGGACATATAGAATTTACCCAGCAATTGCTGGAACTATTGGATGGAGGCAGAATTATAAATATAAGCTCTATGGCTAGTTATGGAATATTTCCGTTTATAGCACCGTATTGCGCATCTAAAAGAACAATGGATATTTTATTTAACTCTATGCTTATGGAAACTAAACGTAATATAAAAGTTATCTCTGTTAAACCGGGGGTAATTGCAACTCCGCTTTGGGGTAAATCTGTTGAACAAAATACATCTTTAATAAAGGATTGCAGCGGATATGAGGCAGAGATGGAATATCTTGTTAATAACGCATATAAAAATGGTAAAAACGGTGCGCCGGTATCAATGGTTGTAGAAACAGTAATAAAAGCTGATAATGCAAAAAATCCTAAACTAATTTATACGGTTGGAAAAGATGCGTTAGCTGCAAGATGTGTTTCAAAACTTCCGCAAGCTTTAATTAATAAAATTATAAAATCAAAAGTCCGTAAAATATCACGCGGTGACTCTAAGGAAGGAAGAGATTAATGTCTGTTATCCTGTCACCTTCACTCTTATCAGCAAATTTTGCCAATCTTGAGCACGATATCCGTCTTGTGGAACAAGGAGGAGCAGATTGGCTTCATATTGATGTAATGGATGGGCATTTTGTACCTAATATTACAATAGGAGTTCCAGTAGTAAAATCTGTAAGAAAGATTACCAATTTGGTTTTGGATGTACATTTAATGATAGACAATCCGCAAAATTTTGTACAACCGTTTGCAAAAGCCGGAGCTGATTTAATAACATTTCATTACGAAGCAGTAGAAAACCCTGAAGATATTATTTCACTTATTCATCAAGAAGGACTGAAAGCTGGAATATCAATTAAACCAAATACAATGCCTGAAGAAATATTTCCTTATCTTCAAGATGTTGATTTAGTTCTGGTAATGACTGTAGAACCGGGATTTGGCGGACAAAACTTTATACACGATTGTGCGTCCAAAATTCCTATAATAAAAGAAAACGCTCCTAATGGGGTAATAATACAAGTTGACGGCGGAATTAATAATGTAACATCAAAGATATGCACATCTCTTGGGGCGAACTCACTTGTTGCAGGAAGTTATATTTTTGAAAGCAAAAATATTGTTGAAGCCTGCCGCTTGCTGGTTAAGTAAGGTTATTGTTGAGTGAAAGCTCGACTATTATTTTCACTACAGTATAAAAAGTCAAACCACAGACCAATCCAGGATTTCACCAGGATTGGTCTGTGGTTTAGCTGTTTATGCAACATTTTATGCAGTATGTTGTATATATCGGCACAAACTAGAAAAACTTTAATGTTTTCGGTATAAAATTTACAATGATTGTATTAGATTAGTTTTTAAGTGTAATTTATTGTATTTAATCGTGTGTCATGCTGAACTTGTTTCAGCATCTAACCAGCGTAGAATATGATTTTAAGGCGTGTCTCTTGAATTTAAAATACAAGTCTAGTTATTCGGTAAGATCCTGAAACGAGTTCAGGATGACAGTAATTAACCTCTCAGATTTATATGTTTTTTCTACCCTCTCTATTACCTATAGTTATTACCTTTTCCCCGTTTATGCAACCGTTTGCATAAAACTGTTGCATAAATCGTTAAAACACAGTGTAGACAAACAAAAGAAAGCGAGGTCTATTAATGAAGAGACGAAACGGTTTTACACTTACTGAAATCCTAATAGCATTAGTGCTGGTAGGAGTTCTAAGTGCTGTAGTGATTAACACTATGCGATCAAGAGACATGAGTGAAGAGTTTACAGCAAAGCGAGACAAAGCAATAATGAACATTCAAGGGGTTATTAAAAACACCATGTTCAATGAACGCATTGAACAGCTTGCCTCATTTGATGACATTAAAGACAAAGTAAA
>CALVFU010000011.1 GCA_944326905.1 Candidatus Gastranaerophilales bacterium
ATGACTTTATATTTAAACGCAATAAATTAAGCAAAAAACTAATTTCATACAATCATTGTAAATTTTTGTAAATTTTACCCCGAAAACATTAAAGTTTTTCTAGTTTGTGCCGATATATACAACATACTGCATAAAACGGTTGCATAAATCGGCATAAATCAGTCTACCATTAGGATTGAGGCGAATTACTACTTAGCCAATTAATTTATACAAAATTACAGCATAAAAGAAAAATCGCATATTAAAATAATAATTTCGCGTATTACTTAATATATTTTTATGCCAAGACCATGGCATTAACTCCAATATTTAATGCTTCAATATTTAAAGGCAAAAGATGCTTTCTATGCGCAGGTAACACATACTCCAGCGCTCTTTGTAAACTATCTGTTGTTATTTGATGACAGACCGATGCTAATACCCCTAGAGCTATAATGTTGGCTGTCTTTATCTCACCCAGTTTTTGTGCAAGCTCTGAAATAGGTGCAAATATATATTTAATATCACTCCGCGGTTTTAATACCTTAATTAACGAAGAATTTGCTATTATTGTTCCACCAGATTTTACTCTTGATATAAATTTATCAAAAGAAAGCTGGTTTAATACAACTGCAAAATCTGTATCCTTTTTGTGTACAGAACTTACTTCATCCTTACTCACCACAATTTCACAATTAACCGTCCCGCCGCGCATTTCTGCCCCGTAGCTCGGATACCATGTAACATTCTTGCCTTCCAACATAAAAGCATTGGCAAGTATTTTCCCTGCAAGCAATACACCTTGCCCCCCAAACCCTGCAAATATAAAATTTTCTTCCATTACTTACTATTCCTCTGTAACATCTTTATATACTCCCAAAGGGAATACTTTCATCATTTCATTTCTAACTCTTTCATGAGCTTCCTTCGGAGACATATTCCAATTGGTAGGGCATGTAGAAAGAATTTCTACAAAACCGGTTCCAAGCCCCTTTTGTTGAACTTCAAAAGCTTTTTTTACAGCCGCTTTCGCTTTTTTTATGTTAGCAACTGTATCTAGAGCTACCCTTGCACTATATGCTGTACCATCGCATAAAGCTATCTGCTCGGCAATGCGTATAGGATAACCATAATACTCACGGTTTCTTCCTCTGGGAGAAGTAGTGGTAACCTGCCCCATTAAAGTCGTAGGACCAAGCTGCCCCCCGGTCATACCGTATGTTGTATTATTAATACAAATTGCCGTCACACATTCACCTCTAAGTGAAGCGTGCATCGATTCAGCCAGTCCTATTGAAGCAAAATCTCCATCTCCTTGATATGTAATAACAAATTTACTCGGTTTTGCTCGTTTTACGCCAGTCGCAACTGCCATTGCTCTGCCATGCGGCGCCTCTATGCAATCCAAGTTAAGAAAATCATACATTGTGACAGAACACCCAATCGATGTTGTTAGAATTGTGTTTTCTTTCAAATTTAACTCATCAATTAATTCAGCCATCAGTCTTATTGCTACGCCGTGATCACACCCTTTACAAAAAGAGTATTTAAAATCTTTTTTAAACACTTTTGGAACTTCAAATACCAGCATAAGCTTTCTCCCTAGAGTTTTCAACAGCCTCTGTTATTTCTTCTACACTCATCCACTCACCTGCCGGGCGCAGATTAAGGAGAGATGTTTTTGCCACGCCATTAACCGCAAGACGAACATCCGTATACATTTGTCCCATGTTCATTTCTACAGTTATAACTTCCCGGCACTGTTTAGAAAGTTCATTAATACGCTTATCAGGAAAAGGAAATAGTGTTATCGGCCTGAACAATCCGGCTTTTATACCTTTTGCCCGTAATACTTTTACTGCAGCCTTTATATTTCTTGCTAAGCTGCCAAAACCAACAAGCAAAACATCCGCATCCTCTGTCTGATACTCTTCATACATAACTTCTCGCTCTGATATAAGTTTATATTTATCAAATAAACTTACAACATGCTTAATATGTTTTTGCTCATTCGGACCGTAAGAACAAATTGTCCGCCCGTCTCTGTTTTTTGCTCCGTCCAGCGCCCAGCTTGAATTATCAACTTTGGGATACGGGTAAGGTGTAAATTCAGCAGGCTCCATCATCTGTCCTAATAGACCATCAGCAAGAAGAATTACCGGGGTTCTATACTTATGAGCAGTATAGAATGTTTTATAAGTCAAATCTATGCATTCCTGTACTGTTGACGGCGCATAAACAACCATTCTATAATCACCATTTCCGCCGCCATAGACCGATTGATAATAATCACCCTGTGCCGGATATATAGACCCCAAGCCCGGTCCCGCTCTCATAACATTTACAAGTACAATCGGAAGCTCATCAGAGGCAGCATAAGACAAAGCCTCCTGCATAAGAGCAACCGCGCAAGAAGAAGAAGTTGTCATTGCCCTTACCCCGGTAGAACACGCACCCAGCACCATATTTATTGCTGCAACTTCACTTTCTGCACTCACGTACGCTAATCCTGACTCAGGCATCTTTAAGCTTAAATACTCCCCGATTTCTGTCTGCGGCGTAATAGGATATCCAAAATAGCACTCACAACCCGCATTTAATGCCGCCTGCGCTATTGCATAATTTCCCTTTATTAACTCTTTTGACATTTTTACCTATGCACCTCTGTTATTGCCAAATCCGAACAGCGCAACGCACACATTGCACAGCCGATACATTCATTATTCTTATCACAAAATTCTACTGCGTATTCTCCCATATTATTAACGTGGGTACTTTTCTTTATCAAACCCTTGGGACAAGCCTCAATACACAAATAGCACGACTTACATCTATTCTCATCTATAACTATATGAGCCATATAACTTACTCCATATAATAAACATTATACAACAAGCAAAATAAATTTAAAATCATTTTCCGTAATTTGCAAGAGTATCATCAATTAGTTGTTTCATTTCCTTCTTATACACTTTGGGAGATACTATTTCGCACAGTGTATCATACTTTAACAGCCGATTCAAAAGAGATTGTTTATCTTCCGTTTTATTGAGTACTGTAATTGAACCGTCATCTTCTATTCCCACAACTTTTTCGTCTGGACGTATTGTGTATCTTCTAGCTAATTGGTTATGAAGTTTAAATATTACAGACGTAGAAAGAATACTGCCGGATGACTTAATATTTGAAGCCGCAATACTTATTACATCTTGGTAAAGAATCTTTTTTCGTTCACCATTATAATTAATAATAATCGCAAGCTTTCTTCCTTCACTCGTTAATTCAAGCGGATCGCACAGAATAAGTATACTCTTCCCTTTTTCGATATAATTAAGATTAATCTTTAAAGTATTTTCTATTGCAAACTCAAAAGACTGAATATTTTTGTCATCCTCTGGGGTTTCTATTTTTGAATAATAACGATCTGAACGCTTATTAATTTTTGAAAGCAATGAATTATACGCCCTGATATTTTTACCTAATCGTAATTCCGATGAATATTTCCTTATATCATCAAACAAACTTAAAACATCATCAGAAAACTCTATCCCAAAAGGAAGTTTAAGCAAAGTATATTTACCGTTAATTTTTTGTATATCTATACCACAAAATCTGCAAGTATTTATATATTTACTTACCAAAAAATTTGAGCATCTCTCTTTTGATACTTCGCTCAGCGCCGCCATTAATTCATTCATGGTGTAATCTTTTTCAAACAATAATTGAAGCATTTGCAGCACTCTTAATGAGGATACATTTACTTTAAGCATATAACTTTCTTAACTCCATTAATTTTGATATAACTTCATTTTTTATTTCCGCAGGCTCTAATATTGTACAATCAGCCCCTAAAGACAAAATATGCTGAATGGCAAAAAACTTATTTGTAAATTCAATATTGATAATTGCTTCATCCTTATCTTTTTTTTCAACATTTGCCTCAGGTAATAATGTATGATAATCAATATTTTTTAGTTTATACCGAACTTGGTAAATCTCTGGTTTGTATTCATACTCTCCCTTTTCAGATTTTACAACTTTACGAATACGAGACATATTATAACAAACAGTTCTCTTATTTTCTAAATCACAGCCTTCTACATATAATTTATTACTCTTTAAGAAAATCCTTCCAAATATAAATTTTTTCTCGCTAAGCCGCTTTGCAGGATTTGCGTATATAATTGTCAAAACATTATTTTTACCATCCTCAGCCAAAAGTCTTTCATATACATCCATGCTGATCCTATAAAATGATGTTATACTCCTTAGCTTTCCAGCTGTTTCATCATTAAACGTATAATCTGCAAGAACATTAAATAATTCATTAAATTTTACCGCTATCTTATAATCAGAACCTCTGGTCATATTAGCGTATAATGTTTTAAGTGAAGCTATCTCTTCATCAGTAATTGACAGTGCAAAAGGGTGAGATATTAATTTGTATTTATACATTGTTGCTTTACATGGTCGTGTAATATTGCAGCCTGCTGCCTTTAATGTAGATAAGGCTATTCTTATTGTATCGTTTGAATAGTTTTTATCTACAAGCCCGCATTCAGAAATAATATTATTTAAATCTTGTAAATCACGAGGGGCAACCATTAATGCACCTAAAATTACAATTAAACGCGCTCCTGTCAACGATATCTGAGTTACTTCAGCTTTTGTTTGAAACGTGTACATAATATTCTCCCTTTTCATCCACATCTAATATAACATAAAAACTAAAAAGGGCATATCTTTAAAATGTATTCTGTAACATTATCTACATAATAATTATCACAAGAACTAAAAGGAAGAACTTCACCTCCAAATTCTAGTTTTATACTCTCAATTTTTTTATAAATCTCTGAACGCTTAACATAGTCAACTTTTGTTAAAATTGTAAATACCGGCAGCTTGTTAGCAACAATCCACTCTCTCATTTGAATATCATTTTTTTGTACATCATGTCTTGCATCTATAAATTGGATTAAAGACTTCAACTCTTTGCGATTAAGCAGATACTCCTCCAAATTTTTCTGCCACTCTGCCTGTACATATTGAGACACTTTTGCATATCCATAACCTGGCAAATCCGCAATTATAAACTTATCTGACATATTAAAAAAATTTATAAGTCTTGTTTTTCCGGGCGTATTTGAGGTCTTTGCAAGCTTTTTATTATTTGCAATTTTATTAATAAAACTGGATTTGCCTACATTGGAACGTCCTATTAGTGCAAATTCCGGCAAATTAAACGAGGGGCACTGAGAAAGGTTTTCAGCACTTATAACAAACTTCCCTGGTACAAAATTAACCATGCTGCTTCCTCAAACTCATCGACAATTGTAAAAATTGAGGTTTCTTGTTTTTTATTTCCATTCTCTCAACTCTTTTCTCGTTACGTGAAGTTGCCGAGCTCAAAAGATTAAACAGTTTTATATTATTAAATACTGTTATTTGTGTTTTATTCTTTGTAAAATCAACTTTTACAGAAGAGCCTTTTGTAAAAAAATTTTCAGCTTCTATGCCAACAATTTGTATTAACCCGGATTTTAAAATACTCAGCGGTTCTCTAAAAAATATTTCAAAAGACTCAAATATATTCATCGCTACTTTTTACTCCATGTACATCTTATCCGAATAGCCGTGTCCAAAAGCTTTCATTATTTTGTTCACGTTTTATTTTCTTTTCTAGTTTCGCAACTTTTTTAGTATATTTTTTTATCTCTCGTTCATTAGTTGAAGCAGCAAGAATTTGTTTATAGCAGGTACATTCTGCTTTTAGATTCTTTTTCTTTTTATAATACTTTGCAAGCAGTTTATTTGCTTCTATATTTGACGGATTTTCTTCTACTGCCCTTAATAAATATTTATTTGAGAAAAATTTGTCTCCTTCTTTTTTGAAGTAAACAGCATCTTTGTAATACTCCTTCGATTTTTCAAGTTTCTTATTTACATAAACCCTGTTATCAAGCACCTGATTATCAACAGGATTTATTAACTCTGCCTTATTTAATGCATAAAGAGCATAGTCGTAATTTTTATTAAAGGTAAAAAATTCGGCAAGATATTTATACTCATCAATATAGGAAGCAGTATCAAGAGCTTTTTTATACTCGTCTTTTGCCCTTACATACTCGCCAGCTACAGATAAAGCTTCTCCTTTTACTATGTGTTCTGCAGCATTTTGTGGTTCAGATGCAATTATTTTTTGAAGTTCTTTTTCAGAACGCTCAATTCCTATTATTTTATCAAGTTTAAGCTTTGCAAGCCTCAATTCTACATCTGCAGGATTTAAGTCAATCGCTGCAGACAGCTTTTCACGTGCCTGATAAAGTTTTTCTTGTGATATAACCGAACTGTTTGAAATTATTTCTTTTGCTTCAGCCCAATATGTATCTGCAAGTCCTTTTAGCGCTTCAGAATAATATTTTGAATCTTTGCCGATTACCGAATAATATTTTTCAGCTTGAGCATAACTGCCTTTTGCAAGTTCTATGTCTCCTATCTTAAGGCAAATAGCTTCAGCATTTTTATCCATGCCCGCTATTGTCTTTAGTTTTTCTAACGCAAACTCATTATCTGCCCTGTTTTCATATAACTTTGCAAGATTAAGATATGGTGTAGTAAACTCCGGCAGCAAATCTATTGCTTTTTTATAATTAACAATTGCGGCTGCTTCATTGTGCTGTGCCGCATAAATCTCGCCTGCCAAGTTATATGCATATGCAAAAGAGGGATTTATAAGCAGAGCTTTTTCTAAATAGTCAAGCGCTGTTGAATATTCGCCGTTTTTCGCACTCAGCCGTGCCAAATGATAATGTCCTGTATAACAGTAAGGATTTCTTGCTATTGCCTCGTTAAATCGGTTTTCTGCTATTTCATAATTTCCTTGCTGGTAATATAGTGTTCCCAAATTGTCATAGGCGGTTGCGTAATCCGTTTTAATTTTTATTGCTTCTTTAAAATTCTCTTCTGCCGCTTCATAATTATCAGCCGCAAGCAGAGCCACACCTAGTGCATTATACGCTTTATAATTATTCTTATTTAATGAAATTGCTTTCTTTAATTCTTCTACTCCATTCTCATAATAAAACTCTGCATTTTTTCTATAGTTCATATCAGAGGTGTCAGGACGTTTTAGATAGACTAATCCTTGAAGAAAATGCAGGTCAGAATTATTCGGATTATTCTTTAAAAGAATATCAATATTTTCTTGTGCTTCGTTTAATCTTGACGCATTTATTAAAAATGTATTATAGTAAATATTCGTGTCAATATCGTTTGTATTTTCTGCTAAAAGCTCTTCTATAATCTTTTGTGCTTCGTTATATCTTAAATTTTCCAGCAGATACGCTGCTATTTCTTTTTTATCATTTATTGCGGTTTTCTTATTTTGTACAACAATGTTTTTTGTAAGTTTGATTTGTTTTTTAGCAGGAGCAGCAGCAATTACACTTCCTGCCATAAAAAGCAGCAACAAGACGGCTAATAATCTTTTATCCATTAAATATACTCCACAATTTTAATAAGTTCATTTTAGCATACTCTTTTTTAAATGTACAAAATAACCGTTTATAAAAATTAAAAATATTGAACAAAATACCCTTATGACGTATTATAAAAGAAGAAAGTAATTTTTACAATGCTTAACAGTTCTAAAGAATTATTAGAGGATTTTAAAACATACCTCGGTGTAGAGCGAAATTTTTCGGAACATACAACCAGAGCGTATATATCTGATGTATTAAGCTTTCTTATATGGCTTGATGCAATACCGCCTCAAGACGCTGATTTTAACAAACTCAGAGAGTATATTTATTTTATTCAAAGATTTGAGTATCAAAAAACAACTCTTGCAAGGAAAATAGCAGCAATAAGAACATTTTATAAGTATTTATACAGAGAAAGAATTGTAGAAACGAATCCGGCAATGGCTCTAAATGCACCTAAACGCCCCAAACCGCTTCCCAAATTTTTAACAACAGATGAAATAAACAATATTCTAAACCATGTTAAAATAGATACTCCTGCTGGTTTTAGAAATCGTGTTATTCTTGAACTGCTTTGGGCAACAGGCATGCGGGTATCGGAGTTAAGCGGTTTAAATTTCGGCAACCTAAACCTGGAAAATAATGAAATAAAAGTAATGGGTAAAGGGGCAAAAGAACGGATTGTTCTTGTCTCAGACAGAGCAAAAAATTACTTAATGCAATACATAAAAACTGCCAGAAATCTTATTGCTCCAGGATATAATATTTCAGAGGGCGAAGACGCTCCTATTTTTATAAATAATACAGGCTACAGACTCCAAAATAAAAGTATAAGAAATGCCATAAATGAAACAGTAAAAGAACTAGAGCTTCAAAAAAAAGTAACGCCGCACGTTTTCAGACACAGCTTTGCAACCCATTTAATCGAAAACGGAGCAGACTTAAGAGTAGTCCAGGAATTACTGGGGCATGCCGGAATTTCCAATACTCAAATATATACCCACGTATCAACCAAACACTTAAAAGATGTATATGACAAAACTCATCCGCACGCATAATATTTTCTTAACCGATTTGACATATTCTCCTCATTGCGGAATAATTTAGGAATGAAAATAATAATATATGGCGCTAATGAAATAGGATGTATAATCGCAGCAGAGTTTTTTGAAGATCACGACATAATTATGATTGATCAAGAAAAGAACAGAACGGATGCATTTAATAAACTTGATATCGGTTTTGTTGCCGGAAACGGTTCCTGCCTGCCTACATTAAAAGAAGCACAAATTGAAGATGCTGATGTATTAATTGCATGCACTGACTATGATGAAGCAAACATTGTTGCGTGTTTAACAGCTAAAAAAATCAGCGATGTAAAAACAATATGTTTTATCTCCAAGGAAGAGTATCATACATCAATCGGATGCAAACGCAGCTCTGAGTATTTTTGCGATTTAGACATAGATTATATAATCTGGCCGGAAGAACTTCTAATGCAAGAAATATTCAGAATAGTAACAGTTGCCAAAGCGCTCGACGCTGAACATTTTGCAGATGGTAAAGCCAGACTTTTGGAATACAAAATTCAGGAGAATTCACTTCTTGCTGATAAAAAGATTAAAGAATGCAATTTTCCAGAGGATTCTTTACTGGTTGGCGTTACAAGAAGCGGAGAATTATTTATCCCAAACGGAGATACTATTCTTTTAAAAGATGATAAAGTAATCTGTATGGGAACCTCTTCATCACTTGATATCCTTGCAGGCCGCTTTTTCCACGAAAAAGAACTAGTAAAAAATGCTGCTATTATTGGCGGTGGTACGGTCGGAATGATGCTTGCTAAAAATCTTGAAAAGCTTAAAATAAAAACTAAAGTTTTTGAAAAAAGTGAAAAAAGATGTGAATTTCTGGCATCTGAATTGCAGCATTCCTTAATAATTAACGGTGACGGTACAAATATCCAGCTATTAAATGAAGAAGGAATCGAAGATTTTGATGTTGTAATAAGTGTTACAAATAATGACGAAAAAAATTTGCTTTGCTCTCTGCTTGCAAAACAG
Organism: Candidatus Gastranaerophilales bacterium; assembly: GCA_944326905.1. GTDB lineage: Bacteria > Cyanobacteriota > Vampirovibrionia > Gastranaerophilales > Gastranaerophilaceae > CALUTH01. The sequence goes on from CALVFU010000011.1 coordinate 9,524, forward strand.
GCAGGTGTTAAGCGAGTAGTTACAAGAGTTTCTTCAAATACTAATGTAAACTTATTTGAAAAAGTCGGTATTGATGTTGCGATATCTTCCAACATAGCAGTTATTAAAGAAATTCGAAACAACTTAAATGAAAATGATGTTGATATTCTTGCAACCGTAGAACAGGGAATGGGTGAAGTACTAGAACTTGATGCGCCTCAAAAATTTCACGGGCAAAAAATTATGGATTTAAAACTTCCTCCAGGTGCCATTATCGGAATTATTCAGCGCAGAAACAAAATAATTATTCCAAAAGGCAATACCCTTATTATGAGTGGAGATGCTCTTATTATCTTTACAACAAGGAGTAACTCTCAAGAGTTAAAAAAATTCTTTAAGGTTTAATATATGAGATTTGATTACTTCGCTTTTATTTTAAAAAAAATATTAAAATTGTTTATCCTTATTTTAATTCTGCCGACGGCTGTTGCTATTTATTATAAGGAATACTCTTCAATTCTTCCTTTTCTCTATGCCGGTTTAATCTCCGTATTTACTTTACTGCTCATAAAAAATGCCGGCAAAAATATTCAAAACCTAAATGATATAAGAAAAGTAAACTGTTTTGGCATTGTTGTTATAAGCTGGATTACTTTTACATGCATTTTATCCGTTCCATTTTTGTTTTTTGGACTATCGCCTATTGACGCGTTATTTGAAGGAACATCAGGAATAACTACAACAGGTGCAACAATTCTTGCACATTACAATTATCCGCACGCTATGCTTTTTTGGAGAGCATTAAGCCAAGGTATTGGCGGATTAGGTATCCTGGTTATTTTTATTGCGGTTCTACCTCAATTTGCTGTCGCTGGTCGCCAAATGTTTTTTGCGGAAACCCCTGGACCCGGCGAAGAAATGCTTACTCCGCGGATACGCTCTACTGCCAGCGCTATGTATAAAATTTACCTGTTTCTTACTATCCTGCTTACTGTTTTGCTAAAAATTACCGGCATGACATGGTTTGAAAGTGTCTGTACTTCTATGTCTACTTTATCCTGCGGCGGTTTTGTCGTTGACGGAAACCTTATTACGCGATGTTCAAGTCTCACCCTATGGATTATTACTTTATTTATGATAATCAGCGGTACTAACTTTAATTTATTGTGGAAATGCTTTACAAAAAGAAATTACAAAACACTTGCAAACAATGAAGAATTTAAAGTATACATTTATATATTTTTATTATTAACTATTGCCGTTTCTATATCAGGGTATTTAAATATGAATTATACAATTCCTGATGTCATCAGAGATAGTGCATTTAGTGTTATATCCGTTATGACTTCAAACGGATTTGCTATTGATTCATACACAAGTTGGAATCTCGGCGCGCAGGTTTTCTTATTTATGGCTATGTTTACAGGCGCAAGCGCAAGTTCCACAAGCGGCGGAATTAAAATTATCCGCTGGGTGTTGGTTTTTAAATTTCTGAAAACTGAAATCACTAGGATTTTCCACCCCAACGCTGTCATCAACGTAAAATCAAATAATCAAATTGTACCCAAAGATGTAATTGGTCAGGTTTTGATATTTATGTTCTTTTATTTTCTCATTTTTATTTTCTCCGCAATTATTATTACTCTAATAGAGCACAATTCCGAGCTTGGAACTTTAAGTGCACTCAATGCCTTGGGAAATATAGGATTTGCGCCGGATGGAATAAGTAGTTTTAATCCTGTAACAAAGCTAATTTTAATATTTGATATGTTGATAGGACGTTTAGAAATTATTCCTTTCCTAGTACTGCTGCAGCCGGAATTTTGGGATTTCAGAAAATAATACTGCCATATAGGGGAATTGATAAAAATTTTTGCTTGGCTATAATTAACTTTTGTAACAATTTATCAGTGAGGCAGGCAATTTATAAAAATCAGGAAACTTAATATCTGCGGAGAATAATATGAAAGTACAAGCAGTAGATAATCGAACTTTTACACAAGCAACTAGACCAACAAAAACTATACAATCTAAAGACACCCTTAAGATATCAACAGAAGGTATCGCACCTAAAGGGCTTCGAGCTGTACATTTCGGCTGTAATATTAAAGCTAGAAATATTGAAGGCTTACTTAAAGATTACAAGTGGTTTATTAATCACGATAATATGCCGGCTATAAATTCATTATTAAAGCTTGAAGCCGGTAAAGAAGTCTTTGATACTTTTCTCCGCACTATTTTAAAAAATGATGAGCTCAGTTATGAATTAATAGACAGCATTATAAGACAACCACGCAATATGAAACATTTTCTTGCAGCTTTTGATGAAAAACTTCCAATTGGAAGTGATATCTTTCTTTCCTTTATCCCCAATAATATATATAAACAAGCTTATACCAAATACATTGATAAACGATTTAAAAATGCAGCTTCAATTTCTGAACTTCTTGAAATAAGACCAGACTGGAGAGAAGATGTTTTGCTTGCAAAACACCGTGAAATATATAATAATAACGATTTTGAATTAGGACGAGTGCCGGAAGAAATAAATCACGGTAAGTTTGAGTCTATTGTCCGTTATCTTCATAATTTTATGGACATAAATCTTAATAAAAAAGATAAAGATATCCCCCCTTTAACAATTGGAGATTCTACTTTTAATTTTAGATATTTTACCGATGGTAAAACAGATAAGAATGTTTTCGGTATCTCAGGAAGCAATGGAGAACGCTTCATTATAAAAATAGCACCTTTAGAGAGAAAAAGCCTTGATGATGCTTGTGCGCTAGGAACATTATGTAAAATTGATACATATCTTACACGAAATTATTGCAGGAATTCGGCTCCGCTTAGATATTATAATCACGATTTAAATGCTTCAATCTATGATTTTATAGAACACCAAAGAGTTGATAAAAAAATTACCCTTGAGGAAATACGGGCTAATATTCCTGATTTTATTGACTTAAATATGAAATACAATGACACAACCGGTCACAATAATTTCTTTATACTTGATGATACTCAGCACCGTATAAAGGGAATGAATGATTACAACTATGGAGTTGAAAAGTCTGAATGGATAACTGTCGACAATGATCATGTTGTGTTCGAATCACGCTTTCAGCCTTTAATTGATAAATATCACCACATACTTCCAAACACTATGGATGTTTTTTGTAAATTTTTGTAAATTTTTATTCTAAATCATTAAAGTTTTTCAAAAATGTGCCGATAACTATACTGTGAATATATTTTTGGAGTATAGAAAACATGTGCAGATATTATTGGCCGGGGACATACAGTTTCCAAGAAAATATTAAACTTTACACGTTATGGTTAAAAGATCAATTAGACAGCCTTTTATACAAAATATACGAAATCGAGAAAAGTTTATCGCTATAATTAGCGGTAAAGATTTGAATAACTCTCGGAATCTAAGCCCCTGGACTGGGGGCTTTTTTTATATGTAAGATTACAAGAAATACCTTGCAGAGTATGCAAGGTATTTCTTGACCTCTCTTTCCGCCGGCTCTCTGCCAGGGATTTTACTATATTTAAGATTAATTATGATGAAACCAATTACAGAATTCATCGCTGCAAAGATTTTTGTTTAACTGGTTCATCACTTCAACATTTGTCATATCAAAAGTTATTGGGGTTACAGATATTTTATTATTTCTTACAGCAGAAATATCTGTATTTGCATCTTCAGGTTCATTAATAAGTTCTCCCGCCATCCAATAGTAAACCTTGCCGCGTGGGTCTATTCTTTTTTCATAAGCGTCTGTAAACATTCTTTTTCCAAGTTCTGTAATTGCAATTCCGCCGATATCCTCCAAATCCAGCCCTGGAACATTAATATTTAAAATTGTTTTAATAGGAATAATTGAGGGATCAAGTTTTTCTACAAAAGCTGCAATACAAGCAGCAGAAACTTTAAAATCTTCATATTCGTTACGCATACTTGCAAGAGATGTTGCAATACTTGGAAACCCCATCATCGCACCTTCCATAGCGCAGCTTACTGTTCCAGAATAAAGAATATCAGCGCCAAGGTTTGGACCGTGGTTAATTCCTGATATCACTAAATCCGGCATTTCTTCTTCTGATAAAATTGCATTCAGAGCAATTTTTACGCAATCACCTGGGGTTCCTGTAGTCATCCAGCAGCGTTTTGCTCCGTATTTTGGATCAACTTCTTCAACTCTCAGCGGCGTATGCAGGGTTAAAGAGTGTCCGGCAGCACTCCTCTCTCTATCAGGGGCTACAATATACACCTCATTTTTTAAGCTTAATGCCTCTGCAAGCGCACGTATACCATTGGCCAATATACCATCATCGTTTGAAATTAAAATCTTCATGATTTGCTCCCTATATAATAATCACTTAATTATATAGTACCACAATTTTAGATTTTTGTATCTCATTAAAAAAAAACTAAACCTTCATTTCTTTTTCAAACCCGAATAACGAGCTTACAGACTCTTCGTCATGAATTCTTGAAATAGCTTGCCCCAATAGTGGTGCAACAGACAATTGAACAACATTTTCAGGGAGTTTTTCTTTTTCCCAAGGGATTGAGTTAGTAACAATACAAAGCTCAATGGGTGCATTTTTTAAGCGTTCAATTGCCGGTCCTGAGAATATTGCGTGCGTTGCACATACATAAACTTCCTTTGCTCCTTTGGTTTTAAGCAGCTTGGCTGCTTCACAGATAGTACCTGCTGTATCAATCATATCATCAAACATTATGCACACTTTACCTTCGACATCGCCAATTACATGCGAGGCAATAGCTTCATTATGTTTGTCTCTTCTCTTGTCTATAATAGCCATCGGGCAATCAATTTTTTTGGCAAACTGTCTTGTCCTTTGAACTCCTCCTGTATCAGGGCTTACTGCAACCATATCATCCGTCGGAATATTGAGGCTCTTTATATAGTCTACAAGGATTGGTGTTGCAAAAATATGATCAACAAGGATATTAAAAAAGCCCTGGATTTGTCCTGTATGCAAATCCATAGCAAGCACTCTGTCTGTACCTGCTGTTGTTAATAAGTCTGCAACCAGTTTAGCTGTAATAGCTTCTCTGCCAGAGGTTTTTCTATCCTGCCTTGCATAACCGTAATACGGAATTACTGCCGTAATACTTTTGGCACTGGCACGTTTGAAAGCGTCTATAATAATTAATAATTCCATTAAGTTTTCATTAACCGGATTGCAGAGCGGTTGAATAATAAAAACATCGTCACCTCTTACACTTTCTTTAACCTGAACATAAATCTCTCCGTCTGCAAAATTTTTAACAACCATTGGACCTACTGTGGTTCCCAGATATTCAGCAATTTCTTGTGCCAATTTTGGGTTTGCGCGTCCGGCAAAGAGCTTGATATCATGTGTTGGATTGACTGATTTTTCAAGCTGAGGATAAGAAAGTTCAAGAACCATTTTAAATCCTTTCATACGATTTGTGACATATATATATTAATAGAAAAGTATATATTTTAACAGTATATTTTAAGAAAAATTAAGAAGGGCAGATGTTTACTACCTGCCCTTTTTGTATAAATAACCTGTTTATGCAGCACCGTCTGCACCACCTGTACCGCCGTCAGGTTTTTTCTTGAATAAATTTGCAATTGGATCATAAGTATATTTCTTAATAAATTTGGCGGAAGAGTGCGCCCCGTCAATACACGCATTAGCACCTTTTTGGAAAGTATTTAGTTTGTCACCTTTAAATTTACCAAAAGTTTTACCAAACATTTTTAAACCTTTACCCCGTCCAAGCAAAGCCGCAAGTGTATATAACCCTGCTAATGCAACTGCACCTGTTCCGATTGCAATATTTCGCCCGGTATGTGATTCTTTACGTTCAAAAGAATCAAAATCTCTTCGCCCTTCAAAATTTGCGGTTCCAACAGGCGGTTCCTGGTTACGTCTATATGCGTTCGTTTCAACCGTCGTTTCAGGAGTATTGTACACTCCATAGTTTCTGTAACCGACACTTTCTACCATAATGTTACCTCCTAAGTATATAATTAAACACTAACCAATCTTATTATACTTACATAAAGTAAAAATATTTTTATTTATTGCCTTTTTTTTAATCAAAATTTACAAAAGTTAATATTTTTAGATAAAATTAATATAACACCCGCAAATAAAAAATATATCAGCATAGTAGACTATTATCGGCTAATTCAAAATCTAAATACAAGAATAAATATTTGTTGTATAATACTCAAGAGAATAGGAGTTTGTATGTACGATTTTCCTTTTGAGCTGGATGATTTTCAAAAACAAGCATGCGATTATATTTCAAACGGAGAAAGCGTTGTCGTATGCGCACCAACAGGAGCAGGAAAAACAGTTATTGCAGAACACGCTATTCATTGTGCTTTAAAAGAAAATAAACGGGTTTTCTATACTACCCCGCTTAAAGCTCTTTCTAACCAAAAATATCGGGATTTCTCAGATAAATTTGGGATTGATAAAGTAGGTCTTTTAACAGGAGATACCTCCTGCAATCGCGGAGCCCAAATTGTTGTTATGACAACTGAAGTTTTCCGTAATATGTTATATGGTACTAATTTTGGTTCTGTTACAGATAATCTTAAAGATGTTAAATACATAGTACTTGATGAAGTTCACTATATGAATGATGAGCAGCGCGGTACTGTTTGGGAAGAAAGTATAATCTATTGTCCTACGAATGTTCAGATAATTGCGCTATCTGCAACCGTAGCTAATGCTGATGAATTAACCGGCTGGATTAATACTGTTCATTCAAAAACTGAGCTTGTAAATACAGACTTTCGACCAGTTCCTTTAAGATTTTATTATTTCGACTCCTCGCAGCCGGATAATTTGCTGCCACTTTTTGCGCCGGGTGGCGGGTTAAATAAAAAAATTAAACCTGAAAAAAGATGTTTCAAACACGGAAAAATGACTCAAAGAAGTGTTGTTAAAGACGTTATAAGGAATCTTCATAAAAAAGACATGCTTCCTGCTATATATTTTACTTTCTCCAGAAAAAAATGTGACGAACAAATGGAAAAATGTGTTTCACTCTCACTTGTCACACCTTCTGAGCAGAAAAGAATCAAAGAAATTATAGATGAATATATAGCTGAAAATCCATATCTATACAAAAATAAACACATAGAATACCTCTTATCAGGCGTTGCCTCTCACCATGCTGGACTTTTGCCCGGCTGGAAAGTCCTTGTTGAAAAGCTTTTCCAAGAAGGTTTAATAAAAGTAGTTTTTGCAACAGAAACTTTGGCTGCAGGTATTAACATGCCTGCCCGTTCTACTGTTATAAGCTCTATAAGCAAAAGAACAGATTCGGGGCATCGCACACTTACCCCAAGCGAGTTCTTACAAATGTCCGGCAGAGCCGGACGCCGCGGAATGGATGAAGTAGGCTACGTAACAATTGTCGGAACTCCTTTTCAATCCCCGCAAGAAGTAGCTGAACTAGTATCCAGTGACGCTAATCCCCTTGAAAGCCGTTTTTCTCCAAGTTATTCTATGGTACTAAACCTGCTCCAAAGGTTTACTATAGACGAAGCAAAAGAACTTATACTAAAAAGTTTCGGGTATTATTCTGCAGGTTCTAGGTTATCTCCGCTGTTTGAACTGCAAGAGGCTAATCAAACCAAAATTGCTGAGTGCAATGCTTTTATATGCCCGCATAAGCTTACTAACAAAGATTTATTAGAGTACAATAAAAATCGTGTAATGTACGTAGCTAACAGGCATACGCTAAAAACTATAAGAAAACAGGAACAAAAAAAACAAAGAGAATTATCTCCTGAATTTTATGAATTTGAAAAACAAACAAAAAAACTTCTTCAAAAAATGCACGCATCCCCCTGTGATTTGTGTAAGTTGTTTAAAAAGCATACTAAGAGTGTTGAGCTGCTTGAAAGAGTCAAGAAAAAGCAAACAGAGCTAAACAAAGAAATAGAGCGTAAACGCGACATATTTTGGAATATCTTCCTTGCTCACCGTGATATATTGAAAGAATACGGCTGCCTAAAGGATGATTACCCAACTGAAAAAGGTTTAATAATTTCACAAATACGCTCTGAAAATGAACTTTTCTTGGCATTAACAATTTTTAAAAATGTATATGACGGACTTACGCCGGCAGAACTGGCATCTGTCGTGTGTGCACTCACCACTGAAGATATACGAAATATAGAAATTCCATACCTGCCGCTCACTCGTCCTGTCAAAAAAGCTATCAACAAAATAAAAGATATTCGCAAAGAATTAGATAAAATTCAAAAAAAATATCTTATTGACGATGTAATGTATGTAAACACATATTTTTCGGCTCTTATTGAAATGTGGGTAAATGGTGCTGACTGGGATGATATTGTTGACCAGTCAAATGTTAGTGAAGGCGATTTAGTCCGCGCCTTTAAACGTGTGGTCGATGTTTTAAGACAATTTTGTACAATTCAAGGAATCCCTGAGGATATTGTATTTACCGCGCGTGAAGCCATCGACGGAATACAAAGAACACCTATTGATATTGATAGTTAATTTAGTCAAGCTTATTAGTAAATCCTGTAGACAATAATACAATATTGTATTTATTACAAATTTTTATCAAATCAGGAGTTGCAAACGGAAGTATAATTACGGCAATCCGCCCTTGTGCTGCTACATCAATATCGTGAGTGGTTACATACCCGTCAACTGCCATAACTGCATCTTTAGACCCGTCACACGAATAGTCAAGCGCAAGTTCCATTGCCGACGAATGCACTCCTTGGATAATTGCATTTGTTTTAAATCCTTTAGAAATTACAACACCGTTTGATTTCACGTACTTTGCAATTTTCCAAGCAAAAACGGCATCTTCAATTTGTTCAACAGTCGGTTTTGTTTTTGACGCAACCTTAAATGTATCTTTTGAAAGTTCTTTTTGATTGGGTTCTTCCTTAATAGTCCCAAAAGGCGTTACAGTAATTTTATCCGATGTATATTTTTTATATTCTGATAAGGGTGTTTTTATTATGACAAATTTAATTTCATGAAGTTTCATATACTCAATTGCATTTGGAGCAAATGCGGGTGCTGCAGCCAAATTTCCTGACGTAAGCATTTTTACAAAATCAATATCAATTTTTTCACTTGAAGCAATTACAGAATTTTGTACATCAATAGGGTTGGAATCTATAACTTTGGTAAGCGCTTCTTGAAGTGTCGGCGCAAGAGCAGCTCCATATATATGTGAAGTTCTGGCAGATACAACTGCTTTTACATCAAAAAATTCTGAAATAACAGAAAGTGCAAGAGTTAAACTCTTTATATCTGAATAAGATAATTCAAAATCAGCTTCATAATCTATCATGTATTCAGACTTATACAATTTAGCACTTTGATGTTCATTTATTCCTGATGATAATTCCCTTATCAATTCTAAGTCTTGATTATTATTCATTAGTATCTTGCTCCATATTATTAGTATCTACTTGAACTTCTTCAGGTCCTGTAAGGTTGATTGTGTTATTTTGTTTAACAGGAACAGGGGCTGCACTCTGTGAAGGCAAAACTTGCTGTTGTTCAGAAGTATGCACTTCTTGTTGATGTTTAGGTATCTCTGGGACACTGTTCCTCTTTAGACTTGGGAGTAAGATATTTATCTTCGGTACGTCCATCTTGGGTAATTCAATCTGCGGAGCAGCAATATTTTTTGTCTCATCCTTTGTCTCAAAGGCTTTTTTCGCGTCACTTGGTGCTATAATTTTTACGGATTCAGCCTTGAATGCATCTAACGTTACCGGCGGATAATCAAAATCATGATTACCATACTGTGCAGTTGCCGTAGTCATTATATCTTTCCAAATCAGAGCAGGCACTGTCCCGCCTGTCAGCGAACCTCTAGAGTTATCGTCATTACCTACCCAGACTCCGCAGACAACATCCGGGGTATATCCCATAAAGTATGCATCTTTATAATTATCTGTCGTTCCTGTTTTGCCGGCCGCAGGTTTGCCGATATTAGCCGCTGTTCCCGTACCGTACTGTATTACAGTTTTTAACATAGCAGTCATTGTTGCAACTGTATCGTAATCAAGGACTTTTGAAGATTTTGTTCTTGGAGCTTCGTAAATAACTTTACCTAGTGAAGTCTCTATTTTTTCAATAGCATAAGGCTCAACTTTGTAACCTCCGTTTGCAAATATACCATACGCACGAGTCATTTCAAAAAGTTTTACACTGTGTGAACCTAGAGCTATAGTATAATCATAAGGCATAGGCGTTGTTATTCCCATCATTCTTGAAAGCTGTATAACATTTTTCACCCCTACAATATCCATCATTCTTGCTGCACAAACATTCGATGAAATCATAAGAGCGGTATAAATAGGAATAGAGCCTCTGTATTTATTGCCATAGTTCCGTGGTATCCAGTTACCGACTTTAAATGGCAAGTCATCCAATCTATCATTAGGTCCGTAGCCTTTTTCAATCCCTGCCGCATAAATAAATGGTTTAAAAGCAGAACCGCTTGGGCGTAAAGATTGGGTTACACGGTCATATTGCGACTTCGTGTAATCTTTACCACCGGCGTATGCCAAAATTCTGCCGTCTATAGGTGAAAAGACAAATGCTGCTGCTTGGTTTTTATCAGATTTTAACCCCCAGGCATTCATATTTTTTATAATAGCTTCATTTGTTTTTATTTGAGTTTGATAATCTAATGTCGTCGTTATTTTGTACCCGCCCGTTGATATTTCTTCCTCTGTAAATCCTAGTTTTTCCAGTTCATTCATCACGTAATCACAGAAATAAGGAGCTTTATTAAGTGCATACAATGCAGGATACGGAGAGAGGGTAACCTCCGTCTCTTTTGCACTATTATATGTGGACTTATCAATGTATTTCATCTTATACATTCTACCCAAAACCTGGTTTCTGCGCTGTTTCGCAAGTCCTATATCGTTAAGCGGCGAATATACAGACGGTGCCTGAGGCAGCCCGGCAATAAGCGCCATTTCCGGCAGTGTAAGCTGGTTTAATTCCTTGTTAAAATAAACCTTGGCAGCTGCTTCAACGCCATAAGCTCCGGAGCCTAAATATACATTATTCAGATAGAGTTCTAAAATTTTATCTTTATCGATTGTCTTTTCAATTTGTGCAGCGATTTTTATTTCCTTAATTTTTCTTGTCAATGTTTTTTCATTATTTAAAAACAACATTCTTGAAAGCTGCTGCGTAATCGTACTTGCCCCCTGAACAACCTTTCCGGCCATAATATTAGCGACCATAGAACGTGATAAACCGATTAAATCATACCCCGGGTGTGAATAAAAATGTTTATCTTCTGTCGCAATCAAGGCTTGTATCAATGGTTTAGGGATGTCATTAAGTTTGGTTTTAGAAGAAGAAAATGCTGTAAAGGTTTTTATTACTACTCCGTCAGCTGAATAGAACTGCGTAACTAAGTTTGGAGTTAAACTTTCCAAGCGGCTTATCGGAGGAAGTGTCATCAAATAAACTTTTAAAACAATAAGTCCGGCTAAAACTATTGATATAAATACTACAGCTATTTTCGTTATAAACGTTATTATTGGATTTGGCGTATTTTTTCTACCGTCTTTTTTATTCTTTGGAATTTTATACATAATATCCCCTATGTATTTACATGTTATTATTTTACCAGATAAAAAAAAAGTAGGTAGTTTTTATGATTTTTGATTTATTACTTTCTATTAAAAATGAAATACTTTCATATTTTGTCACTGAAAAAATAAAATATAACATAACAGGAGAATGCAAAAAATGCGGAAAATGCTGCCGGTATATGTACAGTGTTGATAAGTATTCACCTTCGGATTTCAAGATAATGCAGTTTTTATTTCCGGCGTACAAAAGGTTTTATATAAGAGGACGAGACGAAACAGGAAACTTAGTTTTTGCATGCAAATATGTAACAGATGACGGGTTATGCAGTGTTTATAACAAACGTTTAAAGATGTGCAAAAATTACCCGGCAAAATCAATTCGATTTTATGGAAGGCTGCATGACGGATGCGGATACAAGATTGAAAAACCAGATTTTAAGTCTTACCTTTATAAGAAGAACTATAGATAATCTGATAGGATATTTTTAACATAGTTTTGGGTTTCTTTATAAGGCGGAACCCCAGAATATTTATCAACTGCACCTGGACCTGCATTGTAGGCAGCAAGAGCTAAAATAATATTTCCATTATATCTGTCAAGCATAGATTTTAAGTATTTTACGCCCCCCTCTACATTCTGTACCGGGTTCATAGGATCTTTAACACCAAGCCCTTTAGCCGTTGAAGGCATTAACTGCATAAGACCCATTGCTCCGGCGTGGGATTTTGCTTTTGGATTAAATCCTGATTCTTGTTTTATAAGTGCTTTTACTAATTTATCATCAACGCCGTGTTTCTTTGAAACACTTGTAACTAGGTTAAGAATTTGATTTTTACTCGGGGATTCCGTATTAATTCCCTGATTGTAAACAGGTTCACTTGTTTCAACTTTTTTTGCATTTACATTTAAATTTTTACCTGTAAGGAGCGAACCAAATGGAGTTTTTGCACTCGACTTCAAAACATTATCAAAAGTTGGTCCGTTATATGATTGGACGCCCTCCGAAACATTTATATTAGTTTGCCCCGCGTCCAATGCATTCTGTGCTTTTATCTGCTTATTAAAATTGTCAACATAGCGGTTAAGCTCTACATATCTCTTTGCAGCCTGCGCCTGCCCGCCTGATGATAATAAATTTTGAATCATTGATGAAAACATACGCTTAGTTCCTTCCCGCTTTATACTACGGAATAACCGCATTTATTCTTTAATTCTTCTTATAAAAATACTCTATATGTATTACTTAATCCTCAATATTAAAAAGTCAAAATTACCCGGCATGGTTTATCACAAGTATAAAAGTTTATGTTATCATTTACTTATGAATAATTTTATTTTGGATATAGAGAGCGAGCTGGTCAGTTTTGACCTTCCTCAAGCGGGGTTAAAACAAGTATTAGATACACTTATTTTATCAAATGCAAAACGTATAAGACCAAAACTTGCTTATTTATTTATTAAATCCAATAACGAAGATATAAGTACAGAGCAAAAAAAATTAATTGCGGCAGGTGAAGTTTTGCACACTGCATCACTTATTCATGATGATATTGTTGACGCTTCAGAATTAAGGCGGGGTGTGCCTACTATAAACGTTCTGTATGATTCCAAACTTGCTGTCCTTGCCGGCGATTTTTTAGCAAGCTATGGCATGAAAAAAATAATTTCAATAAACAATATGGAAATAATAAATATTTTTCAAGCGGCTTTTGAAAAAATGTGCAGAGCTGAAATTTTTCAGTACTTTTCAAGGGGAGCTATTCCTTCCATGAACGAATATATAAAAAAGTCTTCGGATAAAACCGCAGCTCTTTTTGCTGCAATACTGCAAGGCTGTGCTATTTTATCCGCAAATATCGATACTGAAACCTCATACAATTTAGGAATTTCTTATGGCATTGCTTTTCAGATTAAAAACGACCTGGATGCCTTTATAAATACCCCTCAAAGAGACAAAAAAAACGGAACTTATACTGCGCCTGATATTTATTACTCACAATTAAATAATTTTAATTCAGCAATTGAAAAAACATATACTTTAATAGATAATATGCAAGGAGAGACATTAAAAATAATAAACAATTTCCCTGATAATAACTACAAGGAACAATTAATTAAGTTGATTGAGGAGAGTTTATGCAAGACAATAAGCCGGTAAAAAGTTTTATAGTTGATATCATTGAAACAATTGCTTTTGTAATAGTTGCTGTGATTATAATCAGATTTTTTATTGGTGAAATCAGATGGATACCTTCAGGGTCAATGCATCCTACGCTGTTAGAGGGTGATAGAATTTTTGTTGAAAGATTTTCTCGTTTTTATGATTCGCCAAAACGCGGTGACATTATGATATTTTATCCGCCTTTTGTTGAGCTTGATAATTCATTTGGCGGAGTATTCCGGCGTTTAAGCGGATTTTTCTGCAAGGATATTGCATACATTAAAAGAGTTGTCGGAATGCCAGGAGATAAAATTGAAATAAAAGAACTTAATGATGGTTCTTCTGTTGTATTAATAAACGACAAGCCGTTTGATGAACCTTATATACAAAGTAAATTCGATTATATAAAATGTAGTGAAAAAATGTACTGCGGTCCATTTACTGTTCCTGCAGGGCAGTATTTTATGATGGGAGATAACAGAGGGAATTCTCAAGACAGCCGCTTTTGGGGATTTCTGCCTCAAGACAGATTTATAGGCAAAGCAGTGTTTTTGTTTTGGCCGCCGACAAGAATGAAAAATCTTTAGTATAAAAAAAGGAGAGTATATTATGTGGGAAAAGGATTTTGATGTAAATCAAGTTACTGAGATAAGAACACGGACATCTGTGTTCTTTGGAGCAGGCGCGATTAAGAAAATAGACTTTATCGCAGAAAACTTAAAAGCAAAAGGATATGATAAAGTTATTGTTATGAGCGGCAGAAATGCGTATAAATCAACCGGCGCATGGGATTATGTAGAAAAAGCTTTGATAAAACATGGTATAGGATATATTAATTACGATAAAGTTACTCCAAATCCGACAACAATCTCTGTAAATGAAGCAGTTAAAGAAGCAATAAATTTTGGCGCTAAAGCCGTTATATCAATAGGCGGCGGTTCTCCTACAGATGCAGGAAAATCTGTTGCTATTCTGCTTGAATATCAGGACAAGTCTTGTGAAGATTTGTATGAATTTAAATTTGCACCATCAAAAGCAGCACCAATTATTGCTATTAATCTTACACACGGTACAGGCTCAGAGACTAATAGATTTGCTGTTGTAACAATTCCTGATAAAAATTATAAACCAGCTATTGCTTACGATTGTATTTATCCTATGTATGCAATTGATGATCCGGTTTTAATGACGAAATTATCACCAAAACAAACCAGATATGTTTCAATTGATGCTATTAACCACGTTGTAGAAGCAGCTACTTCAAAAGCTGCTTCTCCGTATACGGTAACACTTGCACGCGAAGTTATTACCCTTGTAGCTAAATATCTTCCTGTAGTTATTGACAAACCAGAAAACATTGAAGCACGCTATTATCTTACTTATGCAGCAATGATGGCAGGTGTTTGTTTTGACAATGGGCTGTTACACTACACTCACGCGCTGGAACATCCGCTAAGTGCCGTTAAGCCGGAATTGTCACATGGGCTTGGGCTTGCAATGCTGCTTCCTGCTGTTATTAAAAACATTTATAAATCAAAACCAAATGTTTTAGCTTATATACTAGCCCCAATTGCGCCAGGGCTTAAAGGTGACTCAACTGATGCTCAAAAAGCTGCAGATGAAGTATATAAATGGTTATCTTCTGTAGGCGTATCTGAAAAACTATCTTCTGAAGGATTCTCTGAAAAAGATGTTGATAACCTGGTTAATCTTGCCTTTACAACACCCTCTCTTGACGGTCTTTTAGCCATTGCGCCTACAAATGCATCAAAAGAAGCTGTTGCAGAAATCTACAGATCTTCTTTATAAAATGATTAATTTTAGTAAAAAGTGGCAGAAATTTCTGTCACTTTTTTATTTTTTGGTGTATGATATTTTTATGAAGAGATTTTTATTTATACTAACTTTAATTTTATTAATTTGTAATGCTCAATGTACTAATGCAGCACAATCTGATGTTAAGGCGATTAAAAATATTTTAAAGAGCCAAATACAAGCAGCAAATAAGTATAGTTACCCTGATTTTATTAAGTATTTTGATTTCAGTTATGTAAACTCTGATGGCTTCGGGCTCGATATTTATTCAAAACTTGTTGAAGACACTTGGAAATCTTACAACAATATTCAATATGCGCAAAAGGTTAAAAATATAACAGTAAATGGTAAAGACGCAATTGCAGAAGTCGTTGAAACAGCTAATGCAAAAATCGAATCAGAGTACAATTTGAGCGGTAATTTAAAAAGTGTTGCAAATAATGTTTATTTCTTAAAAAAAACAAGTAACGGGTGGCGTATTGTATCTGATGTAATACTTACAGAAGATACCTATCTTTCTTTTGGAGAATTAAGTAATTACACACCGATTTTAAATGTTCCATATCAGATTGGGGCAAATAGCAATTATACTGCCTCTTTAGAATATATTGCGCCCAAAAACACAATAGCAATTGCATCTATAAATCAAGAAAAAGTCTCATATCCTCAGCAATCTACAGGTGAAAATTACAGGAAGTTACCTGATGACGGGGTGCTAGAAAGATTTTTTACCGCAAATTCAGACGGTGTAAACGAATATATTGTTGCGTCCCTTGGTCTTACAAGACCTGAATTTGATAATAAAGATTTGCAAATCAATGTAACAGGCATTGCTTATGTAATTAAAAGAGTGAATGTTATTCCAGAAAATAAATTTATAGATAAATCTGGGATTGTACCAGTTAGTGAAAGATTACACCAAATCAAATCCGAAGAATTAAAAAAAACTGAAACTAGTCAAAGTCAGCCAGAAAAACACGAAATCAAACAAATAGAAGAACCCTCGATTAAAAACATCGAAAACAAGCCGGCTGAACAAACAGACACGCAAAATATTACGCCTCCAAATAATGAAACTCAAAATCAAGAAAAAGAAACCTCGTCACTGGATTCATCAAGTACTGAACAACCTTCTAAAACAGACCAAATAGAAGAAAATAAAAATACTTTGCAAGAAAAAAATTTGAATACGGAAGAGCAAGAAAAACAAAATGCCGCAAGTAAAAAAAACAATACAAAAAAAGATGTTCCTAGCGATAATAATAAAAATTCAGTGACTGGAAATGATGCGGCGGTAAATAAAATGCAAAAAAATAATATCATTCCTGTAACGGAACCGGGAGACAAAGTCACCCCCAAAAAGAAAAATAAAAAAGAAAAATCACTAAAAGGAACATATTCTCCAAGCCCTGTTGATATACCTACTTCATCAACGGTATGTCCAATTAAAGAGCCTATGGATAATAAAAGTCTGTAACATATATAAGGAATAGAGATGACAAAAAACAGCAAGTTATTTTATTTATGGCTAACATTAGCTTTTTTTTCATGGCTAGATTTCTATTGTTCATCAGCAATTACTTCTTATATTTACAAGCACGGATTTCTTGAAAACTCAGTAATGAGTATTATTTATGTAAGAAACACCGGAGCCGCATTCAGTATTCTTGAGCACTCAACAACTCTTTTAATTATAATTTCAATTATTGCGCTCTTCTGGATTTTACACTCTGTTATAAATAATATTCACAAAATTGGAACTCTTTTTATATTTTGGACGAGTCTCTTATGCGCAGGCATTGCTTGTAACCTTTATGAACGAATACATTTAGGATATGTTAGGGATTTCTTTAAACTTAACTTTATAAATTTTCCTGTATTTAACATTTCTGATATCTTCATTAATATCGGTGTTTTTGCTATTCTTATTCTTGTAATTACAAAAAAATGCTATAAGAAATGATAAAAATAACCGTAGATGAAACTATAGACAATTTGCGCTTGGATATGGCGTTAGCATCTTTCCTTGAAAATTACTCACGGTCGAAACTACAATCTATTATTAAAGCGGGAAATGTTAAAGTCAATGGAAATATACCTAAAGCCGCTCTAAAATTAAAACTGGATGATATCATAGAAATTTATGAACAAGAAGAAGCTACATCTTGCTTAATCCCTGAAAATATCCCGTTTGATACAGTTTACGAAGATGAGAATATGGCTGTAGTAAACAAACCTTCCGGAATTTTAACTCATCCCACAACATTAGAACGTACAGGAACACTTGTAAACGGCTTATTATATAAATACGGAAATAATCTATCAAATATTAATGGAGACTTTCGACCTGGTATAGTACACAGACTGGATAAAAATACATCAGGGCTGTTAATGATAGCTAAAAATAATGAAGCACATGATTTTTTAGCTGAACAAATAAAAACTAAAACAGCCATAAGAAAATATTATGCAATAGTAAAAGGTGTTATAAATGAGGACTTTCTAACTATAGATAAACCTATAGGACACAATTTTGCAAACTCCTGCAAAATGTGCATATCTTCGGATGGAAAGCCGTCAATTACCAAAATTCGAACTATAAAGCGGTATTCTGGCGCAACATTTATTGAACTTACACTCTTAACAGGACGGACTCACCAAATAAGAGTTCACATGGCAAGTATTAATCACCCAGTGTATAATGACACATTATATGGTTTTGGTAAAATGAAGATAAAAACCCAGGAGCAAGTACTGCAAGCGTATAAACTTGAATTTGATAAACCGTTTACAAATGAACGTATTCAAGTTGAAATTCCTAAAGATGAAAAAATTACCAGGGTACTTGAATTTTTGGAAAGAAAGGATAATTATGAAAAATAAATTATTTAAAATGTTAGTACTTTTAATATTAATGTTTCAAGTATGGGGGATTTATTTATTATTGCCATCAAGCGGTATATTTTCTTCACAAATAATTTTGATTATACTCCTTGCTACAAGCGGATTTACAGCCGGTGTTTTCGCTATGACCTTTATCCTAGATAAATCTTATAATTCGGTAAAAACGTATAAACGTGAATTAGAAAAAGAGTCTATAACCAGCTTGGAATCGACTTCACAAATAAAAGTTCTTGAAGCAAAAATTGAAGTTTTAGAAAAAGCACTTCAGCAAGCTTTGAATAAGTAACCTAGTTTTTACTTGAAACAAAATCTGAACTTACAGCAATCCATTGATACGAATTTTCTTGAATATCTGGAGATGCTATAACAAAAGTTCCGCCCATTCTTCCCGGCATAGATCTTAGAATACCCTCTTTTACCAATTCTTTTATTGCTCTTCTTACAGTATTTGGACTCAAATCAAGAATTTGGGAAAGTTCTGTAATAGATGGCAGTTTTGAGCCCGGATAATAACTCTCGTTTATCATTCGTTTTATGCGGTGCATTGTTTTTTCATAATAGTAATAAGCTGTTACAGCTGCCGGCGCAAAAATTGAAGTTTCCCTAAGAGGCTCAAATCTTTTCTCATAAGGCATTTTTGAAACGATAGTTCCATATTGCCCTCTGAGTGTAACTAATACGCCTTCCTTTACTAGTATACTTATAGCATCATTTACTGTTTTTATACCGGCATTAAACCTTTTTGCCAATTCTTTATTTGCCGGAATTTTGTCAGAAACTTTACAATTATCTGTTATATATTGTTCGATATCTTTTTTTATTTTCTCAACAAGAGTTTCAAAACCAACATCAGGAATATCATATTTTGAATTAATTAAAATATATTCTTGTTTAAATTTTTTTTGTATAATATTCTCTGCAGCAAGCCCTTGGAGCGCCGCTCTTAAAGTATTAAGAGGAATATCCAGCAGTTGTACAAGTGTCCTTGAAGAAGGCAGAGCTTCTCCTTCTTCAAAATTATTCTCCCTCATATATTTTTTTATTGATGTCATAGCAAAATCACGTTTGGAAGTAAGTTTGCGGCTGTTATTTCCTCCTACAGAAATAAAAGTACCTTTTTTTTGCTTTGAAACTAACAGCCCCATATCTTCTACTGCTCTTAGCGCATTCTGAACAGTTCCGACACTTACACCAAAAAAATATGCCAATTCGGATTTGGAAGGAAGCAAATCATTGTTCTTAATCCTTTTATTTTTTAAAGCCTTTTCTATCCAATTAATTAACCATTCCGTAATCACTGCAGTTTTGTTTGTATTATATAACTCTGGAGACGGTAAGTCTATATCCTTAATTTTAATAGTATTAACAGCGTGCTCTTTTGCATCCATTATGAACTCCTTTAAGTATCTTTTAAATTATAAAAACAAACAACATCTGATGTCTATTATTTATTACAAACTGTTACAAAAAAGCAATTTTTGTAATTAAAATAACTTTATATATATGTAGGGTTAAAACAAAAAAAAGAAATGGAGGTTATACTATGAGTTTATCAACAATTAAACTTGAAATGTTACGGAAAGCACAAGAAGAAAAAATTGCTCAAATTAAAACATTAGGTTTTCAATCTGTACCGATTGAAGATGTAACAATGAGACAAATTACAATGTACTTGGCATCACATACTCCACGGTATTAATAAAAAAATAAGCGGGCAATCATAACAGCTATAGCAATACCAGCTATATCTGCAATAATACCTGTAAGCAGCGCATATCTGAATTTTATAATACCAACAGAGCCAAAGTAAACAGAAAGAACATAAAATGTTGTTTCTGAACTTCCAATAATAATAGCAGCAAGCTTAACTGCGTATGAATCCGGCGGCATGCGGTAAGCCAAATCAGAAAATACGCCAAGAGCGGCTGCCCCTGATAAAGGGCGTGTAAATACTACAGGAATAACTTCAGTCGGCAAGCCTAAATTGTTAGTAAAAGCGGCTATGGGAGCTGTAATAAAATCAAGCAGCCCAGAGGCTCTAAATACTGTTACTGCAAAAATTATGGCTACAAGATACGGTATTATTTTTATAGCAACACCAAAACCATCTTTTGCGCCTTCGATAAAATATTCGTAAACGGGCTGGCGTTTTACTATTCCCCAAGATAAAATAGTAATTATCAGCAGAGGAAGAATAAGTGTAGAAATTTTATTCAGCATCTTTATACTCTCCATCTGTTTGCGGCTTCCAGATTTTTTCAAATATCTTTGCAGTTAAAATTGCAATAACAAAAGCACTAGCTGTAACAATAAGTGTCGGTAAAATTATATCCGAAGGATTTTCAGCTCCGCATCCGGCAAGAATTGCAATAACTGCAGCAGGTATAATTTGAAATCCGGCAGTATTCATACCAAGAAACATACACATAGAATTTGATGCGGTTTTTTTATCTTTGTTAATTTCTTGTAATTCCTGCATAACCTTAAGACCTATAGGCGTGGCTGCATTTGTGAGCCCAAGGGCATTTGCAGCAACGCTTAGAGCAATATCAGCGTTTGCAGGGTTATCTTTTGGTAAATCTTTAAACAGAAATTTCATTAGTGGAGAAATAAATCTTGCAATTACATTTACCATTCCTGATTTCTCTGCTACTCGCATAATCCCGAGCCAAAACGACATTATACCAATTAATGAAAAAGCGATTTTTACCGCCGTATTCACGCTATCAAATGCACTTTTAATCATTGTTTCTGTATTGCCAGCTATTATCGAACACAAAATTGATACACATACAAGAAAATAAAATATATAATTCATAACTTGATTATCCCACCAGACACGAGATATAACAAGTTAAGTTTTGTATCACATAAAAAAAAGACAAACATTTCTGCTTGTCTGAAAGTACATATCCATATCAACAACTATGACAATAAAGCTGTTTTTATTCTTTTCATAATTTTTCCTTATACTAACTATAGTAAATCTAATGCAATACTTGGAGCCTGGTTAGCCGTCATAAGTAATGTAGAAGCTGCTTGCTGCATTATTTGTGATTGAATATAATTAGTCGATTCTGTAGCAATATCAGCATCTCTTATTGTAGAAACCGAGGAAGTAAGATTTTCCGATGCCACATCAATTGCTGATAATGCAGATTCTAATCTGTTTTGAATAGCACCGATTTGTGTTACGCGGTCAGCAATATTAGTTATTGCATCGTCAATAACAGATAACATTGCATACGCTCTTTTATCTGGATCGGCTGCAGCATCAGGAGATAGCCCCGCACATTCAGCTGCTAGTACCTCGATGTCATTTCGCGCCATTAATGCAGACGTTGTAGCAGGCGCAAACAAAAATGCTTCCATTGTAATTCGGCTTGACGAATCACCATAAATTCCGGCTTGCAATCCTAAATCGCCTTGAATAGAACCATCCATAAGATAAAAACCATTATACTCTGTAGAATTTGCAACACGAGTAATTTCATTATACCGCGCCAGAATTTCAGCCTCTATCGCACGTTTTGATTCTTCACTATAGGTATCGTTTGATGCCTGCATTGTTAATTCTCTAATACGTTCTAAGTGATCATTTATTAAGTCATAATTTTCCTCCAGAGTCGATAATAAGTCGGCTCCGATTTGAGTGTTGTTTGATGCAACATCATATGAGCTTAATTTTGTTCCCATTTGTGCAGCAATTGCATAACCTGCAGCATCATCTTTTGCAGAATTAATTCTGTACCCGCTTGCCATTCTGTTCATTGCACTTTGCAAGCTGGAAGTTGATTCATCTAAATACACACGGCACCGCATTGCCATTGTATTAGTAACAAGTGATAAAGGCATAATTTAATTTCCTTTCATAGTTGTTGATAAGATTAGCACTCATACTAAAGACTAAACTTTAAAAAAGTTCATCTTCTTTTTGGATATGTAATTAATATGTTGATTTTTGTGCAAATAAACTAACTTATTTGCTAATTGGATTTTCTCCTTACCTATTTGGATATGTATTATATGTACCTACAACTTAAGTATGACATAAATATATATTTTTTAAAGCTTTTTTATATAAAGTTTTACAATTCTTAAATAATCTTTGTATTTCTTAACAATCATTGCAAGTCTAACATTCAGCAAATACACACATTACAGCGAATTACAAATGTAAAAATTTTACAAAAGTTTTACATCTTTTTTATAATAAAACAAGCAGCACAGCCTATAACTTAAGTATTAGTTTTTTGTCTCTGCTCTATATTAACGCAAACCTTATAAAAGATTCTTCTTTTTATATTCTTTAAAAATATCCCTAAATATGTTGTTACGATGAGACCTATAACAAAATAAAAATAAGTAGTCTTTAACGGACAAAAGAACCAATAAATATCTGCATTATTTTTAATATCAAACGATATTCCTTTAACAGCAAGCAAAAGATATGTAATAAAATTAAACACTAAAAGGTGATTTGCCATTATATGGTAAGTATTTTGTCCAATTTGCTGTAAAAAAGTCCAATTCTTAACTTTATCGTAAAAAATATCTACAATAAATAAACTCATCCATATTCCTGTCAGGCTTGTAATAATAGGGACAAGCCAGTTATCAAACTCACCCCAGACCAATATATAGCTGAGTCCTATTCCATCAGCCGGTGTATAATCAGCATTGGAAAACCATAAAACAGACTGCACACACATAACAATAAAAAATATTCTGCCTGTAAAAAGGTTATATCTTCCATTAATTTTCGTCATATACATATGCCCTAAATGAACAAACAACAACGAAAACAATGTTCTTAAAAGATACAAAACACATAAATTACCCGCAAATTCTCCCATTTGTATCGCCGCAAGCGCAAACACTGTATAAATGAATGTTTTTAATATATTGTTTCCTGGAATATATGAACATATTTTATAAATAATCAATGTTGTAAATAACTGAGGCACAAACCACAAGGGCGAAATTAAATCAAGCTGATGCCCTGTCAAAAATGGAATAATAAGTTCATTATACCAATTTACCGGCACCCCCCAAAACTTACCTGTTAATGGCGATATTGCAGCAGTAATTCCAATATAAACTAAAACATACAAAAAATAAGGAAGCAGCAATGTTTTTAAGCGTCGTTTAAAAAATTCAATAAAAGAATATTTTTCTTTATAAAGCATTCCTGCAATAAAAAAGAAAAGAACTACCTGAAAAGAGTACGGCGGAAACATTGGTATAATTGAAAACTCAAGATGCCCCGCTACGACAATCATTATTGCAAGCGCTTTTAAAATATTAATCTTGTTATTAAAAATATTATCCATACTTTAATTTTTAATTGCCACTTTAAAACAATTTCCCATTCGGTTTTCAAAATACCTATACGCTTCAGCTATTTCATCAAGAGAAAACGTTTTTGATATAAGGAAATCTGCAGAAATTTTATCTTGCGAAATCAAATCCAATAATTTTTTACAATGAATTGCATCCACACCACCCGTTTTAAATATAAGATTTTTCCCATAGATACTTGGGAGCGGAAGTGTGAGATTTTCTTCATACATAGCAACTATTGCAATTATTGAGTGATTTCTAGCTATTTCATATGTAATTTGAAACGATTCTTTTGTTCCAGCGCACTCTATAACCTTATCAACACCACGCCGTTCTGTAATACTATTTATTCTCAATTTTACAGATTCTCTCAACGGATTAATCGTGTAATCAGCAAGTCCTAATCGCTTAGCATACTCAAGACGGTATTGATCAATATCTATTGCTATAATCTTACCATTTGTAAATAATTTTGCACAGCTCATTGAACACATCCCTACCGGACCAGCACCAATAACTGCTACATTCTCGCCCTGTTCTATTTCACACAGCTCAGTCCCAAAATATCCGCTTGATAATATATCTCCCGTAAATAAGGCTTCTTCATCTGTTACACTATCAGGAATTTTAGTCAATCCCATATCGGCAAACGGTACTCTTACATACTCTGTCTGACATCCGTCAATTCTATGTCCAAGCTGCCAGCCGCCTTTTTCACAGTTATTTATATATCCTTTTTTACAATAAAAGCATTCGCCGCAAAAGGTAATGCAATTAACAGCTACACGATCTCCTGTCTTGAAATTTTTTACACCGTCTCCCAGTTCGACGATTTCGCCGACAAACTCATGCCCTAAAATTATATTATTTGCTGCACTCGGCACAAATCCTTTTATAATATGAATATCACTTGTGCAAATTGATGAAAGTGTAACTTTTACTATCGCATCTCTAAATTCCTGGATTTTTGGCATTGGACGTTCAATAAGCTCTATCACAGGGATCCTATCCTTGTTATAAACTAACGCCTTCATAAATTTTCACCTCCAGCTTTATAAAATTCAGAAATCTAATTCCTTTTACAAATCCTTTTCTCCTGCTTATAATATCATATTTTTATATTAATAAGAATACTTATTTTATTAATTAGTTTTCATATCTGTATAATTGGTATAATATTCAAGCCCAAAGAACGGCGCACACTTTTCCCAAAATCTATGTACAAGATTGTGGAAAAAAGGTGTTACAGCCTGTTCCTGCAGCAAGCTTTCATATTTAGAAATGAGCTTTGTACGAGACAAAGAATCTTCTGTTTCCTTATACTCTTGGAGGATTTTATCATGTAAATTCCCGGAAGTATATTTAAACGAACAGTTTAGCAGTTTAAGCATTTCAGTCCTCATACTATCTATCTGTTCAGTACTAATTGGTTTAAAGTCCGGACCCTTTCGCAATCTTGAAACCTCACCATATTTGTTTACTGCACATATCTCAGTTAAATTTTTATTTTCCATAAGTGACTTAAAATCCAAAAAACCAAGCGGATTAGTAGTACCATTAGAGTTTTCTGGATGCCCATGCACTGCGCTGTATCCCTTACCATCAAAGATTATTTTAATTTCATCTGCTAAGCTCAACGTACCAGCTACAGTCTCATCATTCCCTTTAAATTCAGCAAGTATCTCATTATCCGCATTGTTTATATAAACCATGTGCTCATACGCACTGTCTTTATTTAAACCTTCAATAACCCGCTGTTTGGCATAATTTATTGCCTCACCCCTAGAGTCAAAGTTTTTCTGCACGGGCTCAACATACGAAATATTCCCATCTCTAGTACGTTTATAATAAGAATTTTCGTAGAAAGCCCCGCCCGCATAAACACCTAAAGCCGACAGCACAGCGCCTGTTGTATTTAAAACTTTCGACCTAAAAGGATAGTGCTCAAATCGTTTTAAATACATGCTTTTAAATTTTTGAACATTATTTTTGCCTGGCAAAAACGAACGCATACAAAATCTCATATCATTCCCCGTTAGTTTAGAAACTTATTACTTATATATAAAGTAGACTTGTAAAAAAATTGCTTTTTTATCTTTAATTATTAAGAATATTATATAATGAAAACAAAGTTGAAAATATGATATAATCAATATTTCAGCGTTTTGTAAATATTTGTAAATAAGGCACAGCAATATATCAAAAAAAATTATTCATTTGTTTTAGTATAATCGTTAAGGAGGTCATATATGTCTGCAGCACCTTTATCGCAAGCAAATCCAACAGCCCATGGCTCATTAAAACCTATAGATAGCAGAGTACAAAAAAAAGAAGAAAAGCAGCCAATTACAGCAAGACTATCCGTCCGAGATGGCATTATAACCGCTGCAATTCCAACAATCTTAGGTACTGGGACAGCAGCAAAAATATATTTTGAAAGAAAAGGAAAATTTTCTGTATATAAGGATTTAATGAATAAATTTGCAGATGGCACACCTGAACATGCTAATTTTAAAGATTGTACTGACATTATGAAAAAAAGTATGCGTGATGCTAAATTTTGCGGGTTATTTGTTGCTGCTGCCGGAGTTATAACTGCAGGTACATTTGCTATTATTAAAAAAGTTAAAACAAACTCTGAAAAAGCCCCGGCGCAGAACAAGTTTCCAAATACCACTGCAGCCTCTGCACAAAATAACAGCCAAGAAAAATCAACTAATATTACCGCTTAAATATTTTCAAAATCATGGTCTTTATAAAAATTCTTCTTGGGCTTCTTAATTCTACTATTTTTCTTTTTTGTTTCCTCTGAAACATTCTTGTATGCATTATCCAATGATAATCTTACAATAGTTTCCTTGCTTTTTTTGTCATAAATACAAAGCCAAAAAGAATCCTTGACATTATTGACAGCGAAAGATATTTTGCCTGCAAAACGATCGCCAGGTTTTATTTGCGAGAATAAAAGCTTTGTATCACCAAAGACAGAAGGATTAAAACTTACATTATAATCATTAACAAGAGTCATGTCCATGCCAGAAAATGTATAATCTGACATATTAGCAATACTTAATGAGAGAGTAAGCGTATTAACTTCCCCAAAAGGATCTTTTTCATATAAGATATTGGCAATTCTTACTTTTATATCATCACATAGTATTTCATCTTTTTTTAGTGCCTCTTCTTTGTATACCGGAAGTGCGACATCTGTTGTGATTTTAACTTTTATTTCATCACCCGGCGAAATAAGAACATTTTTCCCTTTTCTGTAAAGAGCCATACCAAGACCTACAGCCCCGCCTAATGCAGCCCCGCCGGCAACTGTATAACCTTGGGAGGCAATTGCAGCTTCAATACCAAGCATTTGTGCTGCGTATAAACCGCCGATTACGCCGCCGGCAGCAGTGTATCCTATATCGGTTGCTACAATTTTTGTTGCCGCCTTAAGCGGATGCAGTCGTGTTGACATTTTTCCTTCTATAGGAATTTCTCTGCCATCCGGCGTAATTAAGTAATCAAAAGATAAATCGATATAACCGTCTCGCCCTAGGCGTTTTGCTTCACTTGCCTCTCTTATCATTCCATGGGCGATTGTTCCTTTGGGGATAATAACACCATTATCTCCCATAACGTCAGAAGTTACTTTTGCAAAAAACTCATCGCCTTCAAAAGAATAATTTCCATCTAACACTTGTGAAACAGTCATGTTTATTACATCTTTTTTTTCAAGATAATCTATTTCACCTGTAAAAAGTTCACTTTGTTGATTTTGGAGTTCATCATCTTCATTAACTCCGCCGTGCAAGGTTTCTGCTATACATTGCAGATAGGTGAATGAGTATATAAATATAAAACATAGTGTAATAAATCTTTTCATAGTACTATTATACTTCATCGAATAGTAATATACAAAAAAGTTAAATTAATTTACAAGAAAAATGCTTTACAAAAAAAAATTATTTGTTAATATAATAAATGTATTCCTCAGTAGCTCCCAAGTGACGCAAATGCGGAACGGGAGGTAGAGAAATCGGAGCAATGCTCCGACATTGAGGAATTGACAATTAAATAGCAAGTTTATATTCCTCAGTAGCTCCCAAGTGACGCGGACGCGGAACGCAAGAGTACAGAATACGGAGCATTGCTCCGACATTGAGGAATTGACAATTAAATAGCAAGTTTATATTCCTCAGTAGCTCAATGGCGGAGCATTCGACTGTTAATCGAAGGGTTGCTGGTTCGAGTCCAGCCTGGGGAGTTTTTTATTGTGCATGCTGTTTTTAATGACGGCCTTAAATATTGGATTAGGCTCTATGACTATGTTTGAACCGTCATAAGAAAAGTTCGAACACACCATCTTCACGATTTTTCGTTTTTGCTCTGCATTTCCCTTTAAAAACGCACTATGACAGTCTTTGCAGAAGTTTAGTAAAAGGTTCGATTGGACAAAAAAGGTCTTAGTGGCTTTAAGCATTTCTTGCTCTTCAAGAACTAAAGTTTTTCTTTCAACTTCCCAATCTTCTATATTCTTCATCATAGTTTCATCATGCTTGTTAAAACCGTTTTCAAATACGGATTTCAATGTTTTATCAATTTTATCAATACGTTTTCTAATAGACTTTTTCTGCATTTCATAATCTTTAGTATGTTCTTTATGAACTTCTTTTAATCCGTCTATTACAAGTTGATGAACATTCTCCGGGATAGTAATTTGTTTAAGAACACTTGTAAATGCCTCGTCAATCAGTTCTTGACGAATGTAGCTACCCTTCTTACAATCACCACCACGATTTCCTGTGCAATGGTAGTAGATATATTCTCTTGTACTCTTTTTAGATTTCTTGACTTTTAATTCTCCAGTTAAATAACAACCACACTTAGCACAAGTCATACATTCGTTATATGGGAATTTAGTGTGTAATTGTCTTGTTTTAGAAGGAGTATTCAATTTTTCTTGGACTGCATAATAAGTAGCTTCGCTTATTAAAGGTGGATAATCTGTATCTTCAACCAGAACATCGTCATAATAGAATTTTCCGATATAAGCAATATTGTGTAACATATATTCAACTGAAGATTTCGGATGACGGTTTCCATGTTTATTTCTGAACCCCATTTTATACAGTTTATTAGTTATTGTAGTTAAAGAATCACCTTGCAAACACATATTATATGCTTGACGAACGAAAAATGCGTTTTCTTCGTCAATTACCATTTTCTTATACTTTGAACCTTTAATTTCTATATTTTCATAACCAATCGGAGCATGATAAGGGAATTGTCCTAATGCAACTTTACCTCTTATGCCTTCTTTAGTTCTTAAAGCTGTCATTTTTCTTTCTCGTTCTGCAAATACCATAGATATTTGCCTCATCATTTCAACATCAAGCCCTTCACCGTTAATATCAGTTACGGTTAGGAGTTGAATATTGTTTTGAGCAAAGAATGGTGATAATGTTGCCGTATAATCACCAACACTTCTTGAAATTCTGTCTAACTTCCAAACAATTACAGCTTCAACATTATTCTTCTTATCGGCACAGAATTTTAGCATATCTTGCAATCCGGGTCTTTCAAGGTTCTTTGCAGAACGACCTTCATCTTTAAAAGTCTGTAGAATAGCATAATCATTCTGTACTGCAAACTGCATATTATTGGCAATTTGTTGGTCAATACTAAAACCATGTTTTGCTTGGTCATCAGAGGATACTCTCACATAACTAACTGCATTTTCCATTTTTATTCTCCATTGCATTGCATTATAGCATCGTCATTTTCATATTGCCAGGTCATAATTTCTTCAAACACACTAAGATATTGAACCAATCCTTTTGCAATATTTTCTTCTGAAATATCATCTTCAGAATTAATATCTAGCTTAACTATAACATTGGTAGTTTTCTTACCTTTTCCAACAGTGAAAGAATATTCTTCAATTTCTGAAGAATAAAGTGTTTGGTTATTAACTTTTTTACCAGTTTCTTTCACTATGAATATACCTTTGAATTATTGAAAGGAATTATTCCTTTGCCCTATATTCATAGTCTAAAATTGTTTTATGTTTACTAAAAGATACTGAGA
>CALVFU010000012.1 GCA_944326905.1 Candidatus Gastranaerophilales bacterium
TTAAATACAATAAATTACACTTAAAAACTAATCTAATACAATCATTGTAAATTTTTGTAAATTTTATACCGAAAACAGCATTATTATATAAAACAAAAAAACAGGTTTAATATAAACCTGTTTTTTTATTCAAAATTTCCAAACATCAATATATCTAAGCCAGAATATAGAGTTTTTGCCCTTTACATGCAGTTCTTGACTCAGGATGAACATCCCCATCCGTTCCTATTGCAAATCCTGGCTTTATAACAGAATCCTCCGGCTGTGTAGATGGTTGATTGGACATTTTGTTTGCTCCACGCATAGGCGTAAATGCATTCAATTTAGATATGGCGTTTAATTTCATTACACTACCTCCATTCCAGCTGCATTTTAACTTTAAATTTTCTATTTGTCCAGCTTTTCTTCATAAAAATTAACAATGTATATTAAATCAATTTAACTTTGTGTATAATAATTATAGTTGTTGATACATATTAATTGGTAATATTTCCTATGGTTAGTTTAAGGAGTGTCGTGTGTTATCATCAGGTAATGTAAATAGTAGTTTTATAGGTAATATTTCGTATAAAAATAATCATCATGCTAATCCACAAAAGACAAATAAATTTGCTTACTGTAAAGCTTTTGGCGCCTTGAAAGGTGTCGAGTACTTAGGAATTTTTAATCCCTGTGTTAAACCTCTTGATTTGGAGGTTATAAAAGCGCTTCAAGAATCTGCTGCAATAAAACGCTTTTCTCGAAATAATAATGTAACATTATATATAGACAAAAATTGTAAAGCCGGTGAATATACTTCCAGACTAACATTTGCCTATAAAAATACTGTAAATTCTTTTAAGGGGCTGTTAAAAAATATATTTACGCCACAAAAAGAAATTAATCTGATTTATAAATCAAAAGAAACATCGGCAGAACATTCAAAAGTGTTTACTAAAATGATAAAAGAATTAGATTATATAACTCTTGAAGAAATGTCAAAAAACACACCAAAGCATTTGTAGTACTATAACTAGATAACAAAGGAGAAAATATGATTGTACACAATTGTACCATGTTCAACCCAAATAGAAATTCCAATCTGAATGTAATAAAGCGTAAAAACAAAGATACACATCAAGTTCATGAATCTAAAAATTCGCCAAATTTTAAGGCTCTTGTCGATGTAAAATATTTAAAACGGTTTGACCCAGAAAAAAGTGCTTCTGCTTATGAATTAATGAATAATTTTAAGTTATCATATGCTATAAGAGAGTTATGTGATAAATATAACGTTAAAGCAACATTTATGACTGAATGGTATAAAGATCATCCTCGTATTCCGCATAAAAGCAGTTGTTATTACATTGCATCTTTTACTTCAATACTGCTTGCCTGTACAAAAATTAAACCAGATTATGATTTAGCAACACGTGATCCATCAGATTTTTATCGAGAAAGATACTACTATGTGGGGATGTTTGGCGACAACTCAATAACTGAATCTGAAGAAGAAATGGCATATTATTTAAAAAAGATACCGTACTCTAGTATACTTTGCAACATGACAAGAGAACCTAATATGTTTATAGCTGAACCTTTAAGACGACCATATTATGAAAGATAAAGATTATAAATCTTCAAATCCCGGTGATGAAATAGGCAGCCCTTTATATCCTTTATTTGCATAAACGTTTTTCTTTATATATTTATTTGTATAGTTGCCTTTTTCAAAAAGGCTTTTAAGAATATTTTCACGTCTTACGAGCGACGAATCAACATTTTCCAGTTCCGGGTACTTTTGTAAAATTTCATACCATACAGTAGCTTCCATTGTCCATGCATACGTTTCCTCTGACAGAGAATTATATTCATCCTGATGAAGCGCTTCATGAGCAAGAAGTGCAGCAAGTGCTCCGGGAGGAGCTTCTTTATGTTTAGGGTTAATATAGATAAAGAGCGCCCCTTTTCTATTCCAACCAACTGCGTCAAATGATTCATAACTTGGATTTATCTCTGCCAGGTTTTTAAATTCAATTTTTACAGGTTTACCTGTTAAATTATCACCAAGAATTGCGTTTCTTGAAAATTCACCGGTAGTGCCTTTTAACATGTCAAGAGCTACAAAAATAATTTGAAAATCACTGTTTTTTTTGTACTCCCCGGCGATTTCTTTTATGTATTCATCTGTGTATTTGTCTGGTTTGACTACTTTCGCCGGAATTGGTTCGTGCTTGGCAGCACATGCAGCAGAGGCTATTAAAAATAATAGCGTTGTGCTTAATAACTTTTTCATAATATCTTCCTCGAAAAACTTTTTTATAATAATAATTATATAATTTGTTTTATCTAATGTCCAAAAATTTATGAACTTGAGGTATCAATCGGACATTATTATACCGTTTAAGGCATTTTGAAAAAATATTATCAACAAAATTTATAGAAGGCACAATTTCATTATTTTGTGTTTTAGGCTGGAGTATTAATTCAAAATTATACTTTTTAGCAAGGTTTGTTGAAGCAATAATTTCTTCTTCAGTTATATTTTCGTCAAAAACAATTTTTGCAAATAACTCAAGATTTTTGTTAGTTCTAAGCATTCTAAAGAACGCATCATGCTTTTCAAACGTATTATTAATACCTGTTGCAGACGGCAGCTTAATGTCAGCAGATACAATATCTATAAAATCAATAATCTCATATAAATTTTCAGTAAGGGTTGCATTAGTTTCAAGATAGTATTTAGCATTAAGCATGGGGAGGAAACGCTTAAGAAAATCGGCATGCAGCAGGGGTTCTCCCCCAGTAAGAGATATTGAATGTATATTTGAAATATCAAATTCTTTTTTTATAAACGAAAGCAGTTCATCAGGGGAATAGACAAAATTAGCATTTTCATATGTATAGTCAGTATCACAGTAATTACAAGTCAGATTGCAGGCGCAAAAACGAATAAAGAGCTGTCTGTACCCAACAAAAGGACCTTCGCCTTGGGTTGATATAAACATTTCTTTTATCCGCGCAATTTCTGTTTGCATTAAGTATCCTTTCTTATATTTCCAAAACTTATTTCTGCAAGTTTTTTGTATAAATCAATTTCTGCTTTAGTCAAATTTTTCGGTATTTTTATTACAACTGTAACAATTAAATCACCTTTTATACCATTTAATAAAAGACCTTCGCCTTGAAGCCTGAACTTTTGCCCGGAGTTAGTATTTGGAAGAATTTTCATAACCACTTTACCAGTAGGCAGAGTTATTTCTATATCTGCACCAAGTACTGCTTCGTATGGTGTAATAGGAATTGTCTTTAATATGTTACAACCATCATACTTAAAAGTTGAATCATTTTCAATTTTTATTAAGAGAAAAAGATTTCCGTTTTTTCCTCCATTAATCCCCGGATTACCCTCATTTGCAATACGTATTTTGTATCCGTTTTTTACGTTAGGAGGAATTTTGACTGTAAATTTTTTATGTTCCGACTCTGTACCTGTACCGTTGCAACAAGAACAAATAGTGTTATTAACAAACTTACGTCCATGACACTTGTAGCATGGTTTTGTATGTAGTACGTTTATTTTTTTTGTAGTTCCATTTATTGCCTCATTCAATGATATTATTACTTCTGTTGTAATGTCCGAGCCATTTTCAGGCTGCGGCTGCTTTTTATATTCTTTTTGTTGATATTGTGAATTAAAAAAATCTTCCCACATACCATGAAAATAATTTTTTGATTGATACTTTGTTTTAAAATCAGCACTGTTATAATTATCGGAATCAGCATCTTCTGCAGATGTACTCGTTTTTGTATACGAGTAAAGCCGGCGTAGGGCATCATAGTCATATCTCTTACGCTTATTAATTAAAGTGTTATAGGCTTCGTTAATATCTTTGAAACGTTTAATATTGTCAGTAGTATTTCCGGCAATATCTGGGTGATATTTACGTGCAAGTTTTCTATATGCCGATTTTATATCCGAATCGCAAGCATTTTCTGTAATATCAAGTATTTTATAGTAATCTTTTGTCTGCATACTAGTATATTAATGAAGTCTGATAAAATATCAATACTCCTTCTAAACAAATTAAAAAATAAATATTGATTTATTTTAACGGTTATTATAAACTAAACATGTTGGTGCGGAAGTAGCTCAGTTGATAGAGCATCTGCCTTCCAAGCAGAATGTCGCGGGTTTGAGTCCCGTCTTCCGCTCCAGTTTAAAAGCTAGTGATGGCACCGTTTTTGAGAAAACTGAATTATTTTGTTTTTTTTGTTTCATTCTCCTGCATTCTCACAAAATTCTCACATTTTTACTGTGCAAAATTAACAATTTGTACTAGCCTGACTATGCAATTTAATTATTAAAAAATGAAGAATAATAAAGTAGTTATAGAAAGGAGGCTGGTATGAAATATGTAAGATACATTGCGTATTCATTAGTTTTGATTGGCGCACTTAACTGGGGTCTAATAGGACTATTTGGCTTTGATCTTGTAGCTGCTGTGTTTGGTGACATGACTATATTATCCAGAATTATCTATTCTCTTGTTGGTATAAGCGCTGTTGTTACCGCTTTTTCTGTTTATCACTGTGACAGTTTGCCTCAATCGGAAGCTTGTGAATACGGAAATTGTAATTAAACTACAAAAAAGACCTCGTTATGAGGTCTTTTTTGTAGTTTGCAGAATGAACCCAAATTATAGTAATATAAATATGGTATGAAAAGTTACAATAATGAAAATAAAAAAATTCTGATAATAAAACTTGGCGCGATAGGAGATAGTATATTTGCAACAATTATTGCGACCGCTATAAAAGAAGCTCATCCTCATTGGCAAGTAGATTATTTAACACATGAAACGCTAATTCCGCTGTTAGAAAATTGTCCTCATATTGATAATTTTATCCCATGGAAACAAAATATAAAAAAAAATATTCAAATATTTGATTTAGCCTCTAAATTCAGAAGAGAGCACTACAATTATATTTTTAATCTTTCAGTTAATATCAGAAATATAATTTTATCACTAATATCCTTACCTGACATGGTCGTTGCTAAGAAGGAATTTAATAAATCCTGGGTAGAAAATTTTTATTTAACAGCAAAAAGTGTAATTCCAGACTTAAATTTACCTTCAAGACTTTATCTAAATACGGCTCCTGATGCTGTAAAAAAAATACACAATATAACAGATAATTATCCGAGACCTTTTTTTGTACTGCTTCCTGGAGGAAGTTCCGATTATACCCGTCAAGGAAGATTATGGAATATTGATAAGTGGAGTAAATTATCAAACATCCTTATACAAAAATTTGGCGGTACAGTTTTTTTATGTGGCAATACTAAGGAAGCCGAATATCATAATAAAATTAAAGGTAATAATATTATTATTCTTACAGGTAAATATACTCTGTCGGAAACAAGCACTTTTTTATCGTTTGCAGACTTGGTTATTGCAGGAGATACGGGACCGCTTCATATTGCTTCTGCCCATAATGTAAAAACACTTGCTATCCTCGGTTCAACATCTCCTGATAAAATAAAGCCTTATGGTCTCAATGGCTATTTTATTGAACCAAAAACAAAATGCAGATATTGCTGGAAAAAGAAATGTAAATATCTTAAGCCTGGTAAAAAATATGCGCCTTGTATTGAGAGTATAACGCCGAATGATGTAATTGATAAGATAAAAAAAGAACAGATAATAATCAATGTAGGGGAGTTAAAAAGTATTGATTAAAAACTATATTCAAGAAAGTATAAACGCTAAATTAAGAATAATCCAAAATAACAAAATTATCACTAATATCGAGAGGGCAGCTGATTTAATTGTAAATTCAGTAAATAAAGGAGGTACAATTTTTACAGCAGGAAACGGCGGGTCTGCAGCAGATGCCCAGCATTTTGCCGGAGAGTTTGTGGCAAAATTTTCAAAAGAAAGACCAGGAATACCTGCTGTAGCCCTAACTACAGATTCCTCAATATTAACTGCTATTAGCAATGATCTTGGGTATGAGAATATTTTTGTCAGACAGATACAAGCACTCGGTAAACAAAATGATGTTTTTTTTGTAATAACAACTTCCGGTACATCACCTAACATTTTAAATGCTGTAAAAGTCGCAAATTCACTTAATATTACAACAATAGCGTTAATTGGTGACAATCGATCTCCTTTAGAAGACCTCTGCAATTGTACTATTAAGGCTCCGTCATTAAATGTACCTGTTATTCAAGAGGTCCATATAATGATTGAACATATAATATGTTCTCTTGTAGAAAAAAAATTATTTAATATATAGCTAATTGCCTGATGCGTTTTTACAAAATTAATTTTTTAATATTCATAAGTAAAGGAGTAATTATGAGTAAAAATATATTGATGGTAATGACAAATACAAGAATAACAAAAAATGGCAAAAAAACAGGAGTCTGGTTTGAAGAATTTGCAGTTCCATATACAATGTTTCTTAAAGAAGGTTTTAATATAACATTGGCGACTCCAATAGGTGATATTCCTCCTATAGATCCGGCAAGCTGCTATTTTGTAAAAAATGAAAAATACAAACTTGCAGAAGCAGGAATTAATAATGTACGCAAGCTTGAGACACTTGACAGTGGAGATTTTGATGCACTTGTCCTTCCAGGAGGGCATGGTCCAATGTTTGATCTTTCAAAAGACCTTACACTTGCAAAAAAAATTGAAGAGTTTGATAAAAAACTAAAACTAATTGCAGCCGTGTGTCATGGTCCGGCTGGACTTCTTAAAGCTTGTATAAACGGTATTCCTTTTGTATCTGGAAGAAGATTGACTTGTTTTACAAATGAAGAAGAAGCCGTAAATAATAAAGAGGACATTCTTCCTTTTTACTTGCAAGATAAATTAATTGAACTGGGAGCTGCTTTTATAGAAAAATCACCGGGAGAAATTAACGTTGTTGAAGATAAAAACCTCATAACAGGACAAAATTTTCAATCCTCGGAGGCGTTTGCAAGAGCAATAATAAAATGGTTGTCTAAATAAGGCTGACAAGTCCAGTAGAGTGGTCTAAATGACATTTTGCTATATAAAGCTCACCATTATTAACTGCATCTGATATGATTTTTGAATTATTAAGCAAAAATTCTTCCACCCAAATTGTATGCTGCTGTGCAAAAAAGTTATGGCAGGTTATATCCTCTTTCTTCTTTAAAACCGGATAGACACAATTGAGGATGGAGTCAAAATGACCTGTTCTATTTGGGTAGTTATCTTTAGCATATTTCATTACTCCGCAGTCATCGTGACCAAGGAGAATCATGAGCGGAGTTTTTATCTTATATACGGCATATTCGAGACTTTCAACGACATTTGGACCAGCAGTAATCCCCGCAACTCTTACAACAAAAAGTTCACCTATACCGCAATCAAAAATAATTTCAGGAACAACACGAGAATCGGAGCAGCTTAATACTGCTGCATATGGCTCCTGGTGAAACGCATATTTTTTCAAGGTTTCAAGTGACATATTCGATGCTGTTGGTGTACCATTGACAAAATTTTTATTACCATTTAATAACTTGTCTAGTTCCCTTTTTGCTCTTTCAGATATAATTTGCATAAAAGTATTATACCAGATATTATGTAAAATAAAAATATATGTTACACTAATATAAAGGGATGAATATGTCAAGTATTATACTTTTTTGTTCAATAGTAATTTTTTTATGCATAATTATAAATAAATTCACTAATAAGCTTGCAATACCTGCTTTATTATTTTTTATGTTTTTAGGAATGTTATTTGGTTCTGATGGTATCTTAAAAATAAATTTTGAAGACTACGATTTAACATCAAAACTTTGTTCTATTGGTCTGTTATTTATCATATTTTATGGTGGTTTTTGCACTAAAAAGATTAATGATAAAAGAGCGGCGGCTCAGGCAATTTTATTGTCCTCGGTTGGAACCATCATTACTGCACTACTAACGGCAGTTTTTTGTTATTATGTGCTAAAACTGTCCTTTGCTGAAAGTTTTTTAGTTGGTTCAGTTATTAGTTCAACTGATGCTGCGTCTGTTTTTGCAATTCTGCGTTCAAAGAGATTAAATTTAAAATATAATACAGCTCCAATTATTGAATTTGAAAGCGGTAGTAATGATCCTTTTGCTTATATGCTTACAATTATTGGAATTTCACTGCTTCATAACGGTAAGATTGAATCAGTATTTCCAATGCTTTTCTCTCAAATCGGCATTGGACTTTTTATAGGAATTATCATTGCATACTTTGCTATATATATTTAAAAAAAAACATCTATACTAATAGAAGGCACAGATACTCTATTTATAGTTGCGGTTGCGCTGGCTTCTTTTTCCTTTGCGGATGTAAGTGGTGGAAATGGTTTCTTAAGTGTCTATGTTACAGGATTAATTCTCGGAAACAGCGGAATAAAAAATAAAATTAGCATGATACATTTTTTTGATGGAATAACATCATTGAGTCAGATAGTTATTTTCTTTTTAATTGGCTTTTTAGCATACCCGCACAAAATACCCGAAAGTATATTTCCAGCACTTTTAATAATGTTGTTTTTATCTTTTATTGCTCGACCTATTGCGGTTTCATTTATTATGCTGCCTTTTAAAGCAAAAATTTCACAAATTTCATTTATCTCTTGGGCAGGACTTAGAGGTGCAGCTTCTATTGTATTTGCAATATTTGTTGTTGCCGATAGTACAATTCTCAAGTATGATTTATTTCATATCGTATTTATAGTAGTTCTTATATCAGTTGCAATACAAGGTTCAATGCTACCATACATTGCAAGAAAAGAAGATATGATAGATCGTTTTTGTGATGTAAGGAAAACATTTAATGATTATCAGCAAGAAGCCGCAATCAATTTAAATACTGTAAAAATAACCAAAGATCATCCTTGGATTGGTGCTCAGCTTAAAGATATACATTTTAGCGAAAATTCGCTGCTGCTGCTTATTATTCGTAATAATGAAAAAATAATTCCGAATGGTGACACGACTTTACAGCTGGGTGATGAAATACTTTCAGGTACGACAGTAACTAATACAAAAAGCAATATTGAGCTTTGCGAAACAATCATTGATGAACAGCATCAATGGCTAAATAAAAAAATAAAGGAATTAAGGTGCGGAGAAAGCTTTCTAATTGCAATAATAAAGCGTGGGGATACCTCTTTTGTTCCAAATGGTAACACAAGAATTGAACTGAATGACACTGTAGTATTTTACGCTTCTTAACAATTGTTTGACATAAAAATTTTTTTTTGCTAACATACAAATTGAGCCGCAGACAATTAGTCCCGGGAGGCAAAATAAGCAGGTATCAGGTTAATACCAAGCAAGTTTAAAGATTAGTTTGCTTATGCTGAATGGGTTAAATTGATTAAGATCAAGCTAATCGAGGTTACACAGTCGAATTAATAATAGCTATGTGTACGATTTTGCGGTTTGTTATCTTCGCAAAATCTTTTTTAGTTTGGGTCGAACGAAGATAGTGATATTATAATTAATAAAGGAGCAAATTATGTCAACAAAAGCCTTTAAAAGCGAAAAACTTGCTAAGATGAAAGAATATATTGAAAAAGCGCAAGTTGCAGTCGTTTCTGACTATAAAGGTCTAACGGTTGAAGAAATTACAAAATTAAGACGGTCAATTCAGCAAGAAGACGGTGACTATATGGTTACCAAAAATACCTTGGCTAAAATAGCAATTAAAGATACGCCTTATGAAGTTTTATCTGATATACTTACTGGACCAGTGGCAATTGCTTTTGGCTTCAAAGATCAGGTTACACCTGCTAAAGCATTGTCAAAATTTATTAAAGACACGAAGAAAGGTGAAATACTTGCAGCAGCTCTTGATGGCAAATTATTGAATGCAAAAGAAGCTAAAGCTCTTGCTGATATGCCATCAAAAGAAGAAATTTACGCCAAAATGCTTGGCAGTATTAATTCACCAGCATCAGGTCTTGTATACACTGTCAATGGTGTTATGGCAGCACTTACACGTGCAGTTGCAGCTGTTCGTGATCAAAAAACTGCCTAAATTAACGTAGTACTCAATATTAATAATAAAGGAGAATAAATCATGAGTAATGTAGAATCAATTTTAGAATCAATTGAAAAATTAACACTTTTAGAAGCAGCAGAATTAGTAAAAGCTATGGAAGAAAAATTTGGCGTTTCTGCAGCAGCTCCAGTTGCTGTAGCAGCAGCTCCAGCAGCAGGCGCAGCTGCTCCGGCTGAAGAAGAAGCTTCTGAAGTTTCTGTTATCCTTGCATCAGCAGGCGCTAATAAAATCGCTGTTCTTAAAGAAGTACGTACTATCACTGGTCTTGGCTTAAAAGAAGCTAAAGATTTAGTTGATGGTGCACCAAAACCTGTTAAAGAAAACATCAAGAAAGAAGATGCTGAAGCTATTAAAAAACAATTAGAAGCTGCAGGTGCTTCTGTAGAAATCAAGTAGTAAGTGTGTAGCTTGATATATTTAAATTGAAAAAGGCGGACTTTATATCCGCCTTTTTTATTGTTTACTCTAGTGAAATATCGCCAATACTTTCTAGTACTAATTTCTGGACTCTTCGTAATTCATCAATTAAAACTGATGTGTCTTTAAACTCTTTTTCCCAAAGAACTATAACATCGTATAAATACATTTTAACCTCTTCGTATAATTTAAGACCTTTTTTAGTTATAGTCATTAAATAAATCATTTTACCATTTTTTGTACTTTGTGTTCTTGTTATATACTCTTTTTTTTCGAGTGAAGATAATATTTTACTGGTATGCGAGCGACCTTTAAGCACAAGTTTTGACAAATCACTCTGTGAAATTCCAGGATTATTAATCAGTGTATCAAGTATAACAAATTCGTCATGTGTTATATCGCACTTGATTTTATTATTAAAAATATATTTAGCACTAATTTGAAGCAGTCTTGCTGTTTTTTCTATTTCGTACGGTAAACATTCAGTATAAGTCACATTTATCCTCGTTAATTTAATATGAAAAGTATCTGTCAAAATCTACATCTTCAAAACTGCATAGCAATGTAAAAATTTCATCATTATCATCTAAGCGCTGAAAATTATAATCATCAAAAAGCCAATATTTAGGATTAATTCCTTTGACACGCACAATATTTTTATCTTTTAAAATTTGTAATTTTTTTTTAACCGTATCTACAGGTAAATCAACTAACTTAGATAGCTCAACTGCAGTTATACCATTTGGATTTGAATACTTCTGCGGCGTTAGGAACATTAATTCAAGACCAATCTTTTTTAGTTCAGTATCCTCTATTATGTAGCTCATATCTATATTATACAGTGAATGTTAAAAAAATATACGGCATGCTAAAAAAATACATAAAAATAAAAAAAATTTTTATAAAAACTTAGATTTAAAGTTAGATGATAGAGGTTAAATCATTATAGGATATGCGTTTTAGGCTGAATTACTTAAAAATAATAAAATGTAAATTTTTTGTTACAAAAAAGCAATTATTAAAAAAAAGATAACTTTATTAATATATAAATAGGGCTTATTATGGGATACGAAGAAATTAAAGTAAATGGGATAGGAACAAGTGATCGTGCTGCCGTTCGGGAAAACCTGGAGAAAGCGTACGACATAACTCATGGTGTGCCTGAAGAACCAAGTATCTGGGATAATTTTTCACCACTGGCTTTAGGCAGCAGCATTTTATTTCCATTTATAGTTAATTCTAAAGAAATACAGGCTGTTCCACTTGATGCAACTCTTACAGGCAAGGCTGCAAGAGCTAATAAGTATAGAATGATAAGAACTAATGAGATATCTGCGTTTGCAGAAAGACTCAAAAGTAAAAATCCATTTCTAACATCAGATATTCTTACATTTCAAAATGAAATAAAAAATTTACAAAACAGCGGCAGAGTAACAAAAGCACAATTTGATGCCTTAAATAAAAAATATTTTCAATTGCTTAGCAAAACATCAACAGGTAAAATGTCTTTTATACAAAGAGGACTTGCAAACGGGGCTGCAAAATCACCGGGCGTTTTAGGAGGTTTTACAAAAAGTTTTAAAAATAATAAAATAATACTTGCTATTGAGGTATTCCAAGAACTGTTTGCTGTAGGTGATACATTTATGCAGCACGGAAGCGAAGCAGGCATGAAACAAATTGTAAAATCAACTGGTAAAGTAGCTGCCGGCTTTAGTGGTTTCCTTGCAGGTTCTGCTGCAGGGACATGGGCTGGAGCTAAACTGGGTGCACTTATAGGGTCTGTTATTCCTGGCGCTGGTACAGTAGTTGGAGGTTTGATTGGAAGTGCTCTTGGTTTTGCAATTGGAGGATTTACATCTCAATTGGCCAGGGCTGGATACGATAAAATTATTCCTCCAGAAAAACAGCTTGCACAAGATAAAAAGTATGATAGTATGTTATCAGCTACAGATACTAGTCCAGAAACCCAGCAAGCACTCCAAAATGAAATAGCAATTTGTTATAATTATCTATCAGAAGTAGGACCACTTTTGCAGCAAGCGAAAGAATCAAAAGATACAATTAACGAGCCGCAAATAAGAGCACAGATGAGAATTGTAAAGAACGCAATGGATTCACTTGATAATGCTTATAAAGAAAAATTTGGAATAAGTGTTGTTAGTCAAATAGATAGTCAAATGCAAGCAGAGACAGAAAGTTCTCCCACACAGTCTCAATCATCAACGACAAGTACAAATAACAATATTTCTATGATGCAAAATCCATATCTGCAAACACCTGTGTTCAATGGTTATGGTTTTAATGGAACAATGCCAATGCAAGATTGGTCAGCTATGCTTCCTGCCGGAACATCACAACAACTTTTTGGAATAGCCTAATACTTATCACATAAGAGTTGAAAATGGTTATACTCATGTTTACATACAGGACAAACCAGAGGTGCGGACTTAGCTGTGGTATGGTAGCCGCACTTCATGCAAATCCATTGTGTTTCGTATTCTTTTGCAAAAACTGCATTTTCTTTAACTAGTTTTGCTAACTCTAAATATCGGTTTTGATGATATTTTTCTATGCCGCAGATTAAGTTAAATGATTCTGATATTTCCTTAAATCCTTCTTCAGCAGCAACTTCTGCAGAATTTTTATAAATAACTGACCATTCTTCATGTTCAGCATCTGCCGCAGCAAGCAAATTATCATAAGTTTTCCCCAGAAAAAAAGGATACGAAGCATTAACAGTATAGATTTCATCAGGGATGAATTTATAAAAAATTTTAGCGTGTTCCTGCTCATTGGAAGCAGTTTCTGAAAAAATATATGCTATTTCATTGTAACCCTCTTTTAATGCTTCTTTAGAATAGAAAGTGTATCTATTACGCGCCTGTGATTCACCCGCAAATGCGTTTACTAAGTTTTGTAATGTTTCTGATTTTGCTAATTGCATAAAGTATCCCTCCTAAATTACAGGATACAATAATTATTAAATTTATGAATTAGACAGTTTAGCTAAGTATTTAGCAAGACCTTCTCCCATAGAAAAACAGGAAGGAATAATTCTTAGTGCCGCTTGCGAATAAAAATCACAACTGATAGAACGCCCAGCAAAAAATAAATTATTATAATCAGCAGATTGAAGCGCTTCAATAGGCAGTTGATATTCTTTCATTACTTTTTCAAGCTGTGCTTCTTCTTTTTTTTCAGAATGAATATCAATAGGATAATTTGATCTTAAGACAGGGTTGTCAAAGGTACGACCATTTTTTAAATCATTAATCGTATATACGTAGCGTCCAAGCGGTCTTATTGATGTTCTAATACCGATATTAGGCGCTATTGAGGAGATATATGAATTTTCGAACCCCGGGAAATATTTTCTGCAGAAGAGAATAAGTCTCTGTATTGACTCCCGGCTCTTAATAATCAGAGATGACGAAAAAAGCAAATCTTCTTCTTTAGCAGTTTTACTAAAACGCGGGCAATTAAATGCAATAGAAGTAGGCATTCCTGGTATAGTAAAGATCTGAAAATAACTAGTATCCTCCTCTTTTAGTACCCCTTCCTCAACAGCAGCCTTAAATAAAGGCGTTAATGCCCAAGTTTTATCCCAAGTACAAGCAGTTGAAAGCTGAACAGTACCGTTAATATATCCTCCAGTAGTAGCATTTCTATCTTTATCCAGTTTTAGTATAAACGGTAGAAATTTATCTAAATCAACACCGGATGCAATAAACCTAAGACTGTTAGGCTGTTTTTTATCATTGTCATCTATAAAACGACAGCCAAGATTTCTGCAAAGTACTTGAGCGGCAGTTGAATCAATAATATAATCTGCTTCAATTTCAGTCGTTAAATTATTAGTGGAATATAATATCGTTTCAATAGGTGTTGATAATGTACCTTTTTTATAATTTGAGTCACTCGTTTCGATAGGTACTGATAAATCCTCTACGGCTATTTTTTCATAAGCTGATATAAACAAGCTTTTAATAGTTTTATCATATTTATCAACTCTGACAATATTTGTATTCAAAGAAATATCTACACCTACGTTTATAAGAAGCTCATCGAGAACAATTTTTGCAATTTCGGGATTAAACCAACCTATATTACCATCAAAATAGGTGATTTGAGCATTTTTAGAATTTAGTTTTTTTATGAATTCATTAAAAAATTCTGTATTTATTTGTAAATCAGCTGATTTCATAGCCGGAGTTACTAATCCGCCGGTCATAGAACCACCGAGGTAAGAATTCTTTTCTATTAATAAAGTTTTTAAGCCATATTTAGCAGAAATATATGCGGCAGCACAACCAGCAGTACCACCGCCTACGACAACAAGACTATACTTTTTCATTGTACACTCCTTTCAATGCTTTAGAGAGAGTGGGGAGATTTGATGTAGTAATCTCATTCTCTAATCTTTCAAGAATTGTTTTATCATCATTCATCAAGCCTTTATCTCTGTATGGGATTCCTGATTTTGA
This sequence comes from Candidatus Gastranaerophilales bacterium, assembly GCA_944326905.1. Lineage (GTDB taxonomy): Bacteria > Cyanobacteriota > Vampirovibrionia > Gastranaerophilales > Gastranaerophilaceae > CALUTH01. The sequence goes on from CALVFU010000012.1 coordinate 14,979, forward strand.
ATTTATGCGTGCAATATCTTCAAATGATAATGGAGAACTAATTTTATTCTTAGCAAAAGAGGCAATTGTACCAAATTGAATTCCATCATTATTTTTAAGTGTACCAAGATGTAATCCGCAAATTTTCATTGCAGTTCTAACGCGCGCAGAGTTTGAATAAGTTAGTATAACACCATCTGTAGTCAGTTTTGATGAGAGTTTATTAATAAATTCAACAGTCCATAAGGATGGTGCCTTAGCGGGAGTGAAAGCATCTAAAAAAATTATGTTATATTTTTTCCCCAGGTCTGGTAATACACGGCGGGCGTCATCAAAATAAAAATTTATATCAATGTTTTTGTTAAGTAGCGAATAAAGAGCACTATATCGTTCCAATATATACTGATAATCTATTGTGTTAAGATATGTCCGAAATGGCATTGATTTTTTCGATATATACCTATAATATATATTATGTAACAAGCGCTTTTTATAAGGTGAGGAGGTGTAATTAATCATATCATTATAAAAACTAAGCTTATTTAGAGTATCATGTATACTAAAAAATCGGAAATAATTGCGTACAGTTCTCATTCTTCTAACTTGGTCTATTACCTTGCTATTGTACTTATTCATTAATCTATCAAGTATTATAAAATTAATTTCGTTCGCAATTTTGTATTCTTGCTTATAACAATTTTCTTTTATAAAAGGAGACAGGTAAACAAACTCTCTTTCTAACTCTATTGCGTCTATGTTAATTTTAGGTATATTAATATTTGTGCTATCATATTGGAAATTATGAAAACCTGCTTCTGAATTTGTCAATTCAGAAGCAACACTTGTAAAACTATTCGCTTCATTAAATAAATTTGTTCTGCATTCATTATTAAAAATATGATCAACAATTGAATAATTATCGGTATATATCGTTTCAGTATTTTTAAGCTTACTGTTAATGTTATCGGTACATCTTGAAACGATAGGTTTATTTGTGAATAATCTTTTTTCAATTATTTTTTTTATTATAAAATTTAAAAAAGCTTTTGAATTATAACCTATACCATAACATACATCTAACAAGTTTATTTCATTATAACTTTTTAATACACTAGAAACATCTGCAGGAATTACAAATTTTTCATAAGCTTCCGATAAAGCACCTGTTCGGGAGTGAAATATATCACTAAAATCATACGAATATAGTCCAATAGAACCATCATCAGTTAAATATGGTTTATAATGCGGCAATAAATACACCTCCCTGCTCATAATAATCTCGTAAATACCGCTTATCACAATAAAAAAGCAGTATTAATTTAGTAATACTGCTTTTAATCTTGTTTAATCAGCCTTTTTTGTTTTAATTTCATCCAATAGCTGATTTATAAAATCATCTACAATTAAAGTTCCGACTTGACCAACTTTACGCTTTCTTACAGCAACTGAATCTGCTTCAATTTCTCTATCGCCAATTACACAAACATAAGGGACTTTTTTATCTTGCAGAGCTTCTCTTATCTTGTAGTTCATACTTTCGGATCTGTCATCAAGTCTTGCACGAATGCCGCTTTCTCTAAGTTTTTTATATACTTTTTCGGCAAAGTCAATATGCTTTTCATTAGAAATTGGAACAACTGTAACTTGAGTAGGCGCAAGCCACAGAGGAAATGCACCTGCATAGTGTTCAATTAGAATACCATGGAAACGCTCCATTGACCCAAATATAACTCTGTGCAGCATTACAGGTGTTTTTAGCGACCCGTCTTTATCTTGATATTTAATATCAAATCTCTCAGGCAGATTAAAATCCAGCTGAATAGTTGCGCATTGCCATGTCCTTCCAATTGCATCTTTTACTTTAAAGTCAATCTTAGGTCCGTAGAAAGCACCATCCCCTTCATTAATATCATACTTCATCCCTCGCCTGTCCATTGCTTCTTTTAAGCCAGCTTCCGCACGATTCCAGTTTTCAATATCACCAACATAACTTTCAGGTCTTGTTGAAAGCTCAACTTCAAAACTCATATTGAATATTGCCATAGTGTCGGCTACAAAATCTATAATAGCATTTATTTCATCAACTAATTGTTCTGGAGTGCAGAAAATATGTGCATCATCTTGGGTAAAACCTTGAACTCGTGTAAGACCAGAGAGTGCTCCTGATTTTTCTCTTCGATATACTGTTCCTAATTCTGCCATTCTTAACGGCAGTGACCTGTATGAGTGACGATTCGCCTGATAAATTAGTATATGAAAAGGACAATTCATTGGTTTAACTATATATTGTTCATCTTCATCATTATCTTTTTGAATAAAAAACATATTTTCTTTGTAATGGTCTATATGTCCTGATAATTCCCAAAGTTTTGACTTGGCAATTTGCGGAGTATTAACAATTACATAGCCGCGTTTTCTATGTTCTGTACGCCAATAATTTTCAATTTCTTCACGTACAACAGCAAGATTCGGATGCCACAATACAAAACCTGCGCCAATTTCTTCTCTTACAGAGAATAAATCTAATTTTGCACCTAATTTCCTATGGTCACGTTTCTCAGCTTCAGCAAGAAAATCTAAATAAGCCTGCAAATCCTCTTTGGTCCAAAAAGCTGTTGCATATATCCGCTGAAGCATTTTATTTTTTTCAGACCCGCGCCAATATGCTCCTGCAACTTTTAACAGCTTAAATGCCTTAATATCACGAGTAGATTCCAAGTGAGGACCTTTACATAAATCATTAAATACAATCTTCCCATCACGAGTCTTTGTTAAATACAATGTAGGATTATCGTTTTTATGCTCTTCTAGGAGTTCAGCTTTGTATATTTCACCTTCAGCTTTAAATTCTTCAATTTGTTCTTCGATATTTTTTATTGTTACTTTTTCAAAAATAAGATCTTCTTTAACAATACGTTTCATTTCGTGTTCAATCTTTATTAAATCATCTTCGGTAAATGTATGACCATCAGTTAAGTCAAAATCATAATAAAATCCTGTATCTGTTGAAGGCCCTATAGCAAGCTTAGCCTGCGGAAATAAAGATTGAACAGCCTGAGCCATAATGTGTGAAGTAGAGTGTCTTAATATTCCAAGAGTTGACTCGTTTTTTTCCATAATAAAAATTTCCTCGCTACATAAATAACATAAAAAATTATATCACCTAAATAGTTGATTACAAATAAATATTGCAAAAAAAACTCTTCCTATTGCTAAGAAGAGCGGAAAATTTTGAATTATGGGTTATTATAGTCATCAGGATTAACCTGAGAAAGTTTTATAAGTACGTTCAACGTTATCACCGAGAACTGTGTTCAATGCATCTAATTCCGTAGTAATTTGTGTTCTTCTTGTATCCAGTTCAGTTAGTTGAAGTTCAAGACGTTTATCTTGAGATTGGATGGTTGATAACTGAGCGTTGATAGCTGCTTGATCTCTGTTGTATACCGTTTTTTCATAAGTATAATTTGCATAGGCTTCTTCATAAGCGAGATCATCAACTTCAGTTTTTGATGTAACAGCAAGCCTTTGAGTACTATTAGGTAGAGTTAAAGCTGCTAATCTGCCATTTGAGTCAAATTCTAAATATGCACCTTCAATTTCTTCATCTACAAGAATTTCACCTGATGTAGATGTATATTCATTTGCGACACCATCATTATCTTCGACATCTGTTCTCTTGAAACATTTATAACCATTATTGCCGTCTGATACTACATAATAATCGCTTAATTCTTCTCCGGCATTTGTTATAGCTGTTTTTAAGTTTTGAATAACTGCATTGTCGCTATTATCTAAAGAAGGATCTCCCAAGGATATGAGTTCACGCCCGCCTGAATAATAAGTTCTATTTGCTTGTGCTTTTGAACCTATATAAAATTCAGCTTCGCCTTCACTTACTGATTGATAATATCCTGTTACGCATGCTGCAAATTCATCTGCTGTAACTTCTTCTCCATTTGCATTTTTAAGTCCAGCAACATATTCTGTAGCCGGTGTGCCGTCTGGCTTTAAATATCCGCCGGCAACAACTTGTGTATTTACTGCATTTTTAATTTTTTCTGTTACAATATTACCTAATGCATCATAATAAACTGCGCCGGGTGTATAACCAGTTGCTGCTTTTACAGGAGACATAACGCTATATAATTCTCCTTTATTAGCTGTTACAATAGTTTCTCCAGAATCAACATCACTTAAAATTTCATCACTCCAAGTAATTTCGGATGTGTTATGCGTATCACCTATTGTAACACCTACTTGAGTTGATTGGACATTGATTGTTGCTACAAAATTTTCATCCAATGGTCCAATAGATGCAACATTGTAGTCTGTGCCGCCTGCTGTGTAAGAATATACAATGTTAGTATAATCTGTTTTGTTCGGAGGCGTTGGAACTTCCATGTTAAGAAGTTGATTGTAATAAGTTGCACTGGTGGACGATAATTGTGTTCTTGCCATGTTGATTTGTTGTCCTTCAAATTCAACATCATTAAGCTGTGCGGTTAATTGAAGTAACCTTGCTTGTGTTGCTGACATACCCATAATTCTTTTCTCCTTTATTTGTTTTTTCTTTAATACTTATAACGGCATTTTTTTAAAAAACTTTAATATTTTAGAGAAAATATTTACAAATCTTTACAATAAACCGCTAAAACCTAAATATAGCTTAATTTTAGTTTGTTAATAAAATTGCTACCAGTCATAAAAATAATACACAGGAATATCATCTGCCGGCTTCAATACTGCCTGACCGCCTTTTATTAAATTAGTAAATGAGCCAACAAAAGGTATCCAAGTTAATGCCCATTTTAACGGCAAAATCCACACTGTTCTATTTTGACCTTCCTTTACATAATAGCAATAAAGCTTATTAGGCTCTAACCCCGGAATTTTAACTCGTCCTATTGTAATAGTTGCAGGTATACCAGTCATACCGTTAGTTGTAGAGAGTTCAATAATAGCACTTGCAGATGTACCGTGTTTTAATAATTTTTTCCCTATACGCACATTTTTCTTTACTCTTAGCTTTATAGGCATTCCATCATATACATTATGCGGTGTTGAGTATTTCTCAACAGGAGTAAGCCATATTTTTTCTCTTTTTAAGCTTGAATAATTATAATCAAGATTTGGCTCAATAGTTTCATAAGGTTTATTATTATACCATTCAGCAGGAAAATTATCTTCTGCCTGCTCTTTTGCAAAAAGCGGCATAGAAAAACTAGTCACTATTAACAATATTATTACAATCTTATTCATATTTTGGACTTATAGTACTGCCTGATTCCAATTTCTGTTTTAATTTCAATCTATTATCAACAGAATCTAACAAGAAATTTTGGTATGTATCGTTATTAATATAAACATTATTTATTAAAAATTGAGGATACTTAATAAATATATACTCATATATAAAAGCAAGCCTTTTAGAAGTTAAATTGGTATACGATATAGTGTCGTATCTTTTTTGCGGGTATATTTTGTGAATAAGTGTTATCAGTCCTATCGGATTATATCCGGCATATACCATATAATCAACCGCTCTTTTATCCGCAAAGATTTCATATTTTTTTGGTGCCATCTTAATTTGAGCCCCAGAAATCCAGCCGCCCCATGCTCCATCATAAGATCTTACAGCTTTTGAAATTTCACGTGCTAACAGTGCAGCTATTTCATCATCGTTTTCTGTATATTTAAAGTACTCATCATAAATAATAACTTGACGCTTTGTAACAGACGTATCAACAGGGAGCAAGGGTTTGTGTTCAACAGTGTATGTAAATACAATTGGTTTAGTAATTTTATTTGCATTTAAAATTTTATAGCCGATACTATTAATCTTAGATTGCAATGATTGTTCTTTCAATATTTCATTTTCTCGCTCGGTATTTGACAAGAGTTTATTCTCAATTGCCTGCTGAGTTACCGCTACCTGAGATTTTTCAGCATCAGCAGCCATTACAGGTAAAGCCGTGCACATCAATATTATAAATAATACTTTTTTCATACAAATACTATCCTTCTTACTTGACCGTTTGCTTATACAAAAGAAATATGGCAAATAAAAACACTACAATTATATAGTAATTTAAAATATCTAATATGGCACTTACAAGTGGAACAGAAGCTGCAAAAACTTCAATTGTTGAAATAATTGCAGCTAATACAACAACACATGCAAATGCTAATAAAGTTGCAAAAAAATTTTTAACTAATGTAGTTATTGCATTCCATAAAGATTTAAGAATGTTTTTTGTTTCACTTAAATAAAGCGCAGGTACCCAGTATATAAGAAGGAACGAAACCACTCCGAGTGCAGCCCACAGTGATATCAAAAAAATTAAAGTATTAGAAAGCATATCAGGCGACGCTGATTGTAATGCAGCAGAAGCTGTATCCGGCGTATTCAGTATCTTATTAATAAAAGCTATAATTGGTTCAACCCCGCCTAGAATTTTGTCTGCAGCAATTGTAACAATTACTGATGCAATTGAATAAAATAAAAAAGAAATAACAAAAATACCAAACATAGGCAGAAAATATTCTCCAACACCTTCCCAAAAACGCATTTTTGTATTTTCTTTATTAATCACTGTTTTTATAATATTAAAAAATCCGGCAAAAAATGCGATAATCATTAGACAATACAAAAGAATAACCTGTATATTTCCTGCAATACTTGCATTTTTTGTTAATAGTATATAAAGGCTGCTTAAACAATAAAATATTATTAATGAACATAAAAGCATAATATTTTTACTTGCAAGCTTAAATGCATTTTTTATTAGTTCCATAATCCCTCCATTACAAAACAATAATATCACAATTATAAAAACTCTGATAGAATTACATTGCTTAGCAAAAAACCTTTTCGAGTAAATGATAGTGTTTTATTATTAAAATTAATATATTCAGATGCGTATTTATTAATTATATGACTATATTCTTGTAAAAAATTAATGTTAAATTTATCATTTATATTCTTAATATTAATGCCTTCTACCTTCCTTAACCCTAAAAATATTTCCTCTTCTAATTTTTCTTTTTCGGTGACATAATGTGCATACTCACCATTGGCTGGTGTTTGTATATATTCTTCAAGATTAGAAACATTGTAATATCTAAAGCCATCAACATAACCGTGGGCTGAAGCACCAAAGCCATAATAAGTATTATTCGCCCAGTAATTTAAATTATGCCTAGACTGCCAGCCAGGTTTAGAAAAATTACTTATTTCATACTGTTTAAATCCATTTTTTTCAAGAAAATCACAAGCAGCTAGATACATGTCGGCCTGCACGTCATCGTCAGGAATATTTGAAGGCACCTTTTTATAATAATAAGATTGAGACTCAATTTTTAATCCATATAAAGAAATATGTTTAACAGGCAATTGAACAGCCAGTTTAATGTCATCAATAAAATTCTTTAAAGATTGCCCGGGCAGACCATAGATAAAATCAATACTTATATTATCAAATCCTGAATATTGTAAGGTTCTAACAGCATTAACTGCACTTTCTGCTGTGTGCCTTCTTCCTATTTCCTTTAAAATTTCATCATTAAAACATTGAACGCCCATGCTAATCCTATTAATACCATATAACAGATATTGTTCCGCAAAAACAGCTGTCACATCATCAGGATTAACTTCAATTGTGATTTCAGCATGCTCCGCAAATGAAAAATTTTTAATTATTATATTAATTAAATCAGGTGAAATTAATGATGGTGTACCACCGCCGATATACAAGGTTTGAAGTCTTTCTCCTTTGTAACTTACAGAAATTTCTTTTAATAGAGAATAAATATAGGGTGTTATTTTATCAAGGTGCGGATATGAAGTAAAAGAACAATACTTGCATTTTGATTTACAAAAGGGAATATGAATATAACAATTTTCTGTCATAAATAAATAATACACTAAGAATATGAGATAATAAACAATAAAAAAAACCACCCAGATAATGAGTGGATTGTTTTCTGCATCCTAATGGTCTTTAGTGTTTATTATTTAGGAGTTTATATGATATTCGGGGTTATTTGCTGCAATTAGTGTTTTAATAACACTTATCTGCAACAATTACATTGTTACATAACTAATAGGTTCTGTCAAGTGATTTGTTTTATATAATTTTTCGTTGACTTTGAAATCATTGTTATTAGTGTAATTTAGACACTATACAAAACTTAATATTTTATTATCAAAAAAGTAATTATCCAGACAAAATGCCATTCCCCGCTTTATCATACTTTGTTGTGTATATTTTTATTTTTTGTTTAGTGTAAAATGAGTAATATGAAAAGAATACTTTTAGCAATTATTATTTGTGCAGGAATCTCAGGTGCAGTGTTTGCTGATTTTAGAGAACATTTTGAACAAGGACAAGAAAGTCTCTTACATAATCAGTATTCTACTGCTATTATTGAATTTAAAAAAGCTCTACGCATAAATTTTATGGATAATTCCGCGAGAATAGGACTGATTAACTCTTATCTTGCAAGGGGGGCATACTACGCAACAACAGCACAAGACTGGGAAGCTGCCGCTAACGATTTTAGAGCTGCTCTTTTTTACTTAAAATACTACAGCACTGGAACAAATTCTTCAAATACACCTGCTATAATTGCTCAAGCTGAAGAAAATCTTAATAAATGTTTAAAAATGCAAAATTTTAACGACTCTCCTGCAAGCCGTTATTCAAAGGCCATTCAATTAAGGCAGCAGGGCAAATTTGCCGAAGCTGGATATGAATTTAACCAAGCAGCACTTAATTCTCAATTTCAAACTGATTCCTACACACAAATAGCTGATTTATTTAAACTGATGGGAAATGAAGAAGCATCTCTGCCTTATTATGCAAAAGCTCTTGATAATAATCCAAATAATGGTCCGCTGAGGTTGAAATACGCAAGAACATTGGACAGATTAAATAAAGAGGACGAAGCTGTTACACAATATAATTATGCTTTATCACAAAGCAACGGTGATCAAGAAATTCTCTACGCGCTTGAGAGAATCTATATGAAAAAAATACAAAAATCACCAAATGATGCAGAGCTATATGCCAACTTAGGCGCTATAAAACAAAAACAAAATGACTTTGAAACAGCGCTGCGTTACTATGCAAAAGCAGAACAAATAAACCCTACTAATGTACAGACAAGGCTTAATATAGGAACTCTTTTCCAACAGCAAAAAGACTATGTAAAGGCGCTTCAGTCGTATAATTCTATTCTGGTATTATATCCTGATAATATTGATGCAAATCTATATAAAGCACAAGCTCTTGAAGCCTCTGGTGAAAAAGAACAAGCGTATGATGCGTACAAAAAAGTTTTAGCCCTTGATCCATCAAACTCTTTTGCAAAAACAAAAGTAAACTCTATGGCAGCAGAAAACCTAAGTCCAGAAGAAACTCTAGCATATTTAAAATCAAGTGTCACAAAAAACCCTCAAATGGTATCTTCCCTGTACAAGTACGCTGTAAGAATGCATAAAGAAGATAACCTTGATGAGGCGGTAAAATATTACAGAGAAGTAATCAGGTTTAACTCTTCTAATGCAGAAGCCTACATCAATCTTGCAATCTGCTATGGACAAAAGGAAGAGTATGATAAAGCGTCACAAGTTTTAACTATCGCACAGGCGAAATTTCCAGGTAATACACAGATTAAATCAACACTAGAAAATATTCAGAAAGACAATTCGTCAATGAGAATAACTGATGCCGCAAAGAATTATTCGGCAGGAAATTACACAGAAGCATTAAAAGACTATCTGGAGATAAAGCCTGCGACCAAAGATTCTCTCATTGGTGCTGCTGCATGCTATCAAGGATTAAAACAGTTTGACAATGCGATAAATTACTACAAACAGGCTGAAAGACTTGCGCCAAATGATAATAATATTAAGTATTATATTGGTGCAATGTATACAGAAAAAGGTGATTATACAAATGCCGAAAAATACTTAAAACCAATTGCAAATCAAGTATCTCAAGCGGGTGAATTATTAGCTTTTATTTCGCAAAAAAACTCTATGGATACTCTTGAAAAGGCTATAAATGATTACGAAGCTCAAAAGTATGATGAGTGCCTAGTAAAAATCAATCAAATATTAGAATCTGCCCCTGATAATGCGTATGCCTTATATTACAGAGGGATGGTATTTGACGCTAAGAATGAAAGATTAAAGGCTATAGATGACTATAAAAAAGTAATTCAATTAAGTCCTGATATTGTGATAGCAAATTATTTACTTGCTGTTGATTATGACGCATTGCAAAAATTTATTGATGCATACAATGCATACAATGCATTTCTGAGCAAATATACTAACAATGATGAATATAGACAGTATGCGCAAACAAGACTGGAAGCACTAAAACCTTATGCCCCAAATAAAAAATAACATTATAAAACAAATTGTTGATACAAAAGTATCTCTTGCTCCCCTCGCTGGAATTACTGATTATGTCCTTAGAGAGTTAATACGAGAAAATGCCCCAAGGGCATTAATAACGACAGAAATGATTAGTTCAGAAGCTCTTAATCAGGTGAGTGATACGGTTATTACAAAGCGCAGCCCGGGTCAGTCTCCCATAGCATATCAAATAAGCGGTCATAAGCCGGAACTTATGGCAAAAGCGGCAAAAATACTTGAAGAAAACGCAGATATTATTGATATAAACATGGGCTGTCCAGTCAATAAAGTTGTAAAAGGGTCTGATGGTTCTGCATTAATGAAGAATCCTGCTCTTGCTGCTGATATTGTTAAAATAGTTCGCGCAAGTGTTAAATGCCCAGTTAGTGTTAAATTCAGACTTGGTTATACCGCAGACAGTATGAATTTTGTTGAATTTGGACAAACAATGCAGGAGGCAGGAGCAGACTTTATTACCCTGCATGCCAGAACTCGTGCACAAATGTATGGCGGGCATGCTGATTGGTTTAAAATTAAGGATTTAGTTAATAATGTTGATATCCCTGTTTTTGCAAACGGCGATGTTACATCTATTGAAACTGCTGCTAAGTGTCTTGATAGATCGCATGCTGCAGGCGTGGCAATAGGACGAGGAGCTTTGGGAGACATAACATTAATAGGACGTGTTGAAGAATTTTTTAAAACAGGTAAAATTATACCGCCGCCATCTACTAGAGAGAAAATATCAGCGCTAAAAAAACACCTGTATTCAGAAATTGAATTACGCGGTGAAATCGTTGGAATGAAATTTTTTCGAAAATTTTATCCTTATTATATTTCAGGAATTAAAAATGCAGCGAAATACCGTTCAATCCTGGTTACTACTGATGATATTAATATGATTGAAGAAGTGTTGAATTATATTTTGAAAGAAGAGGTTTCTATGTTATAATAAGTATATAGCAATTATTGCTTATCTGTTTATAAGATTAGAGGACTAACAGTGTGAATAGCGCATTTGATGTTAATATGGCGGCTCTTTTAAATAATAGCTGCTTAAGAGATAGACTTTCAAAAATTTCGTTTAATGATGCTTCAAAAGATTTTAATTGCTTTATAGCAAAATCAGGTGATTATGCACTAGCTAAGAAAAATTTTCCTTATGATGATATTGAAAATCCTGTACAAAGCGTTATTGACACCTGTCTAAATACTATTACAGAGCCTCCTCAGAAAACAGATTTTATAGTAATATACGGACTTGGACTCGGATATATTCTTGATGAAGTCTATACTCGTTATCAATCAAGAATTATTGTTTATGAACCTGATTTAAATCTGCTTCGCTTTGTCCTTGAAAATGTAGACCTGTCTCATATACTTTCTGATAAGAGAGTATTTATATCAAACAGTTGCGAAGAGTGCTGCTCAAAAATTTCTGAACACTATCTTTCACACGATAATATTGATATTTTATATTTAAAAAATTACGGTCTTATTAAGCCAAAAGAATTAATTTTGCTTTCAAACATGCTTTTTAATACCTGCAAATCAAAAATTGCTGATATCAATTCAATTAAAACAATATCAAAAGCATGGGTTAAAAATCTTATTAACAATGTTAATAGTTATAAAACACTTAAACCCCTATACTCAATAGACAATACTGTCAAATATGGTACAGCATTAATTCTTGCAGCAGGTCCATCATTGCTTGATAATTTAGACCTAATAAAGCAATACAGAGAAAAATTTACTATTTTTGCTGTTCCAAAGACTTTAAAACTTCTTCAGGATAATGATATAATTCCTGATTTTGCAGTATTTGCTGATGCAATTAATCATTTGGAACTTAAAGAGTTAAATAATGATTTTATTTCTAATTTAAAAATCATAGCAGATGTTAAATCAGACAACATAATTGCATCAAAACACTGGAAAGATGTTTATTTTTATTTTTCTAACAATACTGATTTTGTAAACAAACTTGCACAAAATGGTATAGTTAAAACATATCCGGCTGTTGGTACTTCTGCGATAAATGCTGTTATGTGCGCATCTCGGCTTGGATTTAATAGTATTGCTATTTGCGGATTTGATTTAGCGTTCAAGGGTATCATAGCTGACTGTTATAATACAAATATTGTATATGGAGAAAATAACTCTGCTAAAATTAATGGTCATACTTTTGATACTACTCTTGTTAAGTCTGTAAGCGGTGAAGCAGTACGAACAAGAAAAGATTATGCAAATTTTATTCCTCAATGTGAAAAGAATATAAAAACACTGTCTCATGAGCTAAAATTATATAATATTACTGATTTTGGCGCTTACATACAAGGAGTGCATTATACAAACCTGCAACAGCTTATAACTAATAATGTTGTATCTGATATTAATTCAATTATTGCCAGCACAAAATTTAAGAATGTGAATTTAATTTCAGCACTTGATAATGAGATTAAAAACATGAATGAGTTAAAAGAATTATTTTCTCAGCCAGAAATTAATTTTTCTAAAATTTACGCTCTTAAAAAATCTTTGCTGCTGTCTGAGTATACAAGATTTGAGCTAATGGAACTTGTGCAGAATGATATTACCCCTGATACTTTACAAAAATTTGTTATAACGGTTTTAAACTCAATTGAAGAGTTAAAAGAAATGATTGAAAGCTGCTTAGTTCTCTCATAAAACCTAAACTTCACAAACCCCCTCAGAAGTAAACGATAACCCCTGGATAATTTGATAATTACTTTGTAATAAATTTTGAGGAATTTGATTTTTCAGAATAAAAAAAGCAGAACCAGAACCTGTCATAAAGGAATCTGGATAAGCTGCTTTAATTTGCTGTAATATACTAAACTTTTTCAAAGGAGCAATTTCCAAATCATTCCAAATATATGGAATTATATCTTCACCTTCCAAGAGTGCTTTTTTAAGCTGTAATGTTTTTAATGGAGTTTTGGGCGGGCGGTTAAGGTCATCGTACATTAAATATCCGTCTTTTGCAGTTATCCCAAAATTTAAGGGTTTTACTATTGTAAGTTCGGTACTATACATGGAATTAATACGCGTTACCTTTTCTCCTCGCCCTTCCGCATAGCATGCCCCTCCGTAGTAACACACATTTAAATCAGAGCCAAGCTGTGCGCAGATTTTATCAATTACATCTATTTGCAAATTTGTTTTTAGCAGCTTATTTAGCGCCCATATTGTTCCTGCCGCATTTGAGCTTCCTCCGCCTAAACCTGCCATTACGGGAATATTTTTTTTTATATTTACAACAATTTTATATGGTTTCAAGTTTTTATTAAGAGAATAGAATAACTCAATTGCTTTATATATAATATTTTTATTATTGTAAGGTATTTCAGTTGAAGTACCTTTCAATACTATTTCTAAATCATTTGCCGGTATAAGATTAAATTCCAAATAATCATACAAATTAATTGTCTGCATAACACTTGCTATTTCATGGAAACCATCAGAGCGTCTGTTTAAAATTTCCAACGTTAAATTTATTTTTGCAGGAGTCTTAATTTTTATTTGCATTAATCAACGCCTCAGACAATTCACCAAACTGTTGTATAGAAAGTTTTTCACCTCTTATATTTTCTTGCAATACACACTTGTTAAATGCACTTTCAATAGCTTCTTTAGAATATCCGAATTGAACAAGACAATTTTTTAAAGTTTTTCTTCTTTGTGAAAAAGCAGCCTTAACAACTCGCCTAAAATGTTTATAATCACTTAATTTTAATAGCGGTTCCTCTCTAATATCCAGTTTTACAACAGAGGAATTAACCTTTGGCGCAGGATAAAAAAAACGTTTATCAACAAACCTGACAATTTTGCAGTCTGCCCAAAACTGAGATAAAATTGATAAGAGTCCATATGCTTTATTTTCTGCCCCAGGATAGGCACACATTCGTTTAGCGACCTCATCCTGCACCATTAATATTATCCCATTTATACAGTTCCTATTTTTATTATTTAAGTCGTCAATTTCGCCTAGTAAGTGCACTATTATAGGTGATGTTATATAGTATGGTATATTTGCTACAACTTTAACTTTTATATCATTACAGGAGATTAAGGAGGTTAAATCTGTTTTTAAAATATCCTGATGAACAATTTCTAAATTATTCGCTTCCAATTTTTGCAGAACATTAATCGCATCATTATCTAATTCAACTGCTATAACTTTCTTTGCTCTTTTAATAAGCTGTTCCGTCACGAAACCAATGCCTGGACCTATTTCGAGAACTGTATCATCTGTTTTAATATTTGCATACTCTATAATATCATCTATAACATTAGAGTCTATTAAGAAATTTTGTCCAAGACGTTTTTTTGTTCTGAAAAATTTTGCTCTTTGCAAGTAATCACTCATACTATTTATAATAATACAAACAGGTAAATGTTTTTAGTTTATTATTTGTTATTTTATTAATGATAAAATAATAAAAGGAGTAGAACGTGAACTATTGCAAAGAAAAATTAAAAAGAGATGAAATACGAGAAATATTTCAAGCAGGATGCAAAACTGATACTAAACTGGGGCTTGAGTATGAACGGATACCTGTATCTTGTAAAGACTACAGAAATATATCATATTATGGAGAATGGGGTATATGTGAATTATTGTCTGATTTTGCAAGAGTTGATAATTGGGATTATATACTTGATGACCTAAATATAATCGGATTAAAAAAATTGCATAATACAATAACTATTGAGCCAGGCTGTCAATTTGAAATCAGCCTTGAGCCTAAACAGTACATTAAAGATATTAAATCTGAGATAGACAGAATTAATAATGAATTATTGCCATTACTTAAGCGATATGAAATAAAGCTTTTGAATTATGGTGTATCCCCTGTTTCAACATACAGATTTATCCCTCTTAACCCCAAAAGGCGATATAGGTTGATGGCAAACTACTTGGGCGGAATTTTATCAGATGTTATGATGAGAGAAACTGCAGGAATACAGGTTTGCATTGACTATAAGGATGAAGAAGATGCATTAAGAAAATTTAATTTAGCTAACAAAATGTCACCGTTTATTACAGGCATGTTTGCAAACTCTAAAATTAGAGGGGGCGTTGATACAGGATATGAAAGTTTCAGAGCTCTTGCCTGGCTAAACACTGACAATGAGCGATGCGGGTTTGGTACAAAATTAACTAATGACAGCCTTTTTGATAGTTATATTGATTTTATTCTTGAAATTCCAATGATATTTATCCAGCGAGGTGACAAAATTATAGATGTCTCAGGAAAAATAAATTTCAAGCAATACATGGAATGCGGCTATGAAGGATTAAACGCAACAATTGAAGATTTTAAACTGCATTCAAATCTTGCATTTCCTGATGTAAGGTTAAACTCTTTTATTGAAATACGAAACCATGACAGTGTTCCTGAAAAATATATTTATTCTGCATTAGCACTATA
The DNA here is from genome assembly GCA_944326905.1 of Candidatus Gastranaerophilales bacterium. Lineage (GTDB taxonomy): Bacteria > Cyanobacteriota > Vampirovibrionia > Gastranaerophilales > Gastranaerophilaceae > CALUTH01. Next base: position 30,846 of record CALVFU010000012.1, read on the forward strand.
TAAAGGTATTATGTATGATGTAAGTGCTCTTGAAAGTGCTGAAGAACTATTAGAACGATTTGGGTATGAAGAAATAAGCGAGTTTAGATACAGAGTACCAAGAGAAGGTCTGAAAACAAGACTAGGACATTATAAAGTAAGGGACATAGCTAAAGAACTTGTTGAAATAGCATACTATTCATTAAGGGAAAAATTTGATAAAGAGGATGAATATTTGCTTCCAATTAAGGAACTAATAAAACAAGGGTTGACACCTGGGGACTTAATAACACCGATAATACAAATTCACACAAAACAGGTGTAAGCTCTTTTAAATAGCACGGCGTCCTTCAATAGCCTTTGCAAGAGTTATTTCATCGGCAAATTCCAAGTCCGCGCCTACAGGAAGTCCAAATGCTATTCTGGAAATTTTTATACCAAACGGCTTAATAAGTTTAGATAGGTATAGGCAAGTTGCTTCGCCTTCTACATTAGGGTTTAGCGCCAAAATAACCTCTTTAACACGGTCATCAACCAGCCTGTTAAGCAGTTCTTTAATCCGAATATCATCAGCGCCTATACCTTCCATAGGTGAGATAACTCCTTGTAGTACATGGTACAATCCGTTATATTCGTTAGTTTTTTCGATTGCGATTAAGTCTTTTGTTTCTGCAACTACACAAATGACAGACCTGTCGCGTTTATTAGATTGACAAATTTCACAGGGTGATTCTGTAGATATATTATAACAAATTTCACAAGTGCATGTATTTTTTTTTGCTTCAACAATTGCTTTTGCAAACTTTTCAACCTCAGCGAGAGGCATTTTCAATATGTGAAAAGCCATTCTTTGTGCGGATTTTTGTCCCACAGAAGGAAATTTTTGAAACTGTTCAATAAGACTTGCGATTGACTTAGGATAAATCATACTAGAATAAACCCGGGATATTTGGCAAGTTTAAGGATTTAGCAATAGAACCCGTTTTTTCTTCGAATAACTGTGTAGCTTTTGCATCGGCTTCTTTTAATGCGGCATTTAGCAAGTCTTCCAGCATTTCAACTGTATCATCAGAAACACTTTCAGGGTTATCCGGCGAAATTGCAGATTTTGAAAGCTTAAGAGATTTAAAGTGAGCCTGTCCCGTAAAAACAACTTTTACCGCATTATTTGCAGCAGCAACTTCAATATCAGTTTTAGCAAGCTCATCCTGCATATCTTTCATTTTTTTCTGAAACTGCTGTGCTTGTTTAACTATATTCATCATATTCATCATAATTAGTTATCCCCCATAATTTATGTTTACCTACCCGTTAATTTATTATACAATAAAAGTATGCAAAATAAAACATATCTTAATTCCAGTATAAAAAATGGTCAATTAATCAGATGGAGCATTATGCCATTAAATGTATTTATTGCGCCAATGAATTTTTACTCAAAAAAAGGCGAAGATCCGATTTATCGAAGGATGGTTATAGATGCGCTTAATGCGTGGGTTAAGGCAAGTGGCGGCAAATTTCAATATAAAATTACAAATGTACTTCTCGAATCGCATATGAATATTGACTGGAAAAGAGTTGAAAGGACCGCGCTCGGGCATTGTTATACAAATTACGATGCAAACGGGAGATTATGCGGGGCAGAAGTATCTATAGGGCTATCCGATGGTATAATTCACCAAAAATATATGGCTGAAGATGAGGTTTACCATACAATACTGCATGAAATTGGTCATGGCTTGGGGTTAGGTCACAGCCCGTACAAAACTGATATTATGTACACGCCGCATCAGTACGGAGTTACTTCTCTTTCGCTAAATGACATTAATTCGATTAAGTGGCTTTATACACTTCCTGCGAACATGGATGTAAAAGAGTTTTGTGCAAAAAATGGTGTGTCTAACAGCTTGAATTTAGATGCTGTGTTGTTCAATATTGACAGTAAAAACAATAATAGTGTTACTCAAAAACAAAATATTCCGCAGAATAACAGAGACCTACTGACGGAAGCCGAAAATATAGGAGATTTAAAACGATATAACATGCTTATACATCAATCTATTAATCTTTCAAATGATCTCCAAAAATTTATAAAAGACAGACAGCGAGAAAATAACTAGAGTATTAAGATTTGCAGCTTCCGCAATCTCCGTTGCAGCCGCTGCCCATTATACAGCTAAAACTAAACGGTTTATTTTCCAGAAGTTGCTTTATAACTATAGGATAAAACATTTCTTCTGTTTTTCTCATATTTTCAGCAAACTCATCAAAATGAGTATTATAGTCAATTAATACAGGAAATTGTGCTATTATTTTATCATTTTGCCCTTCTTTATCCAATCTGCATACAGTAACACCGCTTACCTTTACCCCCGCTAGAAATGCGTTTTTGACAGGTTCCTTAACATCAAATGCCGGCAGCAGTGATGGTTGAAGCCTAATGGCAATATTTTCTTTAAATATCTCTTTATCAATATCAGAAACAGACCCGTTTATTATGATTAAATCAAATTTATTCGATTTAATTACGTTATCATCAGCACTGCCCACGGCTGTAATATCAACCATACCCCTAAAGTAATTTATAATTGAGGTAAGAAGTTCGCCACCGTTAATTATTGCCATTTTTTTCATAATAATACTCCATTTATAAAAGTAATTTTATCATATAATTATATTATGAAAAAATTTACGACAGAACTTCTAGCGCCTGCAAAAGATAAAGAAACTGCAATTGCTGCAATAAACGCAGGCGCTGACGCAGTATATATAGGTGCCTCCTGTTTTGGGGCAAGAAAAAATGCAGGAAATACGCTTGAAGATATACAAGAAATTATTGAATATGCGCATAAATTTTATGTAAAAGTTTTTGTTACAGTAAACACCATTTTAAACGATGAAGAGTTAAAGGAAGCAGTTAAACTTATTAATGAGCTTTACAAAATAAAAACTGATGCTGTAATTATACAGGATATGGGGCTCGTTAAACTGGCAAAAGACGGAATACTTCCGCCGATTCCATTACATATTAGCACTCAATGTAATAATCGTACAAAAGAAAAAGTTAAATTTTTTGAGTTGCTAAATATACCAAGAGTAGTACTAGCTCGTGAGCTTTCACTTAAACAAATAAAAGAAATTTCAGAATATGTTCCAAGTATTGAACTAGAATCTTTTATTCACGGGGCACTCTGCGTATCATACAGCGGTCAATGCTATTTGAGTAAATATATTGGCGGCCGCTCTGCTAACCGCGGAGAATGCGCTCAGCCTTGCCGAAAAAAATATTCACTCTGTGATAGCTGCGGAAACATCATATTAAAAGATAAATACCTGCTTTCTCTTAAAGATTTCAATGCATCAAAATATTTAAAAGAAATGGTTAATATAGGAGTCAAATCATTTAAAATAGAAGGCAGGTTAAAAGATAAAAATTATGTTAAAAATACTGTACTTTTCTACAGAATACTTCTTGATAAGTACAGTAATAAAACCTCTTCCGGTACTATATTTACCAATAATTTTACTCCCAATATAAATAAAACATTTAATCGCGGCTACACTACATATTTTTTAAACAACAGAGAAATGTGCTTTAATTTCAATTCGCCTAAGTCTATTGGAGAAGAAATAGGAACGATAAAATTTGCTAAAGACAATTATTATGCAATGGAAACAGATGTTAAAATTCATCCGCAGGATGGTTTGTGTTATATATCAAAAGACGGAGTACTAAAAGGATTTGCTGTAAACAGAGTTGAAGAAAAAGGTAATAATACAATTATTTATCCGCATAAATATGAATATATTCCAAAGAACACAAAAATATTTAGAAACCAAGATACTATATTCGAAAGCGAACTTGAAAAGGCAAACATCACAAGGAAAATTGCTTCCAAATGTATATTAAAGGATGATATTTTATTTATAGAAGATGAAGATGGTAACACTGCAAAAGTTAAAATTTCGGGCGGAGAGATTGCTAAGAACAAAGAAAAGGCAAAAAAAACATTTATAAAACAATTGACAAAAACAGGCAGTTCCGATTTTTATATAACATCTATAAATATTGAACAGGAGGTAAATTTTTATCCAATTTCAGTAATCAATGAACTCAGACGCAAAGCATTTAATAAATTAATGGAAATCCGGCTTATAAACTACAAACAAGCGGCACAAGGAATGATTAAAGATGCTGAATATCCAATTAAATCTTGCGATTATCATGAAAATATATATAACCAAACTGCAGCATCTTTTTACAGTAATTGCAGCTGTACGGTAACAGAATTTGCGGTAGAAAGTAAACTTCCAGCACGACAAATTGAGCTTATGAGAACAAAACACTGTATAAAATGGGCGATTAATAAATGCAAATCAAAGGAAAATTTGTTTCTGATAGATGAAAAAGGAATAAAATATCCATTAAAATTTGATTGTAAAAACTGTGAAATGATAATTTTATCACCAGAGTAATTACCAAAACGCGTGCGGCATTAAGCGGTCATAGATCCAAACTTCAACGCCATCATAATTAAGCCCAAAATCTTGTGCAATTGACTTATCAATACCAATAGCTTTAATAGGTATATTAACAATATCAGATGCTTTTTTTAAAATACTATAGCCTCTAATAACATCCTCTTTAGTCGTTTCATCCCCAAAATGAGTATTAGAAATCATACCCGTAAACTTTTTCCATGGTCTTTTTTCTAACCCTTCACTAAAGGTAATATACTCAACTATATTATCTACAGTTGAAGTTTCAAATTTAGAAGTATTAACAACAAGATATATTCTCAAATCTTTTTCTAAGCCTATATTATTTACAATATCAAGCATATCAAGACCTGATGCCCCATACCCAACATCAATAACCACATCGCCTTCAACAGATAAACAATTCATTTGTTGGGGCGTTATATAGCTCCCAGCCTCACCCAAGCCAAAATATTCCGGCTGAGTAATAACATTTACACCTCTGCTCTCAAGCTCATTAGCTATAGGTCTCAGCGTATAAGCCGGCTCAACTGTATCCAAGTCAGCCAGCGTTATTTGTTTATGAATTTTTGCATACTGCAGCGCACGATTAAGTGCTGTTTCAGATTTTCCACTTGCATATGCACCCGCATATACCTCTACTATTCTATCTTTCATAATACGTATATTTTACCAAATAATAAATATTTAACAATTAGTATAATTAATTTATTTATACTAGAAGCCTCGTATATTCTTGCAAATGTAATATAAGTTGTTTTATTATAATATTATAAATTAATTAAAGGTAAAATAAGTGCATATACATCCTATATTTTTATATGGTCTTAAGACCGAGTATAATAAAAACTTTTCAAATACAAGGGGAAATAAGATAATAACTAATCCTGTTTATGATACAGTAACATTTCTTGGAAACAATACTTCTGCCGGAAATGTTTTGAAGAGACTAAAAAATATAACTTGCCCCTATACCGGCGTAAAAATGATTCCTGGTTCAGAGAATAAAACTATCGAAAAGAAAATTGACAAAGCAAAGAAAATATCTGATGTAATAAAAATATTAATCAGCTATACGAATTATATGCAGCCTGTAGAAAGAGAGATGTTTGAAGTTTTTAAACAGTACTCGTCTAAAAATCCTAATGGTAAATTCCAAGAAGTTTTACATAGAATATACAGTGATGCACTTGCAAAATTGAAGTTGGAAGAATTTGCAGTACTAGATAAAGTTGACGCAATATCTAAAGAATTATCGCCTCAAACAGCATTGTATCTACGGAGCAAGACAACTAAGTGCCGAGAAATAATTTTAGAAAACAGAGCAGAAGACACATTTAAGAGAAAAACCTTTTTGACCTCTTTAAATGAAATAAGACCTGCAAACGATAATGAGCAGCAAATACTAGAAAGAATGAAAGATAATGCACTGTACTTACCGACATCCGGAAGCAGTGTAAACGCTTTTGTTGTAAAGTACGCAAATCGTTCGGAACAGGAGATTGCAAAGAGACTTTTAAGGGCATCTGTAGCAACTATTGAGCATGTAAAACCAGATTCACATGGCGGTGCTAATAGTTTGGGTAACTTTATGCTTGTATCCGCACAAGCAAATAATAGACGCGCAAATATGCCATTAGAAAAATATATAGAAAGGTATCCTAATATCCCCAAATACTGTCAAGTTTATATTAACCAAATAATAACTTCAATTTATCGAGGAAAACTCCGCGGATGTGAATCTTATCCGTTTAAATTAAAAAAGACTCTTACTGAGGAATCAAATGGAAGAATTAAACTTGATCTTACTCACTATAGATATACAGAAGAACAGGCAAACAATATTGTAAAACAATATCACTTGGCGCAGCAGAATCATTAATAACTCTTGTTAATACATTAGTTCTATATATTTAATTGTTTACTTTGATATTATATTTTTATATTATATCAAACATGCTGCCTTGCTTTCCCCGATTTATGCAACAAAATATACAAACGGTTGCATAAAAGAGGAGAAGGTACTAACTATAGGTAATAGAGAGAGTAGAAAAAACACGGAAAATCAAGAGAATAATTACTGTCATCT
>CALVFU010000013.1 GCA_944326905.1 Candidatus Gastranaerophilales bacterium
ACAAGAATGACACAAAGCTCGGAAGTGATGTTCCAATACATTTAATTCCGAGCTAATGTGTGTCTGCGATGAAAAACGAAGAATATATAGATATTAATAAAATAGCAGAATTAAAAGGGTTAAAAAGTAACCGTTCATTAAGATTAGCAATTCAAAAAGGTAAATATATAGCACGTAAATTTTAAAATTTGCCTTTTTAATTAAAAAGACGAAGTACAAGCGACTTCGTCTTTTTTTATTCAAAAAATCCTCAATATGTTACATGTTAGGATACATAATTTCTATTGTGTTACATGTTTAGATACACAAATGGGGTAAACTACTGCTATTATTGGTTATTGAACGCACAAACCCCTTAAAAAGCAAAAAGGACAGTATAATCAATTGATTAAAGTTGTGTGTTTTAAAATCCAATTGTAACAATTTTGTCCGAATTGTAACAATTTCTCGAAAAATCCTAAAGTTTTCACTAAAAAATGCCGATAAAACATGTAACACAATAGAAATTGTGTTACATGTGGAGAACTCAAATTTAGTAATAAAAGCATAAGAAATTTGTTGTATGGAAATTAAAGGTTCAAATGTAAATTCAAAACTAAAAATTAAAGAAGATTTGCAAATAGGTAAAAAACTCGCAAAAGAAATTATGCTATTTGCTGATGATAATAGTTCTGCTGTTTCAAAAAAAGAGTTTCAAAATAAGTTAAATAAGATGGAAAAACTTTCAACTCAAAATTTAATTAAATTTATTCGAAGTTTTGACAAAGATGAATCTGTTATTGAATTAATTGTAGATGAAGTTGGAAGTAGTAAAGACGAAAGAAAAAATGCTTGTAAAAAAGTTTTAAATGCATTAGTCAATAAAGCAAAAGAATTAGGCATAGATACATTTGATTTTGAGAATCAATTTAACACTGAGTTAAATATTCAATTTAGAATGATTGGTTTTGTTAATACAGAAAAGCTAGATAGTATTATAAATGCGTTAACTCAAGCTATTGAAAACAGACAAAATTTTACGGAAGAAGATATTTATACCGTTAAAAACACTCCTGCTACAGAAGGTCAAGAACAAGCAAACGGAGTAATTGAAAATCGTCTTGAAAAAGCATATGCAGCTTTTGGGGAAAGAGTTGGTGAAGATGGTAAAATGACTACAAAAGATAAAGATGGGAAAACATATAACGGTCAAATGCAACGTGATGGTATAGCTGCTGATATTGCAGATGGTGTTAGTAGAATTTGGGGTTCTAAAAATACAGCTGCTAAAGTTCGTAAGGATTTACAAGCCTCAAACGCACAACTTCAACAACTAAAAGAGGCTAAATTACAAGGCGAGGAAGCTTACAAAGCTAAGTTTAAAGAAATTTTTGGTATTGAATACGATTATGCAAATATGGTAGCTTATCAAAAAGCTGAAGCAACTTATATTAATGCTAGTGCAAATCACGAATTTGAGATGAGTTTTAATAGAACATTAAAAACTTTATTATCTCCTGCACCACTTCGTGAAGAAGTGAGATATGATAGTCCTGATCCAATGACAAATATAGTTATTCCAACAGTAACTGCAACAAAATCACAAGTTTACAGTCGTGAATTTAATAATTTAGCAGAGTTTCTAACACAAAAAGATTCAAATGGTAATGAGATTAAAGGAAGTGAAATTCTTAATAAAGCTTTTGAAGAAAAAGGCGTTGCAAACGGAACTATTGAAGAAAAATTTGAAGTCCTAAAACAAATTGCACAAGCTTTGTCAAAACAACTTCACTCAGCAACATTAGAAGCGGGTGGTGGTAAAGAGTTCTCAGAAGTTCAAGCTATGTATGATAACTCATATAAAGCTGCCTATGGTGTTGAAAACGACATTATGAAACGAGTTACGGATTACAATGTATCACAAGAAATGGGTGCCGGAGTTGTTAAAGCTGGTACAGCGATTGCAGTATCATTAATTGCTGCATTTACTGGGGTTGGACTAGTTGGTGTTGCTGCTTGGACAGCAGGAGCAACAGTAGCAACAGAAGTCATTGATAGGGGCACAAGTGGTAATGCTCTTAACGCTCTACGAGAACAAGGTCTTGAAGAATATTTAAAAACAGTTAGCATAGACGTTGATTGGGAAGCTACTCTTAAACAAGCTGCTATGTCCGGTACCGCAGTCTTAATTGGTGGAGGCGTTGCTCAAGGTGTAACCGCCATAATGAAAGGAAGTTCGTCTGTTGCTCAATTTGCAGCTATGTTAGGTTCTGATGTAATAACTGATGCTACAATGGAATTCTTTATGACAAAACAAATTACTTGGGAAGGTATGGTATTTACAATACTATTATCTACTATAGGTAATGCTGCTCAACTTAAACAAATGAAAAATGCCGCCACAACTAGTGCTACTAAAAGCGTTGACAATGTTTTTGATGGAGCAAGACATAATAATCAACAAATAGCTAGAGAATTTATGGATTTACCACCAGTAAGAGAAGGGTATATAAGACTCGTTCATAGAACAAGTAGCGAGGCAGCAGAAAGTATTGCTAAATCGGGTTTATATTCCGCTCAAGGGCTTGATGATACTGCAAGCGCAATGAGAGGTGCAACTGATTTTCAAAACTTTTTGACAAGTGGTGCTAAAGAACATAGACAAGCTACTACAGTAGTAATAATGGATATGCCAATTGAGGAATTTAGAATATTAAGTCGAGGTTCTATCTCTGATACATATAATCCATATGGAAATAGCCATATTTATTATTCAGAAAAGGCAGGAATATCAAATAATGGCTATAAAAATCCAAAATATTTAGTTTGCCCTGCAAAATATGTTGTTGGTATTTGTGAACATGCTGAAAATTTACCTATCCAAGAGGTAAATAGAATAACATTGCAAAATGCAAAGAATCCACTACCACAAGTGGAAGAAACTGATTTAACAATTTTTGATAGATTTAAAGTTTCTGAACAAGAGCTGGAAATAGAAGATTCTTGGTTTGATTTGAATTCTTCAGTAGAAACAACGAATAAAAAAGTAACATCTAATTTATCAAGTAGTGATACTGAAGTAGGAAATGATATGTTATTAAAAGCTGCTAGAGAAAAACTAAAAACCTGATATAGCCATCACAAACCTCCATAAATGTATAAAGTAATTTTATAATCAAAATTTGCTTTTTTCTTAACAATGTAACAAAATAACATTAAAAATTTTTATCCTTACTAAATCGTATTTTTCCATAAAATATCCCCCTAATACTTATATAAAGTATTTTTGTTTTTAGAAATTGCTTTATTGTTACAAAATTTATTTACGCAATTGAAAATAATAACAATCTTTGTTATTATATAGATATATATTGTTATAAATGAGGTGTTTTATGAATATATCTTTGACTCCGACTTTAGAAAAATTTGTACAAGATAAAGTCGCATCAGGACTTTATAATTCAGTTAGCGAAGTGATTCGTGAAGCATTGAGGCTGCTTGCCTCTAGAGACGGAATTCCACAAGAAAGGCTGGCACAATTAAATAAAGATATTGAAGAAGGCTTGAATGATACCGTTATTCTGGACGGACATTCAGCTATGGGAAACTTGATTAAAAAATATGAGTAATTTAAAGCTTGAAATTACAGGTAAAGCATATAACGATATTTAAGTAATATCTGATTACATTGCTAAAGATAATAAATCCGCAGCGGCAAAATTTGTAAAAATATTTGATAAAACATTTGAAACATTATGCAAACATCCAAATCTTGGCAAACAGAGGGAAGATTTTACATATTTGGATGTCAAGTTCTATGTAATAAAAAAGAAATATTTAATTATTTATAGAATAATTGATGATAAAGCTTTAAGAATTTTAAGGGTTTTAACAACTTATCAAGATATTTGTTCTTTATTATAATTAATGAACACTTGTGCTTGTAAAAGTTTGTTGTAAGTGTTCTAAAATAATCAAACCATTTGCACCAATAAATCAAACAATTTGTTCTTTTACACCGGATGTATTTTAAAGTCCAATTTGCTCGGAAGTAAAATCTTAAAATGTCATCCTGAACTTGTTTCAGGATCTTGTCACCACGCGGCTCAGAGGCAACTTCATAAGGTCGGAAGCTGCTTGATTATAAAAAATTGAATAGGATGAAATCGGACTTTATTAGGACATAAAGTTACAAAGAATATTTTGAAATTAGGCTGAAACTAAACAAAAATCAAAGAAAATCCCGATTCCCAATAATGTCCAGTTTTATCGTTGGGCAGGTATGCCCACGAAACCTATTAATTTCTACAGACTCAACCGATCAATCCCTAAAATCATTCCCATTTATTTAAAAATTTTAAATAAACATGTAATATTCCGTCTTTATCAACACGAGGATTCTTTGTGACTTCATATAATGAACCGGCTGGTACAACAACTTCATTTTTTATTTCTCCAAACATAAAACCCGGTGTTTTAGGCGGCATTATAGCTTGTAGTTCAGAAATTTGAGAACCTTCCGGAAATTCCATTTCAAACAAAATTCCATTGCGCCCCTTATTATATAAGTTAGCTTCTTCGAGAGACGTTGTCATATATGAATATCCTTTATCAGGAGATACAATTTCTCCTTTTCTATAACTTTTGAAAATCTGGTATTCGGCATCTGAAATATTTTCAATACCTCTATAATATTGCTGTCTTTTAGCTAATTTAGGCAGCAGTTTGAACTCTTCATTTAATTTTTGTTTCAACATATTTGGATTTTCTTTTATAGGAATTTTTTTATAATATTGCCCTATACCACTTTTGGTAAAATTAGGCATCATACTCATGGCCATATATTGCAATTCATCAATAACTTGTGCTTCAGGATGTCTTAATATATCATTTAAATTCGTTTTAAAAAATATATTAGCAAAATGACCTTGCGTACATTTAGCTTTTACATCTTTAATATTCTTAGTTAATAATAAAGCCAAGTCTTTTACATTTAATTTACCTTTAAAATTTGGAGTTTTATATGTCTGAATGTCTTGATGTAGAGAATTTATTCTCATATTAACCTTTCTAATATAACTACACATATATATTAAGAAAAAAACTTTTTAAGAATTGCTTTTTTTTTTTACAAAAGTTTACATTATATTTCTCAAAGTCACTGTTAATTTTTCTCAAACCTTGTGTTAATTTACACCGGAGTCGACTGCCTCTATTCAAAACGATACTCAATCGTTTTGAACAGAGTTCTTGGCATATTTTTTTGTCAGAGACAAAAAAAGAGTAAAGGCAACTTGGAATAATATCAATATACGTCTCCATGGCGTAAGCCCATAACTGTTCATGATAATTTCAAGCAGGTATTTTCATTTTTTCTACAGTCATTTAACGAGACAGCAGCAGGATAAAATTCTCTTGCGCACTTGCGTTGAACATGTCTACAGGCAAAGCATCATGTTTTGTATTCCGCCGCTTACTAGTTCGCGCTGTTTGAATGAAGTGAGTTTTTTGCCTTGGGTTGAGTTTAGTGACTGTGAAAAATGGAAAGTCGTTAAGCGTAGTTTTATTTCTTTATTTTATATGGCAATAAAAAGAAAGTGTGAGAGCAGTGGGCATAGCCACTGATAACCTTTTTATAATAATGAATTGTTAGGATAACGAGCTGAAATAATCAAAATCAAATTACCCTAATCCAATTACACATCCTATTATGTAAACTATGTATGCAGTTACCCATGCTGCAGCACATTGAAACAATACAACAAGAAGAGCATACTTTCTGCCCAATTCTTTTCTTACTGTTGCTATTGCTGCTACGCACGGAGTATAAAGCAGTGAAAATACAAGGAATACAAATGCTGTTAATTTTGTAAATAACTGCGGCAGTTTATCAACATCTCCGCCTAAAAGAACGGTTAATGTGCTTACTACACTCTCTTTTGCCGTAAAACCAGTAATGAATGCTGTTGATATCCGCCAATCAGAAATTCCAAGAGGTTTAAATATCGGCACAATTGCACTCCCAATCCAAGCAAGTAAACTTTTAGAAGAATCAGTCACGAGGTTAAGCCGCGAATCGAAAGTTTGCAAAAACCATATTACAATTGCTGCCGCAAAAATTATTGTAAACGCCCTTGTTATAAAATCTCTGGATTTCATATATATAAGCCTGAATATATTTTGCCCACTTGGTATCCTATAATTAGGAAGCTCCATAACAAACGGAACCGGCTGCCCTTTAAATACACTTATTTTAAGAATATATGCAAATATGATACCAACAATTATACCAAGCAAATAAAGTCCTATAATAACAAGCGCCTGATTTTCTGCAAAAAATGCGGCTGTAAAAAGTGCATAAATAGGCAGTTTGGCAGAGCAGCTCATAAATGGAGTAAGTAATATAGTCAACTTTCTATCTCTTTCAGAAGGGAGTGTTCTTGCTGCCATAATAGCAGGAACAGAGCAGCCAAAACCGATAAGCATTGGAACAAAGCTTCTGCCTGATAAACCTATTTTTCTAAGCAGTTTATCCATAATAAATGCTACGCGTGCCATATAGCCGGTATCTTCTAATATTGACAAGAAAAAGAACAAAACTATAATTACAGGCAAAAAACTTAACACACTGCCTACGCCGGCAAAAACACCATCAATTATTAAAGATTTAAATACAGGATTTAATCCGTACAACGTTAATTCGTTATCAGCTGCATTTGTAAAATACTGTATTCCTTTTTCCATAATATCAGACAAAAATACTCCAAACGGTCCAAAAGTAATATAAAATATCAATGCCATAATTATTAAAAATGCAGGAATTGCGGTATATTTGCCGGTTAAAATTCTGTCAGCATTAAAAGTTATTTTTTCTCCGAAGGTTTCAAGAGGTTTTTGGACATAGCTGTTACATAATCGTTCTATAAACGAAAAACGCATATCGGCAAGTGCAGCAGCACGGTCTACACCCTTTTCCTGCTCCATTTCGGATATAATGTGCTCGCAAATTTTATAATCGCTTTCACTTAAACCGAGCTGGGTTTTAATTAAATTATCACCTTCTGTCAATTTTGTAGCAGCAAATCGGACAGGGATACCAACACTTTGTGCGTGATCTTCTATCAAATGACTAATTGAGTGAATGCATCGGTGAACTTCTCCATCACTTTCTTCATCACAAAAGTCAAGTTTGGAAGGGTACTCACCATATCGTGCAACATTAATTGCGTGTTCTGTAAGCTCTTCAATTCCTTCATTTTTAAGCGCAGAAATTGTAACAACCGGCACTCCAAGTGCTGCCTCCAAGCCGTTTACATCAACGAAACCGCCGCTTAACTCTACTTCATCCATCATATTAAGTGCTATAACCATAGGAACATTTAACTCTATCAGCTGCATTGTAAGGTATAAATTTCTTTCAATATTAGCTGCATCAATAATATTTATAATTCCATCAGGCTTCTCGCTTAATATAAAACTTCTAGTTACAATTTCTTCTTTACTATAAGGTGAAAGAGAGTATATTCCGGGAAGATCTGTTATAGTAACATCAGGGTTATTTTTTAGATTTCCTTCTGTTTTATCAACAGTTACTCCGGGGAAATTACCAACCCGCTGGCTGGATCCTGTTAATTGATTAAATAAAGTAGTTTTACCGCTGTTTGGGTTACCTGCAAGTGCCAGTTTGATTTTTGTTTTTAATGGCAGAGTACTATGTTTTTTTATACGTTCTTCACGGATTTCGCCAATACCTGAATGTATGACATCTTGGAATTTTTGTAATTTTCTCGGGCAGTTATGGGCGTCATGAATATCTTTTATAACAATATTAGCAGCATCCTCTTTTCGGAGTGTTAAAGTGTATCCCCGCAGTTTAAATTCCATAGGATTACCAAGCGGAGCGGTTTTTATAAGGGTTACTTCTGCGCCCGGTGTTAGTCCCATATCAAGTATATGCTGTCTTAAAGCTTTGTCATCACAATTAACAGAAGCTATTATTGCATCTTTACCAACTCCAAGTTTGTCTAAACTTATTTCGCTATTCTTTTCCATAAACAATCCTTTTATTAACCACATTTTACTATAAAATAGGTATAGTGATTGCACAACAAAAATAAAAAACGTTTATTTACCTCTTTTTCTGTTTGTGTTATGATTGCTGGTGAGATAAGCAATGTTAGAACAATACCAATTACCTTTTATAATGACATTTTTAGCCGGATTGGCAACTCTTATCGGCGGGTTTATTACGTTCATTATCAAGCGTGATAATATGAAAGCTATATCATTAGGACTGGGTTTCTCTGCCGGTGTAATGATTTTTCTTTCATTTACAGAAATACTTGAAGAAGCAAATGAGCTTCTATCCAAATATTTTCCGCATAACTTTGCCTGGGTTGGCTTTGGCGGGTTTATGGCTGGAATTATTGTTGCTATATTAATTGATATCTTTATTCCTGATCATATTGATTCAGATTTTCTTAAGTCACCTGAAAAATGCGATCACAAACATAAAATTAAGCGTGCAGGATTTATTACCGCAATCGCAATTGCCCTCCACAATTTCCCTGAAGGGCTTGCTACCTTTATAGTTTCAGCTCAAGATATAACAATAGGTGCATCTGTAGCTATTGCCATTGCAATTCACAATATCCCGGAAGGTATTGCTGTTGCAATTCCAATATATCATGCCACCGGCAAAAAACGTTATGCCATCTGGTACTCCTTTTGGACAGGGTTGACTGAGCCTTTAGGAGCCGTTATTGGTTTAATACTCATCAATCTCTTTATGCCGCAAATGTTTGTAGGATTTCTTTTAGCCTCCGTTGCCGGTATTATGGTCTACATTTCATTTGATACTCTGCTCCCGTTATCTCATGAATGCGGCGACTGGCATTCTGCAATTAAAGGTATAATTTCTGGTATTATTGTAATTTATTTAAGTTTATTACTCTTAGGCGAATAAAAAGAAAGGGAAAGTTTATTATGACTAATTTATCACCATTACAAATTGAAAGGTTAAAATATCAGCCAAAACTTCCTTCTTCACTTGCAGAAGGTATTAATCATCTTTCTGTCGAGGAAGGCAGCGCAACTGAAGCAGTTGATAACAAAGCTGAAATTAAAGAACTCTTTAAAAATACCTACGGAAAACCTGCCGTTACATTTAAAACCTCAAATTCATCAACAGAATCTGAACAAAGAAATGTGGGTGTAATTCTTTCCGGCGGACAGGCTCCAGGCGGGCACAATGTCATAGCCGGACTATATGATGCCCTTAAACAAGCTAATCCGTCAAACAAATTATATGGCTTTTTAGGCGGTCCATCAGGAATTATTGACGGCAAATACGTAGAGTTTGACGATAAATTCATTGATGATTACAGAAATACCGGCGGTTTTGATATAATCGGCTCCGGCAGAACAAAACTTGAAACTCAGGAACAGTTTGAAAAATCTTTAGAGGTTTGCAAGAAACTAAATATTTCTGCTGTGGTAATTATCGGCGGTGATGACTCTAATACTAACGCGGCACTTCTTGCCGAATGGTTTGTTGCTAATAATGCAGGTATACAAGTTATTGGCTGCCCAAAAACTATTGACGGGGATTTGAAAAATGAACAGATTGAAATCTCTTTTGGATTTGATACCGCTACAAAAACCTATGCTGAACTAATAGGAAACATCCAAAGAGACGCTAACAGCGCTAAAAAATACTGGCACTTTATTAAAATAATGGGCAGAAGCGCATCCCATGTTGCCTTGGAAGCTGCTCTCCAAACACAGCCAAATATTACATTGATTTCTGAAGAAGTTGAACAGAAAAAAATGTCTCTGGAAGAAATTGTAAACTATATTACAAATATAATTGTAAAACGTGCAGACGCAGGCAAAAACTTTGGTATCGCTGTTATTCCGGAAGGATTGATTGAATTTATTCCAGAAATGAAGTCAATGATATCAAATCTTAATGATGTAATGGCTACATTAGAGTCTGACCCTGATTTTGTTAATGCTACAACAATCAGAGAAAAATTTGACGTTGTTGAAAACAGATTAGACCCGGATAATGCAAAAGTATATTCTTCACTGCCGGCGCTTATCAAAGGTCAGCTGCTTGCAGACAGAGACCCGCATGGTAATGTTCAAGTATCAAAGATTGAAACAGAAAAACTTTTAATAGAAATGGTTTCATCACGTTTACAAGAACTCAGACTTCAAGGCGACTATATTGGTAAATTCTCACCGCAGTCACACTTCTTTGGTTACGAAGGCAGATGTGCATTCCCGTCTAATTTTGATGCAGATTACTGCTATTCATTAGGCTATAATGCATTTGCACTTATTAACAACGGATTTACCGGCTATCTTTCATCTGTTAGAAATTTAACTGCTCCTGCAAGTGAATGGATTGCAGGCGGAGTTCCTCTTACTATGATGATGAATATGGAACGCCGGCATGGTGAAATGAAACCAGTTATCAAAAAAGCCCTGGTTGAATTAGACGGACCTGTATTTGCACAGTTAGCAAAGAACAGAGAAGACTGGGCGATGAATGACAGATATCTTTTCCCGGGCGCTATTCAGTATTTTGGTCCTTCTTCTGTCTGTGATATTACAACTGTTACATTACAGCTTGAGAAATCTAAAACTCCGGCTGCTGTATAGTTTGGAATAAATAATTTACTGCCGCCGCTCCCAAAGGAGCGGCGGCTTTTTAACTGCTAAAAAATTATTCTGAATATTGGAAATAAAAAACAACATGTGCCACAATACTGGTGATGTCTCTTTTACTAATAAGCACCCCCGTTTTGCTCCTTTTTAGCGGGGGATTTCTTTTTTTTAATACGCGTATTGAATTTCACGTTCCACACTAATCGGTTGATTTATACCTGCAAGGCGTTTAACAGAAGCATTGTAGTATTCTTTATCCAATTCAATACCAATAAAGCGTCTTTCAAGGTTTAAGGCGGCAACACCCGTACTGCCGACACCCATAAACATATCTAAAACCATATCCCCCTTGTTGCTTGCAATGTTAATTATATGTTCAAGAATTTTAACAGGTTTTTGTGTTGGATGTTTAGGCTCTTTCAGACGTTCACTGCCCATACAAATAGGACTTTCTATAAAATTATGCATTTCGTTCTGTTTTGTAAAATTCCAGGTATGCCCCTTATTCCACAAGCATACAATTAATTCGCAGCTATTCAAAAAAGAAGATTTTCTAATATTTGGTATTGGATTTGTCTTGTGCCAAACCATAAACTGGAATGTATCAAACTCAGAATCAAAGGCATCGTGGTATTTCCCGATTAGATTATAACTTGTAAATATAAATATATTTCCATTCGGTTTAATCACTCTTTTAAACTCATTTACAAGCTCAGCCGGTTCTAATACTTTTTCATCCCATTTTGCAACATCATTATTAATCTCTGCTCTCCAGCTGAAATTCATATTGCCGGTGCTGTAATTTGCAAGATTATATGGCGGATCACATAATATTAAATCAATTGAACTATCAGGGATTTCTTTCATTTTGCAAAAACAATCAGCATTAAATAGTTTGTAATCTTTAATGTTTTCTACATCAAGCATTATAAACCTCCTTGCTGCTGAAGTACATATTTTTAATACGTGCTAATGCTTGTTTTATACAGCATGCGCTTTGTTTATATTGTTCAAACACTATATCAAAACCACAAGCATCATTACATACAAAATTCCAGTAATTTTTACCAATTAGTAATTCATCATCTGCAAAAAATTGTTTAACTCTTTCTTGTTTCCAAGGTTTATCTTCGCCATACTTATTATATGCAGTTGCAAAAAATATATATACTTTATGCTCTTTTTTTTCAAAAAGCAAATTTTTTAACAAATAAAATTCTTCCAGCATAGCTATTTTTTCAGCTTTTGCCTTTTTATTGTCTAAATCACCGCCTGCTTTCAGTTCAATAATATAATGTTCTTTTTTTTCTTCGTTATAAAAGTAATTATCTGTTGGGTGTGTCATTTTAAAACTATCTATATTACGAGGAATAATAAAATTATGTTCGCTATAATGATAAATTTCAGGTTTTACATGCTGTTCATAAGAATTAACTAAATTTGCAATATGTTGTTTTTGTTCAGGGAGTAAAAAAGAAGTAATTGCTCCATTTACAGTATAACTTAATTTAGCAATTGAATTACCCATAGTTTCCAGGACTTTACCAAAACTGCTGTCAAAACTGCGTACAAAAGCACTGTAAAACATAAACTCTTCACCAAGTTCAGATATGAAACAATTATTTTTTTTTGAATTGATTACTCCGTTTGGATCAACAGCTTCTGCTTCGTAACGACTTTCTAAGCCGGTAACAAAACTCTTTATTCCGGCATCTATTATCTCGCAAATCGCTTTCTTTTTATTTACATCCATCTAAACATGCCCTTCTTTTATTTTATCATAAAAAATTTGGTTATCATGTTCTTAATATTTTGTATTATTTATAATATCAAAACTTAGCCAGCGTGACTTTTGCGACAAATCCCCATTCTTCATTTGAATAAAGTTTTATACTTCCGTTCATAGCTTCTACCAAGCCTTTTACAATGAAAAGCCCCAGCCCCGTGCCCCGCGTCGTTCTTGTAGTTGTATTATCCAGGCGCGTAAATTTTCCAAATAACGTATTAAGCGTATCTTTTGACAGTACTTCATATTTATTTTTAAACAGGATTGAAACATTATCATCAGTTTTTTCCACATCTATATGGATTTCTGAATTATCAGGTGCGTATTTTAACCCGTTTTCAATCAAGTTTACGAAAACCTGTTCAAGTCTGTCAGGATCTGCAAGAACAAATGTTCCGTCATTTTGGACATTATTAACTATTATCTTACTGGAATCATTTTTAACCAGGCTGATTGCATTTTCAACAACTGAGTAAAGATCGTTTTCATCAAGATTTACATTTAACCTCAAACCTTCTATCTCAGGAATGACAAGCAAGTCCTCCACAAGCCGTTTAAGTCTTTCGGCTTGTTTTTTAATTATATGCAATGATTTTTGTTTTGTTTCTTCATCAATTTCAATGTCTTGCCTCAAGAGTCTCGAAGTATAACCCTGAATGCTTGTTAATGGAGTCCTGAATTCGTGGCTGACTGTATCTATCATGCTTGAGCGAAATTCATTTAGCTGTTTAAGCATTTTATTCTTCTTTTTTAACTGTTGGTGAGATTTTTGTATTTGCCTTACCATTCGATTAAATTCATAAGCCAGGAATATGATTTCATAAGGGGTAAAAATATTTGTCAAAAGTCTTATTTTACGTTCGTAATTTCCTTTTGATATAGCAATTATCGCTTTAAATAATTGCCTTATATTAATATATAAATAGTATGTATAAAGTCCTATGACAAAAAATATGGTAAGAGCTGATATTATAAGTGTTAATATAATTTTGTCTCTATTGTAAGAAATATGTTCACGCGTAATACCTTGAGTTGTATTAACTATAATTGTCGCATCAACATTTGATTTTTTAAGATAAGCAAGAGGCTGGTTTTTTATATCGCCATATATCACTGCTTCATCTACTTTAAGCTTTTTAGGCAGCAGTTTAATACTCTTTGTAAAAACATCTTGTGTATAGTTATGTGAGGCGATAAGTTCATTATCTTTACCTATCACATATATTTGCCGTCGCTCCTCCTCCATAGAGCGGAAAAGATTTGATTTTACCTGGTCAACTTTAAAAGTAACTCCGAGATATCTTCCGTCATAAGTCGGCAGTCCAATGGTTATTATATGTTTTGTAAGATTTTCCTTATCTATTTTATCAAAATCTTCTTTTGAAGAGACTATAAAAGCTTCTTCAAAAAGTGTGGACTGTTTTAATACATCATTTAAAAAGGCTTCTTCTTTATAACGCGGCAGATATTTAAGCTGTGTATTAAGCTGGTTGAGTTCGCCATTAACAGTTGAATCAAAAAAATCTATTTCATCAGATATCATATTAGCAATAAGCAAAGCTGTATTTTGAAGCTGTGCTCTTACTGCATGCTGGTTGACATTATTAACAATAATTGCAGAAATAGTCATTGGTGCTATAACGGCAATAAAAAGAACCAGAATAATTTGTTCTGCTATTTTTAATTTCCGAAGTTTTAGTTTTTTAATCATTTTACTCTCCAAAAGGAGTTAATTTATATCCGACATTTGTAACAGTATGCAGGTACTTTGGATTTTTAGAGTCTGTTTCAATCTTATTTCTTAAGCCTCCTACATGGACTCTCAGCATACGAACATCTTCATTGCTGTCATATCCCCATACTTCTTCTAAGAGCGTTGCCAGAGTCACAGGCGTGTTAAAATGCTGCATAAGACTATAAAGAATTTCAAATTCTGTTGGTGTAAGTTTAATTTTTTTATTAAGAATAATACACTCAAGACTTTCCGGCAGAATTTCAATATCACCCATCTCCAAGACTTCGCCTGTGGATATTGTTTGACTAACAAGTTTTTGATTTCGTTTTAATAAAACTCTTATTCTAAGCAATACCTCTTGAATATCAAATGGTTTTACTAAGTAATCATCGGCTCCGCAATTAAAACCTATAGTCTTATCATCAATAGTACCTTTTGCTGTAAGCATTAAAATAGGAACAGAAATCTGTGCCTGGCGTATTTTTTCACATACATCAAAACCGTTCATTTTAGGCATCATTACATCTAAAATTATTAAGTCATATACATTATTTAATGCTTTATGAAGTCCTTCTGCGCCGTCTTTTGCGGTATCAGTAAAATACCCGCTTCTTGAAATATCAAATTCTAGCAAGTCTCTGATTTCTTCATCATCATCAACAATAAGTATTCTTTGCATTGAGAAATAACCCTTTCAACCTTTCCTGATTTTAACTTAAAACAGTAACACGGTCAATGTTGCAAGGTTGATTTTTAACTTTTTTTTATTTATAATCCTATTACTTGTAGGAGAGACTAAATGTTACCGATTATAACCGAAGAATTATCTGCGCTGGTTTATGAAGAAGTATTTAAAAATATTCCTTACTGGCGCAAAAAAATGGTAAGTCATTTGAAAGAAGAGAACCCGGAAATCAATTCAGCTATTTTGGAAATAGCTAAAAGAACAGAACTTGATCCCAAAGCAGTTGCTTTGGGCGCTTATATTACCTATCGCCTAGTTGAAGCTGCTGCTGATGAAGCCGATAATGGTACTACGGAAGATTAAAAAAGTATTCCTAAGCCCCTTAAACGGGGCTTTTTTAGTAAGAAAGGATTTTAAGTATTTGTGCATAATGTTGATTTAAAATGGCTAATTATTTGGGTAACAGTTGTTGGAAATTTTATTTCAATGCTTGACTCTACAACCATTAATATTGCGCTTTATGAAATCTCAAAAAGCTTAAATGAACCTATAACGGCTGTCCAATGGGTGGTTGTCTCTTATATGCTTATACTAACTGTGTTCTTGCCATTTTTTGGAAAATTGAGCGAAGTATGTCCGCGAAATAAATTGTATGCATCAGGATTTCTTATTTTTTCGCTGGGCTCCTTTTTTAGTTTTTTGTCTCATAATCTGCCGATGCTTGTCACAAGCCGATGTATAGAAGCTTTTGGAGCCTCTATCCTTGTATCAAATGCTATTTCAATTATTGCAAGTATGTTTAAAGGGCAAAACAGGGGAAAGGCTCTTGGTATGAACGGGGCAATTGTTGCCTTTGGTTCCATGAGCGGGCCGGCTTTAGCCGGTGTTTTAATAAATTACTTCGGGTGGAATACTGTGTTTTTGCCGGGATGTATTGTCGCTTTTATTGCATCTATCCTGTCTTACAGACTCATACCTTCTTATCATCCGCCGGTTGAAAATAATAAATTTGATTACAAAGGTTTTTTATATTTTACAATATTTCTATTTTCGCTCCTTACTACAATTACTCAAGGACATGTCTGGGGCTGGAGCTCTGAAAAAATTAAAATCCTGGTAATCCTTTTTATTATCTCAACTATACTGTTTGTCATAAGGGAATTAAGAATATCCTACCCGCTTATTGATTTTGATTTGTTTAAAATAAGGTCATTTACATTTGGAAATATTGCACTTAATTTGTCTTATTGGGGTGTTTTTGGTATTGGAATTACCTTTCCTCTCTACGCGCAGAAAGTAATCGGATTATCGCCTATGATAACTGGATTTATTGTACTTACATTTTCACTATCATTAATCTTTACTGCGCCCATTGCCGGCACGCTTGCCGGTAAGTACGGGAGTAAGTATTTAACACTTGCCGGCGGAATTATGTTTACCCTTGCATTAATTCTTTTTTCAATGTTTAATACCTCAACACCGATATGGAAAATGGTCATAGCGGAATTAATGATGGGCATAGGAAACGGATTGTTTCAATCGCCGTCCAATATGGGGGTATTGTCTAAAGTAGATACAAAACACCTGGGAGTAGCCGGCGGAACGCTCGCTCTTGCTCGAAATACAGGTATGATTATGGGAATTGCAGTTGCTATAAATATTTTAGAAATTCTATTAAGTTACTTTACTTTGAATAATGTTTTAAATCCGTTTCTAACAGCTTACCAATATACTATAAGAATTCTTGCATGTTTTGCAGTTTTATGTACAAGTGTCGCGTTTCTAGCCTATAAAGATGAAAACTAAAAAGCAAACTTAATCAAGTTTGCTTTTAATTATTTATATTCTAACAGTAATACTACGTTTCCGGCAAATCTAACGGCTTTTCTATATCCGTATGAGAATATAGTCTTATGGACAAGTTAGATAATAGTATTCGTTTATCAGTTTGATAAGGAACAATATTAATTTTATTAAACTTTATATAATACGAATATTGAAATAACGCTTCAACAAAATTCCGTAAATCTTTGTAGTTTGAAATCAAATTCATATCCAGGTCGCACACAAAATAATTTTCCTTGCCGCCTTTTGATACAAATGGGTCATCTTTTGGATAATATTTGTAATCAATTGATCGGATTTTGATATTATTTTGTTTTGCAATATCAATAACATCAGTATAGAGAGTAAAGAACAAGCCTTCTTTATCAATGTCAGCTTCGGATGGATAATATACTTTTTTTGTATCTTTAATATTAGTAT
The DNA here is from genome assembly GCA_944326905.1 of Candidatus Gastranaerophilales bacterium. GTDB lineage: Bacteria > Cyanobacteriota > Vampirovibrionia > Gastranaerophilales > Gastranaerophilaceae > CALUTH01. The sequence continues at coordinate 17,125 of CALVFU010000013.1, forward strand.
TTTTCAGCTGTTTTAACTTTTCATTAACAACCGCTAACTTTTTCTCTGCTGTTTGCAATTTACCCTGTATTTCTTCGTCCTGGATTACCATTTCATTTTTCTTTATAATAAGTGGATTTAAAACAGAATAACTGCCCATAGCCGCTCCTGCAACCAAGACTGCTGCAATAATTGAAGGAATATATTTTTGATATTTATCCATTTTTATAATATCCTATTTTACTTTTTATCTTTTTTTGCTTTTTTATTCTTTGCTTTCAATGCTTTATCAAGCATTTCTTCCAATTCTTTTGGAGTTTTATCAGAAATGACAAATTCATAGAAATCAGCATTAGATGAAAGAATTATATCATTGGAGTTTTCTGTAAACTCGCCAAGAGCTCCTGCATTATCAGTATTTTCAGGGAGGTCTTCATCCTTAAGCAGTTCAAGGTCGGAAGGCAAATCAGCAGATTCTGCTGTTGCAAGCGACAATTTTTGGAGCTTAACATTTGTTTCAGAAATACTGTCTTTAATATTTCTAAAGAAAGTATAAATACTTTCTATATTTCCGGAACGCCCTTCTATTTTAACGTAATTATCAATGATTACAGAAGTTAGCCAAAGCTTAGACGGCGTATCTCGTCCTAGTAAATCAATATAATTATAAAAAGCAGTATTTTTTACAAGACCTATACGGACTTCATCCTGCTCAGAGAAAACATCGGTAGATACTAAACTTTCATACTTGGTAATCTGCTCTTCTGTTTTTTTCAGCTTATCCTTAGCCGCTTCATAGTCTGCGCTGATTGTATTATATTCATTATTAAAGTAAACGTACGCAAATCCTACAGGAACAAGGATTAGTAATAGCAGAATAATACACCATTTAGTTAAAAGCTCGTTAGTTACTGCAATTGTTTTGCCGTTCAGCTTAAATTGCGGCGGCTGCTGCGACCAATATACATCACCCAATTCATCACAAAACAAGTTGAAGTGAAGAGAACTTTCATCATATAAGCATGCCCCGATAAGATCCAATGAAATGTGACGTACTTCTGCAGGGTCAAGAGCGGGTGCTTCTATAAATTCCTCTTTTGAAAAACCATTTGCTTCTAAGAAAATTATAGGATTATTATATTTAATTTTGGAAGAAAGCATTTCAGCAGAAACAGCATCTGTTCTTGAAACGACAAATAAATACTTTGCTGGAAGTTTTTCAATATAGGAAGCCATAGTAGATGCAACCATATCGCAATTGGAAGCAGTATCAGCATAATCGTACACAAGCTGTTCTTCTTTATACTCAACCAAATTAGTTCCGTTTAAAGCAAGCAGTCTTGCTGCGTGGTTATCAACTAACAGCATAAGCCAGGTAGCATCTTGCTGTGCCTGTGCTTTACCAGAATGAAGGAGCGCACGCAGCACAGAAGTAACCGAAACATCAATTGCTTGTATTTTGTAACCCAAATCCACAATTATTCTTGAAGCTTCTTGTATAACAGAATAAACAGCAGCAGTGTATGCCACGATTTTAGATTGAATTGTAACACTCAAGCCGGTTGTTACAACAAGCGGATCATCATCTCTGAAAACAAGGTCTTTTTCTGTTAAATCATTAGATACAAGCTGCACAATAGATTCGTCGCTTTGTGAAGTCATGTAATTTCCAATTCCCATAGCGACAGTCGGAAGTGATAAAACGATACTTGACCCTTTAGGAGCCCCTATTTCAAGAAGACATTCTGATAAAAGTTCTTTAAAAACATCCATATCAGGAATAACTGACTTAAGAGTAACTACATCCAAATCCCTATGGGCATATTTTAAAATTGTACCTGCCGCGTAGTCCATTTCGGCAACTTCAAGCCCTCTATCTGCTGTAATTGCTACCGCAATTATTTTTTTCTTTGCCATAATATATCCACTTCTCTTCCATCACTATTTTCTTTTATTATATAATAGGATAAAACTTATGTCTATAGTTTTTGACACATAAAACATCATACACATGGATTAAATTGGGTAAGTATGGAAAACAATACTATAATTTACGGAAGAAATTCTGTAATTGAAGCACTAAAATCAGGAAAAAGAAATTTTAATAAAATTATTATTTCCCGCGCATTAAGACCAGATAACAAAATTAATGCAATAAAAGAGCTTGCATCAAATGCTGGAATTCCTTTTGTATTTGCGGATAAAGATAAATTTGCAAATTACAGCGAATACAATCACCAAGGAGTAATTGCTTTTGTCTCGCCTATTGAATATGTAACGCTTGATGACTTTCTAGCAGAACACAAAGAAAATTCTTCGCTTGTCCTTTTAGACGGAGTTGAAGACCCGCATAATATCGGTGCTATCATAAGAACTTGTGTATGTGCAGGTATTAACGGGATAATAATTCCATCAAGAAGAAATGCACAAATTAATGAAATTGTTGAAAAAACAAGCGCAGGTGCAATTAACCACATTTCAATCATTAAAGTCAATAGCCCGATAAGCGCTCTCCAAAAACTCCAAGAAAACAACTGGTGGGTAATTGCCTCAGACCATCATTCTAATGATAATTATTATGATATTGATTTTCTTAATATGAATTTCATTATCGTTATGGGGGCAGAACACGCCGGAATCTCTAAATCTATAATGAACTTAGCAGATTTTAAAATCAAAATCCCTATGTTAACAGATTTTAATTCTTTGAATGTTTCTGCCGCAGCTAGTATAATAATTTATGAGTATGTGAGACAAAAACTCACAGCGGGGAGAAAAAATGGGAAGAAATGATTTAACAAAACTTAATATTATGGCAGATGACATAAACGATGAAGATATAGATTTTGAGTCTATTGAAACAATGGACGATGAAGACGATGACTTTATAAATATATCCGAGCCTAAAAATCGCGAAAATTTATCATCAGTAAATTCTGATGATTCGGTCAGAATTTATTTACAGCAAATAGGAAAAATTCCGCTTTTGTCTGCAAAAGAAGAACTTGAAGTAGCTAAAAAAATCCATGATGAACATTGCGAACTTTCAAGAAAGATATTAATCAATGCCAACCTCAGACTTGTTGTTAGTGTTGCAAAAAAATATATCGGAAGAGGCTTATCTTTCCTTGACTTAATTCAAGAAGGCAACATGGGGCTTATCAAGGCAACCGAGAAATTCGACTATACAAAGGGATACAAATTTTCAACGTATGCCACCTGGTGGATTCAGCAGTCAATTACACGTGCAATAGCAGACAAAGCCCGTATTATACGTCTTCCTATACACCTTATAGAGTCATTAAATAAAATTAAAAAAGCTACAATAGATCTTACTACTGAACTTGGACGTATTCCTGTTAAACAAGAAATTGCAGACAAACTCGGTATTTCTGTAAACAAGCTTATGTCTATTGTAAAATCTGCACAATCTACTATTAGTATTGATACGCCGACAGGTCAAAAGGATGACGCAAATAAGATTATTGACTATATAGTTGATGAATCTACCCTTGCGCCGGATTCTATCGTTTCAAACGAAAGTATGCTTGATGATATTAAGCTTATGTTGAACCAGCTCAGTCCCAAAGAACGCGATGTGCTTATCCTCCGTTTTGGATTGGATAACAACGGCGCAAAGAAAACCCTGGATGAAATTGGTTCAATATATGGAGTATCCCGCGAAAGAATTCGGCAAATTGAAAATAGAGCAATTTCTAAACTCAAAAAACTGTGTAAAAATAAAAATCTTACCTCTGGACTAAAAAGTTATTTCAAAGACTAGTTTCTGAAATAAGTTTAGGGCGTAAATCAGGATTTAGGCTGGCTGCTTTTTGCAGACAATCCAGCGCTTTTGTGTTGTCGCCAATGTGTTTGTATAAACTATATAAGAGAGTATAGTACATCTCTGTGTAATTATTGACAAACATTAGCCCCTTCTGGGCAACATCTATTGCACGTGTATAGTCGCCTTTGGCTTCTAAAATCCGTGCATAATAGTAACAGCATTGTTCGAACTCATTTTTTTCATAAGATTTTCTTGAGCCTAATAACTCTTCAAGTGTAGAAAAATTATTTTGAGAATTGAAATATTCAGCATATAGCAGGGCAAAGTTATCATTGCTGCCGTATTTATCTAATAATACACTTGCTTCTTCATATTTTTCTTCCAGTATAAAAAGTTTTATCTCATAATAGACAAAACGTAAATCTCTTGGATTATGCGGCAGTTTAATTAAATCTCTTGCTATACCGTAAAGACCGCGTTTTATACATACATCAGCAGCTATAAACAGTGCAAGTGTATCCTTTGCATATAACTCAAAAGATGCCATAAACTCTTTTGCTAAAACCTGTTTAGAAACGGCTTTTTCGTTTAAAAGGAGTGTTAAAAGTCTTAAGTACTGCTGATTGTTTGTAACCGCCTCAATTGCCTGACTTGTTTGTCCAGCCTGGGTGTATGCCATTGCCAGTGCAAATTTGTATTTAGGATTATTTTTCTCTTCGCATAAAAGATTAAAATATTTTTTAGCTTTTGTCGTTTCATTTTTATAAAAACAGGCTAATCCGCATTTATAAATTATTTCCGGCGAATTGACCAGATTTATTTTTTCGGCTAAAGAAATAACTTTAACATAATTCATAAGGTCAAATTCAATTTGAATTATAAACTTAATTACTTCAGGATTACTTGATTGTGAAAGACGTAGTTCAATTGTTTTCAATGCATCTTCATCATTTATTGCATAACACGTTTTTGCCAATAAAAGTTCGCATGCTTCATTTAATTCGCTTTGGGCAAGAAGTATTTCCTTTGATTTTCCGTACTCGCTCATAGCATAATACGCTTCTGCAAACTCCTGGTAGCAAAAGTTTTTTGCACTTGACTCAGCGTATGTAATTGTTTCAGAATACATTTTAGCTTTGTTTAACAGCGCTAAATACAATTTTAAATCTTCTTGTTTATTTGTTATTACATATAGCTGTCTTGCAAGCGGTATCCTTTTTAATACATCTGCTCCTAATAGTTTTATTTGCAGCCTTAGAGCCGCTGTGTGTTCAGGCGAGGTTTCAAGCAGTTTTTCAATATAATGCAGGGCTCTCTCAATATTGCCGGAGAAAAAATAAACTTCTGCCAACTCATACATTATTTCACAGGTTTCGTCTTGGGAGTCCGATATTTCCAGCAATTTATACAAAATTTCAATTGCCTGTTTATAATAACCTTTTTCCTTTAGCAGAAACATTTCTTGTAAAAGCTCTTTAATCATTTATTTAACCCGTACTATCATTAAATTTTTATATACCCGAAATATTTGTGCAGAACAAATCTGTATTTATAATACCAATTTAATCGTTATTTTTCAATCCATTTAAAAAATTTGATATAATTCCCTTATTTTTTTGCGGGTCTTCAGTTTTAGGTTTTGTATTAATAATAACCAAAACTTCATCATCACCTGCCATTTTTAAGTTGTTTCTTGCTATTGCTTCAAGGCTTGATGCTGCTGAAAAATCCGAAATATCCTCTTTTAGCTGCTTATTCCTTTTTTCAGCACTATCTTTTGTTTTTTGCAGCTGAACTATTTTTGACTGGTAGGATATGAGTTTTGATATGTTGAGAACAGCACCGCAGGTTATTTGCACAAGACACAAAAGCAAAACTATTGTAAGAAACGAATAATAAAATCCTACAGGATTATATGAACGTTTTTTTGCTTTATGTATTTTTTTTAATTTATTAGAATTTAGCTTGTCTTTTTTTAGTCCCATCACAGTTTAAACCCTGTAGAAAACTTTATTTCCGAGCCGGTAACCCCGGTTTGAGTATTATATCTTTGAGCAACTCCAAATTCGAAGTTCAACCCCTCAATTCTTTTGATTAAAGAGGGGGAATAAACCAGTACTACTTCTCCTTTTTTCAACGGAATATTTGTATATGATGTAAAACCGCTTCTTATTTTAAACTGATCAGTAAATTTGTACTCAGGTGATAACTTAAAACAGTTTGAATAAGTCCCCAGATTTTGTTTATTAGTAGTTAAGTATTGGGATTTCAGCGCAAGACGCCCGGCTTCGTATGTTGTAAATAAATTTGCACTATCTTCCATTTGGGCTTTATCAAGCCCTCTGTTATAGCCTGCGCCGAATGAAAAGTTTCCTTTTTGCTCAATTGCGGTTCCTTTTATTGATGAAACAGTTCTGGAGGGTTCTCTTACATATGCGCGTTGATTGAAAACACTTCTTCCTGTTATTGCATTTGAGCTTTTGTTAATTACAATCGGTGAATTAAACATATTTGACGGTAATACGACAACAGGTTTACTAATATTTTTATCCAAGTACACTTCACTTACAGGAGTATCATCGTATATTAATCCGCTTTCAATACTGTATGTATTAGGGTCTGATGTTGGAGAAGGCGTTATACTGTCATAAAAATTTATTGACGGCAGCGGACGCGAGGTTAAAGAACTCTCACTCGATAAAACCGCTTCAGGGGCTGCTCCTACAGGTACAAAAGTATCCGGCTCTGCTGATAGTACCGGCAGAGTAAACAGAGTTATTAAACATAATAGTAAAATCTTCTTTACCATAATTTAATTTTAGTCTATTAGAGGAAACTTTTCAATATGATTAATAGACATTACTGCACAAGCTGTAAGAGCATATTTTCTACACAATTTTCTAATTCTTCTTTAGAGCCGTTGTTGCTTATAACAAAATCTGCTTTTTTAAGTTTTTCATTCTCATCAGCTTGAGCATGTATTCGTAATTCTGCTTCTTTTTGTGTAAAGCTATTTCTTTGCATTAAGCGTTTGAGACGTATTTTTTTATCAGCACTTACAAAAACCGCATAATCAAATAAGTTTTCCATTTCTGCTTCGTACAATAATGGAACAGAAATAAACACGTACTTGTCAGATTTAATATCTTTAATCATTTTTCTTATTAAAGGATGTATGATGTTTTCAAGCTTTTTTTTGAGTTCGGGATGATTAAATACAAGTTTACCCAATTTTGAGCGGGAAATTTTATCTTCTTCAAAGACATCATAATTTGCAAATGCGGATTTCACTTCTTTTGAGGAGTCTAATATATCATGCGTAAATTTATCTGTATCATATACAGTAAACCCTTTTGATATTAAAATCTTTTCCACCTCTGATTTGCCGGAGGCTATATTGCCAGTAATTGCTATTTTAGGCATTTTGTGAGAGTTTCTCCAAGTATTTTTTTAACTCACGGATTTGGAGGGGCTTAATGGGCTTAACTTCACCGCGCTTAAGATCTCCTATTGTGATTGTTGCGTGCTGAACGCGTTTTAAAGATTTAACTTTAAAACCTAAGTGTTCAAACATTTTTCTAATTTGCCGATTCAGACCTTGATATAAAGTGACCTGCATCATTGTTGATTTAGCCGATGTTTCAATAACTGTAACTTCTGCATAAGCGGTTTTAGATGGTTCTATTTCTATACCTGAGAGCATTTTACGGATATGCTCAGAGTTTATTTTGCCGTCAATAGATACAATATAAACCTTTGGTACTTTAACGGACGGATGAGTAAGTGCGTTTATTAAATCTCCGTCGTTAGTCATGATAATAAGCCCGGTAGAGTCCTTATCAAGTCTTCCAACCGGCTTAAGGTGATGTAATTGGGCAGGAATAACATCATAAATAGTTTTTCGCCCGCGCTCATCATCTGATGTGGTAATATATCCAGGAGGCTTGTAAAACTTGTAATATTCGTGTTTTTGAGGATGAATAAGTTTTTTATTAACAAAAACCTTGTCTTTATCTTCAACTTTAAAACCAAGTTCAGTTACAATTTTACCATTTACTTGAACTTTGCCGGAGGTTATTAATTCATCTGCCTCACGCCGGCTGCAAATACCTGATTGCGCAATATATTTATTTAAGCGATACTGCATACCTCACCTTCAAAAGCTTTTTGTAATATTTCCGGCATCTTTCTGTAAAGTTTTCCGGCATTATTTATCGCTACAGTATCAAATTCTGCTTGTATATATAGTGTTCCATCGTTTTTATTTCTTATTGTCTGGTAGAAGGTAACCGTAAGCGGGGTTACTTTTTTTATAGTTGTTTCAATAATAATATTATCATTGATTTTTGCAGAGGCTTTATAACGTACATTCATATTCACAACAGGGATTGCAATGTCTTTTGATTTTAAATCAATAAGATTAAGTCCAAGTTTTTCACAAAGTTCAACCCGCCCGGCTTCCAGCCAGCGAAGATACGCCCCGTGCCATACTACACCATAGGCATCAGTATCTGCATAATAAACTTTTTGTTCAAAAATATGTTTCATAATACATTAATTATACCACACATAAGAAAGGAGTTATATATGAAAAAATACGTATGCACCGTTTGTAATTGGGTTTATGATGAGGATAAAGAAGGTAAAAAGTTTACAGAACAGCCTGAGGATTATGTTTGTCCATTATGCGGCGCAGGTAAAGAAAAATTTGAAGAAGTAATATAGTAAACCTCGTTTATAGTCCTATATTCTGCCCCTTTACCTGTAGGCATATTTGAGGTAACATTGGCAGAAGGGTACAAAAAGGGGTATATTATGGCAAACGAAATCGAGTTTGAAGAATGGAAACCTAAAATCAATCCATGGCTTGCATCAATTCCGTTAATGGGTGCTGCATTTATGTTTGTTTTGGATGAAACTATTGCAAACGTTGCGCTTCCATATATGGCAGGATCATTCTCAATAAGCCGGCAAGAATCAATGTGGATTTTAACAAGCTATCTTGTTGCAAGTGGTATTGTTATTCCAATGGTAGGTTGGTTTTCCAAAGTTATGGGGCGGAAAAACTTTTTTATGCTCTCAATCGCGATATTTTCTTTTGCTTCATTCTTATGCGGGATATCAACGTCTAATGAGATGATGATATGCTCTCGTATCCTTCAAGGTATTGGTGGCGGCGGACTCTTGCCTATTGCACAGGCTTGTCTGCTTGAAAACTTTGAGCCACAAGTCCGCGGTAAGGCTATGGCTATGTTTGGCTTGGTTGTTGTTATTGCTCCGATTATCGGACCTATTATAGGCGGGTGGCTTACTATTAACTGGTCTTGGCCGTATATTTATTTTATTAATATACCAATTGGTATAGTTTCATTATTCTTATCCCAAAAACTTATTGAAGATCCGCCGTATGCAAGGCGGCAAGCCGGCGTAAAAACTGATTTTCTCGGTTTTTTTCTTCTGTTTGTATGGCTTGTAACACTTCAAGTCGTACTTGATAAAGGAAATGACCTGGATTGGTTTGGTTCTAAACTTATAACACGTTTGTCAATAATATCAGTTATTGCACTAATTTTGTTTGTTATTTCTCAAATAAAAAACAAACATCCGCTTGTTGACTTATCTGTTTTAAAAGATAAAAACTACTTTATAGGTACGTTTGTACAAGTGGTTATGCAAGGGGTTATGCTTGCATCTATGGCAATATTGCCGCAGTTTTTACAGTCTATGATGGGGTATGATGCCTTCTTAAGCGGGATTACAATGATGCCGCGCGGACTTGGTGCATTAATTGCCCTCGTTTTCTGCGGGCAGCTTGCCAATAAGGTTGATAACAGATGGCTTGTTGCTTTTGGCTTAGCTCTGATGGGAGCAGCCGGCTGGATTTTAGGATTTTTAAATCTTGAAATATCCTCATTGAATGTTGAAATTCCAAATTTTATATTCGGACTTGGTATGGGATTTTCTATGGTTCCGATTATCTCTTTATCAGTTATTACAATCTCTAACGAGCAGATGACTAACGCCAGCGGACTCCAAAACCTGCTTAAAATAATCGGCGGGGCTATTGGTACTTCTATTGTATCAACTATGATTTCAAGATTTTCGCAAATGCATCAATATATGCTTGTCGGAAAGCTTCATCCGTTAAACGATATCTTTAATCAAAAGCTACAAGCGTACTCTTCGATGTTTATGACAACGGTTGACCCGCATACTGCATCTTATTTAGGCAAAAACCTGCTTTATAATGAAATGATTCAGCAATCAACTCTTTGGGCTTTTATTGACAGTTTCAGGATTTATGCGGTTGCTTGTATTATAATAATACCGTTGGTTTTTCTTGTTAGAACATTTAAAAAATAAATAGAAGGGAAATAAAGTATGACAGAGATAAGACAAGAATTTATTGAACAAGCTAAAATGATAGCACGAAACAGCGAAATTCTGCCGGGCGGAATTGAGGAACTTGCTGCAAAGTTTCAATACTCGCATGATACCGGCAAGCCGTTAAGAATTAAACTCGGAATGGATCCTACGCGTCCTGACCTGCATTTGGGGCATACGGTTGTTATGAGGAAGTTAAGAGAATTTCAAAAACTCGGACACAAAATTGTACTTCTTGTAGGCGGCGCTACTGCTATGGTGGGTGATCCTTCCGGCAAGTCTGAAACTCGTCCGGCCTTAAGCAAAGAAGAAGTTGAAAAAAATGCCGAAACTTATTTTGAACAAATGTCTAAAGTTCTTGATGTGTCTGAGGCAGAGGTAGTTAATAATGCAGATTGGCTTCATAAAATGAGTTTTACTGATTTGCTTAAACTCTCATCCAAAGTTACCGTTGCGCAAATGATGACAAGAGATGACTTTGCTAAACGCTATGCAGAAGGAAAGCCTATTTCAATAGTAGAATTTTTCTATCCGCTTATGCAGGCTTATGACTCAGTTGAAATTGATGCTGATATCGAGCTGGGCGGCACAGATCAACGCTTTAATACGCTTTTAGGGCGTGATATACAAACCGCATACGGTAAAAAATATCCGCAGTTAGTCTGCCTTCTTCCTCTTTTAGAGGGTACTGACGGTATTGTGAAAATGTCAAAAACATATCCTGAACACTGTATTTCACTTACTGACAGTGCGAAAGATATGTTCGGCAAATTAATGTCTATTCCTGATAATATGATTACGCGCTACTATTCATTATTGACAGATGTATCAGCCGATGAACTTAACAAAATGGACGAACAAATTGCTGCTGCAAGTGTAAATCCGCGGGACTTAAAAATGAAACTTGCTCATACAATTACAGCTGAATATCATGGAACAAGCGGCGCTGATGCAGCTCAGGCAGATTTTATTAATGTCGTTTCAAACAAAGGTATTCCTGAAGATATTCAAACTGTTGAAATCGATAATAACAAGCCAATTCTGGATTTGATTGTAGAGCTTGGATTTACATCTTCAAAAGGCGAGGCAAAACGACTTATTCAGGGCGGAGGGGTTAAATTGGACGGAGATAAAATTTCAGAGATAGGATTTATACTAAAAAATCTTTCGGGTGCGGTATTACAAGCCGGAAAAAGAAAATTTGTTAAACTGGTAACAAAATAACTTAAACGGAAGCTGTTGGCAATTTGCATGTTTAAATTCAGTCTGGAAATTATAAAAACAAGGTTATGTTCGTAGAGTACAACCTTAAATGGTGTTGATAGGTTACTAAACGGCTGTTGAGGCTAAATGTCTTGAGGAACTTTGTAATGATAAAAATTTCTTACCTATATTATACACTTCATCTAATGTTCAGGTGTATCTTTATCAGATTGCGAGGCTCGTTAGAGCCTCGCAATGACGCCAAGCAGGTAGGTTTCACGTTCTGTCATTGCGAGTGTGGGGAAGCACTCCAATCTCTGTAACATTATGTTTGTGGTATGATATTGCGTACAAAGGTTAAAAATAGGGATTTTATATGGTAGAAAATATTGCTAGTGTATCGGGGCAAAGTATGGATATTGAAGGGGTAAATAAGGAAAAATTGAAAAGAGTTTTTCCTGAATGTTTTGTTGAAGGCAAACTTGATATTGATAAACTCCTGAACCTGTGCGGCGAGTACATTGATAACGATTTTGAGAAGTACAAATTTGAGTGGAAAGGTAAATCCGAATGCTATAAAATAGCCGGCAAACGTTCAACAGGTACATTAAGACCCTGCTCGGAGGAGAGCGTTAATTTTGATACCACAAAGAATATTTATATAGAAGGTGATAACCTTGAAGTCCTGAAACTCTTGCAGACATCTTATTACAGAAAAGTTAAGATGATTTATATAGACCCGCCGTATAATACAGGAAATGACTTTGTCTATGAAGATGATTTCAAAGACCCCCTGGCAAAGTATAAGGAGGTCACTCAGCAGACAACGAAATCCAATCCTGAAACAATGGGCAGATTCCATACTAACTGGCTGAATATGATGTATCCGCGTTTGAGGCTGGCTTCAAACCTCTTGAGAGATGACGGTGTGATATTTATTTCGATTGATGACAATGAAGTTACTAACCTGAGAAAACTCTGCGATGAAGTGTTTGGGGAAGAGAATTTTGTCGCTCAAATGGTTAAAATTGGTAATTCTGCAAAAAATAATGTCAAACAAATGTCTATTTCACACGAATATTGTATTATATATGCTAAAAATCTTGAATTGTTAAACGCCTGGAAAATTGTGCGCACTAATGCTAACGAATATCAAAAAAGAGCTATAACACTTTTAAATAGCGGTTTATCAAATGAGGAAATTCAAAAAGAATTAAGAATATTAACAAAATACCCTAAGTTTTATGAGTTTGACCATTATACTTATTGTGATTCTAACGGTGTATTCAGGGCTAATGACTTAACAGCACCTAACAGTAAAAACTATTATGATATTCTTCATCCTGGAACTCATAAACCTTGTAAAACAGGTACAAGAGGGTGGGCATACTCGCAAGATGCAATGAATAAATTAATAAAAAAAAATTTGATATATTTTGGTGAGGATGAAAATGTAATTCCACAGTTAAAATGCTACCTCGATGATACTTTGCTCCAATCACCAAGAGCTGTTGTTTTTTATGATTCGCAAATGGATACAAAATGGATAAAAGCAAACAAGCTTGGTTTTGAATTTTCAAAACCAATTGAATTCATAAAAAAACTAATAGAAATGTGTACAAATTGTGATGATATAATTCTTGATTTCTTTTCAGGCTCCGCAACAACAGCTCATGCAGTAATGCAATTGAATGCTGAAGATGGCGGGAATAGACAGTTTATTATGGTACAGCTTCCTGAGCTTTGCGACGAAAAATCAGAAGCTTTTAAAGCCGGCTATAAAAACATTTGTGAAATCGGCAAAGAACGTATAAGACGTGCCGGCAAGAAAATTCTTGAAGAACAAGCCCATCTTAAAGGCTTTGCAAGAATAAATGCCGGCAAAGACAAACCTGAAATGTTTACCTTGTTTACCAATTCGGAAGAAGGAAAAGAGTTACAAAATAAAGTCGCTCAAACCCTTGATGTCGGGTTTAAAGTATTCAAACTTGATACTTCAAACCTTGTTAAGTGGGACTCAACTCCTACAGAAAATAAAGATGAGATTTATCAAAGAATGTCATTACTCAAGGAGACAATTAAACCTGAGAGAAACGACCTTGACGTGGTGTATGAAGTTATGCTTAAACTCGGAATACCTCTGAATTATCCGATACAAAAAGTGAGTGTAAACGATAAGAGAGCATATTCAATCGGGGAGGATTGCTTGGTATTGGTATGTCTTGATTATGGCAAAGACGGAATAACGGCAGACGATGTAAAATTGATGTGTGAAGATTATACTCCTGCAAAAATCGTAGCTTCAGAACAAGCCTTCAAAGACGATGTCTCCCTCTCCAACGCTCACTACATCCTCAAAGACCACAACATAGAGATGAAGTTGTTGTAGAGAATGAAGTGACTGTTTGTCTCTTATCATATTGACAATTTAATACAAATCCGATTCTGGATTGCCACGAGGCTAGCGCCCCTCGCAATGACACCAAGCCGATAAGTTCACGCTCGGTCATTGTGAGCGTGAGCGAAGCAATCCAGAGATTTATAAAACTTGTAAAAAAGGAATGTAAAACTAAAATGGAGACAATATGAAAAACGAACTTAAAGTATTTGAAAATAACAACATCCGCTCTATATATAATGAAGAGCAAGAAAAATGGTATTTCAGCGTTGAAGATATTGTAAGAATTCTAACGGATTCAGTAAATCCTAAAGATTACATAAAGAAGTTAAGGAAACGTGACTCCGAACTTTCAGAAGGGTGGGGACAAATTGTCACCCCCCTTAAAATGGAAACACCTGGCGGCATTCAAAAAATTAATTGTGCCGATGTAGAGGGAATTTTTAGGATTATTCAATCAATTCCTTCTAAAAAAGCTGAACCGATAAAAAAATGGCTGGCAAAAGTCGGGCAAGAGCGTGTTCAAGAAATGATAGACCCTTCAACAGCTATTGACAGAGCCAGAGATACCTATAAAAAATTAGGCAGGTCTGAAAAGTGGATACAACAAAGAATGATGGGGCAAGAGACAAGAAACAAGCTCACTGACTACTGGAAAGACCATGATATTAAAGAAGGTGAAGAGTTTGCTATTCTTACAAACATCATTCATCAGGAATGGAGCGGTTTATCTGTCAAAGAACATAAAAACCTTAAGGGGCTGAAATCACAAAATCTTAGAGACCACATGTCTGAAGCAGAGCTTATTTTTACAGCACTTGCAGAACTTTCAACAAGACAAATTGCAGAGAGCGAAAATGCAACCGGCATGGCTGAAAATAAAGTCTCAGCTGAAAAAGGCGGTAAGATTGCAAGAGAAGCCAGAGAGAAACTGGAACTTCAAACCGGACAGAAAGTAGTAACCGACAATAACTTTTTACCGGCGAAGAAACAAAAGCAGATTAAAAACAAAGGAACAAACTAAGTGAAATTAAAGTTTAAGAATCAGGATTTTCAAACAGAAGCAGTAAATGCAGTAGCAGATCTGTTTATCGGACAGGAAAAATCAAGCAACACATTTTCCATAGATGATAATGCGGGACAAATACGGCTTATTCAAAATGATTTCGGTTTTGGAAACAAACTGCTTCTGGATGATGACACCTTAGTTGCAAATATGCATAATGTTCAACGACGTCAGAAACTCCCGATTACAAGGGATTTTGACTCTAAGCAGTATTCTATTGAAATGGAAACCGGGACTGGTAAAACTTATGTTTACACCAAAACTATACTTGAACTTAATAAAAGATACGGCTTTACTAAATTCATTATTGTTGTACCTTCTGTTGCAATCAGAGAAGGGGTTTTCAAATCCTTACAGGTTACGGAAGAACACTTTAAAAATCTCTATGACTCAGAACCTTACAGATACTTTATCTACAACTCCTCAAAGCTATCTGACGTAAGATCTTTTGCAACATCAAACAACATAGAAATAATGATTATTAATATTGACGCTTTTAAAAAAGCTGAAAACATTATCAATCAGGAGCAGGACAAGTTAAACGGCGAAACCGCCATGAGGTATATTAAAGATACAAACCCGATTGTAATTATCGATGAACCTCAGTCCGTTGACAATACCCCTAAAGCAAAAGAAGCAATCCAATCCCTAAACCCGCTATGTGTATTAAGATACTCAGCAACACACAGGGAAAAGATTAATTTGCTTTACCGCCTTACTCCGGTTGACGCTTATCAAATGGGCTTAGTTAAACAAATTTGTGTCTCATCAAACACAGTAGCAAATGACTTTAATAAACCTTACATATATCTGAAATCCGTATCAAATGAAAACGGATTTTCCGCTAAAGTTGAAATTGATATTCAAGCGAAAAACGGCAAGGTAGAACGTGCCACAAAAACCGTTAAAGCAGGAGACGATCTTTATACATTATCAGGAAAACGTGAACTTTATAGGGATTACGTAATAGAAGGAATTGACTGTACAAAAGGATTTGAGTGTTTGGAGTTTTCTAATTCCGAAACGGTTATGCTAGGTAAGTCTATAGGAAGTGTTGATGAAAATATCCTGAAAAAAGCTCAAATATACCGCACAATTGAAGCACATTTAGACAAAGAACTCCGATATTACGATAAAGGGATAAAAGTCCTGTCACTATTCTTTATTGATGAAGTTAAGAAGTATAGAACCGAAACCGGCGAAAAGGGTATTTATGCACAAATGTTTGAAGATTGTTACAACGAACTCATCAATAAACCTAAATACGCAGGCTTAAAAGACAAATTTAATACTGATGTGGAAAAAGCTCATAACGGATATTTTTCTCAGGATAAGAAGGGTGTATATAAGAATACTAAAGGTGACACTCAGGCTGATGATGATACATATAACCTTATTATGAGAGACAAAGAAAGGCTTTTATCCTTTGACTGCCCTCTGAGGTTTATTTTCTCACACTCTGCATTAAAAGAGGGGTGGGACAATCCTAATGTATTTCAGGTTTGTACGCTGATTGAGCAGAAATCCACATTTACATGCCGGCAGAAGGTTGGAAGAGGATTAAGGCTATGTGTTAATCAGAATGGAGAGAGAATAGAAGACAGAAATATTAATATACTTCATGTTATGGCGAATGAAAGTTTTGCAGAATTTGCTGAAACTCTGCAAAAAGAGATTGAACAAGAAACCGGCATGAAGTTCGGTGCATTTGATATTAGCTATCTTCTGAACCTTACAACAGAAGAGAAGAAAGAAATTGAACATATAATGACAGAAACAGACGCTCTTGAAGTTTATAATTCTTTTGTTGAAAATGACTTGATTGACGAGAGCGGAGTTATTAAAGCAGAAAGCAAAATTAATATTGAAAATATAGATTTACCGCTTACAGAACCGCTAAAAAAAGAAGTTCATAAAATGCTTAAAGAGTCTAAGCCTTTAACACCTGAAACATTAAAAGAAGTGAAATGTGTTGAAACTATTATTGAAGAGAAACCTTATTTTACTCATGAAGAAGCCTCGCAGGTTATGGAAGAGTTGAAAGAGGCAAAGGTTATTGATAAAAATGGCAAAATTAAAGATACGATTAAAGCACAACTTGCAGCCGATAAACTAGATATAGTTAAGCGTTGGGATAGTGCCAAGAAAAGAGCCGTTTTACTGGCTCTTGAAAAAGCGGACAACAGACCTGTAATTAGAGACGCTTCAAGAGAAGTTACTGTCAGACTCAAAAAACAGGCAATACTTTCTCCTGAGTTTAGAGAATTGTGGGATAAAATTAAGCAGAAAACCACTTACAGGGTTAATTTTGATGTGGAAGAACTTGTTAAAAAGTGCGTTAAAGATTTGCAGGAGATGGATCCAATTCCTAAAGCAAGGCTTGTCTCTAAAACTGCTGAACTTGAAATTGAAAATTTCGGTATTACTCACACGGAAAAACATATTAAAACTCAGGACTTATCCGGCACGTATGAAGTATTACCTGATATCATAAGACTTATTTCAGCAGAAACACTTTTAAAACGTTCTACAATTATAAGGATTATTGAAGAGAGTGGAAGGATTCAAGATTTCATAAATAATCCTCAAGGGTTTTATGAAAAAGCCCTCGAAATTATCTCTAAAAACAGGCATTCTCTTGCTATTGACGGAATTAAGTATGTGAAATTAGCCGGAGAGGAATATTATGTTCAGGAAATATTTGACTCATCTGAACTGATAGCAAATCTGGATAAAAACGCAATATCAGTTAATCATAGCGTCTATGATTATATAATATATGATAGCGGAGTAGAAAGCAGATTTGCAGAGAGTTTAGACAATGACCCGGATGTCAAGATGTTCTTTAAAATTCCTGACAAATTTAAAATAGAAACACCCATAGGAACATATAATCCTGATTGGGCTGTACTCTTAGAAAAAAATGGTGAACAAAAATTTTATTTCGTACTTGAATCGAAGGGTACAACAAGTCTCTTTGACTTAAGAAGTCCAGAGCAGTTGAAAATCCATTGCGGGAAACAACACTTTGATACCCTTAAGGTGACTTTTCCTGCTGAACCGATTAAGGATTGGAAAGAGTTTAAAGCTAAAGTATAACTATTTTATAAGTTGATAAGCATAAATGTTTATCAACTTAATACTTTGAACATAAGCAATAGATAGAGGACTTTGCTTCTATTTGCCTTTTTTACACATTAATATTCAGACTTTGGCGCTGGCATGCAGATTGAAATGTAAAACAAATTTTACTATTCCTGAAAATTTCTTCTATCAAATTTTGAAGTCTTGAAAGCAATAAAGTCTATAATTTCAAGCATATTCATGAAAGGCTCGAACGTAGTGAGAACAGAAAAGTCTGCAGGATGAGGTAAATATGTGATTTACCGAAGCATTTTTGTTGTGGAAACCCCCAACCTGCAATTTTTGTTAAGGTACAAAGCAAGAACCCTAGACCTATAATCTACAGTCTTGCATAGAAGTAAGTCAGTATAAATGTAACAATAAGTTAACAATTGGGCAAAAAAAAATTTAGGAGTGTTCATATACTATGTTGTATTTATATTAAGGAGCAATTATGAAAATTAGAAATTATCAATCAATTAAAACCTGTCATAACACGAATCCGGCTTTTTCGTCAAAATTGGTTCCAAATAATACTTTGAGAGATGCCTTTGACCATGCTAAAAAAACTTGTAATGTTAAATTTTTAAATTCTATAAAAACTATTTTAAATGACGGAAAAAATGATAATATAAGCATAGTCTCTTATCGTGACCCACGGGATGAATATTTTATGACAAGTTTATATGTTAACAATGTAGAAAAAGATTTTTTACATAATCAATCGCTATTTGTTTCAAAGAAAAATACCAGCACTGGTAACCGAATTTTAGATTCAATAAAATTAATTGTTAGAAATTTTACTGATAAAAAACAAGTACGTACAGAATTAGACGAAATATATAAAAAGTCTAAATTAGATGAAGGTGATACTAGATATATAAGTGATGGACCTGAATTTTTTTAAATAAATTCATGAAAAGATGAGTATTGTAAGTCCATATGATGCGATAAATCTGTGATTTACCGCATTATACTTGTGCAAAGCACCTAAAAACATTGATACTACTAATAAAAAAGACATTTAAGAGGGTAATTTGTAAATGGTGTGACCTACAAGGCTTGTCTTGCTCGCTCGCGTGTAACGGCAATTCCTAGTTTTGCGTTTGTGTTTTGACACAAACGCAAAACTCTCCAGCTTCAGCTTGCTCGCGCCGAACTCTAAAACAAAGCTTTGCTTTGTGGAGTTTTCGCCTCTAATCATCCAAAACATGAAACAAAAAACTCCACATTATGTGGTGTTTTTTGATAATGGTTGGAACGACAAGGCTGTCTTGGATTTGCTCCACGCTCACAGAGTTTCGCCTTAAAGCCTAATGGCTCAGCCGGCTCAATCTGTTCGC
>CALVFU010000014.1 GCA_944326905.1 Candidatus Gastranaerophilales bacterium
CCACAAGGGGTCTTTTTTCGTCGCACGGGGTTGGAAAGAACCACCGTTTGTGGTTCGAGCGCGAACGAGCAGAGGGCGAAAGTCAAAACGGTGAGTTTTGACTGTAGACCCGTTTAATGCGAGTGAGCAAGACAATCCACCCCTGCCCATATCTTAAAGACCCCACAAGGGGTCTTTTTTCGTCGCACGGGGTTGGAAAGAACCACCGTTTGTGGTTCGAGCGCGAACGAGCAGAGGGCGAAAGTCAAAACGGTGAGTTTTGACTGTAGACCCGTTTAATGCGAGTGAGCAAGACAATCCACCCCTGCCCATTTTTTCTAAAAGAGAGCCCAAAAGGCTCTTTTTATGCATGATAACGCCGTTTGCGATGCAAAATGCACAAAATCTAAAATTTTTAAAAAACAGGCTAAACGCCTTTAATCATCTGGGCTTTCAGCGGTTCAAGTCTCTTTAGATATTTTCTCTTTGGCTCTTAATGTCTTAGCAAAAGCCTTTCCGGCATATTCCGAAATTTTTACTCCTTTAATTTTCGCTAAACTCTCAAAAAATTGTTGATAAAGAATTGCGGTTTCTTCTTCTGAATATTCTTTATCGTCAAATGTGATTATTACATTTATCTCTTTTTGTTTTTTTTCGCATATTACTTTTTTAAGAATAAATTTTCCAAAGTAAAGAAAAAAATAAAATGTCATCCCGAATTTATTTCGGGATCTTAGCAGTTGGAAACAGAAACTTTAAGTTGGTTAGATGCTGCACTTCGTAAGGACAGGCTCACACAAAATTTTTAAGATCCTGAAACAAGTTCAGGATGACAAAAATTTTGGTTCGCTTTGTCAAACAAGTTCAGCATGACAGTTTATGTTATTTTCTGATGTAATATATATTTGTTTAAAAAGTCTATAATATTCCAAAAGTAAGACTGCTTCTGACTTTTTGAGTTCTTCAATCAACTCTTTTATGTATCTCAAAAAGTTCGAACTTTGCCGCTTTAGCCCCAAATCTTAAAGACTCCGTAAGGGGTCTTTTTTCGTATCAAGGGTTTGGAAAGAATCACCGTCTGTGGTTCGAGCGCGAATGATCGGAGGGCGATTTTTTATCTCCATATTAAATTTGCAATATTTTGTAACAAAAAAACAATTTATCAATAAAGAAAATACTTTATATAAATACTATATATAATTAGGAGAGAAATGGGATAATCTATGTTTGCACGAATAGGGTTTAAAGCTGTCGAACTAACAACTAAGACTCTTGGGAGCGGAATTAAAAAAGTTTCCAGCTCCATGCCTCAATGTTCTGATGTTATTACTGATACAATTCATCTAATATCACAACGTGCTAAAAATCTAAGGTTATATAATTCTAATGGTACAAGAAATCACTTATTTAATTTTACTAAGAGCGGGAAATTAGAAATCATGCAAAGAGTACATGGCTCAAGTGATTTACAATTTTTAGAACACGTAAGAACAGGTCAATACGTTAAGCCAAGAATTTATCCGGGAGGAACTCTTCCTTGTTCTAAAGAAAGTATCGAACAAAGTAATAAACTCGCAAAAGAATTAATTACAGAAAATGAACACCTGATTGACGGTTATCGGTATTGCGGTCCAAGCGCACGTTTTGATGAATTTGGAAGAAATATTTCAGCATTTAAAAATGGAGATGCCGAGATTGATATTATAGATCGGACATTGGATAAAACACTTGTTAAAACGATAAATGCATTTAAAAATAGAATTAATGGTAAAAATTTAACTGAGGAGCAAAAAATTGACGAATTGATGCAATTTGTCGACGAAGTATTCTCTGTTAGTAAATCAGGAAGTCAAACTAAAAAATATGTTGAATATATGCACAACCCAAAGCAAATGGAAGTTCTTCTGGGTGATATAATTAACAGCGGTGCAGGGATGTGTCGTCATAGAGCTTTACTAACCAAAGTATTAGCAGATGAAATAAATCTAAAATGCAGAATTGTACAAGGCTACTATGAAGGAGGCGGCCATGCCTGGAATGAGCTAATAACAAAAAAGGATACCTATTTGTTTGATGCAATGCAGGGCAGGATATGTAATATAGGAAATTCTTCAAGAAATCTTGATCCTGAAGCAATGCCGTACAGAATAGGCAAGCCAAACAGTGATGAACTTGTACCCAAGTATTATGATAATAATAGCACAGTTGGTATACTTTATAGAGCTGTAAAATATAAGTCTCCTATAAAAACCAGCGATGCTATATTAACACCAACGTCTAACGGTTATCACATTGAACCATTAACAGATAATGTTCTTATCAATGGTGAGAAAATAACAGGAATTAAAGAATTATCACTTGGTGATTTTGTCAACTTAAAAGATGTCGGCTTTCAGATTATTTAATAACTGAATTATATTTTAGTCATTTTACATACAAAAATCCTTTAAATATATGATGGCATTACATCTGCTCCGTGCTATTCTGCAATTGAAAGGGTAGTGTATAGTAATGTTAAATAGTACTTTTACGGCGAGAAACAACGGGGAAATATCCGGGTCAATTACTAGAAACTGGACAGAGCAGGCATTAGAGTGTTACAAATTAAACGGGGATTGTAAAAAGTGTTCTATAGCAGAGGGACACTATTCGTTTGTATGCCAAATGCCAAAGGTAGTAGATATTTTGCTGGCAGTAAACGGTGAACCCGTTATAAAAGGATAAGAGTAAACAAAGTTTTAACACCTGTTTAAAAAAGCTAAGACTTTTGCTGTGCAGGTTACTAATGGGTACACATTGAGCAGCACCAATGATTGTTAATACAATCCAGAACTGTTTGTGCATATATATCATGTTTGCCAAAGAATATATGTGATGCACCAGAGACTTCAATAACCAGGTTGTGTTTTGGATTTTTTGTCCATGAATTTAGTGTTTCCATAAATCCTTTTGGGCTGTCACCAGTTACAGAATCCTTTGAACCTATAATAAATGCTCCGTTTGGTTTTATATTATAAAGAGAGGAAGTTTCGCCTTTTTGACTTAGAACTGGGCAATTTTTAAGGTTATCCGCCCTATAAAATCCAAGTACAGTATTAGCTGTCATTGGCGAGAAACCGCCAAATAGGAACGGCAGAATATCATCCCCCCTGCCTTCGTCCATCCAAGCCTCAGCCATTTCAAAACATTTATCAATATTTGGCATAACTCCCCACCAGTACATAATATCAACAGGAGAAGAAACTATAAAATAATCAACAAAACTATCAGGAGTATTTCCAAGATAATGGATAATTTTATTTGAACCTAAAGAGTGCCCGGCAAGAATTATATTTTTAAAGCCCATTTCTTCTTTTGCATATTTAACATAGCTTTCAACATCTTCATAAACCATATTAAAATCATCATTGAATACACCAGCGTGCCTTTGTTTTCCAATAGAAAAATCTGTATAGGCAAAACAAGAAAATGAATCGTGTGCGTGAGCTATAATACAAGTTATACCGTTTGCTTCAAGGAGCTTGCCGGTTGTATATAACAATTCATTCTGGAATATATTTGAACAAATACCAGTAAGCATAATGAGTACGGTATCATTTGTATTATCACCAAATATGGCGCCTTTAAGTTCAAGCCCGCGGGGTGTAGCGACTTTTAAAATTTCCATTTTTTCTCCTATGAATACCATCCAAACAGGGATTTATTTCTATCCAGCGTTTGAATTTTTCTAATATCACTTTCATCCAGATTAAAATCAAAGATGTTTATATTTTCTTTTAGTCTTTCAATTTTTGATGTTTTAGGAATAACTGAAATTCCTGATTGTATAAGATATTTAAGCCCTATTTGCCCGGTAGTTTTTCCGTACTTCTTTGCAATACTTTCTAGTATAGGATTATTAAAGAAATTATTCTTTCCGCAGGCTAAAGGGCTCCAAGCCTGCATATGAGTACTATGTTCTTCCAGAATATTTTGCAGATTTTTTTGCCTGTAAAAAACATGGCACTCGACCTGATTTACAGCCGGAATAATTCCGCAAGATTTTATAAAATTTAAATATTGTATTTTATTAAAGTTTGAGATACCAATTGCACGGATTTTCCCAGTATGTAAACATTCCTCCATAGCTTTATACATTGATAAGCTTTCATTATAGGGTTCGTGAATTAATAATAAATCTATATAATTTGTTTGTAAGTTATTAAGAGATTTTTCAATATCCAACACAGCTTTTTCATAGCTTGTACTAGGATAATATAACTTTGTGGTAATAAAAAGTTTTTCTCTGTCAAAATGTTTTATCGCATTTCCTACAGCTTTTTCGTTATTATACATTTGTGCAGTATCAATAAGCCTGTAGCCGGTTTCAATTGCATTTGATACACATTTTTCACACTCAGCCCCAAGAAGAGTATAGGTTCCAAACCCTATTAAAGGCATTGAAATTCCATTATTTAGGATTTCTAGCTTATTATTTTCCATAATTATATTATTTACCACATTTTGAAAATAGCAAATACTTATATTCTATATTTAAATATACTTAATAGTAATATTTTACATTGCACAGAAACAATAATTAAAAAAAAATAAATTTTCCTTGTATAGTTGGTTTGATAAATTATAATAAAGTGTATACAATAGTAAATAGAGGTGAATTATGACAAATCCATTCAAAGGGGGCAATTTAAACGGTAAAAAAGACGATAACCGTTTTAATGGTCACAATGAAGAAAACACTGTAGATAAGGAAACTGATACAGAAGAAAGTGAAGACACCGTAAAGGCTGTAAATGAAGGGGTTAAAGAGGAAACAGGTTCAGTAACTGAACCTGTAGATACAGACAACATAGAAACAAAATCTGCTCCGTCAGAATTAGACAAAGTAAAAGCAGATTTTGAACAATTAAATAATCAGTATATAAGGCTTGCCGCTGATTTTGAAAACTACCGTAAAAGGCAGGAGCAGGAGCGTGAAAATTTAATAAGATATGGGGCAGTTGATACTTTAAAAAAATTACTGGAAGTTCTTGACAATTTTGATAGAGGCGAAACAGCTCTTGAGAGCGTAGACGATTGTAAGGTTGTAAAAGACAACTTTAATCTTCTCCATAAACAAGTAATGGATATACTCGGCAAAATGGGGTTAGAGGTAATCGAAGCGGAAGGGAAAGAATTTGACCCTAATTTCCATGAAGCAGTAATGCAAACACCAAGTACAGAACATCCAGAACATACAGTTATAAAGGAATTACAGAAGGGATATAAATTGGGCGATAAGGTGCTTAGACCAACACTGGTTAATGTTGCCGTCGCCGAATAATATATTATAATAGAGGAATGACAGATTATTATGAAATATTGGGCGTTTCTAAGAACGCCACTAAGGATGAAATAAAAAGTGCGTTTAGGAAGCTTGCAAGACAGTGGCACCCGGACGTAAATAAATCACCAGATGCCGAAACAAAATTCAAAGAGCTCGGCAAGGCATACGAAACACTTATTGATGACAACAAACGTGCAACGTATGACCGTTTTGGTGAGGATGGGCTTAAGAATGCCGGATTTGGCGGAGGACCGTTTGATGCAGGTTTTGGCGGTCTGGATGAAATATTTAATTCATTTTTCGGCGGTTTTGGCTTCGGCGGAGGACGTTCGTATGACCCAAATGCTCCCCAGCGCGGCGACGATTTAAGATTAGATATTGAGTTAGAGTTTGAACAGGCTGTTTTCGGACTGGAAAAAGAGGTTACAATAGAACATCTTGAAAAGTGCAAGACTTGTAACGGTTCAGGCGCAAAACCGGGAACATCTCCTACCGTTTGTAAAACTTGCGGAGGAACAGGAAAGGTTCAGCAGACAACTCAAACAATACTGGGACATTTTACACAAATCGTTCAATGCCCGCACTGTAAAGGTTCAGGCAAAACAATAGATACTCCTTGTCCTGACTGCAAAGGGCACGGACGTATTAACAAAGAAAAGAAAATAGAAATCAAAATTCCGGCAGGCGTTGACAACGGATCTAAAATGCGGCTTTCCGGCGAAGGTGATGCAGGAATAAACGGCGGCTCATCTGGTGATGTGTACGTCGTTATTCATGTAAAACACTCTGAATACTACCAAAGAGACGGCGCGGATATATATACTAAACTTGATATTACTCCAGCACAAGCAGTCTTGGGTGACAGTGTAGTTATAAAAACTCTTGACGGAGAAAAAGAAATAAATATTCCATCAGGAATTCAAAGCGGCAGAACAGTAAAAATAAAAGGTGCCGGTGTACCTCTTATTTCTCGTCCTTCAACCCGCGGCGACCATATAGTTGTTGTTAGCGTCATAACTCCAACAAAAATCTCAAACGAAGAAAAGCAGCTTTATCAAAAATTGTTGGAGCTTGGCAAGAATAAAAAAATTTCGGTTGGTGAAAAAATCAGAGGAGCATTCAAGTAGTGAGAAAGATTTTATTTTTATTACTTACAATTCTGTTAGCCTCTAACAGCGTATTTGCTGCAAAACTTCCGGCAGAAATAACAGAGTTTATACACAAAAGTTATCCGGGTGCAGAAATCAGGTTTGATGGTGTAATTATACTTCCTGATAATACAATCTATCTTCCTCTATATCCTGCTCCTGCTAAAGAAATCCAAGTATTGGAAGTCAAATCCTCTTATCCTGTTAATACGCCGTTTTATAAGAAGCCGGATGCAGTTATATTTAATAACGACTTTGTGCTATTAAAAGTAATAACAAATAAAAACGGTAAAAGAACTGTTTTAAAACTTGATAATCCGCCGCCTGAAATAAGAAACGGTCTTTTACCGCAAGATATGCTTGTTCCAAGAGGACTTATCATCCCTGAAAATATTAAAGGGATTATGGGCAATCTTAAAATTGAAACCCAGGCAGACAGATATATAAGACTAGAACCTGAAAAAAATGATTTTACCAAAACAATATCATATCAAAAACAGGTACCTACTCCTGTTCCGCTAATCGACGTTTTAAAAAATAAAATACTTTTTATTTCGACCTGCTACAGTAAAAATATTCAAGTTGTAACACCGCCTAATATGGATCCCGATTATGCTCTGTCGCAGCGTTCAATTCCGATTGATATGGAGGTTGTTGATGACAAGTTTTTACTTGTAACCTCTTATGAAAAAACATTTATGAATGTTATTTCACTAGCAGACAGCAGCATCATAAAACAAATAGAGTTTACAACACAGCCTACAGAAATAGTTTTAGACAAATCTAGGAATATTGCTTATATTGCATCACCGGAAGCCTCCTGTATTTATGTTGTAAAACTTGACACAATGACACTTTCACAGAAAATTAAAGTCAACGGGTATTGTGAAAAACTAATCATTGCGGATAATTTAATTTTCTATGTGGATAAAAACAGCGCAGAAGTTTGGGGAATCGATATTAATAATAATTATACAATGAAGGATATCGGCAACATTCCAAACGTATCCAAACTGCTTTATACAGACGGCAAACTTTATTTAACCTGCAGAACACGGAATAGACTTGCATGTATTGATTATCAAACATTATCAGCGGTGGGTGAGTATGACACAGTTAAAAAGCCTGATGATATGCTTTTATATAAAGACAAAATTTTTGTCTTAGGTGCAGAAGAGAATATTGTAAGGGTAATTAATACTGAAGATAACTCTTATATAACTGATATAAAGCTTAATACAGGCGGATTTGGAACTTCGCTGAACAGGATTGACGGTACAAACTATGCAATTGTATGTGATATTAAAAGAAGCGAATACTCAATAATTGATTTAGAAAAAGATAAACTTATAAATACTTATTCAATGAATATACCGATTATGGATATAAGAGTATCAAAGAAACCAGCAGCATTATAGGCATAATTATGTTATTAATATCTGATGAAACAGAAAAAGTACTTGAAGAGCTGGAAGCAACACAAAAAGAGTTTTGGAATGTGGCACGGGAGACTGGCAATTTTTTAAATATGCTGATTAAAATGAACCGTGTACAAAACGCATTAGAGATTGGAACTTCAAATGGGTATTCAGGGATTTGGCTGGCACTGGGATTGAGAAAAACAGGCGGACATCTAACTACTATTGAGTTTTATGAAAAACGCCAAAGTATGGCATTAGATAATTTTAAGCGGTGCGGTGTTGAAGATATTATAACCTCCAAAGTCGGTGATGCATGCACAATTTTGGAATACTTAAAAGACGAGGAATTATTTGATTTTGTATTTATAGATGCAAGTAAACCTCAATATATAGATTATTTTAAACTGGTAAAACCACATTTAAAAAAAGGCGGAATTATATGCGCCGATAATGTGATTTCACATGCAAAAAAAGTTGAATCATATCTTAATGCCGTCAATAGCGATAAAGATTTTCAGACAGAAATTCTGCCGCTTCCTGCTGGTTTAGCGCTCTCTTTGCGTATTAACTAAAATATCATCAGAACTCATTTTTCTTCCAAATTACAGCTTTTGTTCCTGCTGCGTTATATAATACCGGGGTAAAATTGTGCATTTCAAGTTCATTGTATAAAGTTTTTCCGGCTGTTGTCAAATGATCACTTGCGTGAGAGCCAAGCACAAACAATCCCTTTGAGGCTACTGCTTTATCTATCTGTTTAACAACATCTTTCACTACTGGAATTACAATTTCATCAGGCAGCGGCAGCTTAAGTCCTAACGTATATTCTTTTGTTGTCAGATGATAAAGTGCATTTCTAAATAATAAGACATCGGCACTCGCTTGTGATACAATTTCATCAAGTTTTAAGATATCTCCCTGAACAAATTTACAAAGCTCTGCTTTTTCGGGTTTTATTTGAAACGCGCGGGTAGTAATACTTGGAAATAACTCTTTAAATAATATACCCTTCAAACGCTCCTTTATAGATTGTTTATTTTTATACCCGGGGAGCTCAGTATAGAATTTGTCAAACATTTGTTTGTATTCAGCTTGCTTTCCTTCTAATAGACATTTCTTTGAAAAAGCCAGATAATCATCATTAAATGCATCTATTCCCATTTTATACATAGAAACAATATTTTTACTCCCGGAAATCTGTTTTATAAAAAATATACCCTTCTTTGCCTCGCAAATAGCTTCTTTTCCTATGTCAAAACCTGTAATATTTATTTTATGATCAATATTTTCAAGCAGCATTGCAAGAGAGTAAGTTTCATAACCCTTTGAACACGCTCCATCAATAATATTAATCTCCTTTTTTCCCTTTAAAGCTGTTTTTATATATTCTTTTATAAATTCGAGTTCTTCAGGCTGTCTAAAAAAAGCCGTTTCTTGTATAAGCTTATCTCTGACACCGACAAAAATGTCTTTTCCAAGCTGCTCCACTGGTGTTACACCGCAAAAATTTACCCCGGCGGTTTGACCAGCTGGAAAAACATTGGCATATATCGGAAAACTTGTAATCGCATTCATAATTTATCTAAAATAAAACAAACAGTAAATTGCTATTTCCTATAAAAATTTTTACAAAAAGTAATGTTTGTTTTTTATAATTCAACCAAACAAACATCCTATAATATAGGGGATTAAACTTAATAAAGTATTTACCGGCTTAATATTTCTTAATAAAATATTATAGATGAATTGAATAAGAAATCGCGTATATTGAAATTTGGATTAACAATAGACCTAAGAGAAATCTTAAGTTTCGATTGCTTTTTGTATTCATGCGAAACTTTGCCAGAAATATATGATAAAGAATTATTTCAGGCAAAGTGCAATGCATTATATGAACATTTTTATGATTATTATAACAACGCCAAAGACAACATCTATAATGCAGCTTAGGTATAACTTATTTTTTGCGGGCAGAATATTTTGAACATTCAGGCTCAGCATGAATCATTATAGTAACGTGACCGAGTTTTTGTCTAATTAATGTTTCTACATCGTCGCAGATATTGTGACAATCAAGAATTGCCATCTGCGGCGGAAAAATCATTGTCAACTCAATATCAGTCGAAGGTCCGCACCTGCGTGCTTTAAGATTTCTTATTCCAAGAATACAGTTATTATTACAAGAATTAATTATATCCTCTATAGTTTTTAAGTCTTCCGGCGGCAGAGAGCCGTCAAGAAGATTGTTTAAAGTTGCTTTTGATATAGAAAAACCTGCTTTTAAAATAAAAAGTGCAACAAGTATTGCAATAATAGGATCCAAAATATAAATTCCTGTTAATTTAATTAATATTAACCCCGCCATTACCCCCAGAGAAGAATAAATATCCGTCCTTAAATGTTCTCCATCTGCAAAAAGGGAAATAGAATTTGATTTTTTAGCAACTTTAAAAAGAATATGACTTACAAATAAATTAGCTGCAACTGCAAAAAGCATAACGCCAATACCAAGAGTTGTATCAACCTCTGGGAGTTCCAGCATAAATAATTTTTTCCCTGACTCATAGATAATATAAAGCGCCGCAAAAATTATTAATCCGCCTTCAATAAACCCTGACATATCTTCGTATTTGCCATGCCCAAACGGGTGGTCTCTGTCTGCCGGCTCAGAGGATTTTATTACAGCAAAAAATGTTAGAACAGATGCCAGACAGTCGCTTAAAGAATGAATAGCTTCTGATATAATACTAATAGAGCCGGAGATTATTCCTGCAACAAATTTTAAAATAATTATTACGGCATTGGAAGTTATTGATAGTACTGCGGCTAATTTTTTCTCAGTAATTATATTCATATCCTTTGAGTATAGCATTTTCTAATTTCGCTAGCAATATGCTGTTTCTAAAAAAGAGTATTCTTTCATTAGAAGCTTTTGCAAGTGTTTGTTTAATATCTACATCATAATCTTCTTTATTATTACCCTAACCATACCATACAATATCTAATTTGTAATATCCGAAAAATATTTCTAAATCTTGATTATCATATTTTTCTTTCATTACATCGGTTATTTATTAATCAATTTAGTTTTTTCTGTTATTCTCATTTTAATTTCTAAATATTTACTAGCAACCTGTATTCATTTTCTTGATTTGATATGATTGTTACTATATCTTGCATAATCTTACTTGCAAGTGCATAAGCCATATTTACCGGGACTGCATTACCTACCATTTTATAGCCATCAGCAAGACTCGAATATTTAAAAATAAAATCATCAGGAAATGTTTGAATCCTTGCACATTCTCTTATAGAAAGTCTTCTATACAAATGTTCTTTTCCCTTTACAAATTCTCGTTTATTTTGTTCCACAAAGGTCATTTTAGGGGCTTGAGGGTGAATAGGTGCATGACGCCCACCTGCTTGAATTGTAAATGAAGGCTCATCCCAAGCTCGAACCCTATTTCGTGACATATATATAGTTGAAAAGCCTCCTGTCATATATTCATGGTTAGGAACAATACATTCGCTACCATTTGAATAGTTTTTCTCCTTTGCAGGAATTGCAGATTCTCTCAAATCCCATATTGCCTCTTTTAATACAGGCTTATAATTTGAAATTTCAGGAAATTCAAAAGTCGTATTTAAATCTTTTCTATAACCGACAAAAATAACCCTTTTTCTATCTTGTGGGACATTATAGTTGTTTGCATTAATAAGTTTAAAACTTAAATTGTAACCAGATTCCTCGAACATTTTTTTTATATTAGTTAAAGCCTCAGAATGTCTTTGAGCAAGCATACCTTCTACATTCTCAGCTAAAAAGAACAATGGTTTTTTTGCTCTTAAAATTCTGATAAATTCATAAAATAATTTACCTCTCGAATCATTGATTCCGCGTAAAGAACCCGCTTCTGACCAGCTTTGACATGGTGGACCTCCAATAATGCCGATACAATTCGGAATATCTTCAGAAGGAACATCTCTAATGCTTCTTTTTTCTAAATATGTATTAGGAAAATTATATTGAAAAGTTTCCCAAATTGTTGAATCATATTCATTCGCCCATATAATATCAAATCCAGCTAATTCAAAACCTTTATCCAGACCTCCGGCTCCAGAAAATAAACTTACAACTTGTTTACCCATAATAATACTCCATGAATTTAACAGGTATAAGTTGTGCCGGATTATTAGGATTTCTTATCTGTATATCGTGTATAAAAAAATTATTATTGTCGATTAGTGCAAGCAGGTTATTTCTATCTTCTAAAGAAAAAATTTCAAACTTTTCAGTTTTCATTATGCAGTAAAATTTAAAACTTGCACTTTTAGAAAGCTTTGGTATATAATCAAAAACTCTTTTAGGATGAAATATCGACCACATGCCTCTAACGCGTAAATCGGTTATACCCAATGGATCTACTTTTTTGATTTTTCCAAGTTCATTCGTTTCAGAAAGTTCTATATCAGAGATTGAATGTAATCCTTTTATTATGGTATTCTTTATTCGTTCATATATCTCTTTATCAGCAGCATAGCAATCACCATATACAAACCAAAGTTCATTCAGGTGTGTATCCGTAGTATTTCCTACTATATAAATAATATCTTTTACATCCCATTTTTCACAATTTCTACAGTTACTTGTAATCATTGTACTATCTGCATACAATTTATCTTTAGGATAAGAACTATTTAATGCTAAAACATTTGCATTTCCCTGGACTTTTTTTATTTCAATAGCGTCTCCATTTTTAAGTATAATATCAGGAGGGTTATTTTGATTTCCAGTATATGAAAAAATTTCATTATATACATTCAGCCTGGAATATTCATTTGGAAATAAAAGTGTGTTAGCAGATAAATCTTTTATATAAACTTCCAAGGCGTTGCCAATACCATTAACTCGATTTCTCCCAGAATAATTTACGGTTAATGCCGTAATAGGATTTTCTATTAAATTTTTAATGGCAACTAATATATTTGAAGTCACACAACCACCTTTAATTATTATACATAAAAAATTATATTTATAAATTTTATTAAGTTATATTTATAAGAACGCCAATGGAATATTTCCAACCTCGTTTTAAATTTTTCCTAAAATTTGCGGAACAGGACTATTCCGCAATAATCAAATTATCCGTACAGACCAGAAAAAGTCCAGTTTCCCGATTTGATTTTTTGGGTAAACTTAATTTTTCCAACCCGGAAACACCCACACAAAGCCAAATTTGCAAATAATCTATCCTTACAAATCAAACTGAACAAAAAAGTACAAAATAAAAAAGACTTGCATAACGCAAATCTTTTAAAACTGGGGCGAAAGGATTCGAACCTCTGAATGGCGGGACCAAAACCCGCTGCCTTACCACTTGGCGACGCCCCAACGGTTACTATTTTAGTTTAGTATATAAAAGCGGATTGTCAAGAGGTATTTATATTTTTAGAGAAGATTTTTCAATAAATTTTAATTCATGAGTCGGAGCTTTATCTACTTTTATACGTGAATTTAATCCAACTCCCGGAACCCATAAAATCATATTTCCGTAAGTTAGCACCGGTACATTTTTTCGCTTATATTGAGGAACTGAGCGACCGCTTAAATATTTTTTTAAAACCATTTTTCCATTCATCCCTAAGGGCGTTATTATATCTCTATTATTTCCAAAACGAAGGGTTAAAGGAAAAGATATTTGAGAAAAGTCAACATACGCGCTATAGCTGCTATCCGGCGGAAACTTTTTCGGTCGATTGGCTGTTTCTTTAATAATTAATTTCCAATTTTCAAAATCATATTCGCCGCACGTATTAATTATCACTTCCTCCCGTAAAATACTTTGGTCGCGGTATATTACAGCAGCCGTGCTATTCACTATGAGCCAAACGCCGCATGTTAGTGATTTTTTCTTCTCTTCTTTTGATTTGCTATTTTCAAGAATAAATTCCAAGCATTCATTTACTCGTTTAAAATCATACTCTTTCAGTTCATTTGATAATAATGTATAAATGATTTTTTGCTTTAACGCTTTAGATAATTTTAAAAATTCAGGTATTTTAATTTCATTATTTTTAACAATTTTACTCATAATTAAATTAAGATATTCTGATATAATTTCATCATCAAGCATTACAAGCTCTGAAAGTTTACTTACAGCCAGTTTAAATTCTGGATTTATCTCCTCCATTAACGGGATAATTTCATGCCTTATAAAATTTCTTTTATACTTTGTATTTTTATTAGAAGAATCGATATTAGGTAAAAGCCTTTTTTTTCGGCAGTATTCTTCAATTTCGGAACGCGTGCAATAAATAAGCGGACGATAAATATTGCCTCTAACAGCTTGTATCCCTTTTAATCCGATAATTCCTGTCCCTTTTATAATCCGATAAATAACTGTTTCTACATTATCATCACTATTATGCGCCGTAATTATTCCATCTGCTCGGTACTTTTCTAAAACCCGCTGAAAAAAATCATAGCGTGCATTTCGTGCAGCGGTTTCTGTTTTAGCCAAATCTTTAGGAGCGAGTTCGCAATAAAATTCCACATTACGCGCTTTACAAAAATCCCTGCAGTTAAGTTCTTCTTGGTCTGCTTCTTTCCTCCAGCCGTGATTATAGTGCGCTGCAATAATTTTAATACCCAGCTTTGATAAAATATCCAGTGTACACATAGAATCATACCCGCCGGAAAATCCTAAAACAAAAGTCTTTCCGTATAGATTATATTTAGATAAGAAAGCTTTAATTTTAGAAGTTATCGATTCTTGCTGCATTCATTTAAAATTCCGTATTTTATCTCAACAGCATCTACCCCAAGCTGTGCAAGTACTTTCATAGCTAAAGATGAAGGTTCTTCTATAATTGCCGACAGTAAATCTTCTGAGCCTATTTTAGACTTGTTTTGTTTCTTTGCAAGAAGCCAGGCATGTTCTAATACGCGCTTTGCTCGTTTTGTATAAATAATTTCTTTATCAAAATACTCATTCCCAAATCCTACAAGATTCTCTACTACAAGCCTTGCATCTTTTAGCGTTATTTCTAATTCTTTTAAAACGGCTGCTCCTATACCCGTACCTTCAGCGATAATTCCAAGCAGAAACATTTCAGTTCCTACAATGTTTCTGCCTATTCTACGTGCTTCTTCTTTTGCAAGCCTCAGCACTCTTAAAGTTTCAGGCATTTGTTTTTCAATAGGCTTAACTATATCTTGGATGAGTTCTTCTTCATTGATTTTTAAATCTTTTAAAACATCATACGCCAGCCCTTTTTTAGCATTTAATATACTTAATACAACATGCTCAGGGCGAACAACTGAAGAACCATATTCTTTTGCAATCTGCAATGCCAAATTCATTACCCCAAAAGCATTTGGAGTAAATATAATTTTTTTGTCTTCAAATTCTGATTTGCGGGATTGCTGCTTATTTAGGCTTTCAATAAAACTTTCGGCTGTAACCCCCTGTTGAGCAAACGTCTTTGCCAAATCCGAAGATTTATCTTCAAGTATAGCACTTAAAATTTGTTCTGTACCAAGAATCTCATAATGCGACGCCGAAAGCTTTGCTGCCGCGGTATCTAGTATATTTGCTAACTCTGAACCCTCATAAATAGATTCAAAACAAGCTTTGTTTTTTTCTTCTTCATCTTCAGCTTCCGGGTGGATAAGTTTTTTTGTCTTTTTCTGTACCAGTTTTGTTAAGATTTCTCTCGCTTGGTAAAAATCAAAACCGAAAGAAGAAAGCAGTTCTTCAATATTAGGATCTTTGTCAGTGATTATTACAAGAAAAATATGTTCAAATAATATATTTTCATTCCCCGTTTTTTTTGCAAAATCCATTGTACGTTTAAGGATTTCTTTACACTCTTTGCCAAAAGGAACTTCCCGCTCTCTTATAGAATTGGAATATTCAATTCCAAGTTTATTCAAAAGAGTTTCTTCTGAAATATTCCACATTTTAAACAGTTTTAAAGATATTCCTTTTGCCTGTTTTACAAGGGCAATTAAAATATGTTCCGGCTTAACTTCACTGCTGCCAAGTTCTGATGCTGTATTTCTTGCCTCAATTATTACATTTACAGCCTTTTCCGTAAATTTCTCTAACACAATTATTCCTCATCGTCCTGCATATTTTCTATATATTCCGCAACCCGCTTAAATTCATCGTCTTCAAGATTAACAAATGCAATGTCATCTTCATCTTCAAGTATTTTCATTACTACAAATTCCGCATCTGGTTCATCCTTTTGTTCCTGCGGCAGGAGCATTGCGTATTCATTCCCCTCAAACTCTATTATATTAAACAGTTCACAGTAAATTTTCTTTCCATTTTCGTCTAATATTTCGATTATATTATTTTCCGATTCGCTACCCATTTAAAGTTCCTTTCTGACTAATTATTTCTTGATAAATACTGTTCAAGAATTATGCAAGCACTTTCCATATCTACAAGACCTTTATTTTTTCTGAAATTAATTCTTCTTTCTTTCAGCCGCTCTTCCGCCAATTCGGAAGTTAATCTTTCATCTTCAAATATTATATCAAAATCTGAAAAGTTTTTTGCAAAATTTTCACAGTCTTCAGCCTGTTCACCCTTTGTGCCGTCCATGTTAATAGGCAAACCTACTATTATTTTATTGACATGGTTCTCTGAGGCAATTTTTTTTATTTCTTCAACTGCATCCTTCTCTGGAACTCTTTCTATACACGAATGAGGTGCTGTTGTTATATGTAAAAAGTCACTTAAGGCAACCCCTATACGTTTTGTACCGACATCCAGCCCCATTACTTTATGCATTTTGAACCCATTCTGATTCAATACCCGTTATTATTAAATCTAATTCCAGCCGTTTAAAATCCTCTGCCTTAGTTTTTGAACGCTTTGAGAACACATCCAGCGTTTTGCTCTCATTCTGAAGCTGCCAACGCTTTCCAATATAATGCTCATATATACTTCTTTTTAAAATATTAGTAAAAAATTCCTTGTTATTTTGTAATGATGCAATTTTACAGGCTAGCTCATTATTTCCTTCAATTCTTTTTAAATATGCAGCCAAAAGTATTTTCCCGTTTTGAGCTTTGATTTCTTCTTCGGTAAAGATATTATCATACTCTTCTGTAACAAATTGGGTGAAATTTGTACCAAATTGATTAGCGCGGAGTTTTGCATTCAATCTTTTTATTATTTCTGCAAACTCATCCGATGTATATATATCAAAAAACCACTTTTCAATAAAATCAAGATTAAATAAATTTTCAATATCATCCCGGGATAAATCAGTTTGCTCAAATGTAAAATCAAGCTGCTCTTCTTCTATATCTGATAGAATACTTCTCCAGCATATATATTCATAAGGTATAATTTCATTATTTTCTCTTGATATTTTTTCCGATAAATTTGACAGATATTTTACAAACCCAGGTGAGATTTCTGCACATCTGCTGCCATTAACAAATCTGTCTTTAATCATTAGATAATCATCTTCTGTGATTGAATTAAAGCCGAAACTATCCAACATTCCATATTTATTATTAATAACTATAGCAAGAAGCTGAATTGAATTATCTTCACTTCTTTTTCTTGTAAAAATTATTGCCATATTTCCGTGCCCGTCAGGGTAAGAAACAATGGATTTATACGGCTTAGATACAGAAAGTACTTCCTTGTAGAATTTCAGTGTTTCATCAACTCTTATTCCTGAAAGTTTAAGTTTTGACATATTTTTATTCACAATTGGTTTTAAGTCATCACTTACAAACGCCAATGATTTTTCCAATTCGTGATACGCTAATTGTGACCTTGTATCCCCAAGCAGATTAAGAGCCGCCATTCCTTCTCTGCTGTTTGGGGCATATAAAAATACAGGAATAATTATATTCGCCAGCGCATCACCATCATAATCTTCTTTAAGCGAGTCTAATAACGCAATTTTATCATCTTCACCCAGCGATTTTAAAAAATCCATAAAATCAATTTGAGCTTCAGGATTCATTAGTGCAGAGGCTAAAACTTCTTTGGTTTCATCTTCAATTATTTCATCTAAATCCGCAATGTAATCTTTAACTGAGAGATAACTGCAATCAGGATTAAAACGGCTGAGAATATTAAAAGCAGCAATTTTAAGGCTGTCAGGGTACTCATTGTCTTTTATGTATTCCCATAGATAGCCTTCAAGCTTATGTTTGTCAACTATATTATCCAGAATAAACAAAATTTTTGATAACTTTTTTTCATCACAAGATACTGCTTCTTTTAGAGCAATTCCTGTAATATATTTTTCTTCTCCTACAGATTTTAGAGCATTAATACTATCCAAACAATCGCTGCTGCCAAGTTCAAGCTTAGATAGCAGCATTACAAATTCCGCTTTTATTTGGATTTTATTCATATTAAAACTCCGTAAGATTTATTTAGCCTTTCCCCAGAAAGCATCAAGTAACATTTGTGCCTCGGCGGAAGGCAGCCTGTCGTTGAGAATTAAATACTGCAGGGCAATCATTGTACACTCAGCGCAAATATTTACCCCGGGACCTTTAACCATTTTTATTACCTCTGCAGAGGACCTCCCGCAAAAACTGCAATTAATAAGTTCATGAGAGGGAACAAATTCTTCCTGTTTATTGGCATGCGTATGGTGCTTAACCTCTTTTTTATCACGTTTTGCGCCAAGTTTAACTATTTTATCTTCTGACATAAATACCTGCTTTTATTTGTTTGCCTGGATAAACAGACTTATCAAATCATTAAGTGCTGCATACTGTTTTTGGTAATTTTGAGATTGTTTTTCAAGAGTAACTATCTGTTTTTTGTACTCTTGAATGTAGGATTGGCATTCTTTTGCTGAACTCTTCAGATTTTCCTGCACCTGCTGGGCGTCTTGTAGAACACTTCTCATCGAAATACCTAATGCTTCCATTGTTTGTTTAATAATCTGCGCGCCTGTATGTCTGGAAACACCGCTCGGCAATTGTGAAATAAGCTTTTTAAGAACAATAATATTTGACGGCATTTCAAATACAGCAGGCTCACTCACTTGTGCAAACTGAGAGGGAGTAGCCTCATTAAACCCTGTCATATTGTCAAAAGAGTCGTCAAGTATAGAAGACTTTGGCTGCGGAATTTGTATTGAAGCGATAGTATCATTATCCGTATCAGCAAAAATATCATTAAACGAATTATTAATCGGTTGAGGAATTTCTTCGGTTACTGTTTTAATTTCTTTTACTGCTGGCTCTTGTTCGATTCTCCTTTGCGGCTGAAAAGCAGAAGTTTTGTTCAATGGCGATGACATATCGCTCTCTGCTTGTCTTTTTAATGCTTCTACAATCTTCTTACCAACGCTTTCATTCATATTGTTCATATACTCATCCTATTTTAGTATTACAATTACATATTATTATAAATAAAAATTAATTTTTTACAAAGAATTTACATTTATTGTGAATTTTCATTAACATTTTCTTTTGAAAGTTTGATTTAAGAATTTTTTGGATTTATAATACTGTGGATACGTGTAAATTAAACCGGGTCGGAATTAAAAACCTTACCGGTACAATAAATTAAGGAGATAAAAATGACATCAAAAAAATTCTTATTTACTTCTGAATCTGTAACAGAAGGTCACCCCGACAAAGTATGCGACCAGATATCTGATGCAATACTTGACGAATTTTTAACAAAATCGCCAAATTCAAGGGTTGCAGCAGAAACAACGGCAACAACCGGCATGGTTCTTGTCTGCGGTGAAATTACATCAGACTGTTATGTTGACATTCCGCAGGTTGTTAGAAATACAATCCGCAATATTGGATATCACGGAATACAAGGCGGCGGTTTTGACTGTGATACATGTGCAGTATTAACAAGTATTGATGAGCAGTCAATTGATATTGCAGGCGGAGTTAACAAAGCGTATGAAACACGTTCAGAAAATGCAGACACTTCAACCTCTGAAACTCAAAATATCGGAGCCGGCGATCAGGGCATTATGTTTGGATTTGCATGTAATGAAACCCCTGAACTTATGCCGCTTCCTATAAGCCTTGCTCATAAACTGGCATACAGGCTTGCACAAGTGCGTAAAGAAGGTATTTTAACCTACTTGAGGCCGGATGGCAAGTCGCAAGTCACGGTGGAATATATCGACGGCAAACCTTCAAGAATTGATACAATTCTTATATCAACTCAGCATAGTCCTGAAATTGAAGGAATTATCGACAATTCTAAAATTCAAAAAATTATCTGTAATGACATCAAAGAATGTGTAATAGATTATGTATTCGAATCTCAATCCGTTAAGCCGGATGCTTCAACAAAGATTTTAATTAACCCGTCAGGGCGCTTTGTAATCGGCGGACCTCAAGGTGACAGCGGCTTGACAGGGAGGAAAATAATTGTTGATACCTACGGGGGGTATTCAAGACACGGCGGCGGCGCATTCAGCGGTAAAGATCCTACAAAAGTTGACCGCTCTGCTGCTTATGCCGCAAGATATGTTGCCAAAAATATTGTTGCTTCAGGACTTGCTGAAAAATGCGAAGTTGAGCTTGCGTACGCAATTGGAGTTGCAGAACCTGTTTCGATTTTTATAGATACTTTCCAAACAGGCAAAATTTCTGATGATGAAATAAGTGCATTGGTTAAAAAGAATTTTGACCTACGGCCTGCAGCAATTATCAGAGATTTTGATTTAAGGAATCTGCCTGCTAAAAACGGCGGGAAATTCTATCAGCTCCTTGCATCATACGGACATCTGGGAAGAACCGACCTAGATATTCCGTGGGAAAAAGTTGACAAAGCTGAAATTCTAAAACTTCAAGCTAAGCAGGTTTGCGCGTGTTAAAATTGACAAAACAAGCAAAGAAATGCGGCAGTGATATATCACTGCCGCATTTCTTTGCATCTTGTAATTTTATGATTAACAAATATTAACTTCTTGGTGTTTAAATAAAGATTTGTTACCATGTTTGTAGTATTATAACTATGTAGTATTTTATGGGATATTTTTGATGAGTGAGTTAAACAATCTTTCGGATATAAAAGAGAACTTCGATACAATTAAATCGCTTTTGAATTCAATCAGAGCGCAAGATGTACTTAATGCCGGCGATATGAGCAAGGTTTTAAATGTGATTAATACCAAGCTTGATAAAATAGACCAAGAAGATAATCTTGAGCTTATGAATTCAGCGCTTGCTAATATGAAGCAATCCTTGGACGAACGTCACAGTGTGCTTGTTTCAAAATTTTCAACCATTGAATCCCTTTTTAGTAATATTTTAAAAAACAGTGTGGATTCTCTAAAATCCTCTGAAATCAAAGAGTTGTTTGATATCATAGCGACAAATTTATCCGTTTTTTCTCGCGAAGTAGTTTCACAAAAAGATACTCTTACAGATATTATTCTTAGAATAGAAGCGTTAAGGAGCGACGATTCTTCATCTTCTGCTATATTATCCAATCTTGATACGCTGAAACGCGAACTTGAACGCTTTAACAACGGGTTTGAGAGTATTATTGTCAATCTTGGCGACAATTTTGGTACAATCGTGCGAGCTCTTGA
Organism: Candidatus Gastranaerophilales bacterium; assembly: GCA_944326905.1. Lineage (GTDB taxonomy): Bacteria > Cyanobacteriota > Vampirovibrionia > Gastranaerophilales > Gastranaerophilaceae > CALUTH01. The sequence goes on from CALVFU010000014.1 coordinate 21,444, forward strand.
TGATTTACGGGATAAAATCTCTGACAATCATTATGACAAAGATTTTGAAAACCTGTATATGACATCCAATTCTATATTGGCATCAATTCAAGTTTTGGATAAAAAATCTGTTCAAATAGAAGAAACTCTTGCAAGTGTCCTGGCAAAGTGTGACAGCAAGAACACGGAAGAACGCCTTTCAGAGTTATCTTTACAAAATAAAGAGATTTATAATTCAATAAGCGAATTAGCTGTAAACTGCAATGTCGAGCCGCTTTACCAGAAGATAGATAATGCCTCTGCATTAATTAGCAGCCTAAAAGATATTCTCCAAAATGTTGACTCCGAGTCTGCAAGCGACTATATTTCTAAACTCACTAAAATTGAAGCAGCAATCAATAAAGTCCTTGATGAAAATTCATTTAACAAAATAAAAACGGATTTAGAAAACGCCATTTCGCAAATTGCTAATACCGTAAATCTTTCACAAAATGACTTATACGTAATAAAAAATGATTTGGAAACAATAGCTTCTAACATAAAAGCGCTTGATATCCATGTTAATTTTCAAAATATTCAAAGTTCACTTACAAAAAGTGAAGTAAATATAAAAACTTATATAAGCGATTTATCAAATAAATTTTCACAGTTATCCGAATTGACTGCTCAGCGGACAATTGACGATATTAAGCAGAAAGTTGATATACTGGCATCTGAAATTAAAGCTGCCGCAGGAGAAAATCTTGAGGCGCTCTCAGGGTCGCTTATCGGTTTAAAGTCCAGTATTAGTGATATTGAATCTTCTTCTGATAAAGCTAACGAACAGTTGTTTAAAAATGTATCAGAAAGACTTGCAGCACTAGAAAATACTCTTGCAGGGCTTTTAAACGCTCATGCTGTATCTTTAAGCAACACAAGCCGGCAGATGACAGAATTGTCCGGGAATATAAACCTTAAGCTTGACACTGTAGAAGCAGATTTTTCCGCAGCAAAAGACGGGGTTGCGGATCTCCAATCAAAAATAAACTCAATCATGGAATTTGATGTCCAAAATTCCATTGAAAATGTTAAATTTGACATTGCTAACGCTCAAGCTGATATTGTGAATAGTTTTAAATCCGCTTTAGGACAGGTGTCAACTGAGGACATTGAAAAAATTAACCTGGCTTTTGAAACACTTAAACAACAAACCGAAGAGTGTAAGTCTGATTTAATTTCTATCCACAAAGACGGTTTATCAGAATTAAGAAGTCTGTTAAACAGTATTACATCTTCTTTGATTGATATTGTTTCTTATGTAAGTGTTGCAGATAATAAAAATAACAACATAGAATTAGAAAAACGTTTTGGAGACATAGAGTACGCACTGAAAGATTATTCCTCAGATTCAATTGAGAAAATTAACAGTTTTATAAAAGAAAATCTTGAAAAAGTTAATACCCGTTTAACAAATTTTGATGCGACAAACCAAACTCATTTCCAAAATCTTGCAACCAAAATAGAAAGCAACAGTACTTTTATACGTGAAGATATTAAAAAAGCGTATGATGAGTTATCACTTTTAAAAAATGAAGTTTTTGAGTTTAAAGAATACGTTATTGAAGACCTGAATAATAATCAAATGAAAGCAGAATTAAATGATCGTATTTCAGGGATAAAGAATACGATATTTGAAAAGCTTTCAGAATTTGAAGCTAAATATATAACCGATAATCAGGCGCGCTGGGAAGAATTCCAATCACTATTAGGAAACGGTGTTATCAAAAGGATAGAAAGTATCCCTGAGATTAACAGGAGTGTTTTGGTTGATGTCCGCTCTGAGCTGGTTAATAGCATTAATACTTCTGTTGATAATTGTATTGACAAAGCTATTGATGAAATAAAATCTTTTGTAGAACTTTCTGAAGGCAAAAATAATTCAGAATTAGAACTTTTTAGAAACGAGTTTATAAATGCTGTATCGGAACTAAAAAAAGAAATTCCAAATATTACGGAACTGATTAATCTCGATGACAAATTAGAGAATACAAAAGATAAAGTATGCTCTCATATTAACGATGCCTTTGAGCAGGCGTTTGCAACAGTTGCAGAGGCTATTTCTGCAAGTAAATCAACCTCAGAGAACCAGAAAGATGAAGAAATACTAAACGAGCTGTCTTTATTAGGAACAAAGATTAAATCTAATATTGCTGATTTAATGGAAACAGTAATAAAGAAAATTTCAGAAGTAAAAGAGCAAGCAATTTCAAATAAAAATGATTTAGCCGAGCGCCTTGGAAATATAGAGACAAAGATAAACGGATTTTCAGAAACTGCCTTTAGAGAAAGCACAGAGCGTGCTGCTATAGCTGACAAGCTTGATAATATAAACTCTGAACTCAAGCAGATTTCTGAAAATGCAGAAAAAAATTATTCTGAGAACAGCTCTGTAAAAGAAGCTTTGGAGTTTATAAGTGCAAATCTAGATAAAATACCTGAACGTACAGCAGAGCAAGGAAAAGCTAATAAATCGGATATTATTGACCGGCTTGGAATTTTAGAAGCAGGTATCATTCGCTCATTAGAGCGCAGTGAATTAACACAGTCTGAAATTATTGAAAAATTGGAACTGTTTGGAAATTCGCTTCTTAAACTTGCAAATAACGGCGGAGTCTCAGTAGATGATGCAGTAAGCAAAATTGAAGAATTTTCTCAAAAAATTAATGCTTTAAGTATTCCGGCAGCCGGGACAAGTGATTTAGTTCTTAATAAGCTTGAAGAATTACATTTAGCAGTAACAAACGCTTTAACAAATGATTCATTTAACAAGACACATGAACTTCTGTCAGAGCTGGCTGAGACTGCTGAGAAAAATTCGACATCATTGTTCAGTGCAATACAACAGTTAAGCAGTAACAATGCTAAATACTCTGCTGAACTCCATGAATCATTATCTCTTATTAATTCAGGATTAATGGATAATGTAAAAATCAATAATGAAAGAATTATTCAGGAAATCCTATCTGTCAAATCACAGTTAGATAATCAGCTTACTTCTGTTGATGATATTCTTGTGCTTTGTAATGAAATTTTAGACAAAAACAACAAGAATGATATATCCAAAATGCTGTTAGATTTTAAATCTGAAATTATCACTCAAATGATAACGATTTTTAATCAAATTTCGTTCTCATCAGAGCAAGAAGAAATTGTCAATTTTATAAAACAGCAGCAAGAAGAACTGAGAAATTCAGTAGTGCAATTAGCTGGCTCTATTGATAATATTCTTGGCAGCAGTACAAATATTATATCCGAAGTGAATAATAAGACGGAAATACTATCTTCGCAAATAGCAGGATTAAAAGATATTATTACGAAATTGTCTGGAACAGAAGATACTGATAAATATACCTTATTAAACATAGAATCCGATTTCGCAAAAATCAAATTGAGCCTTGGCAGTTTAAAAGAAGAGAGTGCAAGTGCTGCTAACCTGGCAGAGGTAAGAGCTGAAATTGATAAACTAGGCTCATCACTAGATAAGCTGCATTCTGAGATTCCGCAAGAGGCAGTTGATTACATACGTACACAGGTGGATAAACTGCTTGCCGGCGTACAGCTAAATGAAACAATTTCTGCCAACATTTCTGAACTTAAAGACAAGCTGGAAACTATTAATGAAGCACGCGAACAATTTAAGGCAGAAATTGAGCAGTCCTTTAACAGAATTATTTCAAATGTAGAAAATGCAGCAGGATTTAAAGAATTAAGAACTGCACTTCAAAGCGGATTATCAGCACTTAATAATGCACTTTCTTCTAAAATAGAAAACAGCAGTGCAAGTACAGAAATCAGTACAAAGCTTAATACTATATTAGCAAAACAAGACGCAAGCCTTGCACATATTGTTGCGCATATTGCCAATATTAATAACAATGATATTCTAATTAAGCAAGAAGAGCTTGTTGAACAAATAAATTCTAAGTTATCAGAACTTAATACTACAGAGATATTAAATAAACAAGGGAAAAGCATTGAACAAATTGTATCTTATTTGAACAATATTAAATTTTCTGATATTCTTGATAAGCAGGACAAAAACTTCGAGCAAATAATTGACAGGTTGAATGAAATTAAAATTCCTGATGTTAAGGAGCTGTTAGACTCTGTAAAATCTGAAATAATAACTAATCTAATAAGTATTTTTAATCAAATTTCTTTTGAAGCTGAAACATTAGAACTAAAGACGGCTGTTGAAGATTCATTTAATAGCTTAAAACCGATACTGGAAGATGTCGGTGAAAAAGTTAAAAAAATTGCAGATACCCAGTCTGAAATAGTAGAGGATTACAATAATACATTAAGCCGTATAGAAGATACAATTGAAAATAATCATGTATTCCAATTAAAGGCAATATCCGAAGCCGCTATTAACACAAAAGAACTTGCAGAAAAATTTACCAGCGAAAACCTTGTAGATAAGGAATTGTTGAGCGATATATTTGCTAATGGCAAAAGTTTAGCTGAATCTTTAGAATTGGTAAAAAAACAAATAAAATCAATACAGGAGACAGACCCGGAATCTTCTCAATATTCGCTTGGTGATATTGAAAATGATCTAACAAAACTCCGTTTAGTTGTTTCTGAAATTCGTTCTAACCAGAATAAAAAAGAATTAGAAGCCGTAATAAATGCAATTGATACAGTTATTAATCAACTACAAGATTTAAAAGATTTTATTCCTGTCGATAAAATAAGTAATATCAATGAAAATACTTCTGAGATATTAGATTTACTTGATGGTCTTGCTTTAGAGCTTAAAAATATTCATTCTTCACAAGATGATATCATAGGATATATCCAAGATAATGAAAAAAGTGTAAAAGACGAGATTAAAGACTCTGAAGCAGCGGTTAAATCTGATATTCAGATGTCTTTAGAAGAATTTGCAAATGAGATAAAAGAATTTAGCAGTGATAATTTTTCAAGCAAGCTAAGTTCTGCTAAAAATGAGATAATTACCCAGCTACTAAATGTAATCAGCCAAATTTCTTTTGTAGAAGAGCAAGAAGAGATTATATCAAAAATTGATGGAGTAAATGCCCAGATAAATATATTGAGTTCAGGGCTGCCTGATACGATTGGTACATACAGTCTGCAGGATATGGAAACTGATGTTACAAAACTCCGTATAGCACTTGAGGAAATTAAGTCTCATAATAGGAGTGCTGAGATTGATGATATGGTAAAAAATTTATCATCAGCCTCGCAGACTCTTGAATATTTAAAAACAGAAATTCCTAATCACGAAATAAGTGAAGTAAGGGAAGAGCTGGAAAAAATTGCAAATGATATTATAAGCATCAGCATAAGAACAAACAAGCTTTTAATATCTTCTGATGAATCCTACAAGAGCTTAAAAGAAAATATAGACGACTTCCGAAATATTATGGGCGGAGTTGATGAGCGTACCAAAAACCTATATGAAGAAGTCGGAATGGATAAGATAGAATCACAAGTTACCTCTATCCGAGATATTGTAGGTCGTCAAGAACTCACTAACCAAGCGTTTAATGAAGTATTTGAATATTTAGCAGAGTGGATTGACTCGACTGGTGAAAAATTAAGCTATATCACTGATAAACTTAATAATACAGAAGATATTAATGAAATAAAAATAGCATTAGAAGATATAAAAAATTCAACCTCGGTTAAGTTTGAAATAGACGCGCAATCAGATAAAATTGATGCGATGGAATCAAAGCTTAATGTAATAATTGAATCTCTGGAACCAACTTTTCAAAACCAGCAAGAACGCATGCAGGTACTGGAGAGAAAGATTAATAAAATAGTTGATTTCTTTGAACCAGCATTTACTAAACAGCAGGAGCGGATAAATAAATTAGAAATTATGTTGGATAAAATTCTTGATGTGGTATCATCTGATAGTGGATATGGTGAAGCTGTAAATAAACTTGAGAAAATATCAGATATAATAGCTTCAAAAGACGATACCCAGCTTGTTAAAAAGATTGCAAGTTTTGAAAAGCAAATAAATAAATTAAACAAGAATGTCGAGAAACTAACTTCATATGTTGACGAAAAGTAGAAATATAGATGGTTTAAAAAAAATACTTACTCCTGAAAAAATTTTAACAGGGGTAGAGGAGCGGTATATATACGCCCAAGATGCTACAAATACACGGAAGTCAAAGCAGCTGCCTGATGCAGTTGTTTTTCCTGAGTCAATAGAGGAAGTCCAAGCAATTGTAAGATATGCAAATAAGTATCATATCCCTTTAATCTGCCGCGGAGCTGGAACTAACCTGGTCGGGGCGTGTTTTTGCGATTACGGCGGTATTGTTATGTGCTTTTCTAAAATGAATAAAATTATCAACATAAACAAAGTTGATATGACGGCAACTGTGCAGCCAGGTGTTGTAGTTGGTGATTTACAGACAACTGTTGAAAAGATGGGGTTATTTTTTCCGCCGGATCCTTCTAACCTTAGAGTGTCGACGATTGGGGGAGCTATAGCACAATCAGCAGGAGGTCCCAGAACTTTTAAGTATGGCGGGATTAAAGATTATGTTTTAGATTTAAAGGTTGTACTATCAGACGGATCTATTGTTCAAACAGGTTCAAATACTATAAAAAATGCAACCGGGTATAATTTAGGGCAGCTTTTTATAGGGAGCGAAGGAACTTTGGGTATTGTTGTAGAAGCACTTTTAAAACTTATTCCAAAACCTGAAGCATCACAAGTTATTATGGCATATTTTGATTCAGTTAAAGATGCTGCCGGCTCTGTAAATACAATATTACAAAACAGATTTATGCCGTCAACCTTAGATTTTATGGATGGCAACGCGATTACTACTGTTGAAAAATTTTTCAATATCGGTTTAAATACAGAGAAAGATGCCCTGCTTATAATTGAGATTGATGGTTTTGAATGTTCAATGGACTATCAGCGGGAAAGTATTATCAAAATACTGAACCAGACAGGTGCCAGCGGTGTCAGGTATTCAACAAACGAAGAGGAAGCAAAAAAAATCTGGAAAGCCCGCAGAGCATCATTTGCTGCAACCGCAAAGCTTAAACCGGATGTGCTTACTGATGATGTAATTGTTTCACGCTCTAATTTAGGCAAGCTTGTTAAAGGAATTAAAGCTATCTGCGATAAGTATAATTTGATTGTAAGTATTGTAGGGCATGTCGGTGACGGAAATGTTCATCCGCAGATTGCATTGAACTTAGACGATGAAAAAGAGTATAATAATTATAAAGAAGCTAAAAAAGAAATATATAAGTTGACAATATCTCTGGGTGGGATAATTTCTGCAGAACACGGCATTGGCGTAGAGAAGAAAGACTTTTTACCTAAAGTTGTAAACGGACTGTCGCTTGAGTATATGAAAAAAGTTAAAAAAGTTTTCGATGCCAAAAATATTCTTAATCCCGGAAAAATATTTGACTAATTTAATATAGAGGGAGGTTTATTATGGATATTGTGGTAATGTACTGTACTGTACCAAGTAAAAGCCAGGCTGAAAAAATTGCCAAAACACTTGTTAAACATAAGCTGGCTGCTTGTGTTAGTATGGTAGATAATGTTGTTTCACATTTCTCTTGGGAAGGCGAGATGTGTAAAGAAAAAGAAGTTTTATTGATTATAAAAACACGCAGAGATTATTATTCTAAGATAAAAGTAGTTATAGAAAAACTTCATGAATATAATGTCCCGGAAATAATATCACTACCGATAGTTGATTGCAGTGAAGAGTATTTAAAATGGCTTGTTGCAGAAACAGAACATTCGCAAAAATAGTTGATTATTGCAAGGAGTGCGGCATTGATATAAAAACTAATACCAAAGCAAGAGGGCACCAGGGTGTATTTTTGCATAATAGTGATTTAAAGCGTATAGACATCTCAAAAACACTTAATTCTGAAAAATTCCTGCAGGTTACAGCACATGAGTTTGCACATTTTTTTCATCATACGTTAGACAAAGAATTTGGGTGTTTAGAAGCAATTTTCGGTGTTAAATCCGAAATCTTATTTGATGAATTAATAGCTGTAACTAATTATGTTGCCGGAAATACTTATGTAGATAATATAAATGAAGAACTGCAAAAAATTAAACATCAGATAAAAGAACAGGAAAACATCATAAAGCAGAAATATCCTGCATTTAAGCGCAGCGAGAAATTTGATAAAATTGAAAAAGAAATAAAAAAATCTGAGGCAAAGTATTTGCTAAAGTATGATAAAGTAAAGGTTGTTTCGCAGTTTAAATATATTATATATTCGCTTGAAACATTAAAAAATGATTTTCCGACGATAATGCCAGAGTGTGCGGCATATTTAAATTTACGCTCATTACAGCGCCGTCAGAATAGGTACAGCAGAAAGTTAAATCATTTAAGAAAATATTATCTTAAACCTGCTGAGTTGTTTGCCAGATTCGTTGAGGGATTAGTTGTTAATCCGATTAAAGTAAAAGAATTGGCGCCTGAAGCCTACAGTGCATTCATTGAGCGGCTTGAATACCGCTCGTTTAAACAGTTGAAAGGCTTTTTAAATATTGCGTGGGGGTATGAGATTTAGGAGAAATTTATAATTTTTCGCCCAACAATATTAAGGGGGAAATATACTGTCATCTTGAATAGTATCAAGCTGGATTGCTCCGCCGCGCCATTCACATTGACACAAAAGCAGGTGGATTGTTTACGTTTTTAGAGGTGACACTTCATTCCTAAAGGATATTATTTATATAGCTTATTAACGGCACAACTCCGCTATTTTCCGCTGCAGTTGACCAAGTTTTTTTGTGATTCCTGTTAATAAACTCGTTTGAAAGTATTTGTTATTTTGATACGGCATTAAGTCTTTTATTTGATTACCGTCTAAGAAAACTTCTGTTTTGGCGTCTTTAGTATAATCTTCAGTGTCTGAATGTTTCAAGCTTTTGCTGTATTTAGACGGTTTGACTTTTTTCTTAGATTTTGCCATCTTTAAAGGCATATCAATATCCTTTTTAATATCTTTCAGCTCAACAGTAGTACTTTTCTCATCATAAGGCAAATCTATTTTTCTCTTATTATAATTTTGGGGCTGGTCAGAGCGCAAAATTTTTGTATCCACAATGCTATTTTCGTGTTTCAGTGGGGCATTTGGTTTAAAACTAAGTAATTTCCGCCACTTAATCAAATCAAGTTGTGCCTCACCTAATTTTCTCATTTTATCTGTTTCAGGAAGAGGTCTTGTTCTAATTTTACCGTCAGGAGTACGTACTCTTTGTGTATTTGTAATAGTTATATTACTTTCAGGTATACTTAAATCAGTTTTTGATATAGTAGTTATTTGGGTTTTGGCTCCATCAACTTTGTAAACCTCAGGTGTTTGATTTTGTCTCATAAAACCAATCTGCCGCCTTACGCCGTCATATTGATGACTTGGCAGCTGCTGGGGTAAAAAGCCAATGCTTGTTCTAACTTCCGTGGGCTTTGATTCAAGCCTGGAGACTGTTTTTATTGCTTTGTTTCTTACAAAAACCAGATTGTCGGATTTATCTAATATCTGTATACACGTTCTTTTTCCTGCACGTGATAATAAAATTTTCCTCCCGTCTGCTAAGACTCTGCTTAAATTCCCCATTTATCTATTCTCCAATTCTTTTATAAATAAACAAAGTTTTTTTATTAAGAAAAATTGCTAATTTGTAAAGATATTTTAAGCGCCCAGTCATAAATGACTGGGCGCTTAAATGTAATTCTTCTTTATTTTATGAATTATATATATTAAAGAAATTTTTAAGAACTTCATACCCTTTAAGCAGGGTTTTGTAGTTTACTTTTTCTTCTGCTGAGTGCATATTATAAACATCAGCCGTGCCGACTAAAAACGGGATGAATTTTTCACCGTGTTTATTTTTATTATTTGCATAAATATGGGTTTCGGCTCCAGCATGGAATGATTCAACCGAGTTTTTAATCCCTGCCATTTCACTTGCTTTGGTATGAACTTCCGGGATAAAATTATCATCAGACTTTTCAAACGGCAGCAGGTGTACAGAAAATTCTATTTCCGCTTCAGCTAGCCCGGCGTATTTTTTATTAAAATTATCTATATAATTAATCATTATATGTTTAAGCTCTTGTTCTTTTTGCAGATTAGAACTTCTGATTGAATAAGAAACTTTTGCAAGTGTATTAATTATATTAGTAGAAGAGCGGTCAACGATTTCTGTTATATAGTCCTTAGAATTAACGTTTTCATCAATAAGCGCTTTAACAGCATTCTGGATACCGCCTCCTGCAATTGCTCCGATATTACAAGAAGTTACAACACCCATTTCATCCTTATAATATACTCCTTGCGGAAAGTTATTAATAAGTTCACATACAAGCTTAACTGCGTTTAACCTGGACTCGTCGTCAATATCTATACCAGAGTGCCCTCCTTTTAAAGCCTTTACGGTTACTTTAACATTCGTATACCCAGCCCCTGCGATTTGTAACTGACCAAGCTTATCTGCATCAAGGACAAGAACATACTTAGAGTTAATTCTGTCAAATTCTGCATTCTCGATTCCGCTCATCCCTGTTTCTTCATCTCGCGTAAACAGAATTTCAAGCCCGCCGTGTTTTAGCGTATTGTTTTTAATTTCTTTTGCAAGATTAAGCGCACAGGCAACCCCGGCTTTATCATCAGCTCCCAGCGTTCGTCCGTCAGCTTTGATATAATCGCCGTCAAGGATTAAGTCAATAGGCGATGCATCCCCAACAACATCCATGTGCGCTGATAATAAAATAGGCTGTTTAGAATTGTCTGTTGCAGGCACCTTTAAATACAAATTTCCGTATTTGTCACTGTCACACTGTATTTGATTTTCTTTTGCAAAATTCTTTATCCACTCAATAACTTTTTCCTCTTTTTTAGAAGGGCTTGGAATTTTTACCAGCGAGCAAAAAATATCTATTAATTCGTTTTCTTGTCTAATCTCATTCAGCACGGAAAAACCTCCTTCCTGTTCCTTCTTTTCCTATTCTTACTGAAACCTTGGCGCCGCACTTTGGGCAGCAGCCTGTATATGCTGTTCCTTCTTTGTTTTTATAAATACGTCCGTAAGTTGAACAGCAGGAAAACCATATCCCCAAAAATTTCCGCGGGGTTATCTTTTTTTCTTCAGCATCTTTTCCCGTTTTTTCATCTCCTTTTTGAGTCGTTTTTCTTCTTTTCTGCATTTTCTGCATTTTTTATCTTTTTTGCATTTTGTGCATATTTTAGCAGGTGTTTCACAAACGATTCGTTGTTTTGTACCATCGTTAAAAGCGCTTGCAGTAAGTATATTCATATACTCGCTGCCAAAGTGGGCATAATCAAATATAATAACTCCGTTTAGCCCAAAACGTCTGCTCTCGTGAATAATTCTTATTAAGTCCTCAGGTGCTCCTTTTATAAATGTAACAAACAATCCGGCATACAGTTTTGTTTTATGCGCACTCAAGTTTCTGATTTCATTAATCATATTTGCAGTAGTTTTGGGGTCGCAGGTTAAAAACAGAGGCGTAAATCCATCTACATAATCATTCCTCGACCACATCCGCCAATCTTGTATTTTTGTTGTTAAAGCTGTTTTATAGTTTGGAAAAATTACAGTTGTAAGCGTAACATTTTTTGCACGGCAAAGATCTGATGCTTTTTTTACAAAATCGGTAACTTTTTGAGCACGATAAAACAGCCATTTATCCCATAAGGGATCAGCACGGGTTAATTCAACTGGATCAACATTATATAACTCTTTAAAACCGTCACGGGCATATGATGTATATCCCCACGTTGAACTTTCATAGCCCGGGATTTCCGGCGAAATAGCCTGAGGGTAGCGAATATAGTCAAGATTTATGCCATCCGGCTTGTACTTGCATATTATTTCTTCAAGCAGTTTTATCAAAAAATCTTGGACTTCAGGATTTGCCGGATCAATAAAATAACCGTTGTGTTCTGAGGTAGAATATACAGGCTCAATAGAGCCTGCGCTGTTTCCGGGTAAATTTGTCCAATTAGGACGTATTGAAAGTATATAGTTAGGATAATTCTTTGGGTTTCTATTACCTACATAAAATGTCTCAAACCATATATGAACTTTTATTTTTCGTTTGTGAGCTTCTCTAATCCATATTTCCAGCGGATCAAACCCTGCAAAGTCTTCATTCTGTTCGATAAATCCGTAGGAAAGCATTAAATCACTCGGATAGATTGTTTTTCCGTGAAAATATGTTTCTAAAAATACAGTATTTATTCCTGCCTTTTCCAGTAAATCAAGTGTTTCAGTTATATCTTTTTCAGATTTACAGGTAGGGCGCAGCCATACACCTTTTAATTCATTTTGTTTATACGGAACAACAAGAGATAAAGCTTCGTTTGCATATTCAATTGCGCGCCCTGAATACTTTTGGGCATTTGCACTGTCTCTTTGGGCTTTATATATATTCTCTTTAGATTTGTTTATAGCAGTAACTGTTTTTCTTGCATCATAGCGCGGGGTTGTTTTAATATAGTAGTTCATTATGTTTTGAACTTCTATAAGCTTAAGCTTGGCACTGAACAGGAATGTATCAGAAGTAATATAAGAAGTAATAGTTTTATTAACAGGATCGATGGAAACTTTTGCGCCTACAATAAGATTTTCATTTATCCAGTGTTTTGCTTCACCATGTCCGCTTATAACAATTCCATTAGCAGGTATCAGAGTATTTGCGCCGCTTAATTGGGTTACAATACCATCTATTACAAGTGCTTCTGTTCCAAATTCGTTAGTATTAGTCCGCCTGCCGAATTCAGGAGTATATACTACAAGCTGGTTTGTACCTCTTAAACCCGGGAAACGTGCACTTCTTGCATTGTTTTCATTATTAGGGTCAATAACACTTACTTTGTGAATCGCCTGATTAAAGATTATCTCGCCGGCTCCGGGCTGAAACGGCTGGAATACCGCCATCGCATACGCGGCATTAATACTAATTGCCATAAATAATAACAATATTAATATAAATAGACGTCTCATCCTTAAATTAATCCTCGACGAAATGAATCCTTGTATTTTTATAATATAACGCATTGGAGGAATTTAATTCCTCTAACAAGCGTATTTTAACATTTAATTCTTCTGTCGGGTTAATCTTATATGCTTCATTTAAATACTTAACAGCAGATTGGGTATCGCCTAACTTTTGGTAGATTGTACCTATTTTATTATTAACATTGTATATGGAGTTGTTTTGAATATATGCTTTATTATACTGCTTAAGCGCTCTTCTATATTCTTTCCTGTTATAGTAATAGTCTCCAAATCCTTCGTAACCCGGGGCATAATTTTCATCCAGGCTGATTGTTTTATAATAAAATTCTTTTGCAAGTCTGTCGTGTCCCATTAAGTTATATAATTGAGCCAGTTTTAGTGTGTATTTTGGTGAAGCTGGGTGTTTTGAAGTCAAAATTCTATAACAGCCTACTGCCAGCTCTGCATTTTTTATTTGCTCTTCCTTGATTGTTGATTGGATTGCTATTGTGTAGTATTGAAAAGCTTTGTCTTCAAATTCTTTTGTATTAATCAATGAATAATCAATTCGCGGAGTATATTCAATCCTGCCCTTTTCTGCTCCAATAGCTGGAAAAATAATAAATAAAAATAAAATAATAAAAAGTATTTTATACATACTGGTTATTATATCACATTAAATTAATATTAAAGCATGTAATAGCTTAGTCTATGCTAGTATTTACAATACTTTCCCCCATTTATGCAACCGTTTGTATATTTTGTTGCATAAAATGACAGAACGCAGCATACAAGCAAAAGAGAGGACAGTTATGA
>CALVFU010000015.1 GCA_944326905.1 Candidatus Gastranaerophilales bacterium
CATGCTGAACTTGTTTCAGCATCTTACCGGCGTGAAGTTCCTGTTTCCAGCCGCCATCACAAATAGCAATAATATAAGTAACACGCCTTACGCTGCACTCCGCGTCGGTAAGGTTCTGAAATACGCCTCGCATTAAACGGATACAGCTCTGCCTTTTATTCTCCGCTCGGCTTGTTCAGGACGACTGTCCTGCTTAACTTGTTTCGGCATTTTACCAGATGACAAGTCTAACACTTTATACTAGTCAGATTGGTTGAGCATACATGAAGTGCCCCCTAGAAAATTGTAAACAATTATCTTGACAAAATAATTTATCGTGGATAGTTATGAAAACGAGTTTAGAATGACAAGTTTAACCTTTTTAGTGTAAACTGTGATATAAATCTCTTTACTTAGGGGATTTTTGTAATCTGTTTTTAGTATATAATTAACTTGTTATGGAAATTTGCAATTATCACTCAATTCAAACAATGGGCACCCTGGATGGACCTGGTATAAGATACGTGTTGTTTCTTCAAGGCTGCTGTTTCCGCTGCCTTTTCTGCCATAATCCTGATACTTGGTTTGGGAAAGCAAATACAATGTCATCTGATGAGTTTATTAAAGATGTCTTAAAATATAAAGTTTTCTATGATGCTTCCGGCGGCGGTGTTACTGTTTCCGGCGGGGAGCCTTTGATGCAAATCCCGTTTTTGATTGAATCGTTTAAAAAATTAAAAGAATATAATATACATACTGCTGTTGATACCTGCGGGTACATTGATATTACTGATGACTTGAAAGAACTTATGAAATACACTAATCTTGTTATGCTTGATATTAAACATCTTAATAACAATATTCACAAAAAACTTACAGGCAAATCTAATGATAAAGTTTTGAATTTTCTTAAGTTTTTACAAGAAAATAATATACAAACAAGAATAAGGCAGGTTTTAACTCCCGGGTATACTATGGGAAATGAATATATAGAAGATTTAATTAAAACATTAAGAAAGTACAAGCTTGAAAAGGTCGAACTCCTGCCATATCACGATATGGCACGCGATAAATACAAAAAACTTGGCTTAGAATACAAGCTTGGCGTAACACCGCCATCAAAACAGGAGGTTGCAAAAGTCCGTGAAAAATTCTTACAAGCAGGGTTTGATACAATATAAAAACGGCTCTAATTTATTTAAAGCCGTTTTCAATATATTATGCCAAGTATTCTTTTTGTTCTCCCAGGTTATCGATTCTTTCCGAAATTTTTGCGATTCGGTTAGTCCAGCCTTCACCAAAGGTTTTCCAGGCACTACGCCCCTTTAAAAAGCTTAGGCGCTTTTCAAGCATTTTATCAGCGTCTCCCCCTGATTCCTTAAGAAGTCTTTTGGCTCTGCCAATACCGCTGTGTATTGCTGTATCAAATACAACATACGCAAGCTGCGCATTTCCGCTTTCAGCTATTTCATCAGCTCCTGATTTTTCCCAGAATAATTGATAATAAACCTGTTTAGCTTCTTCTTTTGTCAAATCTTTAACATCTTTTTTCGGTAGTTTATTTAATTGACAATACCAATCGTAAGTTTTTTGTGTAACACCCATATTAGTAGAACCGCCGGGATCCTTGGGATGATTTACATATCCGCCCTCATCTTTTAATACGAATTCTACCATTGTTTCAAAAGCGTTATCCAGTTTAACAGGCTTATTTCTTTCTATATCTTCTCTTGCTTTTGCCTGTATATCTGCAATACCGAGATTATCAACCGGCATAAACATAGGCATTAATCTCATGGCATTTCCAAAATACGTATTACATTGTTCAATTAGCATAGTAAACATTTGCATAGGAGACGCGGCTCGGGCTGGAGGGGTAGTTATCGTACCTGTAAAATCAAACAGCAATAGCTGGTTTTGCAGATTATTCACTCCTGCATCATCTTTTGCATAAGATGTATTTATAGGTTTTATTGCGACATTATACTTGTCTGACATTCTCTTTTTCCTCGTCTCTTGTAACTATATAAAGTTTATATATCAGCAAAAATTGCCTTTTTGTTACATATTGTTACATTTAGGCAATTTTTTTTTATGTAGTATCTTTATATATGTATGGAAGGAATTAGTGTAAGATCGTATACTCCAAATACTGGTAAAAATGTTTATATGAAAAGTGCGGCTGATGAAAATACAAGTTCAATCAGCGAAAATTCTGTTACACTAAATACAGCTACTGCCCCTATTTCTACTGATAAAGAAGAAAAGTCTGCAGATAAGAAAAAACTTAAAAATATTTTAATTGGCAGTGGTATTGCTCTTGTTGTCGGCGGTTATACTGCAGCATTCTATAGAAAGAATATTCTTGATTTTGTTTCTAATTTTATTAAAAAAGGGTATCTTAAAGCAGAAGTATTAAAGAACAAAACTAAAGAGCAGACAACATTTTTAGAAGTGCTCTCGGTGAAAGCTGCTCGTTTTCTTGATAAAACTCTTACGCGCTCCCAAATGTTTGTAAATTTTTCTGCTATGAAAGACAGTTTTGCAGATAAGGTTGCGCGTACACTAAAATTAGGACCTTTATGTGATAAGCTGGCTCAAACTTGGGACAGCCTTGCAACAAAAGCGGTTTTGTCAAATTATAAGAAATGTGATAAATCTTTTAATCAAACAAAACAAGTAATTTTTAACAAATTGGATGAGATTAAAAATACAGAAGACATTTCTCGTATTGTAAACATTAACGGAGAAAATTATACGGTAGAACAGTTACTTAAATTAATACAAACCAATACATCAGAAGCTCAACAGTTATATAACAAAAATTTTTCAAAAGAAGCATTCTCCTCAAGAAAACAATTTTTACTTGAGCGTTTAAAAGATATAAATAAAAAATTCTTTAATGAGTATACTACTTTAGATTATTATTTAAAAGGAAATGTTACAAGATTCACGGTAGAAGAGTGGCTTGCGCCAATAAAAACGTCTTACCAAGATTATCTGTTTAGAAATAAATCAATTATTTCTAACAATATTGATGATAAGTTTGCTGCAACATATAAACTGCTGAAAAACTTTGATAAAGTTATCGCTCCTAATGATACAAAATCTCGTGGAATTTTAAAAGAAATTATTCACGAGTTAAAACAATATCGTAGTCTTTCTGGTTTAGATGAAAATATTTCAAGAGAAACTTTGGTCCAAAATATAGAAGCTAAAATTCAATCTATCATTACCCAGATGAAAGAAAATCCTATGTATAAGGAAAAATCTTTTGATGAAATAACAAAACTTGCACAAAACATAGCAAATACAGTTATGGCTGGAGAAAAAGGAAAATTGCAGGAAGCTCTTACTTATTTAAAAGCACTTTTGCCAAGAAATGAATATTTAAAAATAAGGAGACAAGTATATAAAACGTCAGAACAGCTTAACAAAGTTACAAATGCGGAAGGCGACTTATATTTTGATAAATTGCGTGACATAACACTTGGCTCTGCGCTTACGGATATTACATTTGGTATGGTATCTCCGCTTGCTATGATGGGAGTTGTGATTGCCGCTGATGATACTGCAAAAGAGCGTATTTCTTCTACTTTAAAACTTGGAATTCCGTTATTAGGCGGTATTGCTACATCTACTGCATTTCTGTTTATGCTCGCTTCAGGCGGAAGAGCAATGGCTCTGTCTGCATTATCAGGCTTAATTCTGAACAGGCTGGGTACACTTGCTGATAATGCGTTAAACACACACCAAGAACAAAAAAATCCGAAGCTTAATGCAGTTGTAAATAATATAAATACTTCATCAACCTTTTTAGCCTCCGGCGGCACAAGTTACTTTATAAATCAGGCAGCAGAAAAAGGCTTGAAAACAGCAGAACATTATGCAAATGAGCAAATTATTAAAAAGCTTCCGATAAATAAACAGCACTCAACACACAAAAGCGAGCAGGCAGAGCCGCCCAAAACGGACAAAAATGCCTAAACTTTCTGCCCGTCTTTTTGTTTTGAAAAGCGTTTTTTCATATATTTATCAAGAACATTTTTCAGACCTTGTTCATTATAATAATATGGATGTATTGGATGTACCATCTTATTTCGAGGTTCAAATATAAAAACTGCTGGAATTGAGCGAATTTTTAACTTATGGCACAGTTGAGTGTTATTAGAATCATAAACGTCCAGTTTTAAAAAGTGATACTCATCTTTGTACATTTTACTTGTTTTTTCAAATGCAGGTGAAAAACCGACACAATATTTGCAGTCATCACTATAGAAATAAAGTACAGAAGGTTCTTTTAAATTATACACATCCTGAAAAGTCAGGTTATTATGAGTGCGTGAAAATACCTCCTGTTCAACGGCAATGTAGCCTAAGCTAATCATCAGCAATAATGATAGTACTGCAATTATAATATTTTTTTTCATAGTATAGCTCCTTTGGGAACAACTGTTACACCGTTAGGTGAAACATAAAATCCTCTTTTTTCATCTTCTTCACGATTAAAGCCAATTTTTGTATATGGCGGAATAGAAACATTTTTATCTATTATAGCCCTCCTAATTTCAGAATATCTGCCGACATTAACATCCTCCATCAGGATACTCTCAGTAACTTGAGAATAACTATTAATACGGACTTTGGGAGAAAGAATGCATTTAGAAATAATTCCGCCAGAGACTATACATCCTTCTGAAACCAGGGAATTTGTCGCCATACCAATTCTGTCGCCTTCCTGCCAGATAAATTTTGCAGGCGGATAATTATAATTAAAAGTTCTTAGCGGCCATTTGTATGAATATAAATTCAGCTCGGGATTAGCAACAAGTAAATCCATATTAGCCTGCCAATAAGCATCTACACATCCTACATCCCGCCAATAACCGCGTTCTCCTTCTGTCATGCCGGCAAATTTATTTGAACAAAAATTATAAATATAAATCGCTTTTCCTTGGTTCAACATCATAGGAATGACATTTTTTCCAAAATCATGATTTGAATCTTGAATTTTTGAATCTTCATCAAGTGCATTTAGCAAAATGTCTTTTTTAAAAATATAATTGCCCATAGAAGCAAGACACATGTCTGGATTATTAGGCATTGTTTTTGGAGTATGCTGAGGTTTTTCTACAAAGTTAATTAATTTCCAGTCATCATCTACTTCTATTATGCCAAACTCGGATGCCTCGGATATAGGGATAGGAATTGCGGAGATTGTTAAATCCGCATTGTTTTTTTTGTGATATTGAAGCATTTGAGAGACATCCATTTTATAAATATGGTCTCCGCCAAAAACGCAAACGTATTTAGGGTCTTCGTCGTTTATATGGAATACGTTTTGAAATACCGCATCTGCGGTCCCCTGATACCATGTTCCTCCCGTTCTCATTTGTGCCGGAACTAAGTCAACATACTGGTTTATATGCGGAGAAAGCGGCCAGCCGCGAGAGATGTGTTTATTTAAGGAATCTGATTTATATTGGGTTAATACTTTTATTTTATAAAATCCTGAGTTAATAAAGTTATTAAGTACAAAATCAATAATTCTATACCGTCCGCCAAAAGGAACTGCCGGTTTAGCTCTGTCTTTGGTCAAAGGATACAGCCTCTTACCTTCACCGCCTGCAAGTATCATAACCAAAGTATTATCTTGTGCCATATAACTCTCGCCCCTTTATAAATTTGTTACAATACCAGTTTAGCAAAGACAACATTTTTTTTCACTAAATAATTAAAAAAAATATAACATTAATTTGTACCAGTTTCAGAAGAAATTCTTGTAATTTTAAGTTTTACAATTCTTGAGGAGTCGGTTTTAGAAACTCTGTATTTAAAATAATTGTCTGCAATTTCATCTTTTTCGCGAGCTATTCTTCCAAGCTTTTTTGTAAAATACCCGCCTATTGTATTAACATCCTCATCATCGTCAAATTGTATATTAAATCGGCTGCAAAATTCATCTGTTCTCATTTTCCCGCATACTTCATATACATTATCGGAGAGTTGTTTTACTTCAACTTCTTCATCATCGTCAAACTCATCTTGAACATCACCGAAAATTTCTTCAAGCACATCTTCGTGTGTAACCAATCCGCTTGTACCGCCAAACTCATCAACTACTATGGCCATTTGCAGTCGGCGCTGTTGAAATTCTACTGCAAGTTTTTCTGCTGGCATGGTTTCTGGAACGTAGTATACATCTCTTAATAATGATTGTATATCAATTTTTTTGCCTTCAATAATTTGCGGATATATATCTTTGATATTCAAAATGCCGGTTATATGATCTAAATCATTTTCATAAACCGGGTATCTAGTATATTTATTTTCAAGAATAATTTTATACAATTCTTCAACTGAAGCGTTAGCAGGAATACAAACCATATCAGGACGCGGCAGCATAATTTGGCTGACTGACAGTTCGGAAAATTTAAATACATTTGAGAGCATTTCTGCTTCTTTAGCGTTCAAAACCCCGCCTTTGTAACTTGCATCAATAAGCATATTAAGCTCTTCCGGCGAATGTGCGGCAGCATGTGCTTGCGCGGGTTCAATGCCGCATAGTTTGAGTAAGACTGCCCCTAGTCCGTTTAATAAAAATACAAACGGGGCAAACAGTCTTGTTATAACAAACATAGGTTTTGCCACCCATAGAGTTGTTTTTACTGGAAACTGCAGGGCTATTGATTTTGGCATAAGTTCACCGACTACAACGTGAAGTACTGTAATAACTGCAAACGCAATGGCGGCTGATATTGTGTGTGCTGCTATTGTGTCATAATTTGCAGGTAGGAATTTAAAAAATGGAATAATTAAACGAGCTAAAGCGGATTCCCCAACCCAGCCTATGCCTAAGCTTGATATTGTTATCCCAAGCTGCACAGCGGCAATATATTTATCTAGGTTTTTTACTGCGTCAAGTGCAAGTTTAGCGTTAAAATTGCCCTCATTAGAAAGCTGAGTTATTTTTGTTTTTCTTACTCCGACTAATGCAAACTCTGCTGCGACAAAAAAACCGTTTAAAAATAATAAAAATATTATAACAATTAAATCAATTAATAACTTTAAATCCAAAATACTTATAAACTCCGCTTATTCAACTTATTTTAGAATACTATAAATTACAGAAGTTGACAATACGAAAGTTCTAAAATAAGTTGAATTATTTTAAGCTTTCATTAATATATTGCTTAACTATAGTTTGTAAATCGGCATACTCTTTAGTGTCTAATTTTTCAAGAGTTCTCCTATGATAGCCGACATCTTTAGGGGCAGTAAGTCTTCCATCTTGCTCTAATTGGTAATCAAATTTTATACTGTGAATTTTCATTCCAGGCGAATAAAACGCTATTGATGTCAAATTTCCGTTTCTGTCCATTGACACATACATTCCGGCTTCTGTTGGCGAGTTATACTTATCATCCGCTTTTTTAACTATATGCAGCCCTGTTGGTTGTGATGGAAAAGATGAATAAGATTCTTTTACAATAAGAGTGTTATCTCTATGGGATAAAATATCTGTCCAATACTTTATCCCGGCTCGACCGTGTGCAATGTATAAATCATCAGGAATTTTATCAATCGACTTTAACCGATATAATTCTTTTTGACTGTGTGTTATGCCATAACCTTTTAATTCTAATATTTCTTTTAATGCTGCTGTTGTTTCTTTTAAATTCGGAACTTTATTTTCCTGCTCAGCTTTCACTATTGGTTGGTTTTCTTGTTGAACATTCCGTGCTCCAGCGTTAAACCAATCCGCTACATAACATATATCACGCTTAGGTTCTTCTTTCTGCTCTTGCGGCAGGTAAATTATATCTCCTATCTTTATATTATTTACTGAATCTACATTATCCTTTTTATTAAGTTTTGCAATTTTATACATCATATTTTGAATCTCTGCATTTGTTGCATCACTGTCATTTAAATGCTTTTTGGCAATATCCCACAAATTGTCACCTTTTTTAACTTCATACTCAGTTTTGCAAACATCAGAAACATTTGTATTGTGATACTGCTTATCATAATACATTGCGTCGTTTCCACAATAATTTACACTATTCCAAACTTCATTTAATCCCATAATATTTTTCCCCCTTGTTTTTATATTTTTATAAAGTTTTTTTTATAAAATAAATTGCTAATATGTAAGCAAATATTTACATATTACTGAGGAAAAATTAAAAATGTCCCGTAAATTCACACTATTTACCGATACAAAAATTATCAAAAATATCATTTAAGATATTATCAGTAATAACTTCTCCGCTAAGCTCTTCCAACGCAATAATCGCTGATTTAACATCAATGGATATCAAGTCTTGCAATTCTTTGTATTCTGCGGCATAAAGCGCCTGTATTAAAGCGCTGCGTGCACGTTCTAAACAATTTTGCTGTCTTATATTTGTAACATAATCAATGTTATCTATATCAATATCACAAACCTTTGTTCTTATTGCAGTTTTAAGTTCTTCAAGCCCCTCGCCTGTCTTTGCTGATATATTAATACCTTCACTTATTTCTTCTTGTTTAATATCAGATTTGTTTGCGCAAATTATAAGTTTTTCATGCGGGATTAATTCTAATATCTGTTTATCTGCTTCAAGCATTCCGCAAGAGGCATCGTAAACAAAAATTACGCAATCTGCTTCGCTTAATGCTTGTTTAGAGTATTCAATTCCTATTTGTTCAACTTTATCAACACCTGCATCTGCTCTTATCCCGGCAGTATCAACAAGTGTTACCGGGATACCTAAATCCAGAGTTTCTTTTATTACATCACGTGTTGTCCCTGCAATTTCAGTTACAATTGCTCTGTCGAGACTTAAAAGTGCATTAAATAAAGATGATTTGCCGACATTAGGTTTTCCGGCAATAGAAACGGTTATCCCTTGGCGCATAACATTTGAAGATTTTGCATTTGCTAAGATTTTATCAATTTCATTAATTGATTTTTTAAATTCGTTAATTAAATACTCATATTCAGGCTCTTTTACATCCTCTGGAAAATCAATGCCTGCAATAATTCTTGATAATACAACTGATATATCCTTTTTTATTTCTATGATTTTTTCGGATAATACTCCTTTGAGGTTTTTAGAGGAAGGGATAACAAAATCCTTAGTTTTTGCGTGGATTAAGTCTGCAACTGCTTCTGCCTGGGTTAAATCAAGCTTTTTATTTAAAAATGCGCGTTTTGTAAACTCGCCTCTTTCTGCCATACGAGCGCCGTTTTTTAAAATAACTTCTAAGATACTCCTTATGACATTGATTCCACCATGACACTGAACTTCAAATACGTCCTCGCCGGTGTAGCTGTTTGGAGTAAAAAACGGTAAAATAATTACTTCATCTAAAATGTTTTTACCATCGTTTACTGTTCCATGGTAAAAATGCGAAGGTTTAAACTCGGAGACCAGCTTTTTGCCTGTAAATATTTTTTCGAGTATTTCAAAAGCTTTGCTGCCTGAAACTCTTATAACTCCCACACCGCCTGTTCCAAGAGGTGTAGTTATTGCAGCAATTGTATCAAATTCATCTAAGATATTCATACGACTAATATCCCATAAGTTTGTTATAGTTATCTAAGTATGTTTGAGCCAATTTAGGTTTGTTCATAAGCTTGTAGACATATGCAAGATTGTAATGAAAGTCCGGCACATTTTTATTATATTCAAGTGCATTTAGAAATGCTGACTTTGCTTTTTTTAAGTTTCCAATCTTTACATACGCAATACCAAGGTTATAGTAGGCATACGGAAAATTCATTTTTGCTTTAATTGCATCTTTATAGCAGTCTATTGCGGTATAAAAAATATCATCTTCTAAATACATATTGCCTAAATTATAGTACGCTTTGTAATTATTACTGTCTACGGCAATGGCACGCCTATACATGAAAATTGCTTCATCCTTTTTACCCATATCTGACAGAATATTTCCCATTAAAAGCCAGGCAGTAGTAGTTCTCGCGTATTCCGGTATTTGTTTAAAGGTTTCAAGTGCTGCTTCATTAGAATTATCACTATACAGAGCGAGAGCCCGTGCGTACAAATCCCGCGGGGCAGTTGTTTGACTTTCTTTTGCCAGTGTTTTAGGTGTAACTGCGGTACTTTTATTTTTAGGGGCGGTATTGCTGGTAGTTGTCTTTTGTTCCTGAGATTTTACCATTCCATTCTTTACAGGGGCGGGCAAGTTTTGAGTATTTTCTGCATAATTTGCCGAAGGAATGACCATTATAAGTGTTAATATAAGCAAAAATCTTTTCATACCCAAATTATAAAATAAAAAAATCCTTACATCAAAAAATGCAAAGCTTTAAAATTACCAGGATAATTCATCAAGTTCAGATATTGTTATTTCGTCAAAAAATTTACTAGTAATTTCTTTAGGTGATAAATGTGTCGTCCTTTCAGAGTCTGTTATGGCAGGATTAGAAATTATCCATTCGTCTTTTGATGTAAGATATGCTGCATTGTTTTCATACTTACTTCCCTTGAACATTGAAAATGGTATACCGTGCTCTTCCATAAATTTAATAAATTTGTCAAATAAAATACTGCTGTTAGGACTCTCTGGTGTATCAGTTTTAGAGCCTAAGATGAATCCTTGTAAATTGTTGTTTGCTAAATTTATTTTCTTTTTAATAAAATCTGTAATTGATTTAAAATCCCTGTTTTCTGGATTTGTTGGACAAATATGGTTTAAAAGTACTTTTTCCCCGTCTGTAAATCCGCATGCCGTACAGTCAAAAATTCTGGTAGTATAAGCACTCTCTGAAAGGATGCTTTCTTTCATTGTCCAAGGATAATTTACTGAATTATGCCTGCCGATTTTTTGTATTATATTATTAAATTCTCCTTGCGGCACTAATCTTATACTGGATTTAAAAGTAATGTTATTGTTCATACAGATATAAAACATGTCAATAAAAAAAATTGCTTTATTAGATAGGTTGAGCTAACCCAGCCCGTAAGGTGCCGGTAAATGATGAATCCCCGACACCCCGAATAATCCAAGACAGCGGATTTTCGGAAGGGCGCCGTGCGAGCGAAGCGAGCCCAGCCCGAAAGGTGTCGGTAAATGGTGAATTTTCCGACACCCCGAATAATCCAAGAAGCGGATTTTCGGAAGGGCGCCGTGCGAGCGAAGCTACAAGCGTGCTGTCATGCTGAACTCGTTTCAGCATCTTACCGGCGTGAAGTTCCAGTTTCCAACTGATAAAATTCTGAAATACATCTCGCGTTAAACGGATACAGCTCTGCCTTTCATCCTCCGTTCGGCTTATTCAGGACGACAATATATTATTATCTTGCTGAACTTTTTTAGCATCTTGCCAATTCGGCATTATACTTGTTTTCTGGCAAGCTCCAAAAACAAGTTAAGGATGACAATTTTAACCTTTTTAGTGTAAACTCCGATATAAATCCGAACAATAAAAGTTGAATTTATATTTATAATATGATAATATCTTCAATTATAAGGAGTATCTTAAAATGAAAGTATCGTTAAAAACAATCATGCCGCTGGCAGCAGCTGCTTTACTTGCAGGAGTATCAAGCTGTTCTTCTGTTGATGATAGGGCAAAAAAGTATATGATTGATAATAATTATACTCAGAAAGATTTGAACAGTATTACTGAATCCATGTATCCAACTACTGTTCAATCAAAACTTGATTCAGCTGCATATAGAGATATCTTTATGAGTACAGAAACTGCAAAAGATTCTGCTATAGCTGCAGAATTTAATAAAATAGCAGCAAGATTTAGAGCTAATGAAGATGCAGGGTCTTATAAAAATAAGATGAGCGATATCAAAAATAAAGCAATAGAAGCAGGAATTTCGGCTAAAACAATGGATTATATAGATAAGTCTGCTGATATTTCTTTTATACATTCCGGTATAGCTAAATCGACTATTTATCAACATTTAGTTGATGATTGGGCATATAGAACATTTTTTAAAAAAATCGGACTTAGTGATAGTATATTTGATAAGTGCGATGAAGTGAGCAGAAAAATTGCGCCTGCTGTTAAAAACGAAGTTGTTGATTTAGAGTAAAAGCTAGACGGATTATTTCCTGAGTTTCTTAATTATCAGTATAAGAGAGCTTAGTCCTATAACTCCGCCGATACCAGCAAGAATTTGTTTTTCATTAGGAAATTTCTTTTTTTGAAGCTGTGGTTTGTTTTTGAAAAATAAGTTTTCAGCGTTTTCATAAAATATTTTATTTATTATATCGCTGCCTTCTTCCTCGCCAAATTCGTTTATTATAGCGCTCTTTAAAGAACTTACAGTATCTTCGTATGATTCTTTTGGCGTTAAATTTGTGAATTTTAATTCGCCGTATATTCCAAGCGGGGCATCTGTTCCAAACATTATTCTGTCAAGTTTGCCAAGTTCTTTCATACGTTTTATTAAGTTTATAATATCCTCAGGCGCTTTATTTAATCTTCCTTTTGAAAAATCCATCCAAGAGATTTCGGCATAGAGATTTGCATCATTCTTTTTTATAGATTCTTCTAATACATTGATAGCTTTCTGATTGGCTATTTTTCCTCCAAGCCCGGTATGTCCCATTATAATTGGTACATTCGGATGTCGTTTTGCTAAGTCATAAATGTACTCTGGATCGGCGTAGTGATGTTTATCATTTTCCTGACCTAAAACGTAGTTTATAGAAACCTCAGAGTGAATAAGACAGGGCAGTTTATATTCTTCTGCTGCTTTTAAATAATCGTCATAAAGGGTAGAATTAGCATTGAGTCCCATTTCGCCGGGGTGAAGTTTTAGTCCTGCTACATTATTGTAATATTTTTTAGCAAGTTTTCTGATTGTATTGGCATTTCCGTTTGTCGCAGAGGGTTGGCAGACCAGCATAACTTGATAAAACGCATCTTCCTGGCTTTTGCGTATCATATCCATATTTGCAGCTTTTTCGTCTTTGATAAATTTCATGCCGCCGTTTTTAGTAAGCTTTTGCGCGGGGATTAGCCCGTCTATGCTTGAGGCTAAAACTTTTTTTACGTTATCAGTCTGCCCTGTTCCGTTTACTGTAATGTTAAGCGGGCTTTTTATAAATTCGTCTAATTTTGCTGTTGGAAAGAACTCCCCTTTCCACAATGTATTTGGTGTTCCTCTATGAACGTGTGTATCAATAATATCAGCTTTAAAATTTAAATGTTGTCTATTTGGGGTTATATTAAACACTTTATTGTCCTCCCTAATGAACAGGCGTGCAGATTTTTACTATTTTATTACATTTTGTTGGATTTTTTTAGGGTTAAAATACTAATTTATATCCCACTTGCCGCAGGTGCCGCCCCAGCGTGCGATAATATTACCTTTTATATCACTAATTTTATCAACGTGGTCAATTTTTTCGCCGCCTTCTAAAATAGTGATAATTTCACAATTATTAGAACAACCGCTGCAGTGGCAGGTTACGGATTGGAAGTTCATGTTTCCTACTTCCCAGCCTTTGAATTTTGTATCTGTTTCTGTATATTGGTGATTTTCCATTGCAAGCAGAGCCGCACCTATTGCGCCCATCGTTTGGTGGTTATCGGGCACAACTATTTTTGTACCCAAGGCTTCCTCAAACGCTTTAACCATTCCCGAGTTTGTGGCAACACCGCCTTGGAATGATACTGTCGGCAGAAGTTCTTTACCCAAGGCAAGATTTGACAAATAATTTCTGACAAGTGCCTGACATAAACCGTATAACAAATCTTCTACGGGATATCCCAGCTGTTGCTTGTGTATAAGGTCGCTTTCCGCAAATACACCGCATCTACCGGCAATACGCGCGGGATTTGTTGATTTAAGCGCTGTAGCTCCAAATTCCTCAATCGGCACATTTAAACGCTGAGCCTGATGATCTAAAAAGCTGCCTGTACCAGCGGCGCAAACAGTATTCATAGCAAAATCGGTTACAATACCATCTCTTAGAATAATAATTTTGCTGTCCTGCCCGCCTATTTCCAGAATAGTCTGTACCCCAGGTATATATGTACTAGCCGCTACTGCGTGGGCAGTTATTTCGTTCTTTACAATATCTGCGCCTACAAGTGCACCTGCGAGGTTCCGCCCGCTCCCGGTTGTTCCGACACCTTTAACATCGTATTCGCATATCGCTTGTGAAATTATGTGTTTTAACCCTTCTTGTACTGCATTAACAGGTTTGCCCGCTGTTTTAAGCATATATGAATCAACATATTTGCCTTCTTCATTAACCAGCGCAAGTTTTGTTGTTACTGATCCGACATCGATACCTAAATAGACTGTTAAACTCATTGTCCCTTACCTTTCAACCGGCGTTAGATACACCGCTATTCCGTTGCTATTCAGCTTGTGCTACTTAATTCTAACACAAACATAATTTTTATTCAGCATGGATTTTTATTGAGGAATTAATGTTGAAATAACTGCGTTGTTAATATTTAAGTATTTTTTTGCAGCCTCTTTTAAATCTTCAATTCCGATTTTTTCTACTTCGTTAAGATATTCCTCTGCTAAACTTAAATCATCACATACGGTCATATAATAACCTATGGTTTCTCCAATAGATGATACGGTTTCAGCGTCTGAAGCAAAGTCTGCTTTAATTTTATTTTTAGCTTTCTTAAACTCATTTTCTGTTATTTCATTTTTAACTTTTTCGACTTCTGCTTTAATAAGTTCTATTGCTTCGTTCTTTTTTTCAGGAATAAAATTTGCTTGCAAAAAGAAGTTGCTGCCGTCTTTAAAAATATAATGCTCTGCTCCGACCATATTAAATATTGGTTCTTTAGCCTTTTCTATAAGGTTTTGATACATTCTTGAGCTTGCACCATCCCCTAAAATCGTTGCAAGCATGTCAAGCATTATTGTGTCTTTAAGCTCCTTAGCCGGCGCTCCAAGGTATCCAAACATCATAAAACCTGATGTTAGACACGCTTTGTTCTCTATATAAATGGTATTATCTGTCGGCGTATCATATTCATTTTCTTTATTAAAATGTTTTTCTCTGCCCTTAAAATCAAATCCTTTTACTATTCTGTCTAAAACCTTATCGTGGTCAAAATCACCGACAACAATAGTTGTAATATTGTTTGGAGCATAAAAAGTTTTATAATAATTCATGATGGTTTCTTGCGAAACTTGTGAGATTATTTGCGGAGTTCCTATTACATCACGTTTATAGGGGTGTTTTTTATACATAGCATCGTTTGTATAATTATAAACCTTACTCCAAGGCTGATCTTGGCGCATTCTTATTTCTTCTATTACAACATGGCGTTCGCGTTTGTCTGTTACATTATTATCTTCTAAATTAAACGGAGCCCCTATCTCTTCCGGCGGTAAAATCGGATCTGTCATCATATCAGCGTGAAGGTCAATTGCTAAATACAAATTTTCATCATTATTACCTTTTGGAATAGTAACGTAATAAAATGTATAATCTTTCCAGGTTGCAGCGTTTACTATAGCCCCTTTGCCCTCTAGTATTCTGTCAAAGTCTCCTGCTTTATGCTTATGAGTTCCTTTAAACATTAAGTGTTCAAGGAAGTGTGAAATACCGTTTATTTTATCATCTTCATTAATTGAGCCGGTTTTAACCCATGAGCTTACATTTACAAGACCTCCGTCCTTGTGGGCTAAAACTATTTTATGTCCGCTTTCCACTTCGTAAACTTCGACATCTCGTGTTAAGAAAGGGTACTTAACTATTGTTTTCTTCATAATTTCTCCTGCTTATTATTTTTATTATAATACAAGCAGAAGATTATTTACAGTACCAGAGGTTATGACGTTTACCGTAGTCTTTTAAATCTTTTTTAATTTCGGGTGCAAGTATGTATAAAACGATAATATTAGGTATTGTCATCGCAATCATCATCGCATCAGTAATATCAATAACTGAGCGAACATTCATTGCAGAACCGATTACAATAAATATGCAGTAAATTATGTTAAAAGCAAGAACACGCTTTTTGCCTTCACCAAGCAAAAATGTCCATGCTTTCTGCCCGTAATACGCCCAGGAAATAAGTGTTGATATCGCAAACATTATTGCGATAATTGACAAGATATATGGGAAGAATGGAATTACAGATTTAAATGCATTAGATGCAAGTTCAATCCCTGAAATTTGTGCAGTTGCAGTATTGCAGGTGCCTGAAAATACAATTGCAAAAGATGTAAATAAACATAATAAGCCGGTTAGGAAAGTTTCAATTAAAGCAACAAATCCTTGAGATATAGGTTCTTTAGTTTTTGCCGTTGCATAAACAATTGCAGCAGCGCCTGTTCCTGCTTCGTTAGACTGTACTGAACGTCTTAAACCAATAATAATTGTTCCAAATACCCCGCCTGCTACTGCTGTAGGATGGAACGCTTCTCTTAAAATAAGTCCGATAGCATGCGGTATATTAGTAACGTTTGCAAATATGACTATTAAACCTGATACAATATACATCAAGCACATTGTAGGAACTAAGATTGCAGTAACTTTTGCTATACTCTTAATTCCGCCGACAATTACAAGACCGATTACTATTGCTACCACCAAGCCGAACACCCAGGTATATCCGTTTAAGAAGCTATGCTCAGCCCCAGTTATAAATATAAGCTGGTGGGCAGATTGGTTAATTTGTATCATATTACCGCCGGTTATACCTCCGCCGATACAAAGAATTGCAAATACTACTGATAAAAATTGACCCAGCTTTCTCATTTTCTTTCTGGTAAGTCCATGTGCAATATAATGCATCGGACCGCCTGACACAGAGCCGTCAAGGTTAAATCGTCTGTATTTAACAGACAAGGTAGCTTCAATAAATTTGATTGCCATACCAAGCAGCGCACCTGTAAAAATCCAGAATGCCGCCCCGGGACCGCCGATTGAAATAGATATAGCAACACCTGCTATACATCCTATACCTATAGTCCCGGATAGTGCCGTCGCAAGTGCATGGTATGACGAAACTTCACCGCTTCCGTCTCCGCTCTCTGAGGGTTGTCTTAAAACGTCAATAGAATGTTTTAAGCCTAAAATGGAAACTCCTTTAAAATAAAAAGTGAAAAATATTCCTGCAAATAATATCCAAAATATGATTATAGGAACATCATACCCGCAGATTTTTACTGGATAAAAAACTAATGAGGCTATAAAATTTGTTATTGGCGCTACTTTGTGATCAATAAATTTATCAACGTTAAATGCAAATGCTGACTGTAGGTTTAATAATAAAGTGAACATCAATAATAAAAACTTTCTCATCAATAATTATCCTTATACTCCGCTAGTACTAACATCTGTTTTATTATATCAAAAACATGCCAAATACTCATGTTAATTTTTACATAACGAAACATTTTAAGCTTTCTTTTACTTCAATTTGTAAAATTTGCTTAATATTTCTATTTTTTTTAGCAAAAAAAATCTTTTTTCTGTTTAATAAAAAACGGCAGTATAATAAGGATTAACAAAATGAAGATTAATAAAATAACAAATGTTTACACCCCAAAAATTTACAATGATAATAGACAGAAAAGCCCGCGTATTTTACAAACGAAAGATACATTTGTAAAAAGCCCTGCTTTTGCGGCTAATCATTTGCAAAAAGTTGATATGTGCACTTGTCTTTTACAAAATCATATCCTTAACGAAGATGTAGATTTAAGTAAAATTGAAGCTATATTTAAGCAGTTTATACCAGATTTAACCGTTCGTTCAATGTCTGAACTCCCTAATGAATTGAACCCGAACGGAACATTTATCGCCTACACTTCAATAGAATATGCTAAACCAGATATTATTTATTTAGATTCCTCAAAAGGTACAGATAAAAATAACCGCATTAAACTTTTAGGCTCAAGTGTTCACGAGTTCACTCATGCCGCTCAAAATAAAGAACTCAGGTTTTCTCCGACTGCTTTTATAGATAAAGCAATAAGCAGTTACCCGGACAGTCCGTCTCTTCGTGCAGCTTTACAGCAGATGGGTACATTTTCAAAAGATGTTGAACTATATGCCCTTTACCCGTTATACAAAGGGATTAAAAATGAAACGGAACTCCCGATTGCATATAAAGGTTCTGAAAATAAGCTGCTTCAAAAGTTTACCGCAGAAAGTAAAATCGGACATTATGACAAATACATTGATAATCTTTTAATTAACCGTTTTTCGCAGGCTGCTGAAGGAAATTTAAATCTCCGTGTGCTGCTTGATTATCTGCAAATGTTTTTTGTAAAAGAATTAGAAGCTTATACCAAAGAAACAGAAATTCTTAAAAAAGTAACAAATATGGGAAAACAAACAACAGATTTCGATGTTAGAAATTTTGCCTATTCTAAAATTATTCAGCGGTGCATTGAGTTTAGAAAAAAATTTGTAAAATAAAGAAAACGGGCGGCTTGAAGCCGCCCGTTTTCTTATGATTTTTCTAAGACAATTGCCTCTGTAAGTTGATTTTACTGTACGATATTATTCTTCTGCAGGATTCTCTTCTTGATGTTTTGCATTCTCTGCATTAAAACAGTCTCTGCATAAAACTTCTTTGTCCCCGCGCGGTTTAAACGGAACCTTTGTTTGGGCTCCGCATCTGGCACAAACTACATCATATAATTTTTTCCTGTTTCTTTGTCGTTTTGCTTTTCTGCATTCAGGGCAGCGTTTTGGCTTATTTGTCAACCCCTTCTCGGCAAAAAATTCCTGTTCTCCTGCCGTAAATACAAACTCTTTTGAACAATCTTCGCAAATAAGCGTTTCATCTTGATACATGGTCTTTTCTCCTAATTTACAGGCTCTACATACTACAACTGCCCGTTACGCTATTGTAGTACTTTTTTCGCTATTTTGCAAGTTTTTGATACAAAATATTACAATTAAAAAATACGAACGTTATTATACTTTTGAAAAGTCCGCGAGCCTGCAGTACTCGTTTTTTAGTTTCGAAAGCAGCGCTATTCTGTTATTCTTGATTTTTTCATCCTTGTCCATGACAAGTACATCTTCAAAAAATTTTGTTACATACGGATTTAGAGAATTAAGATATTGGATATAATTTGCATAGTTATCTATACTTACAGATTTTATAGCTTCATACAAATCCTTTTCTGCTGTCGTATTAAACAATGAAGGGGTTATTTCCTGTCTGCTGTTTTCTTTCAATATTCTAATAACCCTGTTGGCATTTTCGGCAAGCTGAGGATTATTTAGTGATAAAAGTGCTTCTACGCGGTTTTTGTAATCACATAAATCAACCAGCGGATTTACGCTCGTGCATGCCTCAAGAATATTTTTAGGGTAGAAATCTGAAAGATATATTATCAGACGCTGAGTAATAAACTCAACAATCTCTTCCAAAGCCCCTTCTTTTTTTACAGGAAGCAGTTCAATTGCTTCTTGGATTAATTCAGCTATATTAATATTAAGGTTATGTTCAAGTATTGTTTTTACAATCCCTAAAGCAGCACGCCTTGCACCAAGCGGGTCAGATGAGCCTGTAGGTTTCTTTCCGCCGGTAAATACCGCACAAATTGTGTCGATTTTATCTGCGATACCAACAATCTGCCCTTCAATTGAGGATGCTGTTTCAGAGTCGGCATTCAGCGGAAAATAATGTTCTTTTATACCGTCTGCGACTTTAATATCCTCGCCGCTTACGCGTGCATAGTCAGCGCCGATAAATCCTTGGAGTTCGGTAAACTCAAATACAAGATTTGTAGCTAAATCTGCTTTACAAAGCAGAGCTGTGCGCTGAATTATTTCTGTTTCATTATTATAAATTTTAAGATTTTTTGCTATCCAAGAAGAAAGTTTAACCAGACGCAAAGTTTTGTCATACATTGACCCAAGACCTTTTTGGAAAGTTATTCCCTTTATATTTTCCAGGTAGCTTTCAAGTGGTTTTTTAGTATCTTCTCTAAAGAAAAATACAGCATCGTCTAATCTTGCCTTGATTACTCTCAGGTTGCCGGCTCTGATATTCTCAAACTCATTTCCTACATAGTTTGTTACGGTTATAAATTTGTTAATCAGTTTGCCGTTATTATCGTAAAGTGCAAAATACCTTTGATGGACTTCCATAACTGTAACGGCAACCTCCTGTGGTATTGTAAGAAAATCCTTATCAAATTCGCACACTACAGCTATCGGATATTCGCAAATATAAGTTACTTCTTCAAGTAAGTCGTCGCTATAGTCGGCTTTTGCATTTAACTTATCTGCTTCTTGTTTTACAAGTTCTTTGATTTTAGATTTTCTTTCGTTCTGATCCACATATACACAGGCATCTTTTAATTTATCAATATATTCATCAGGATGATTAATTACAATATTTTGTTTAGAAAACCGATGCCCGCGGGTTACATTTGATGAGGTTTTATCTATTATAGTTACAGGAATTTCTTTATCATCAAGGATTGATACAATCCATCTTATAGGACGTGAAAATTTTTCATCATTATACCCCCAGCGCATAAAATGTGCGCCTTGCAGCTTAAGAACAATATTTGAAACATTATCTTTAAGTAAATCAGCCGTTTTTTTACCTTCTATTTTAATTTTTGCGTGAACGTAATCATTTTCAATATAAATATCAGATTCTGAGAGGTTGTTTTTCTTTAAAAAACCAGCTCCTGCCGGCGATAATTTACCCTCCTCAGTAAAAGCAGCTTTTTTTACGGGACCTTTTATTATTTTTTCAATATCCGGCTGCTTATCTGTTAAATCTGAAATAATAACGGCAAGCCGTCTAGGTGTTGCCATCACTTTAATATTTGAAAAGCCTACTTGGTTTTCTTCTAAAAATTTACTAAATCCTGTTTTTAATTGTTCTATTGCCGATGGAATAAATTTATACGGAAGTTCTTCTACACCTATTTCTAATAAATATTTACTCATATCATACCTCACCGACCAATTATAAAACAAACATGCCTTGAGGTAAAGCAGCAGGAGTTAAGCTGCTGTTTATGAGTATGTTTTTATATTATACTTTTCTTTAGTCTTTCAACTCTGCTTTCACTCAGCAGATTTTTAAGTTTCATGATAGCCTGTGCATGCAGCTGCGAAGTTCTAGATTCTGAAAGCTCTATTGCGTCTCCTATTTCTTTTAGTGTCATATTTTCGTGATAGTAAAGTACCAGTATAGTTCGTTCTCTTTCCGGCAGACGTTTTAATGCATTTTCTAATTGTGCTTTTATGGTTTTGTCTTCAATTTCTTCAGAGGGATTCTTTTGATTTGTATCTTGTATAGTGTCAATAATTTCAATTGACTCGTCATTTGTCATTTTCTTTTCGTAAATTGAGGTAACAACGGTATCTTCCCCTAAAATCTGTTCAATTTTTTCTTTTTCGCAGCCCATAAAATCAGCTAATTCACTGGTCGTCGCATTTCTGCCGAATTTTCTTTTTAATTCTTCCTGTGCATCTTTTACGTTCTTAATTTTTTTTCTTATACTTCTGGGCAAGAAATCCTGAGAGCGGATTTTATCAATAATATTTCCCCTGATTCTAACAAGTGCGTATGTCTCAAAACGCGCTCCATACTTGGGACTGTATTTTTCTATAGCATCAATTAAACCTTCAACACCAAAACTTGAAATATCTTCAAAAGAAAATGTAGGCGGTAGTGCTACTTTAACACGGCTTGCAACGTAGCGGGTAAGGTAAATGTACTGCAATATCAGGGCATCTCTTAATTTTTTATTCGTCTTATCCTGAAAATATGCATTCCATAACTCTGCCAACTCTTCATTGGATACACGTTTTATTTTATTGTATGAACTAAAGTCGAATTCTTCTTCCATCCCTCTTCACCGGTACTTTAGTTCCATTTTATAATACTGCGCTTCTTAGACAATCATGTATATATATGATTTTCTACAATTCCTCATCTATGATTCCGCAGCGTATTGCTCTGGTAACAGCAAGCAGCCTGCATGATACTTCCAGTTTTTCTAAAATACTGCTTATATGAGCTTTTACTGTATGAGTACTAATACTTAAAGTGTCCCCGATTTGAATATTCGTGTAGCCTTTTGCGCACAATCTTAATACATCGATTTCCCGTTTTGTTAAATTCTTATTGCTATTCCGCATAGTTTTTTCCTCACATATTTAAAAATAGCAAAACTTAGGTACTTTGTGCATGACCCAATAGTCTTATTTTTTTTAAAGATTTGTATATAAATTAAAAAATTAGAATACCGATGAGGGCGAAAATTATAAGCGGTATATTGTAATGGAGAAAAGTCGGAATGCAAGTATCGTAA
This sequence comes from Candidatus Gastranaerophilales bacterium, assembly GCA_944326905.1. Classification (GTDB taxonomy): domain Bacteria; phylum Cyanobacteriota; class Vampirovibrionia; order Gastranaerophilales; family Gastranaerophilaceae; genus CALUTH01. The sequence goes on from CALVFU010000015.1 coordinate 22,251, forward strand.
ATATGATTATGTTGTCCATCGGCATTTAAACCGGCGGTCGGACCAAGTGTTGTGTCTGATGCCGGAGAACCTGCATCACCTAATGCTGCCGAAGCTGACAATACAACAATTGCTTCAAATGGAGAAAATCCCAGCGTATTGAATATCGGAACAAAAAGAACTGCAAGTATTGGTATTGTTCCAAAACTTGTTCCTATTCCTATTGTTACAAAAAGCCCTGTTAATAAAAGCAGGCTTGCCATAATAAATTTATTTGCAGGCAGGATAGGCAGGACTGTATTTATAAAACTATCTATACCGCCGGTTGATTTTAGCACTTCTGAAAAGCCCGATGCAACAAGCATTACAAACGCTATATATCCCATTAGATATACGCCTTCGTTTAAAATATTATCCATTTTGTGATGTTTTACTGCTCCAAGAGTAAATATAATGCCCAGTCCTACTAATGCACCAAGCGGCAGGGATTTGAATATAAGCTGAACCGCAAAAGTTGCGATAATTGCAATTATTATTATAATTTGTTTTTTGCCAAAGCGTTCTTCTTTTTTTAATTTTATTTCTGTATCTGCAGTTTTATACTCTCGTGGTTTTCTGTAACTTATAAAAACGGCAGTTAAAAGTCCTGCTATCATTCCGAGACCCAGAATAATATTTGACTGCCAGATTTGAGTGGAGGTTACAATATAGCCGTTATCAGCCATACTTGTTTTAATTAAATTTTGAAAAATCAGTCCAAATCCTATAGGTATAGTTATATAAGGGGTTTTAAGCCCGAATGCCAAAGCACATGCCGCTGCTCGTCTATCAAGTTTTAATCTGTTCATCAACCCCAGAAGCGGAGGTATTAAGATTGGAATAAACGCGATATGTATCGGAATAATGTTTTGTGAAGCGGCGGCAAGCAGTGTTATTATTAGCAGTAAAATATACTTATTTTCTTTTATACTTTTGGAAATTAAACTCCCAAGCATACTTGTAACACCTGTATCAGTCATTGCAGCCGCAAATGTACCAAGCAGTATATAACTCAGTGCTGTTTCTGAATTTCCTCCCATACCGTTTATAAAAGTATGCATTACTGTCTCAATCGGAATATGTGCCAAAATTCCTGCAGTGATTGCGGCTGTTATAATTGACAGTAAAACATTTACTTTGCATAAACACATTATACAAAGCAGCACAATGGATATTATTACAGGATTAAAGAAAATTGCTTCCATTTATTGTTAAGATTCCTGAATAAGGTGTATTAAATCAAGCGCTATTGCTTTTTGATGCTCTACTGATGCCTTTTGTAAATATTCAAACGCTTCTGCCAGCTTTTCATCATTATCGTACCAGCGTCTCAGTATATAGTTAAAAGCGCCGGTTAAAGCATTACTTTCCAGAACAACGCCGTATTCCTTTGCCTTGCTTACTATAAATTCGGCGTACTTATATTGATTTTCTATACTTGCATTTCTTAATAAACTTACTGCAAGACTGACAGCAGGATCCTTGTCATACCAGCGTTTATACATATTTTAAATTCCTATTACTCCTACTTTAGGATAAAACATTTCTATACTGTTGTCAATCTAATGTTGCGTATTTTGAAACAATCTTTTCTAAATTATTTAGCGCATTTTTAATTGTATCATTTACTATAATATAATCATATTTTTGTGATGCCTGCTCTTCACGCTCAGCTTGGCTTAGTCGTTTTTCTATTACTTCTGCATCCTCAGTGTGTCGTCCTTCAAGCCTTTTTTTGAGTTCTTCAAAAGATGGCGGAGCTATAAATATTAGTACGGCTTCGGGAAGTTGTTCTTTTATCTGCATTGCTCCGCGGGTTTCTATCTCAAGAATAAGATTACTGCCGTCCATTAGCGTTTGTTCAATATTGGATTTCCTTGTTCCATAATAATTGCCGGAAAATTCTGCCCATTCAATGAAATCGTTATTCTTGATGCCTTTTTGAAATTCTTCTCTGGTTATAAAATGGTAATGTTCTCCATCGATTTCACCTGTACGTTTTGAACGCGTTGTGCAGGAGATGGAAAGTTTAAACTTTGGATGTTTTGCTAAAAACTCTTTTATTATGGTGCCTTTTCCGACTCCAGAGGAGCCTGATATTACAAATAATCTTTTCATTCTCTATCCTTTTTCAAGGATTTTAATAGAAAAATTTTAGTTTTTCAAGCTTCAGTAATGCTTCTAAGCTGATTTTTTATTAAAAACAACATTAATTTCATTGTAAAAACGGCTTGATTTTAGATAATAAAAGGTTAAAAAATAAAAAAATCATGCCTGTAACATTAATGATAACTATATTACGGCGATTTGAAAGCAATTTTGAACATACTGTGTCTTGTTTTGAGGCAAAATTATCGACTTCTATTCCGCTCTATATAAGGGCTCTAGATAAGATGTAAAGTTTTCGTAACATTTCTTGGGTTTTTTCTTAAAAAAAATGTAATATATAACAGTACTCAATTTACCAGACTTATACAAGCTCAAATGCTTACCCCGCTTTGAGCGTAGAGATTATATTACCTTTTTACGGAGGAGCTGCTGCTATGCGCATTTTTAGAAAAATTGAATAGTTGTTTATAACCTTAATGTGATTCCTTATATGTAAACCTAAAATTAATCATTTACCCCATTTTATTGTACCCCAAAAAAGGAGCAAATTATGCCCAGAAAATCCAAAACCGAACAAATTAAATCCGGCGTTAATGAACGCCATATAAAAATTTACGACAAGCTGCTTGATAACATAGAGTATCTTTTGGAAGGTTTTTCCAAAGGGATTACAAATGTTGAATATGAATTAACAGAGGTCCCAAAAACTGCTATATCAACTCTCGATTTTCTTGTAGCTTCTGTCGTTAAAATACAAAAAGGTCATCGAATAGCTCTGGGGCTTGATGATGATCTGCCCCAAGAGGGCAGTGAACCCCAAATAACTTTTATTCACGGGGTTGATATCAAAAAAGTTTAGCATTACTTATACTCTTTCCCCCTGCCCCTTGTTTAAGGGGCTTTCATTAAAACCTACAGAACAAAGAAAGGAATGAAATTATGTCATTTGATTACATTGTACAGGCTGAAAACAAGCAAATTAAACTTACAAAAGATGAAGAGACTGAAATTGTCAGCAAAATTGTAAATACTTTCAATACCTATAATGATGCACGTTCTTCTAATCTTGCAAAATCGGATGCTTTGATTAATGAAATATTTTTCAAAAATAATTATGCAACAGAAGGTGATAAGTACAAAAAATGGAAGTCAAAAGTAAAAATGTGCAAATTGTTTATGTTTTACCAGACTCTAAAAGCATTTATCTGGAAAAACATTTATTCCAATGTAAATTCGATGTTTGATGTATCAGGAGAAAATCACGAAAGTGATAATTTTGCAAACAGGCAGAAAGCAGTTCTCGTAGATATATTTGAAAAAATGGATTATCAAAAAACGTGTGATACTATTTTGGATAATGCTCTGCTATACGGCGAAATGATTTCTTTTACTGCCTGGAAAAAACATTATGAAGAATACAGACGCCCAATCAGCTTTTTTAAAAATATCTTTAAAAATGATATAGCTAAGCTCCCGCAAATTTTAGAGGCTGTTTCAAAAGGAAGTAATTTTTGGACAGATACAAGAAAAGTTTATGATAATCCGTATATTTACCCGGTTAATCCTGCTGATTTAGTTTTTGATGTAACACAGCTTTCCAATTGGGATGACTGCCCTAAGATATACAAAAGTTTCAGGACTCCGTATGATATTATAAATAACAAATTATATACAATAACTAAAGAAGATGCAGAGGGTATTAAAAATTTGACAAACCCGCCGTCTGCTTATGATTTGTCAAACCAGTCAAAACGCCGCCTATATAAAGAAATAGTAAATGGCTCAACAGTAGAAGTATTAGAGCATTGGGGTGATTTCAGAATGCCGGATGGTACACTCCTTAAGAATTGGCATGCAGTTGTAGTTGCCAGGAAGTACTTAGTAAAATTTTCAAAAAACGAACGTATTATAAACCCGTTTACTTATGGAGCTTTTGTTGTTGATCCAGAAACCAGACGCGGGATAAGTCCGTTGTATTCAATTCTTAATTTGGCTTTAGCACAAGAAAATCTTTTAAACAGGACGTGTGATATGCAGTCGCTTGCCGAAAATCCGCCAATTCTTGCACCCGAAGGTTTCTTTGACAGTGAAGAGATTGAACTTTATCCCGGAAAGATAATAGAGTATGGGGATAATATTTCACCAAACAATTTGTTTAAACAGTTGGATTTTAATGTAAATGTTTTCTTAAATGATATTTCTTTTATAGATGATTTAATGTCAGAAGTAAGCGGCATATATCCCAATATGGTCGGCAATAATGAAGAGACAAGTAAAACCGCAACAGAAATTACTACAAAAACTCAAGGGCAGCTGACGCGCTTATCAATGATGCTTGATATAATTAATCAGTATTTAATAATTCCCGATGTAAAAAATGTTGCTAAATTATGTGCTGATTTTAAAACTGGTTTAGAACGAGTTTATCTTAACAATAACAACCAGAGAGATGTCGTCCTAATTGATGATAAAATTCGTCAAGCTGATTACAGATATACGTATTCAGACAGATCAGGAATTGTCGAGAAATCGCAGCGCGCAGATATGGTGGTAAGTGTAATAGAACGTTTTGCGCAAACAATCCCGCTTGATATACGGGAAATATTTACCTGGTACTTTGAGCAGAAAGGTGTAGAAAATCCTGAACGATTTCTTGCAAAAGAACAACCTCAGCAGAATCAAGCTGCTGCAGTTATGCAAAATCTGATGAACAATCCGCAGGTTATGAAACAACTTAATGGGCAGATACAAAAACTCGCACAGCAGACTGCACAAAACCCTGCCGCAAATCAAATTATTAAACCTGCAAAAAATACTGCTCAAAAAGCTGCTAAAGAAACGTACTCTGTAAACTCTCCAAAGAAGACAGGAGGTGATGGCTCTAAAAACAGCGATGAGTAAATACTAATTTAAAGTGTAAAAGAAGTTTTTTAGAAAGGAGATTTTATGTTTAGAAAAAACACAACTATTACAGACAACCCGGAGGTTATGGCAGATTTAGAACCTTCTTACTTGGAAGAAAATTCTACCCCTGCCAATTACGGGTCTGAAAACACACAGACAGCGGAAAATGTTCCGCACCCATTGGATAAAAATTCTATTCTTGGGAAATTTAAGTCAGTAGAAGATTTGTCAAAAGCTTATTTAGAACTTCAGAAAAAGTTTGGACAGCTATCAAGAGAAGTTGGAGAACTTCGTAGAACAGCACAAGAATATGAAGCCCACTTATTACGCTGCCAAGAAGGCAGAAAAAAGCTGGAGGAGTTTAAAGCTTTGGTTGATGGTATAGACAGCAAATACAATACCGAAGCATATTTACAAAACAGAGAGTTTAGAGAATTGCTAAAGGCAGCCTATGACGGATACGGCAATAAACTGGATGTAGATTCAATGGTTAGGCTTGTTGATAATTACCTCAATTCAAGGATGTCTCAAATTCAAAGAGCAAACGCCTTAAAATCAGAATCTGATAAAGCAACCGATATGCTTACTTATTCAGACAATCAGCCTAAATTTAAAGCTGCAAAGAAAAAGCTTACTGATATGACACCTGAAGAACTTGATAAAGCACTTGATGAATTAATGTAATTAGTAATTAAAGAAAGGAATTAAAAAATGTCAGTTCAACAAATTATCCAATCAATTTTTAACAAATCAATAGAAAAGTATTTTTACAATGAATTAGTAATCGGCAGATTAGCACACACAGAGACAAGAGCAAATGTGCGCCGAGGTGATGAAATAGATATTATTATGCCTGCCTCTGTTGCAATGTTTGATTATGACGGAGGAGATCTAAAAGATGCTGAAGAAGCAGGATTATCTATTACTAAAGTAAAACTCGACAAAGGCAAGGCTTTTCACTTTGAATTATCTGCTGTTGAAGAAAAACAAATAGAAGAAACCGAAAGAGACGGACAATTAAATTTGGCGCGTGTTTATTGCGAAGATGCAATTAAACAATTTGCAGCGGCGGTAGATACTGCATTTGGCAATCTTTATACAAGAGCAGGGCACTACCTTGATGATGAAGGAAACGCCATAACTCTTACTGCACAATATGCAAAAGAGATTCTTGCAATTATGCAGGCAAAATTCCAAAGAGGCGACGGTAAAGGTCATACAAACTGGGTTGACGGTTCAATGATTTGTATTGTTCCGCCGGAATTCCAATTCTATTTGGGACAATTAGAAGATTTAAAATATGTTGAATCAGGTCACAAAAAGATGGAAAAAGGGCATATTGGCAGACTCTGCGGCTGGGATATTTATACTTCTAACAATATTGCACAACCTGAAGACGGCATATTCTACCCGCTGTTTGGTATTGCAGGAAAAACTCTTGCAGGCGGGATTTCTGCTGATATGTCTACTCAATTCTATATTCCTGAAAAGAATTTTAATTCTACATACAAAGGATACGGTTTGTACGGAGTAGGCGCACCGCGTGCTGATTTTTTAGGCACTGTAAAAGTTAAAGCCCCATTGTCACTATCGGATGCAGCGTAGTTGTTAATTTATTAAAAGGAGAATAAAAATATGGCAAGAGATATTATTAATGTAATTTTACCTGAGGTTGAAGAATCGCAGTCCGTTGCTTCAGCCGCAGTTGCACCGCAAACGGTTACTGTTGCAAATGGTATTCAAATAAAAGATGCAGCAAAGAATAAAAACAATTCATTGGCTATTGTTATTGAAAATACAGCAGCTTCTGAATCAACTGTAACTTTTATTGCAGGTGATACTTACCCCAATTCTATGCTTGGAGATTTGGCGGTTGATATAGATGCAGCGTCAACTATGGTTTGTCAAATTCAGGATTTATCAAGATTTGAAAATCGTGACGGCTCTATCAACCTCGATTTCAAGAGCGGGTTTACCGGCAGTATTTATGCAGTTGCAAAACGTGCAGGTATAGCCCCTGTAGCATAATAATTAACATCTTGCGGAGCGGGGTTTTACTTCTCTCTTCCTTTCTCGCACTTTCCGCTCCGCTTTTTTTAAGGAGAACTTGGATGGTTAAATTCAAAAATATTTTAACAAAACACATTTTTACCCTGCCGGAGGAGAAGGCAATAGAAATTATAAAACAGGCGCCTGATATCTATGAAGTCGTTTCAGGATTAGACAAAGATATTATTTTAGTAGATATAAAACCTGAAATAAATTTATCAGAATTAAAGGATATTTATAACATAGTCGTTGATGAAGAAGAATCTGCAAATAAAAAAGCCCCGTCTGTAAAGGCTTCTTCTCCTAAGGCTGTTGGTAAAAAGAAAACAAAAAATACTAATAAAAAGGAGAAAAGCAAATGACCCTTACACTTTTAGATATTTATAACAGTGTTGCGTCTCAGGCCTGGTCAATGTTTGATGATGAAGTTGATACAGAAGCAGAGTTTGAAAACACACTAATTTCATCAATAAATAAAGCACTTTCCGATTTATGGTGTTCAACAGATTTTAATTTTCGCAGAAAAACGGAAGAAATTTTATTAATGGAAGGCGAACAAGGATATCCTCTTCCTGATGGAAATCTAGTTCCGCGTAATATTGACGGTAAGAAAGGGTTCGCGGTATCAATTGACGGCAAATATCTGGAATATGTTAAAAAAGACCCGAAATTTTCTGATGAAACAGGTACTCCAAGGTGTTTTAGTATTGATAACTCGAATATCTATTTTTATCCCGTGCCGGATAAATTCTATGAAGTTAATGCAGATTACTATACTCTTTCAGTTGGAAGCGATGAAAACGGGAAGTCTTTGTATTCATTAAAAAATGATACAGATACAATTGATATTCCTGAGAAATTAGAAGAACTATTTAAAAATGCCCTTATAACTAAAACAATGCTTTATGCAATAGCATCTGAGCATGACGAAAATTATTCGAATTATAAAAAACAGTTTGAAACAGCATATAAGCTTCTTCTTAAATACTCCGCCGGAATAACTCCCGAAAGAAAAGTGGTTTTTTAAGGAAAGGAGCAAAAAAATGAATGATAAACGATTTAAAAAGTCATTGGATTTTGTTCTTTTATCAGAAGGCGGTTATGTAAATCATCCAAATGATGCAGGCGGTGAAACAAATTTTGGAATTACAAAAAAAGTTTATGATATGTACCGTAAATCTAAAAATCTTCCTGCACAATCAGTAAAAAACATATCCAATGAAGAGGTTGAAGAAATTTATTACAAAAAATATTATATTGCATCAGGTGCAGATAAAATTTCTGATGATAAACTTGCGCTTATTCATTTTGATACGGCTGTTAATATGGGCGTTTCAAGGGCAGGCAGTTTCCTTACACTCTCGCGTGGAAATACAGATAAATACTTGAAGCTTAGAAAAGATAAGTATATTGAGTTTTCAAAAAGAAACCCGGCTCAGAAAGTATTTCTTCAAGGATGGCTTAATAGGTTATGCAGGCTTGAAAATTACATTAAACAACATTATTAAACGAGGGTTCTGATATGAATAATACATCACTTATATGCAATAACTTCAGCGGAATAAAAAGACAGGAATCTGTTTTTTCTTCCAAAGAAATTACGGCAACGGATATACAAAATGTAGAGTTATTCAGCACTGATTCTAATTCAGGAGTTGGAATTCGGACGGTTAAAGGGAATATTTCAATCTGCGGTTTAATTCCTGAAACGGAAACTGTTATAGATATTTATGACAGTATTCAAAATGGTGTTCACAATTTTATTGTATACACAGAGAGCCAAACAGAAGGGAAATTATACTTGTTTAATACCTCTGCTAAAACGCTTACGCTTAAAAAATCAGGACTAAGTGTTACAGGTAAATCGTGCGGATGTGACTTTGCGCAAGGGTGGTCTGATTTATTTGTGTTTTCTAACTCATCGGAAATGCTTTCGCTTGAATTAGGAAAAACTAATGATGACGGCGAGCCGGATGAAGTTAAAATGATGGAGTTAAAAGACCGTGATAACCGTTCAGTAACCGGCATGGGACTTGTTAATTTTGATGGGCGTTTATGGGTTTTTAACGGTAAGGTCTTATGGTACTCTGTGCAGGAAAATATTTATGATTTTTCTACAACAGATGCTGAGGTTGTTACCTCTGCCGGGTATATTGAGTTTGTAAAACCAATTACTGCAATATACCCATACCTTGGCTCTTTAGCCGTATTCCATGCAGATAGCTCTGTCCTTGTGAATATTGCTTCTGATTACGGTTTTTCAATGACAGAAGAATCCCCCGGAGGCTGTGCCAGTGATAAATCTCTTGTGTTTCACGGAGTTAAACTGTATTTTTATGACCATTATAAAAAAGCTATTTTTACTTTTAACCAGGAAATGGCAGGAAATAAAATTATAGGCAAAAACATAGCTCTTGAAATACAGGAAGAGCTTATAAATATCCCGCTTAATAAAATAGCTCTATGCAGAATGAGATCTGTAGTAACTATGGATAGAAATGAAATTTGGTTTTTAACGCCCTCTAATGATGAAAACTATACTACAATTATGATTTATGATTGTTTGCGTGAGTCTTGGATAAAGCGTAAATGCCAAAAAATTAACTGTTTTGAAATGATTAATGAAATCCTTTATTCTGCCGGAGCTGATATTTATGAAGAATACAGCGGAGCGGATTTTGACGGAGAATTTATAGAATCCTATTACTATTGCTCTCCTATAAACTTAGGCTCTGATAATACAGTTAAAATATTTTATTATCCGCCCAGAGTTACTCTTGATTTAGATTATGACAACAGGTTTTATGTAAAATATCAAAAAAACTACGACACCTTAAAGCCTGCAAAAATAAGATATATCAAGGCAGATGGTATAAAAAATGTACTGTATTGGGATATTGGACATTGGGATACTGGACATTATCCGCCTAAAGTCTTAAACTCAATAGTTAAACTTCCGCCGGCAATGTTTAACACAATGGAAATTTCATTTTTTAACACACAGCTTGGAGAAGAATTTTGTATAAAAGCCCTTGAGTGTTCCAGAATTAAAGTTAAACAGAGGTAATATGAAAGTATTAATCCCTCTTAAATCTGATTTTAATTACGCCGAGTGTAAAAAACTCTATACAAGATATCAAAAATTGATTGGTGATATTGAAAATTTTGACAAAATTCTAAACTCAACATTATTTTATTCCTTTATCTCAAAAGAAAATAAATTTATCGGCTGTCTTTATTTTTACAAACTGGGTGACAGACTTTTTGTAAACGGTTTTTCAAATCGAAGATGTCATATTGAAAATGTTGAATGTCTAAATATGGCAAAAAATTGGTTTAATTGTGACATTTGGGCAAAAACTAAACATAAAACAGCCGCATTCTGTCTTTTAAGGGCAGGTTTTAAAAAAGTCAGCGATGAACTCTATGTAAAAAAGAAAGGAGAATAACATGGGAGGCAAATCAGCAAGTACTACAGCAAATACTCAAACACACTCACAGACAACATTAGGGAATACAACAACCTCAAACCCTTATGTTACATCTACTACAACAAACAACGGCACAACGTCATCATTTGCACCGGGAAGTGCATTTGACAGTATTAACACATTTGTAAACGACAATATTACCAGTTTACTGCAAAATTATATGAATCCTACTATTGATGATCCAACAAGCCAGGCAAAGCTTAACAGTTTCACTAAAAACCTTAACGAAGAATCTCAAAAAAGTTTTGAAAACAATATTATAAATCCTTTGTCAAATAGAAACATGATTCGTTCAAGCCAGGCAACTGATATGTATAACCAAATGCAAGAAAATATTAATGATAGTCTTGCTGATTATACTATGGAACTTCTTTCATCATCTCAAGAAAATGCTGCCTCAATGCTTTCTAATTTGATGAATATCTACTTAAGCGGATATAATGTGATTTCAAACAATCAGGCTCAGTCCTTGGGTACAAGCAGTGCAAATGCTCAAAAAGATAGTTCTGCAACAGCAACAACGTCATCTCAACAGGATGCAAACGCAATGGATTATATCAATATAGCCCAATCACTTCTTAATTTGGGGCAGGATTTTATGTCCGGCGGTATTCTGGGTAAAAAAGGCAGCAGCGGTGCGGCTTCATCTAATTAAGAGGTGTTATGGAAGAAAAGATTATTGAATATGCTCCAATAATTGTGTGTGCAGTAATTTTTCTGATACAGCAGCATTTACTTGTATCACCTGAGCAGCTGGAAAAAAAACATAGAGAAATTTTGGAAAACATCGAAAGAAAGTATGTGACTTGGAGTTCATTCAGGGATTTAAAGGCTCAATTTACAGACATACAATCCAAAATTGATAAAATTTATGACGTAATAATGAATGGCAGAGGTTAAAACACTTCTGCCGGAAAGGGAAATATGGCATTAACTAATATAGAATACGGTTCAGTGGCTTCATCAGAAGTTGTAAATAATAACTTTCAATATTTAGAGGATAGAATTTCCTCTGTATCGCAAAGCCTGAGTACTAATGTTTCTGCATTGTCTGGCAGCATTTCTGCACTCTCTTCGGTTGTTGATAATAATAAAGAAACAGCGGAAGAGGCAGATGCAGAATTACAGGAAAACATTAATAATTTAACAGAAGAGGTAGAGGCTATAAGTACAACTCTTGATACGGCAATTTATGTAAAAGAGAGCTATCGCTCAGGACACAATTGGTACAGGCTTTATTCAGACGGCTGGATTGAACAGGGCGGGTATATAGGTGTCGGCGGTACAAATGCTACAAAAAATATTACACTTTTTAAAGAGTTAGCAGATACTAATGCCTGTATTTATGTAACAGGTACAAGTGCGTATATGAACGGTAACTGGGATATCGGCGTTGTCTCAGGTGTTATTCTTAACACAACAACGGTAAGAGTAAGTGTAGGTCGTGACGGCTCAGGCGGAAGTGTATATTGGCGTGTCTGCGGTATGTGTAAAACAGAAGAAACATAGAAAGGACTGATTTTATGGCTTATATAACAATTATAAAAGGTGATGACACTGATTTTTTAGATAATCAATACTTAGTTGTTAAATTCAATACAGATATAAATATGACAGGGTTTAAAGCTGTTTTTAAACTTGATAATATAGAATTGTCGTATCCTGATTTGTCTGCAAAATATATTGAAATTATTTTATCAAACGAAGTAACATCTAAACTTAAATCAGGTAAAATGTATGGTACTCTTAAGCTTATAGATACGGAGGATAGAATAAGAACTGTTACAACTGTAATTCCGTTTAATGTAATTACAAAGGTTATGAATAATTCTATTCAGGTAACCGGTCAGTCTATTCAAATGGATGTATCAATAAACAAAAATGAATTCAATGTCGATATGAGCATTGTTGGTTTATCAAAAACAGTTGCAGAAAGTTATTTGCAAAAAATTAAAGATTATGATGAAACTATTACAGAGATAGCGGATAATGTGGAAGAAATGCAAAATAATGCGCAAACTAAAGCTTTGGAAGCGGCAGCTAGCGCAAATCTTGCAAAACAATGGGCGACTTCAGGGGTTTTAGTTGATAATACTGATTACAGTGCAAAATATTATGCTCAACAAATTGAAAATACGTATAGTAATTTTGAAAACCAAATTGGAAGTCTTAATGCAGAAATCTCCAGCTTAGCAGATAAATCCTTATCCAACATCACAGAGGCGGGGAAGGAGGTAATCAAGGAGAACTCAGGCGGGGGATTAGAGCTTCTGGACATAGGCATAGC
>CALVFU010000016.1 GCA_944326905.1 Candidatus Gastranaerophilales bacterium
AAAATTCACCATTTACCGACACCATACGGGCGGGGCTCGCTTCGCTCGCGCGGCGCCCTACCGAAAATCCGCTTCTTGGATTATTCGGGGTGTCGGAAAATTCACCATTTACCGACACCATACGGGCGGGGCTCGCTTCGCTCGCGCGGCGCCCTACCGAAAATCCGCTTCTTCAAAATGGTATTATAGCTATATTTCAAGCTTAGTTGTTTTAATCTCACAAATAAGTTCTAAAATTGGGCAGATTAAAATTATGCCGAATAGAATAAATTTCGTGAATTTTGTTCTATGGGATGGAAGCCGTTTTAGCGTAAAATTCTAAAGTTGAAAAAACAGCGTGCAGATGTATATCTTTATTTTTATAATGTAATTTAAGAAAATCAAGCATTTTACTGCCTATACCTTTATATATTCTATTTTCTGCTTCATGCATATTATCAGGTTCTACTTGTAAATAATCAAGATAGATTGAGCGGGTATCAGGGTTATTGGTTATAATCTTTGCTTCTGCAAGAACCATTTCAGGATTGATATTGTCAAAATTTTCAGTTTGCTTAGTTAAAATAAAGAATTTCTCATCAGAGCTTGGTATTTGAGTAAGTTTAATTGCGTGCGCGTCATTGTAAATATTTTTTGTGAAAGCTCCATTCCAAAGGGAATGAACATTTTTAAGAGCTTTTATATCGCAATTATCAATAGGGTTAATTTCTACCGCGGAAACTTTAAGCGGCGGATTAATTGATTTAACGGGTGTTATTTTTAATGAAGAAATGAATCTACCTTTAAAACTAGTATTATTCACTGTTGTATTTCCTTTTGAATATGGAAAAACTTGTAAATAAAAATTTTTGCTTTTATAAGAAGTGATATATTAAGATTTGTTACAATAATTTAGCCTTTTGAAATTTAATAAAATTTATATACTTTATATATATACGAGACGAAAGACAAACGAGGCAAGCATTATGGCAGTACTTAATATCTATGACATAAACGCAAAAGCTAATTCAATTTATAAAGACTTTATAAAAGAACAAGATGAAAATGATAAATCTCAATTATTATACGATGAAATGCAGATATTTGCAGAAACCAATCTAAATATGTTGAGATATTTGAGAAGATAAAGATATAAATTTATTATTAATTCCCCAATACTATTTAATCAGCGCCTGATTTTACAAATCAGGTTTTTTTTTATTTATTCCATGATAATATATTACATAAGGAGAGTAAGTATGAAATTATGTATATATCCGGGAACCTTTAATCCCATACACAATGTTCACCTCACAGTTGCTGACTTTGCATTAAAATATTATAATTTTGATACTATACTTTTTATTCCTGCATATAAGCCTCCGCATAAAGAGATTGATGATGAGCTTGCAAATCATAGATATAATATGGTTAAGCTGGCTATTGAAGGTAATACACAGTTTCAGATAAGTAATATTGAGTATCAAAATGAAAGGTTTTCCTATACGTATTTTACAGTATTAGAGCTCTATAAACGTTATAAGCCGGAAGGAAAGATAAACCTTCTTATTGGTACTGATGCCTTTCGCGAGATTGACAGCTGGAAATTTGCCGATGACTTAAAAAAACAAGTTCACTTTATTGTTTATCCAAGGACTAAAAATTTTCACGAAAAAAATTTCCAAAGGTTTACAGAGTGGCGTTATGATTATGAATTTGCTCCGATGGAATTTATTGATCTTTCTTCTACAGTATTAAGGAGCCGTATTTATAAGGGAAAACCATGCAGTGGATTAGTCCCAGACAAAGTTTTAGGGTATATAAAAGAAAATGGACTTTACCAATTACAATAATATTTTAGAAAAACTGCATGAAACTCTTACTCCGCAAAGATATGAACATTCTCTGGGTGTTGCGGAAGAAGCTGTTGTCCTTGCAGAGAGATTTGGAATTGATAAAAATAAAGCTTGTATTGCAGGATTACTTCACGATTGTGCAAAATGCCTGCCTAATGAAAAATTGCTCGACATTGTTGTTAAAAATAAAGATATTTGGGAAATTGATGAGTGCGAGTTATTAAATTATAAAACTTTTCATGCTCCAGCAGGTGTTGTAATTGCGGAGAAAGAATATGGAATTACGGATAAAGAAATTTTATCTGCAATAAGATGGCATACTCTTGGTAAAAAAAAGATGTCTTCTCTTGAAAAAATAATTTATCTTGCTGATAAAATTGAAAAAAGAACCAGACCATCTGAGTACAGAGAACAGATTGAAAAATTTTTAAATGAAGAAAATGGTTTGGATAGAGCCATATTAGAATCATATAAATTAACAATAAAAAGTTTGGCTGATAGGAATCTTGTAATCTGTTTTCCGACGATAGATATTTATAATAATCTGCTTTCAGAGTTCTTTTAATTTTTATTGTATAAATGAACTTTTCTTTTTTTATTTCGTTATGTAAATGAAATAAGGAAAAGGGTTTGTATGAATAAAATTTTTTTTTATTTATTATCTGCATTATTAATGTGTGCGCCGGTATTTGCTTCAAATGTAAATTATTCTTTTACAGTAGGTACGGGTATAAATGCTCCGTTAATGATAATGGATCCTTATACCGTCGGATTGTATTCTCCATATTATATGTATAACAGACCCTACTATAAAAATTATTTATATTATGGTGGACATTCATTTTTTGCTCCGCCTCCGCCCCTTGGTCCAATGCCAGCACTCAAGCATAGAAAACCGGGTATTAGATTACATCCACACCATAAAAGATAGTCATTCTCAGATTATTTCACTCTTTATTTCAAAATCCACAAGCGGTATAACCGCTTTTTTTTTATTTTAATAAATCAGGTCTGCGGCGTTTTGTCCGCTCAAGTTTTTGTTGATATCTGAATTTTGCTATATCTTTGTGGTTACCGTTTAAAAGGACATCTGGGACTTTGTATCCTCGAAAATCTCTGGGCTTAGTGTATTGCGGATATTCTAAAAGTCCATCTGAAAAGCTGTCCTCTTCCATAGATTCAATTTTTCCTAATGTCCCTTCAAGTCTTCTGCTTACACTATCTATTATACATAACGCTGGAAGCTCTCCGCCGGTTAGAACGAAATCACCAATAGATACTTCTCTTGGCTTAATGATTTCTCTAATTCTTTCATCAAAGCCTTCGTAGTGCCCGCATATCAGGATAAGCTGTTTATAATTAGCAAGTTCTGCACATATAATATTATTAAAAGTTTCACCTTGAGGTGTCAGCATAATAGTACAGCTGTTTTCAAGCTTTTTAACTGCATCGTATGCATCAACATACGGCTGAGGCATTAAAACCATGCCAGCACCTCCACCATAGGGCGTATCATCAACTTTTTTATGTTTATTAAGCGTATAATCTCTTGGGTTTATTGTGTTTATTTCAATAACCCCTGCATCTACAGCTCGTTTCATAATACTATAGTTTAAATTGTCTTTAATAACTTCAGGAAATAACGTTAGAACATCAAATCTCATTATTCTAGCAGTCCATCCATATTAATGATTATAATTTTTCGTTCTTTTATTTTTACTTCTGTAACAATTGCTTTTACAAAAGGAATAAGACTAATTTTGCCGGATTTTGTTTTAACATTTAATAAGTCAGAAGCGCCGTTGTTAGAAACTCCTGTAACTACTCCTACATATAAATTATCACTATAAACTTCCATACCTATTAAGTCATTTATTAAATATTCATCTTCCTCGAGCCCTTTTCCGGCGGTTTCTTTTTCCACATACAAAATACACCCTTTATAAGGGATTATATCGTTTATACTGTTAAATTCAGTGAATTTAGCAATAGCAGACTTTTGAGCAAATTTTACATACTGGAACGTTAAAGGAATAAACTCATCTTCTGCTTCTAAGTATACTTTGCTTAAACTGGAAACCCAGCTTTCTCTGCCTTGTGTATAACCGAGTTTTACTTCTCCTTTTATGCCATGAAAATTTAATATTTTGCCAAAGGAAATATATTTACTCTTCATTTTTTACTTTTGGTTTTCTGCCTCTTTTGGGTTTAGCTGGAGCTTCTTCAACTGCAACAGCTACAGGCTCTTGAACAGAAGGTTCTGCAGCCTGAACTTCTTCTTGAACAGTAGTAGTTATAGTTTCTGCTGTTTCAGGCATCTCTTCATTTTTTTCAGCGTTTTTCTTTTCTTTTTCTGGGCGTGGATGCTTAGGAACTGTACAGTCAGCTGGTTTATCAACTCTGTCCTCATTCCATCTTTCAAGACCTAGCTGCGCGCGAACCAATTTGATACCTACGTGAACACGCCATTCATCCATTTTTAGCTGAGCAGCAATAATTTTGTGACAGCCGATTGGTGGAAGGGGTAGAAGCGGTTCATATAAACTCTTTATTGCCGTCATTTGATCAGGTGTTATCGCCAGTTTCCTTTTTGGAAAAGGAAGCTTCGGCAGCATCATTTTTTGCCTGATTAAGTTAATTCCAAAAAATACTTTTTGCGGCTCTATTCCAAGTTTTGCTCCAATCATTTCGTGCGCATCGGGATTAGGCAGCGGGAGCATTGTTTTATATAATACTTCAATATTTTCTAATTGCTCCTTAGAAAGCAATAATGGTTTTTGTTGTTTTTTAGGTTTGTTAAATGATTTTCTGTTATTTGGGAATCTGTTATTGCCTTGAAATTTGTTATTACGGTTGTTTTGATACCGATTATCTGGACGCCTAAATCCGCCTTGAGAATTATCGTGTCCTCTGTCGTTATATCTTCTCTGTTGGTAATAGTTATCGCGGCGGTTGTCTTGTCTTTGACGCTGCTGGTATCCGCCCTGATTGTAATTGTTATATCTTGGACGCTCATAACTTGGGCGGTCATCACCTGCGGTGTACGAACTGTAGCTTTGCAGCGGCTTATCGCTTTCTGTTGTATTTTCAGATGATTTATCCGCATACAAACACTTAGGACAAATTACTCGCTTGGGGTTTTTAGTTTCAAATTCAGCACCACACTTAATGCACTTGTTGATATACATAAATTAAAGCCTCTTAATACTTAGGTTAAAAATAAAATACTAATCTTAATAAAAATACGACTCCTCAATAAGTGGATAAATAATTTTATATTACTATTATATATCTAAGCAAGGCTGAAATCAAGTGTTTTAATAAAAATTAAAAACAGTCGAAAAAAAGACCGCTTTTAAAGAACTTAAAGCGGTCTTTTTAGCTATTTAATGCTATTTTGATGCTGCATTTGGTTTTGCAGTTCATCGCATGCGTCACATGGTGCAGGCGGAGCTGCCGGACATGGACACGGGTCGTCACATTTTGGTATGCAGTCACAATCCTTCTTTTTACATGGATCACAATCTTTGTTGCATTTACATTTGTCTTTTTGACATTCACATTTTGGACATGTTCCCCAGTTTGCAGGATTTAAATATTTCCAATCAAAAGCATGTGAGGCTTGTGCAGAGAATGCTAATACTGATAGAATACCTAATACTGATAATGTTTTTTTCATTATTCCCTCCTTTTTATACAGGAAGTTTATAGTATTTTTGTATTTTTTTTTATACCCGCAAGGGTATACTGTAAGGGTAATTATTTTAAATTAGAACTGCATGTGCGTTATTTACAATGGTTTCAATATCTGTATTTGAATTTGTACCGTTTGTTCCAAACCAGATTAAATATTCTATATTTCCGGCAGGACCTTTTATTGAGGAGTATGTTAAGCCGTAAATATTAAAATTTAATTCCTTTACACATTTGCAGACATTGTTTATTACATTAATATGGGTAGTTTTATCTTTTACTACTCCGCCCTTTTCAACTTGTTCTTTTCCGGCTTCAAATTGCGGCTTTATAAGACAAATGTACTCCTGATTTTCTTCTTTTAATAATGTTTTGATATTTGGCAGGACTTTTTCTAAGGAAATAAAGGATAAGTCAGACACGCATAAATCAGCAGCAGGTTCATTTTCTGAATAAATCTCACTGTAAGTACAATTTTTAAGGTTTGTTTTTTCAATTACTTTTACTCTGCGGTCATTCCTTAATTTCCAGTCAATCTGCCCATATCCTACATCTGCGGCATAAACAAATGCTGCCCCTCTCTGCAGCAGGCAGTCCGTAAAACCGCCGGTAGAAGCACCTGCATCAAGGCAAATTCTTCCTTCTGGAGAAACATTAAAGGTATCAAGTGCTTTTTGCAGTTTAAATCCGCCTCTTGAAACGTATGGCATGGACTTTATACTATATTCGTGATTTTTTGTTATATCTATTTGAAACCCGGCTTTTGTAATTAACTCCCCGTTGACTTTTACTGATCCTGCAAGTATTGCTGCTGAAGCCTTGCTTTTTGTTTCAAAATAGCCTAAATCTGTTAAAACCTTATCTAAGCGTTCTTTTTTCATATCTTGAACACTTTCTCTGCATTGGCTGTTGTTGCCTCTGCAACTTCGCTTACTGTAATGTTTCTTAGTCGTGCAATTTCTTCCGCTGTATATTTAATATAAGCAGGCTGGTTTTCTTTCCCTCTGAACGGTGCCGGAGCAAGATACGGAGAGTCCGTTTCTAACAGAAGTTTATCTAAGGGTACTTTTTGGGCTACTTCTTTAAGCGTATCCGCTTTTTTAAATGTTACTACTCCGCCTATTGCGAGGTAATACCCTCTCTCTATTATTTTTTTCATAAATTCTAAATCACCTGAAAAGCAATGAAAAACAATATCAGAACTATTATTATATTTGTCGATAATTTCAAGTGTATCATCATGTGCGTCTCTATCATGTACTGTTATTGGTAATTTAAGAGAATTAGCAAGCTTAATTTGTTTAATAAAAACTTCTTTTTGTTTGTCTATAAAGCTTTTATCCCAATGGTAATCAAGTCCGATTTCTCCTATTCCTATGCATTTTGGATGCTTAGCAAACTCTGTAATTAATTCATTGCATTCATCTGTCCATTTTGCTGCTTCTGATGGAAATACTCCAAGTTCAAAAAAAACATTTTTAAACCGTGTAGCAATTTCTGCTATAGTTCCAAAACTATCAGGCTCAATCCCGGGGATAATTATTTTATTCACATTATTTTCTGCTGCTTGGGCAATGTAGTATTCAGTGTAGCCTTCAAGCATATCTAAATGTGCGTGTGTATCAACAAATTCCATAATTCTCTCTCCATTATTTTAAATCTATAACGCTTACTCCGTCGCCGCCTTCTGCATTTTCTCCCGGACGGAATTTAGCAACATAAGGCGAGGTTGATAAAAAATCTCTTATTGCACTTTTTAATGCGCCTGTGCCGTGTCCATGGATAATGTAGACAGGTGTAAGATTAGCCAGGCTGGCTTCATCCAAATATCCTTCAAGTTCATCTAATGCGTCCTCAACCCGATGCCCCCGTAAATCAAGTGTGCTTGATAATTGGTATTTCTTTAATTCAAAATTTTGTGTATACTGTGTTGGCAGTGTGATTTTTAACGATAAGTTTTTGTCATATACTGCAAGTCTGTCTTTTTTTACACGAGTATTTATTAACCCCATTTTTACATATACATATCCGTTTTTGTCCGGGATTTGAAGTATTGTAACCCCCTGATTGAGGTCTTTTATCATAACAGTATCACCAACTTTGATATTATCCCAATCAATTTCGTTATACTTATCTTTATCTGTGAGTGCATGAACATTTGTCCTGTTTTGCTGCTCTAGTTTTCCCAGCCGGGCAAGTGAACGTCTTGCAATTTTTTCTGATTTTTCTTCCCTCATTTCTTTTAAAATCTGCTTAATTTCAGACTTTGCATCTTCTATTTCTGCATTAAATTGAGAGCGGATACCTTTTAGTACTTTTTTCTTTTCTTTCTTGTGCTCGTTTAATTGCTTTTCATAAGATTTTTTGAGTTCTTCTGCTTCATCTTTTAACTCTTGTGCGGTTTTAAGGCTTTCATCAAGCTGTTGTTTAGTGTTTTGGAGTTTTTCTACTACGAGTGAAGAATTGTCACGCTGCTGTATAAGAAGTGACTTAGCCTGTTCAACAAGTTCATTGGGTAAACCCAATCCTGCTGATATTGAAATAGCATTGCTTAATCCAGGGATTCCGATTATTAAACGATAGGTAGGCGAAAGGGTTTTTGTATCAAATTCAACGCATGCATTTTTAAAGTAATCATTATAATACTCTAAAGCTTTAAGTTCTCCATAATGCGTTGTGACAACTGAAAAGGAATTCTTTTTAGCAAGTTCTTTTAGTATAACTTCTGCTAAAATAGCACCTTCCTGCGGGTCTGTTCCTGCGCAAATTTCATCAACCAAAACAAAACTTTCGTCATCAGAGTTATTTAAAATATCAATGAGAACTTTCATATGTGAAGAAAATGTTGACAAATTCTGGAGAATATTTTGTTCATCGCCGACATCTGCAAATACTTTTTTAAACGGATAAATTTTTGCACCAAGGCAAGGGAGAAACATGCCTGATTTGGTCATTAAAATGAACAGTCCGGCTGTTTTAAGCGTAACAGTTTTTCCGCCTGTGTTTGAACCTGTGATGATAATTGACTTATACCCTCTGCCTATTTCAAAATCGTTTTCTACAATGTGTTCAACATTCCCTATTAAAAGAGGATGCCGCATTTTATTAATACTGATAAATTGTTCTTTTACTAATTCCGGCTGGACAGCTTTCACTTTAACTGCGTAACGGGCTTTTGCAAAGTGGAAATCAATTTCACTGAGAATTTGTTCTGTTTCAATAAGTTTTGGCAAGTCTTGGCGGACTTCGCGGCTCAAATCTGTAAGTATTCGTACGATTTCTGCATAAATTCTTGTTTTAAGTTCTCGAATTTTATTGTTTACAGGCACAAGCTGCTGCGGCTCAATGTAGAAAGTCCTATTTGTCGCAGAAACATCGTGTACAATCCCCGGAACTTTGCTTTTTGAGGAGGCTCTTACTTGAAAAACAACTCTGTCATCCCTTATTGTGTAAATTTGCTCCTGCAGGTGTTTTGAAAATTCCGAGTTGTTTAAAAGATTGCTGATGTTTTGTTTAAGATTATTTTCTGTATCTCTTAGGGAAGAATAAAGTCCGGCAAGGTTCGGGGTTGCATTGTGTTTAACATTTCCTGTTTCGTCAAAAATTCCAAAGATTTTATCTTCAAGTACTTTGTTTACATAAAGAGGGAATGCCAGAGTATTAAGTTTAGAATTAAATTCGGTATTTTCTTTTAGAAAATTCCTGACAATTCTTGATGTTCTCATTGTTTTTGCAATATCAATCAATTCTTCTTCTACAAAGTACTCATTTTTAAGTGTTAGAGAGGAAATATTCATAACAAAATCAATAGGTATATCAAGTCCGAAATCAAGAACACTAAGTGCTTCTGCCGTAAAATTAAGAGCTTCTTGAATTTCTTCGGGGGTATTAAGTGGTTTTAAATTCAGACATAAATACTTAGCCTGCTCAATTTTTGAACAAGAAGCAAGCCTGTCTAGTATTTTTTCATATTCCAGTGCGTGAAGTGTTTTAGTTGGGATTTCCATAATCTGATTTTATTTTAAACAATATTTGATTACAAGTGAGATTTAATATAAAATGTCTATATGAAACGAGCAATAGAGGAAGCTAAATTATCTGTATCCGATGTTCCAGTGGGGGCTGTTTTGGAAAAAGACGGTGTGGTATTAGCTATAGCGCATAACAGGAAAGAAGAATTGAATGATGTTACCGCGCACGCAGAAATTCTTGTAATAAAAGAAGCTCAAAAAAAACTAAATTCTTTTAGACTTAGCGGGTGTACAATGTATGTAACTCTAGAACCGTGTCCTATGTGCACCTGGGCAATCTTGCAGGCAGGAATAAGTACGGTTTATTTTGGATCGTACAATACTCAGTATGGCGCGTTTGGAAGTGTGATTGACTTAAGCGAGCTGGCAAATTCTAAAGTTAAAATTTTTGGCGGTATAATGGAAGAGGAGTGTGATTTGCTGCTAAAAAATTTTTTTAGCGGAATAAGGAGTAAAAAGGTTGATAACCAAAACAGAACTTGACAAACTAGTAGAAAAATATGAAAATCCGGCTTTTATTAACTCTGATCCTGTACAGTTTATTCATAAAAGCGGGGATAAAAAGGATATAGAAATAGCAGGATTTATTGCGGCATTGTTTGCGTTTGGTTCAAGAAAAGTATTTATAAAAAAATTAAATACATTATTTTCTGTAATGCAAGGGCGGCCGCTGGATTATATTTTAAACGGAGATTTTAATTTACTCTCAGATTTTGATTACAGGTTTGCAAAATCTGAAGATATAAAAGCCATATTGCAGGTATTAAAAAAACTATACTCGTTATCAAAAGGCTTAAGTGAATTATTTGAGTACGGATATAAAATAGATAATACAGTTTTAAGTTCACTAACAACGGTGACGGATTATTTTTACGCAAACAATCCCGACATTACGCAAGGATTTTCTTTTATGCTTGCAAATCCAAGAAAGGGCGGTGCTATGAAGCGGCTTAATATGTACCTTAGGTGGATGGTAAGGAAACCGCCTGTTGATTTAGCGATATGGGATTTTATAAGTCCTTCGGAGCTTTTAATTCCGCTTGATATTCATGTCGGAAATGTATCAAGAAAGATGGGGCTGCTTTCCAGGAGTTCAAATGATTTTAAATCTGTAATTGCGCTTACTGAAAAATTAAAAGAATTTGACCCCAATGACCCCGTTAAGTATGATTTTGCTATGTTTGGCGCTGGTGTTGAAGGTTTATATAAGGAGCAAAAAGTATGACAAAAATTTTTTATTTAGGACCGCAAGCCTCTTATTGCGATTGTGCACGTGAAAAATTTGTCAGGACATTTTTTCTTGACGAGCACGAAGATATACCTGAACGCTCGATACTAAGCGTAATTAATCAGCTTGTGAATATAGAAAATAAGGACGCTTACGCAGTTATTCCTATAGAAAACTCGGTAGAGGGGATTGTAAGGGAGACTGTTGATAATCTTTGTCTTTTAAAAAATACAAATATGAAAATCCTTGCGGAAACTTCACTTCCTGTAAATCACTGTTTGGCAGGTTATGCAAAAGATTTAAGTGATATAGATACAGTTATCTCG
This sequence comes from Candidatus Gastranaerophilales bacterium, assembly GCA_944326905.1. Taxonomy (GTDB): domain Bacteria; phylum Cyanobacteriota; class Vampirovibrionia; order Gastranaerophilales; family Gastranaerophilaceae; genus CALUTH01. The sequence goes on from CALVFU010000016.1 coordinate 11,114, forward strand.
CATCCTCAAGCGATTGCCCAGTGTTATGGATTTATTACAAAAAATTTGAGAGATGATGTTATTCTGAAAAATGAACTCTCGACATCTCTTGCTGTGAAGGGAATACTTCCTGAACAGCCTAATCTTGCGGCTATTGGCAGTGAGTATGCTGCAAGATTATACAATGTTCCGATAATTCGATCTGAGATAAATGATATGGAATCTAACACTACTCGATTTGTTCTTATAGGCGCTAAAAGAAATAAAATAACAGGATGTGATAAAACAGGTTTTTCTTTTTCTACGCCTAATACTCCAGGGGCATTGTGCAAAATACTTAAAATTCTAGATGAACATAATATAAATATGACATATATAGATTCGAGACCTTCAAAAAAATCATTGGGAGAGTATGTGTTTTATGTTGATATTGATGGTCATGTTTTAACTGATAACATTACCAAAGCACTATTTGAAATTTTGCAGAATGTCAGTGACTTTCAGTATTTTGGCAGTTATACGAAAATCTAATTGCTTTTGGATTTTTTTTAGTACTCTTGTTATAATACCAGCATAAGTATATAAGGGGAGAGTATGCAGGATAAAATGAAAGGTGTTTTATATGGTGCTGTTGCTGCTTCAAGCTATGGTATGAATCCTCTTTTTGCACTGCCTTTGTACAGCCATGGTGTAGGGGTTAATTCAACGCTTTTTTATAGATATGTAATAGCGGTTGTTTTTCTTTTTTTATGGATAAAAATTAAAAAACATTCGTTTTATATAACTATAAGACAGTGTTGGAAATTGTTTTGGCTTGGGATACTTTTTTCGCTATCCTCATTATTTTTATTTATGAGCTATAACTATATGGATGCTGGAGTTGCTTCTACAATATTATTTATTTATCCTGTACTGGTAGCGATGATAATGACCGTTTTTTATAAAGAAAAATTGACGCTGCAAACGGGGTTATCAATAATGTGTACATTATTTGGTGTTTATTTTTTATATACAGGAAAACCTAACGGTAATTTAGACTTGTTTGGTATGCTGCTTGTATTTCTTTCGGCGCTAAGTTATGCGGTATATATTGTAGCCGTTAATAAGACGAGTTTAAAATACTTGCCGCCGGAGAAGCTTACATTTTACGTGCTATTATTTGGTTCAATTGTGTATATCATTAATACGGGATTCTGTACCAATATAGAAACAATACAGGCATGGTATTTATGGTTAAATGCTTTTGGACTTGCGCTGCTGCCAACGATTGTATCAATAGAGACAATGGCGGTATCTATAAAACTTTTAGGGGCGACTCCCGCAGCTATACTTGGAACATTAGAGCCTGTAACTGCGCTTTTCTTTGGTGTGACTGTATTTCATGAAGTTCTTACTTTTAAAATAATTTGCGGAATAATTTTAATTTTAGCGGCAGTTGTAGGTGTCATACTTAAGCCGGATTATCACAAATGGATATTCTTAAAACCTGGTCATGATACTGAGAATTGCGATAATAATTAATGAAATAACTGATAATGCCGCGGCGAATTTCCAAAATATTTTATTTTTAGCTTTCTTTGGCTTGTTTTTTTTCTTTTTGGGATAATCAGAAGGTGAGGGCGGTTTCGTTTTTTTAGGCTTTGGCAATGTTTTCGCTGCCGCTTTACTCTTTTTATGGGTAAGTGTTTCCTTTTGTTTCAGTTCTGTATATTTTTGCTGTAAAGTTTTTTCTTTGCTTCTTTTGCCCGTTATTAACAGTTCTTCATCATACTGGAGGGATAAAACTTCTTTGTCTGCGGAATTTTTAATTAGCGCAAAGTTAATTGCTACTTCAAACGCTCTTTGCAGACATTCAAGCGCTTTTATCCCGTCGTTTTGTATTCTTGCGGAATGAGCAGAAGAGTTGCCGGCTTTCTTTAAGAAATAGAGGTCGTTTATAAACTCTCTGCCTCCTACTGTACTGTTCATACGGTCTTTTAAAGTTGCAAGTATTTCATCAAAGGTTTCTTCACTCGAAAACTCACCTTTGGTTATATTTCTGCAAACATTTTCTGCAAACCTTCTAGTCTGAACTATACACTGGTCAAAATACTCATCACAATATAACTGTTCAGCATCATTTGCAATATTGTATAGGTTTTTATCTATTTTTGAAAGAAATCCAAAATTATGCTCTTTTGCCATATTTTTATTATCTTATAAAAAACTATTTTATAAAAGTCTTTATGTCACGCGTTTGCGTGCAGATAAATGTCCACAATCCATCCTATTTACCCACGCCTACCATTTCTTGAAGATAAAAAAAGCTGCAAGAACAATAAAACAAAAGCCGGCAAGGTAGTTCCATTTAAATTGCTCTTTTAGGTAGGTTACAGAAAATACACTAAATACAATAAGGGTAATTATTTCCTGAATAGTTTTAAGTTGTGCGGCACTGTAGACTTCGTGCCCTATTCTGTTAGCAGGAACCTGGAAGCAGTATTCAAAGAAGGCTATACCCCAGCTTACCAGAACAACCAGCCACAAAATAGTTGTTTTGTATTTTAAGTGCCCATACCAGGCAAATGTCATAAAAATATTTGAAATAGTTAATAAAATTACAGGTAAAACATATTTTATCATATTTCAATTATAGTACTAACTTTTTATTCTGCATAATTAATACTCTTGTCGGATAACAAATTTTTATATTTTACATACATTCCTAACATAAGGAGAAAAACGATGACAAAAATTTTAGAGATGTATAAATGTAATATTTGCGGCAATATTGTAGAAGTTGTAGTCTCCGGGAATGGTGAACTTGTGTGTTGCGGGGAGGTAATGGAGCATTTAAAAGAGCATACAAAAGATGAAGAAATGCTGCAGGAAAAACATATTCCGTATGTTACAAAGACCGAAGAAGGGTTTGAAATTAAAGTTGGCTCAATACCTCATCCGATGATTGATGAACATTATATTATGTTTATTGAGGCAAATTCATCGGATAAACGATATATAAAGAGAAAGTATTTGTTTCCTGGAGAGGAGCCGCAATTAAACCTTAAATGTGATTGTGATGAAATAACTGTTCGTGAATACTGTAATATACATGGTTTATGGACAACAGATTAATGAAAAGATTCATTCTTATAATTTTAATAATTATTTTCTCGTGTCTGTTATTCTGGGGCGGGTGGTTGTTATTTATGAAATTAACTTCGGTAAATATTACGGTTAAGTTCAAAGAAATGCGCCCCTTGCCCCGGCATGTTGAAGTTTTGTATAAAGGAATAAAGATTGGGCATGTGGTTTCTGCGAAGCACACGGACGATTTTGAGCATACCCTTGTAAAATTAGAATTGCGCCCTAAACATCTTGCACTTCCAAACAATATGCGTGCAGAGCTAAGAATAGAAAAGCGTAAAGACAGAGACTACGATTATATTGAACTATTTAAGCCTGATGATCCTCACGGCAGTTTGTGTGAAGGATGTGTAATTTCAGGGGAGTCAATGGTTGATGCAAATTCGTATTTTGCAAACCAGAGCCGCGATACTCTTGAAGGGATGAAAGAAAATCTATATCAAGCATCTGCTTCTTTGAACGACACACTTAAAGCCCTTGATGAACTGTTTGGGATACTTTATACAACGGTTGATGAAAACAGGAAGAATATTAATACTGTAACAAATAATCTTTCTCGTACCACTACTAATATTAACTCTCTTACCGATAAAATAAACAAATCGGTGAAAGAAGAAGAAATTAATCAATCTTTGAATGATATACAAGAGAGTCTTGATAATATAAAAAAAGCAACAGACAGTCTTACTGGTGTAGTTGATAACATTTCTGAGCCGGCAAATAGTTTAAGTAATGCACTGCCTTCAACAATAGACAGGACAGAGTGCATAATAAAAAATGTTGAAGATATAACCTGCGGGGTTGCTTCAACGCTCAAAAAACCTTTTGGCGGAATACGGTTGATTTTTGGCAAAACTATTACTAAAAAGCAGGATTGTAATTGTTATAATAAATAAATGCTCTGTGCGGGTGTATTAATCCCCAAATACAATCATAACATTATTGCGTTCTAAAGCATGACGGCGGAGAAATAGTGTCCGCTCATAAACACTTTTTAAATCCCCATCGGGATATTTTTTTTCGCATAACAACTCTCCTTCCGTTAGAGTTTTTCTGTTTAGAAACTCGATAGGATTACCTATTACTTCATTAGGATCAATACTGTATGTGAACTCAGCCATTTCTTCAGGGTTTGTAACGTAAAATTCATCATACTCACGTTCTAAGCCGCGTCTGTTTGAGACGATATTTTCTACGAATGCTTTTATAATAACTTCTCTAAGTTCTATCGGTGTTATTTCTGTGAAGGACTTATTTTTATTTTCTTCAACAAATTTAACATATTCTGTATCACTCATTCCTGTCACTTTTTTAATGATTTTAGCAGTAAATAATCTGTCTTCTTCTCTTTCGCCACCAAAAATATATCGTTTTTTGAAGTCCTCTACACTTTTGCCGCAGCCTGAGCCTGCATCTGTTTTTCCTCCGCCGTGAACATTTTCTGTGCTTGCATACAGCAGAACCCCTTGAGTCCTGAAAAATCTGTACTTACTTTCCGGGCGTTCTGCATATGTAACAGATAAAAGGGCATCTGAATCCACCATGCTAAAAGCATCAAATTTTATTAATTGGTTAGAATAATTGCACCCGTGTGCAAAAAACTTTATATTTCCAGTATCTACAGATACTTGTCTTTCAGTTCCTGTGTAATCTCTATAACTGCCGGTTGTTTGAATTCCTTTGGATGTCGTGCCCGGAGCAAATCCTAATAATTCCCAGTTTTCAACTTCATTGTACTTTATTACAACAAGTCCGTCTTTATCTATATATAATCCTTTTATGTTTGTACTGCCGTCGGAGTTTATTTGAGTGACATTTTGCCGTACAACATCTGCTTTAGGTATTTTGGTTATAGGCGTGAGCGGTTTTGATTTTTGAAGTTCGCCAATAAGGCTGCGGATTTGACGGGCATAAATATCGGTCAATTCTCCATAGCTTGCGGAGCTATGAAGATTTGTATTGTTATCGGCAAGTACAGTTCGCCCTTTACCTATATTTGAGTCATGGAAAGTATCATCCGTTTTAACGGCTTTTAAATCAGCATGTGTAAATATTACGGCTAAATCAAGCAGATTTGACTGTTGTAAATCAAAAGCAACAGACTGTAATCGTTTTTCCAGTAATTTGGGATTAATATCTCCGGCTTTTGGAATTGGCAGGTTATTTCTTCTTGCGTTATTCTGTGCAGATATAAGTGCCTGTTCATTGTCTTTATATCTTGCAGTATTTACGTACTCTAGCCATTCGTGATTTTTACATAATGTATATAGTTTAATCTCTTCATCTTTACTTAAATTAAACTTTTTAACGATAAATGAACTATCAAAACTGCTGTTTAAAGCGTGAAGTTTATCTGAAAATCCTTCTCTTTTAGTTATATCGTGCAATAATGCAGCTAAAGAGAGAATTTTTTTGTCAGAACTGTTTAATGCTTTGAATTCAGGATTTTGGGATATTTTTTGCAACACTTTCAAGGAGTGTTGCATTACATCAAAATCATGGGTTCCGTGCTGAATTTTTCCTATCATTGTTCTTATTTCAGGCAAAACTTCTGCAATATCATTTAAACAGCTTTCTATTTCTGGGTTTTGACATTTTATACGGTTATGTTCTGTAAATTTTATAACCTCAGTTCTCAAACTTTCAATTATGTCCAGTGTCTTTTGATTAGTAATTTGTGCCAGTTTTTCTTTATCGCTTGAAGTTGTTGGATAACCATTCATTGAATATCCAGTAGTCTTATTGCCGAGGTTTTTGTAAATTTCAAAGCCAAAATAATCAAATACTTTTTGTTTTTCTGCATCAGGTAAATCCTTGATTTTTTCTGCTGTAATATTTATAAACTCGTTTTTACTATACTCCTGGGTAATATTTAAGTTTGCAAACTCTTTATCGGATAAATTGGCTAATTCTTTTGATATATCTGATAAAGTACTGTTAAATTTTATGATTCGTTCAGGCGAAAGAGGCTTAGTTTTAATACCTAATGAGTGTACAAGCGACGGCAGTAAGTCTTTGAATTGTTGTTCGTTAGTCGGTATTAAAGGAAAATCTTTTTTTAAGTCGTCAGATAGCTTAAATAAGTAGTTCCCGCCGTTGAGTAAATTTTTAAGCATTTTTTTTCTTGCTTTGCGTGATAGTTCGTTTATATTAGTTTTTTTATAGAAGTCAACAAACCTGCAAAGTAATATAATATCAGAATCTTTCATTAAAGATAACTTATCTTTGTTATAGATTCTTTTTAATTTTTTAAGATCTGTATAATTTATAGAATCTGTATTTTCTACTAAAAGTACAGCTTCTCGCGTGCTGATTTCATTCTTTTCGTACTGGGTAATGATATTGTAAAATTTATCCATATCAATATAGGTGTTTAGATCTCTGATTCTACAATATGCTTTTAGGATAGGGCTGTTCTCTGAAATTAATTTTTCAACAGCTTTATTATAATTTTCAGAAATTTCTAATATTGGAATAACGTCATCATTAAAAGAGAAATAGCTGTTATTATGGTTTAAATTTACATATTGTAAAACAAGTTCTAATTTTTGGTCGGATAAATCGGATAGTATTTCATAGCGCGGACGTTGTCCTGCTGTTAGACGACAAAGTCTGGGATCGTGTTCCTGCAGAGACAGAAGCGGGCTGAATTTATCTGAAAATAGTCCTTTTTCTATTGCCGTTTTTAATTTATCTGCATCGGCTTTTTTGAACTTTAGAATTTCATTAATTGTTAATTGCTTGCTTCTGCCTGGTATGTCTTTTAGAATCCCTGATTCTATTAAGGCTTGTGGATTAGAAAGAAGAGTACCATAGTTGTCTGTATCAACAATAAGTTTTTGAATTTCTTCAGTGGATAGTTGTTTTGATCTGCCTTCGATATATAAAAGCTGCATAAATTGCTCATCAAAATTGGGGTTTTGTTTTCTTATTAGTTCCCTATATCTGTTATATAATTGTGCACAATAATCGTTGGGATTTTCTTTTTTTCTTTTTTGCAGCAGGGTAATAATTGCTATGTCTCTAAGTTCTGGGATTTTTGTAATGTTTTTTAAAGTATTATTAAAAGTTTCAGGTGTAATTTGTTTATTTTGGCTTTTTATGTGATTTAAAATCAAGTCAATATTTCTTGTGCCTAAGGTTACAACATTTTGTTGGATTAAGTCATAAGTTTCCGGGTAATTACTTTTATATTCATATAATTTTAGACATTCATGAATATTTCTGCTATTTATTATATTATTTTTTACAAATTCAATTTTTTCTGTATCAAAACTTGAATCAGACTTTTTAAACTGTTTTAATAAATTTAATACAGGTGCTTGTTCTGAAGGCAGAGCTTCAAAGTAGTTTTCATCTATTGCTAGAAGAATTTTTACGAGGTCTTTTTGATAATTTCCATCTGAATCTTTTAACAAGTCGAAAATTTCTTTTGTGTTTTCTGGGATAAATTTTGTTCGTATAGCTAATTGGGTTAAATCATCATCAAAGTTTCCATGTTTATCTTTTCCAAAGGATAGAAGAGTTTCTGTTTTTTGAAAAAGAATATTTTCATATTCAATATCGTCAATAGGAACCCTATGACGAGCTGCGGCATATTTAAGAGCAATAAGGTTTAATGAACCGTCTTGGTTTGAGGCGCTGTTAAGTATTCTGAGCAGGTTTTCCGGCGTGTGTTCCGGGGTATCTTTTCCGTATCTGGATTTGAGATTAGTCAGATTATTTATAATTGTGTTGATTTTTTCTTTATCTTCTGGCTTTGATTTTTCAAGCACAGATGCGATTTTACTTGTTAAATCCTGTGCAGCCTCTGCTTTTTTTGCGGCAGGATAATTTTGTCCGCCGATTGCAAAATAATAATCGATGATTTTTTCAATATCACGCCTTACAGTATCTGTAACTTTGATTTCTTTCCCATCTAGGGTTTTAAATGGTTCATTAATATAGATTTCATTAGTTATGTCTCCGTTTTCAAGTTCAATACTATTAATTGTTATTTTATTTTCAAGCAGCATAGCTCCAAATTCAGCGGTGAACTCGTTTGTATCATATGTAGCATAATCACTGACATAATTTGATATCAATCCTTTTAATTCGTTGGCTTCTGCTTCATCATAAACAGGTTTTACTTCCCCATCGACTAATCCTAATTTTGTGCCGATAGGTTCATATTGCAAGTCTTTACGTTTGTTAATCATATCTGTCAAATGAACTGATACGTGGAATAAACAATGATTAAACAATTCAATGTTAGAATTTGGTGCGACACAAATTAAATCGGGATATTTGCTTGGATTAGCAGCCCCATCAGCGTTTTTAGGTAATAATCTTGTAATTAATATTTCTTTCGGAATTTCTTTTCCTGCTTCTTCATATCGTACTATAAATTGTTCAACAGAAGCGGCATATTGTTTAGCGGCATCTGGCGTAATGTTGTTGTCGAATTTTAAATCAACTCCGATTCTATCTTTAAAATCCTTGCGGATGGATTTTAGTTCAGTAGGTTCCTCTCCGTGTAATGATCTGTTTAATGCGTCAAATTTTTCTTTACCGATATCTATTATCCCTTCTTTTAAATTATTGAGCGCATGTTTAACACCGGCTATGTCTGCTATTTCGTCAAACTTAGGATTTTTTATGAGAGCATATATAATATCGTTATAATCAAGTTTTGCATTTGAAATCTCGTCTAATATTTGTTCTGTGTATTTTGGGTGATTTAGGCTTAAGTTTAGTATTTCTTCAAAATCGTTAATTGCGCAATTACCATTCCTATCAAAAGATATTACTAAATTATTATTATTTGAGAGCTGGTAAATCTTTTCACTTGGAATTTCAGGATGAGACTCTGCCAGATTAACCAATTCATTCAAGAATAAGTCTATTTTAGGACTTTTCGCCATTGGATTATTTGTTTTTTCAAGAACTAGTCTTATCTTGTCAAGTTCTGCTGAACGGTTAAATACATCCTTTGGGGCTTGAGCGGGATTAGGATTTATATCAATATTGCCGTCTGGGGCGTTTGGTTTAAGACTAGTATTATTTTGCGACCCTACGGCTTCATTCGCTCGATCCTGCTTAATCTTTGCATTAGGCTTACGCTTAACGCCTGCAGCATCTTTGATATCTCCAGAGATACCGAAAGCAAGACCGATTAAGTTAGCTTTAAGCAGAGACTGCCAGTCATCGTGGGTATCCAGAATACCCATCATTGCAAGATCACCGGCGTAGGAGATAATAAAATCCGCGCTGAGCTTAACCCCTGCAGCTTGCATGAAGTTTGCGAGATAATCAGGATTGGAGAAAACTTCTTTGAGTGCATTAGCGCGATTCCCTTGCTCAATCTGAGTTTTAAATACTTCAGCGAGTTTTTTGTCGATTAACTTATTGAAGGCTTTCATCCCGACTTTCCCGGCGGCAAAACCGACAACAAAGCCTCCTGCGTTAGTAATAAGTGTTTTGTTAAGCTCTTTTACCTCATCTTCATTAAGGTTTGTTCTTGTAAAGGCTTCAGTGTAGCCTAGAGCACTTTCAGCAGCCATACCTCCAAGCATGAGGGTATTGCCGATAGAAAAGGCATAAATACTTCCGGGAGCAGTAATCGGATTGGTAAGACACAATACGCCGGCGCCCATAGCTATCATGCCCCAAGTTGTGGACTCACCGGTGTATCTTTGAATAAAGGTTTTGTTGTCGTCAGCCATATTCTCTGTGAGCTCAAGTGTAAAATCTCTCCCAAAAGCATTGTTGTAAGCAGCTTCAGAATCTTGAGACAGCGCAAGCATTCTATCGTCAATGTTTCCGCCTAAGATATTTTTAAGTTCATTTTCTAAGTTGTTAGAATGAATTTTCATCAGATTATCTAAAATATCATTTTTTTCTTTATCATTACAAACCTTAGAGAAAGAAATAGTTATATTTCCATCCTTGTCAGTATTAAGGGTTAGCGGAAGGTCATTTTCATTAATTAATTCCTGGAGTTTTTCTTTAGGTAAATCAGGATTGAAAAAGTTGTTGTAGTAGTTAGAGAAAAGCTCAGCAATATTATATGCTTTAAGCTCCGATGTCTCAGAACTGGTTACTTGTTCTGCTTGAGCTTTAAATGACTGGTATTTGTTGAAAGCGCCGACGGCATAGGAAGTTCTTTGTTTTTGCTCAAGATATCTTTCAACATTTTCTTTTTGGTATTCAACATTGCGCTCAAGTTTAAAAACTTCTTCAAAAGTCATTAATTCATCAGTATCGTATTCAATAGGAACTTCAGGAGCATTAATTGAGTTGTATTTTTCTTCTGCTTTAGGAGAGAAAGAGCTTTCAACCCTCTCTTTTAAGTTTTTAAGCATGACGTCAGCCCCGGCGTCTGTTAAGAGGAGCAAACTTTGCTGCATGCTTTTAATGGAGTCAAGCTTGTTAATCTTGTCGATTTCCATGTTGATGTACTCTTCCATTTTTTTAGCAAAATCTGCTTTAGAAAGTGTTCCCCTGTTTCTATCAAGAAAATCAAGCCCGGTATTTTCATCTTTTCTAAAGAGTCTTTTGTGCATCAGCTTTTTAAGATAAAGCCGGTTTTGGAGAAAATATTCTCTTTTTGAAAGCTCCCCGTTTTTAGCTCTATAGAGGTTCTCTGCGCCTTGTTTTTGGAGGAGAACAGCTTCTTCTACATTAGATAGAGATAAATCCGAATCAAAGTATTCTTTAAGATTGTTGTACCAATCAGAAACAATTCCGTTGTCCTGCTTAGCTATGATAGATTGAGAGAAGGTGACATCGTTAATTATTTCAGTAATAATGTGTTCTTTAGCCTCATTATCCGAAAGTGATATATCAATTGGCAGAGAGCTGATATCGTATTTAGGCTTTGTAAAAAGAGAGAGGAAAGAGAACATATCCGCTGCATTGATGCCTAAATTTTTAAGGGAGCGCCCGTTAGAAGTAATAGTTTCAAGATAACTTTTTGCATCTTCAATCTCAAAGACAGAAGCCTGACCAGTTTTTTTCGCGGCGTTAGATAGCGCGCCAAATAGGGAGTTAAGCTCGGAGGCGTTTAATACACCATCGGAGCCGGAGGTGCCATCGGCTTTTTGTGTGTCGAAAAAGTTAAAAAGCTTAATAAGGGCAGAATTTCCTTTTAAGTCGCTCTTTTTAAGTTCCTTTAAGCTGTCTTTCGATACTTTTGCTCCATTCTTAGATTTTAGCCAAAAATCTGAAAACTCCATTACTCGTTCCTATCTGCCATACATTGTATTTATCGGCATAATCTGGTTAAAACTTTAATATTTTGAGATAAGTTTTTACAAAAATTTACAATTAGAGGATTGGTAAATGTATATTTTTACACAAATTAATTAATATCAAATGACATTTAAAATATTAATCTATATTTATTGCCATATCATAAATCATATTTTTATTTTCATTAAAAAGCGACGACAGTATAATTGATATATCTTTTGCCTTAAACCCTTTTGACTTTAAAACTCTAATTCGGTTTATAAGTTCATCTTTATTAATATTCAGAGAAGGGTAAATCATACATACAATTTCACCCTTTATTCCGTCTTTAAAATACTCTTGTAGCTCACTTATTGTGCTGATTTTTATTTCTTCAAATAGTTTGGATAGTTCTCGTCCGATGGCAATTTTTATATCACCTCTTGCAGATTTTATTACTTCAAGTGTCTTTAGTATCCTCTCGGGTGATTCATAAAAAACAAGGTATTTATCAATATTATTATTAACTATTTTCTTTATCCCATCAACTGTCCGCGGTATGAAACCAACAAATGTAAATGCTTCATTTTCTCTTGGAACCTGTGATACAAAAGTTGTTACGGCACACGCTCCTGGCAGTGCGGTTACTTTAATACCATTTTTTAATAACTCTTCAAGTAAAACAGCTCCAGGATCACAAATTAGCGGTGTTCCTGCATCAGATACCAATGCTACACTTTTCCCTTCAGTTATAACTGATTTAAAAAAGTTTAGACGTTCTTTTTCATTATACTTATGGTATGAGTAACATTTTGTCGTTATATCATAGTGGTTTAAAAGCTTTTGCGTAGTTCTGGTGTCTTCGCACGCAATCACATCAACACTTTTAAGTACTTCTAGCGCTCTTAAGGTTATATCCTTTAAATTACCAATAGGAGTCGGTACTATATACAATTGAAATTCTCTGGTCATACTTACTTAGTTTTTTCTAGAAAAATGTTGATTGCATCTTTTAAGTTGTTAGGTGTTGCTAATGTATTTGTGTAATCTTCTGATGGTGTTTTTACGACATTTGAACGGATTTTATTGTACAAAGATAATAGAATAAACAGCAAAATCGAAGAAGCAGCAACTCCTGCCATTGCGTATAAAAACTTCATTGCAATCTTTCGTTTACTAATTGGTTCTTTATAAATAAATTTGTTTTGTGTAGTCTTTGCCGCTTGACTAGATTCAGGCTGCTGCTCAGACTTATTAACAGATTTCTCTGTCGTTTGAGCTGATGCAGGACTATTGTCTGCAGTAGGAACTTCTGCCCAAACAGGCAATAATAACAACAGTAAACAAATAATTGTTAGAACCTTTTTTTTCATATCAGAAATTATTCCTCACTGCTTTTTTTAGGTCTTTTTACACTTCTGCTCCGCTTTTGTGTTCCGCGGTTAGGACGTCTTTTTCTTGCAGGCGCTGCCTCTGGAGAACTTTCTTCTGCTGGTTGTTCGGTCTGTTCCTGTTCTTGAACGGGTTCCGCTTCTGGAATAATCTCAACATGTTTAACAGCGGCTTCTTCTGGTATTACTGGTGCAATTTCAGGATTGGGCGGGAGAATTGTTTCTGCTGTTTCTATTTCAACAGCCGCTTCTTTTGCTTTTCTCCGCTCAAAACGTTTTCCGCCCCGTTTTTTCTTGCTGCTTGCTTCTTTTTCCTGTTTTTCTTGCTTTTCTGCCTCTTTTTTTTCTGTTTCTGCTACCGCTATAACTGATGGATTTTCAACCGGCACTGTAACTTCAGTAATTTCCAGCTGTTCTTGCACTGGCTGGCCTTCTTGTAGTTCTTCCTGCCCTTGCACAGGTTTTGAACCTTTATTATTGTTAAATTTATTATTATTTTTCTTAAAATTACCTACAGGCAGTTTAAGTTTAGCCGCTTTTGCTCTATATTCACCTTCTGCAGTTGCAGAGGCAAATTTGAGTTCCTCCATAATATAGCCGTTACCCTGACAATGCGGGCAGCGTTTTGCAAAAATTTCAGACAAAGCCTGCCCCTGTCTGTGGCGTGTAAGTTCTACCAGCCCCAAATCAGATAACTGTCCTATTTGCGGCTTGGCTTTATCCGGCTCAAGCGCAAGTTCAAATGCTTCCATTACAGCAAGTTTATCGACTCTTCTTGTCATATCTATAAAGTCTATAATTATCATTCCGCCGATATTTCTTAATCGGAGCTGTCTTGCAATTTCGCTTACAGCTTCAAGGTTTGTTTTTAGGATTGTTTCATCCTGCGTCGCTGAGTTTGTAAATTTTCCACTGTTTACATCAACAACGGTAAGTGCTTCTGTTGTCTGGATAAATAGGTAACCGCCGGATGGCAGATTTACCTTCATTTGTAGTGCTGCCTTAATCTCTTTATGTATACCCATTGCTATAAGAAGAGGATCCGTTCCTTTATATAGTGTTGCTTTAATGTTTTTGCCCAAATGCCAGTTTTGAAGAAGTGTTTGTACACGATTTAAGGCAAATGCTGTATCTACAATGATTTCTTGAACATCTTCTGTACAAGCCTCTCTTATAACCCTATATAATAAATCTTGATCTCTGTATAAAAGGCTTGGCGGTTCAAGCGTTTCAGCGGAAGTTATGATATTATTCCATTTTTCAAGTAAAATTTCTAAATCTTCCTGAATATCTGTTTCTGATTGACCTTCTGCTTCTGTTCTTACGATTATTCCAACTCCTACTGGCTTCAGCAGGTTTACAATTGATTTAAGCCTTGCACGTTCTTTTATGCTTGTAATTTTTTTACTTACACTAATACCTTTTTCTGTCGGCATAAGAACAAGAAAGCGTCCGGGAAGGCTTATCTCTGTAGTTAAACGCGGACCTTTGTGTCCTACAGGCTCTTTTATTACCTGTAAAATAAGGTTTTGTTTCGGATATAACTTGTCTTGAAGAGCACCTTTTTTTATGGCATCTTCAGCGTGTAAAAATCCCATTTTGTCTGAACCTACGTTTATAAAAGCGGCATCAATGCTTGGCAGTACATTTTCTACCTGTCCTAGATAAACATCGCCTAAAAGCACATCGCCTCTATGAATAAAAAACTCTGTAACTCTCTTATTTTCCATTAATGCAGCAATGTTGTCTCTTTCAGCTATTACAATTTTCTTTTCTGTAGTTGGTAAACTCATTGTCTTTAATCCTCTATATCTCTTTTAACTGTTTGTCAAAGAACCTAAGTCTCTTAATATCAAAAAGAGTATCAGATGATACAAGTTTCATTAATTCATCTGCGCGTACCGCTGGAATTTCGGAACTTTGACCGGTTTTGAGTATTATAAATAAACAGCCACCTCTATACTCATATGAGTGAATAGAATTTTTAATGTTTATTATTTTTTCTAAACCTTTTTTGTTTTTCTTCGTCAGTAAAATCTCATCTGAAGATAAAACTTTATCTATATTGTACCTGAAATTTTCATCTTTGTAAAGCAGCCCTGAGTGTGGCTGTATACTGTATTCTGCCCATTGCACAGTAGTGTCAATTGATTTTTCAGCTTTTTCTATTTTTTTTATTGATATAATTTTAGCTTTGTTACAAAGTGCAGTTTCTATTTTGTCTGCAATAACTGTCGGCTCAATGTTTTCATATAATTCAATATCAACAAGCTCTCCGGCGCTTTCACAAAACAGCGGCAGCGCAACTCCCATTGAAATTTTCATTGACGGGTTAAACCCTTGCGAAAAGGCAACACTAAGTCCGCTTCGTGCCAGTGCTTTCATAAATGTATTTTGCCAATCTAAATGTGAAAAATATTTAAATATCCCTGTTTTCGTTATTTTGAGCCGATATTTATAAGTCTCTGTATTGTAAATCGGTGGTTTGTTTTGCGTTTTGTGCTCCTCAATATGAGCTTCTTTCGAGGCAATATAAGGTTTTGCAAGTATCTTTTTTAGTTTTAAATTCTTACAGACTCCGCAATTTACGCATTTTTGCTCGCATGTAGGCTGCAGATTGAATTCGTTGCTCTGATTAAAGGCTTCTAAATACTCTTTTTTCAGCCATTCTTTATCAAGCCCTGTATCTATAAAATCCCATGGCAGCGGTAAATCTAAAGTATATTCTTTTTTTGCAAGTGCGTTTAAATCAATGTCTGTTTCTTCTGCTGTCTCAAGCCAAATGCGTTTATCAAAATAGTCATCCCAGGCATCAAGGTAGCATCCTTTTTTATAAAGCGCTTCTATATACTTACAAAGTTGTTCGTCACCTCGTGTTAAAACAGCCTCAATCAATGAAATGTATTTTTCGTGATAATTTATTTTTAATCCTTTTATATGTGACGTTTTTTCTTTTAAATAGTGTATATTTTCTGTTATTGTTTCTAAATCCTTTTGCGGGCACCATTGAAATGGTGTAAATGGTTTAGGTACAAAAATTGACAGCGTGCATACAATATCAAAACTGTGCTTTAATCCTTTTTCCTTTTTTATCTGTCTGATGCCATTTTTAAGTTCGTCTAAAAGACTTGCCATTTCATCAAGGTCTTCTTTAGTTTCAGTCGGCAGACCTGTTATAAAATAAAATTTTAACCGCTGCCATCCGTTTTCATAAAGTGTAAACACTGCATCAAGTATTTGCTGTTTTGAAATATTTTTCTTGATAACGTTTCTTAATCTTTGGCTGCCGGCTTCCGGGGCAAGAGTCATTGTTGATTTACGCACCGATTGCACTAAATTTGCAAGCTCAAGACTGAAGCCGTCTATCCTTTGGCTTGGAAGAGATACAGATACTTTTTTCTTATTAAATTCTACTCCTAATTCTTTTATGACCTCTTTTATATTTGAATAATCATTTGACGATAACGACAAGAGAGAGTACTCATCGTATCCTGTGTTATGAACAAGTTCTTTAGTTATTTTTATAATATCCTCAGCCTCGCGCTCTCTAATCGGCAAGGTTACATGCCCTGGCTGGCAAAATCGGCACATTCTGCCGCAGCCGCGTCTTATTTCTACAACAGCTCTATCATGCACGGAGCTTGAAAAAGGTATTGGATATGCTTTTAATGCTGTATCATATTCAAGCGGTACAGCACATTTTTTTACTTTTTTATTTTTTCCGCATAAAGGAACCCATACCCCGTCTATTTTAGAAAGCCTTTTTATACGCTCAGTCCGGGGTAAATCCTTGTTTTTAAGAAGTGTTTCGCAAATTTCCAGATTGACCTTTTCACCATCACCAATAACAAATGCATCGATAAAATCAGTCATTGGAAGAGGATTGTATGTACAAGGTCCGCCTGCGATAATTATTGGCGCTGTCTCATTTCTATCAGCAGATTTATACGGTATCCCGCTCATTTCAAGCAGCTTGAGTACTGTAGGATAGGATAACTCATATTGGAGTGAAAATCCTATAATATCAAAGTCTTTAAGCGGACGTTTACTCTCTAGCCCGTACAATAACTCAGGCTTAAAATCTTGCTCTGGAGCGTATGCCCTGTCTGCCATAAAATCAGGATGTTTGTTTATTAAATCATATAAAATTCGCACCCCTAAATTGCTTATTCCTATTTCATACTTGTCAGGGAATAGAAAAGCAAATCTTAATTTTGCATTATTAAAATCCTTGTTTGCCGAAAGAATTTCTCCGCCAACATATTGGTAAGGCTTATTACAATTATACAAAGCCTCATGCAAATCGTGAAACTTACATTCCATCTATGCTAAATCCTCTGGAAAATATTTTTCAATCTCTATTATTTTTCCGTTTAATGTGTTTCTTTCAAAAGCTTTTAAAAAATTGGGAAGTTCGTCATTTGTTACATCATAGTTATACAGCCAGACTTCCCCGTCAAGTTCACGCATAACGCTTACAATATAATGACATTTTTCAGCGTAAGCTAAAAGCCGTTCTTTATTGAATTTATTTCCATTTTTGTCTTTATTTATTTTAACGTAGTTAAATCCGGCAAAATAACGTATATTTTCATTCTTTTCTTCGCTTTTTTTATTATGATGTGATGCAAAAATATTTATAATATTTTTGTCATTATCGTACTCTTTCATTGCTCCTCCTAATTATATTAAACAATAGAAAAAGCGCATGTTCAAAATGTTACAACAAAAGTTTACAAATGAATAAAAAAAGAAGGCGGCATTCATTGAATGCCGCCTTCTAAATCAGTAGAAATTTATTATAACTTAGATGCAACCATCAAAGTAGTTTCTGCTAACCTTGTAGAATAACCCATTTCGTTATCGTACCAAGAAATAATCTTAACTTGGTTTCCTCCCATTACACGAGTTAATAAAGCATCAACCGTTGAAGATTGAGAAGTACCAACATAGTCAGATGATACTAATGGTTCTTCAGTATAGCAAAGGACATGACCATCAGCACCTTCTTTTAATGCTGCATTAACTTCTTCAACAGTAACATCTTTAGAGAGTTCAAATACAACGTCAACCAAAGAAACATCAGGGGTTGGAACTCTCATAGCGAAACCGTCCAATTTACCTTTAAGCTGCGGTAAAACAAGAGCAACTGCCTTTGCAGCACCAGTTTTGGTAGGAACGATGTTTAATGCACCAGCTCTTGCACGGCGTGGATCTTTGTGACCAGCATCTAAGATTCTTTGGTCGCCTGTATAAGAGTGAACAGTAGTCATTAAACCTTTAACAATACCGAATTTTTCATCAATAACTTTAGCAACAGGAGCTAAGCAGTTAGTTGTACAAGAAGCCATAGAAATTACATTGTGTTTAGCAGGATCATACATTTTGTCGTTTACACCTAAAACGATTGTAATATCTTCGTTTGTAGCAGGAGCAGAAATGATAACTTTCTTAGCACCTGCAGTAATGTGAGCTTTTGCTTTTTCTGCATCTGTGAAGAAACCGGTTGATTCAACAACAACTTCTACACCTAAATCTTTCCAAGGTAATTGAGCAGGGTCTTTTTCTGCAAAGAATTTAATCTTTTTACCATTTACAATAATACCTTCATCGTATGCCTCAACTTCTCCGTCAAATTTACCCATAACAGAGTCATATTTGAAAAGTCTTGCAGCATCAGCTGGCTTTAAACCGGGGTCGTTGATTGCTACATAATTAATTTTGTTAAAAATGCCTTCTCTGATAGCGGCTCTCAAAGTGTTTCTTCCGATTCTTCCGAATCCGTTAATTGCTACATTTACCATAAGTTTTACTCCTTCTTATTGTGGTAATAACTTTTTACAATTCAATATTAGGATAAAAAAAAACTCTAATCAAGATTATTTTGAATATCTTAATTATTTTTTAATTATTAATAAAAATGTAAATTTTTGTAAAAAAAAGTATAAAAACATTAAAGTTTTTCTAAAAAATGCCGAATATAATATTACGAAAGGAACTGATAAATGCTAAAAAAACTTGAGAAACCAACAAACAATACGAGTTCATGTGTTGAGTTTATTTTGCGAGGAGCAAAAAAACGACGAACAATGGCAATTGCTGAAGCTGTGCGAGTAAATGCAGATTCAGGGCTTCAGACTGAATTAAGAGCAGTAAAGTGAATTACTGACGAGGATGTAAGATGAGAATAAAGAGGCTTGCAATAGTGCAAGCCCTTTTTCTTTATATTGTTTGTTTATACGGTTTAAAATTAAGGAAAAAATTAAAGTTTGAAATAAAAAATATTTATGATAGTATGAATATACACACATGAGGAAAAGTGGCCGAGTAGGTTTAAGGCGGCACCCTGCTAAGGTGTTGTGTGGGGTAACCTGCACCGAGGGTTCGAATCCCTCCTTTTCCGAGTTTTTATTTGTTTTTTAGGTTTTGCCAATTCTTTTGGTTTCCCCTTTACATCTTATTTGCCCACAAAGTGTGCACAAAGTATTTTTCTTCTATACCCTCTTGGGTATTTAAAATTACATATAATTATTGTTAAATAAATCATTCTTGATTGTTGTCCGTGTATCTCTCACTTGCAGTGATATAACAGTTTTGTGGCTGTAATTCAAAAAACAATCCCTTCCTTTGCTAAACGGTTCATTATAAGTTTCAGACTTGTTGTTGAGAAGTTTAAACATTAGCGGCGTTTCTTAAGTCTCTCCTGCAAGCAGTGAAGAATTAATAGAATAAAGTTAAGTATTGTTTTAGCTAACAAGGTGTATTTTTAACCCATATTGGTATCTTCTTGTAATGTGATAATATGTTTTTTATCTACTGTATTTGAATGATTTTTCTTGTATAGACTATATTTTTGTTCGATTTCTCCGTTAAAATATATTGACAAATAATATATAATAATTAAACAAGTATAGAGTAATCAACAATCATAAGGAGATAAAGCTATGGGTATGGCAGCTTCGCAAGCGCGTTATATACAATTAACCGCACGCAAGTCAAACTGTGAATATGAGGGACAACAGATTAACCAGGCGAGAACTAACCTGGCAAATGAAGTTGCAGGTTTGTTTAACAGAATGCTTGATTTAGAACTCCCGGAAGTCCCAAGTACCGCGGATTATACGACTGAACAGTATTCATACTCAGACGGAAAAAACGATTATTATATTGACAGCTGGTCTCAAACATCTTCTTATGACGATAATTATAACTACGTTGTAACAAGCCACTATATTAGAGATATTTTTAAAGGTACAGAAAAAAAATTGGCTGATCCTCAGGTGCAAGTTGCAAATACGTATAGCGGATATGTTAATGAGCAGGTTACAGTTCAAGTAAATCAGGATAATTCATATACTGTTACTAACCAGGATGGTACGACTGTAAGCTATAATCGTATAATTGATGTTCAGGATACCACTCTTGAGGAACAGCTTGAAAAATTCAAAGAGGCAATCGGAAATCCTGATTTGTCGAATGACAATATTGCCGGCTATCAAGAAGGTAATACCTGGCACTTTGCTCTTACTCAGGAACTGGACAATGTTGCAGGTGAAATGAGTGATGCGTATAGTGATTATGCGGAAACGGGTTTTCCTACTTACGTGGGTAATAATAGACTTACAGAACTAACAACGCTTACTGAAGATCAGGCAACTGAACTTTCTCAAATAGTTCAAGATATTACCGGGTCAAATATATCAAATTATTTTACACTTAATTCTGACGGTTCATATTCATATTCAGGTGCTGGTATTTATACGTTTAACCTGAATGGTGAAACATACTTTACAACATATGATGATTTAATGAACAGTTACAACAATTCCTATTTGCCAGATTCGCCAATAGACAATCAGTCTCCGCTGTATTACTATAGAGCTTCATATGTGCCGACAAAAATTACAAATACAGGTAATGCGCTTTTAGAAACTGATGAGAGCGGGCGTTTTTCTTCTGTAAGATTTGATAATGATGCTAATGTTTATACCCTGAATTATGAGACGGTTACGGATGATGCAGCTTATGAAAATGCAATGAATGAGTACAGGCATGCGGTAGAAGTTTATGAAAAAACAATCAATGATATTAATGCTTTAACTTCAACTATTCAAAAAGAAGACCAGCAGCTTGAATTAAAATTGGAACAGCTGGATACTGAACAGGCAGCAATATCAACAGAAATGGAATCTGTTAAGAAAGTTATTGATGATTCTGTTGAAAAGATATTCAAGACATTCCAAAGTTAATCTTTTTGTATTTCCCTTTAGTGAAAAAAGTGGTATAATTGCTATATGACTAATCAGGAAGATTTTGTGGCAACAGTATCCCATGAATTGCGGACACCTTTGACTAGCATAAGGGGGTTTGCTCAGACTATGCTTGCTTCTTGGGATAAGATTAATGATGATGATAAGAAAAAATTCTTAAAAATAATTGAAGATCAGTCAAACAGACTTATTTGTCTTGTTGAAAATATTCTTTCAGTCTCTGCCGGCAGTGAAGGTAAACTTGTACTAAAAAAAGTTAATATTAAGCAAGCTTTTGAGCCTGTAGTTAAAATGATTGCTCAAAAATATCCAAAACATGCTATTAATATTGATTTTAACGAAAGGTTACCAGAAGGAATGCTTGATATAGAGCGCTTTCAGCAAATCATTACTAACCTTCTTGAAAACGCTTGTAAATATTCACCAGAAAATTCGTCTGTCTTAATTAGTGCTGATTTTGCTGATACAGAGGGATTTTTTATTATAAAAATTGCAGATGAAGGAATTGGTATTTCAGAAGAAGATAAACCCAAAGTGTTTGAGAAATTTTCGCGGATTGATAACCCTCTTACAAGGAGCGTGCAAGGCAATGGTCTGGGGCTTTATATAACCAAGCAGCTTGTAAATTTGTTAAATGGTGAAATTGATTTTAAGAGTAATAATGGCAAAGGCACTATTTTTGAGGTGAAACTCCCGCTATATAACCCGGAGGCGCAAGTTTGTTCTGCAGCGTATTAATTATTGATAAAAGAAAAGAACTTCCATTTAAGTATAAGAAAAGTCTTGAAACGTCTATTATTTCTGTGCATGTCTCAAGTAATATTCCTGATGGGCTTGATTACCTTGAAAAATATGAACCTGATTTGATTATATTGTCGGATAGTCTGCCGGGTAATGTATCTGATTTATGCGAGCGTTTGAGAGTTTTAACGTATAATATGCGTCCGATTATTATTGTGTTATCAAAATCCTCGGATGTAAATGATAGAATAGAGTTCTTAAAACGAGGAGCAGATGATTTTATTAGTGAGCCGGTTAATATTGATGAGTTTAAGATGAAAATAAAAGCACATCTTAGACGTGATATTGAATTGAGTATTGATACTAAAACTCTTCTTCCTGATAAAAAACACATATTACGTGCGTTAAAACGTCTTATATGTGATAAAACAGACAAAGCATTGCTGTTCATAAGTATTGAAAATTATTTTATATATAAGTCAATTTATAGTGAAATTGCGTCAGATAAACTAATTCAATCTTTCGTAACTATAACAAAATCAGCATTAACTGAAAATGATTATCTGGGTAGATTTTCAGAAAATGAGTTTTTAATTATAACCACGCCAGATGTTGTGGAAAAACTTGCGGGATTTCTAACATTTGCATTCGATATAGTTGCTCCGAAATTTTATTCAAAAGAGGACATGGACAGAGGTTTTTCTCTTGTAAAAGGCGAACGGTTTGCCGAGAGGCGTGTTGAGCTTGTATATATTTTGGCGGGGGGGGGAGAGATTGATTATAACAATCTTAAAACACCTGAAGAAGTGCTTACCCATCTAAGAGCAGTTAAGAGTATGTCAAAACTGCCGAATGGCTCAAATTATGCAATTGAACGCCTGCAGCTTACGGGGGCTGGGTCTGTTATTACAAGAGAATTTAATAAAAAGGTATATATTTATGAAGAAGATGAGGCGTTGAAATTACTTATTAGAACATCGTTAGAACTTCAAGGATATGATATTGCTAGAAATATAACAGATGAAGTTCCGGCTGTAATTATTTTTGACGCTGGTGATGAGTTGGAAAATTTAAAAAAGATAACCGAAATAAAACAAGATAGAAATTTTGTAAACTCAAAATTTATTGTTACAGCATCAAAACACAACAAATCCGCTATTCTCAAAACAAAAGCGGACTTATACATGCCAAAGCCTTATGAGATAGCGGACTTACTATACTGGGTTGATATTTTTATGAAAGAAGTTAATTACTAATCATCAAGTAACGAAGAAAGTACTTCCGCGTTTTCTTCAGCATTTTTCATTGTACTCATTTTATTTTTTCTGAGATAGGAGCGTAAAGCTTCTCTAATTAACTCACTTCTTGTTCTTTGTTCTGAATTTGCAATACTATCCACTCTATTAAGAAACTCGTCTGACATAGATATAAGAACTCTGGCCATATTTCCCTCCTTCAACTATATCATTATAGCATATAAAAAGTATATTTCAATCTTATATCGTTTGTTTTATGTTAATTTTTATTAAGATATAATACTAAGAAGTTAATAAATACAACTGCACTTGATGGTGAAAATCTCCGTTCTTGGAGTTCTATACCAGAACCTAAAGCAAACTTTACGACTTATGATTCTTGTAAAAGAACACATGGTTTGATTTCTTGTTACACATGGTTTGATTATTTTTGGACACTTTGTGTTGTGGTAGCTGAACTGTCCCCTAAAAACAGTAATCAATCAGTAGGACGAATTTAAATATTGTCTAAATTCACAAGGTGTCATTTT
>CALVFU010000017.1 GCA_944326905.1 Candidatus Gastranaerophilales bacterium
AAATAGAAGGACAGGTAAGAAACACCGAGGGTGTCTGCGTGTTCCAAGATGCTAACGGTAACGAATGCGAAAACGGAGAAATCCTGTCCCATAATTATTGTGTTAATGCTAATCCTTTAGTTGTACCAGAGATATCATTTGTCGAATTAGACCTTGCGCAATTTAGTAATGGGCAAGCTGGATTAGATGCTACTTATCTGATAAATAATGAAGTAATTGGTTTTGAAGATAACGAAATAACTAAAATTAATCATATTCAGGTAATTATGGATGTAACTTTACCTAACGGCAAACACTACTGTGTATCGGCAGACGAGGACTTAACTCCGTTTACTGATGCTTTTGAAACAGAATTAAGTATATCTTCAGAATTACAAACTTATCCAGGCGAATTACTTCCTACAACTATGTGGATAGCAGGCTCATCAGATATATTGCATGGTGGTTACTACGAGCCAAGCGATAAATATCACTTTATAGATTGTCCTGATTATGACTGGGTTGGAAATGCCAAAATATATATATTCCTTAATAAAGGAGAGTATCTTTATGTAAACGAGCCCGGTGATGAATGGGGACGCGGACGTGAAGATTATCTTATCTCCGCTGACGGTGAAATATTTATAGCTGATACTTTCTGTGAGGATGTAATGATATCTACTACACAGGGTTATCCATTCGTACCAACACTAGAAGATACTAAAAATATTCCGCAATACGTAAAAGATATGATTGTTAAATAATAAATTTGACCTCTCTTTCTCCCAGCCCTAAATTAGGGCTGGGATTTTACTATAAGATAGTTTTTCTGAGAGGATACAATTAATACTTAGTTTCTTTTACCCCAGAGCCCCATTTCAATAACTTTATTACATATTCTAACTGTATTTAGCGCTGCTCCGATACGAAGATTATCTGCCACACACCATAGCGAAATCCCGTTATTGAATGCGAGATTTTTTCTTATTCTTCCGACAAAAACAGGATTGACACCGCTTACGTCATACGTTGTCGGATATTCAAACTCTGCCGGGTTATCTATTACTTTTAGTCCAAAGCTATTTGCAAGGATTTCTCTAACCATATCAGGTGTTACTTCTTTTTCAAATTCTATATCTACGGCTTCCGAGTGTCCGTTATAAACTGGTACACGCGCTGCAGTACAAGATATAGGCAGTTCTGCCGGCAGATGGAGAATTTTCTTTGTCTCATTAACAACTTTCATTTCTTCTTTGGTATAACCGTTATCAACAAATACATCTATTTGCGGTATAACATTAAACGCAATTGGCTTTTTGAAACACTTGTTTTCAAAATTTCTGTTTTCAAGTTTTGCCTTTGTGTTTTCTGTAAGTTCGTTAATAGCTGCTAATCCCGCTCCGCTTACCGCCTGATAGGTAGAAACAATGAGCCGTTTAATATTAAACTTATCGTGCAGGGGTTTTAAAACAAGCATTAATTGGGAGGTAGAACAGTTAGGATTTGCAATAATACCTTTATGCAGTTTTAAATCTTCATCATTTACATTGGCAATAACAAGCGGAACATCATTATCCATACGAAAAGCACTAGAGTTATCAATAATCAACCCTCCGCGTTTAACTATTTCAGGGGCATATTTTTTGCTGGTTGCTCCGCCTGCAGATGCCATAACTATATCTACATTTTCAAAAGAAGCAGGTACCGCTTCTTCTACAGTGTAAGTTTTGCCTTTAAATTCCAGCTTTTTACCCGCACTTTTGGCAGATGAGAGGAACTTTATTTCATTATATTGTACATTTAGTTCTTCTGAAATTTTTAAGATTTCTCTTCCAACAACACCAGTTGCGCCGAGTATTGCAATGTTTGGTTTTTGCATTATATTCCCTTTCTATACTTTTTACATTATTTTTTCAAGCCCGTAAACAAATTCATTATGGGCGCTAATATAGTTAATTGCAATTAAAACACCTTTCATATAGCACTCTCTATTCATAGAATCATGTCTGAGTGTAAAAATTTGCCCTTCTTCTCCAAAGATTACTTCTTGCGATGCAATATATCCAGGCATTCTTACAGAATGAATATGAATCCCTGCATAGGCTTCTCCGCCTCTTGCACCTTTAATAGTCTCTATCTCGGGGCAGTTACCAGCCATAAAATTACTCTTTGCTTCAGACATCATAAGTGCTGTTTTTATTGCTGTACCTGATGGAGCATCTTTCTTTTGATTGTGGTGAAGTTCTATAATTTCCGCATTATCAAAGTATTCCGCAGCTTTTTTAGCAAACATCATCATCAATACCGCGCCGGTAGAAAAATTAGGAGCAATAAGACACCCGGAATTGTTAGATTTAGTAAGCTGTTCCAGCTCGCAAATTTCTTCATCTTTCAGCCCTGTTGTGCCTATAACTGGTTTTATCCCATTATTTAGACAAAAAAGCGCATTTTCATAGATAGATTTTGGCTGGGTAAAATCTACTAATACATCAATTTCAGCCGTATTTAAAGCTTCTTTTATTGATGAAAACTCACCGCCGCTTATGTCAATTTTGGCAGTAAGTTTCATATTTTCAGCCTTACAAACGGCTTTCACTACTTCTTTGCCCATTTTGCCATTGGCGCCGCATACTGCAACATTAATCATAGAAAATCCTCCCGTATAAAAAATATTATACATCGAGAAAAGCAGTATACAAGAAGTCTGGCGAAAAGAAAGTCTTGCAAGCGTGCAAGACTCAAAAATATACATTTACCCCACCTACTTTATATCATAAATATCAGAATGTGTCAATACTATAGATGTCTTAAAGCCAGATTAACACCTTGTTTTATGCTTATACAGCTTTTTAAAATCAGCGCATTAGGGATTCTTTAGGGAGCAGCTTATTTAGACGCTTTTCCTTAGCTTGTTTTTTTGCTTCTTCTTCAGCTTTTTTAGCTTCTTCTTCTGCTGCCGCAAGTTCTTTATTCAGCTCTTCAATACACTCTTTGCGCGCCTGCTTAAATTCTGTCTTTCCTGGATTTTTAGCTATTGCCTTATCATACTCTTTTATTGCCTCCCGCCACATCTTTGCAGCCTTAAAGTTATCCGCGGTATACGCGTATAATTCAGCCGCTGCCGCATAATCCCGTTTGGCATGCTCATTTTTATTTCTGCTTTTATAAAAATCACCTCTGTCTGTATAAAAATCAGGTTTTAGAGGTTTAAGCCCAACTGCTTTATTAAAATCCCATTCTGCTAAATCATCTTTATTCATTTTGGCATAAATTTTCCCGCGGGCGGCGTAAATTTCAGCCCGATATGGACGCATGCCAAGCGTATCTGTTAAGTCTTTAACTGCCTGGTCGTACTGTTTTAACTGTTCATAACACGCTGCACGCCTGATTAAAAGTTCTGAACGTACAGGCATGAGTTCTATTGCTTTTGTATAATCCTCTAATGCTGATTTATAGTCTCCATGCTCTTCATAATACAATCCGCGGCGTGTATACTCAAGACTGCTGTTTGATGAGTACTTAATAATTTTTTGTATATCTATACTGCCAGGAGCGTTCTCTATCGCATCCTCTTCTTTCTCTGCAGGAATAAGCAGTTGTTTTGAAGTATAAACTTTATCATCCTCAGCACTTTCTTCTAAATTAGATGGCGGAAGACCTTGAGGCGGGGCTATCGGCATCTCTGCAGCTACTGCTGAGATATGCAATAACATATATAAAAAAGCTATCGCTCCCCATTTTCTATACAAGTGTACATACCTTTCTATACTCAGTTATACCATCATAACGCAAATTTGGGTAGGAGTTATAAAATTTCAGTGCTTTTAAATATGCCCCTGCTGTATCAAGAGAGGTAAAACACGGTGTGGAATACATTTCTGCAATTGTTCTTATCATAAATCCTCTGTTTTCAGATCCGATACGTGCAGCATTCGCATTTGTTGAAGGTGTATTTATAATAAAGCACAATTGTTTTTTCTTCATGTGCTCCTGCATTTTAGGTATATCAAAAAACTCAATCTTTTTTGACGGGATTCCGTGTTCTTCTAAATACTTGTGGGTTCCTGTCGTTGCAACAATTCTAAACCCTAATTCAATAAGAGTCTTGGCAATTTCATCACACTGAGGTTTTGTATGGTCATTTAGTGAAAGCATTACATCGCCGTTAAGTCTGTCAAACTTATATCCTGCAGCAAGAAAACCTTTTACCAAAGCCCTGTCAAAAGAAGTATCAATTCCAAGGACTTCGCCTGTAGATTTCATTTCTGGAGCCAGCGCCGGGTCTATACGGTTAAGTTTTTGAAATGAAAAAACAGGAATTTTTACACAAACAAGATCTGTTTTATCTTGAAGTCCGGGTTTATACCCCAATTCAGAAATCGTTTGTCCCAGCGCTGTACTTATGCCAAGTTCTACCATCGGTATCCCGGTAACTTTACTCATAATAGGTACTGTCCTTGATGCACGCGGATTTACTTCTATCACATAACAAATATCATTTTTCAGAACGAACTGAATATTCATTAATCCTTTTATCTTAAGTGCGTTAGCAAGTCTCTGCGTATATTCAGTAAGGGTATTAATTACAGATGCTTTAACCTTTTGTGTCGGATATATTGCTATACTGTCTCCTGAATGAACACCGGCGCGTTCAATATGTTCAGTGATTCCTGGAATAAGTACATTTTCTCCATCTGATACTGCATCAAGCTCAACCTCTTTTCCTTCAATATACTGGTCTATAAGTACAGGGTGTTCATCAGAAAACTTGAGGGCAGAATTAAAATAAATAATCAGTTCTTCTTTATTATAAACAACCTGCATACCTCGTCCGCCGATAACATATGAAGGACGCACAAGCAGCGGAAAACCTAATTCTTCTGCTGCATCTATTGCTTCTTCTACCCTTCTTACAGCTCTGCCTTTTGGCTGCGGGATATTAAGCTCATGCAGTAATCTTTCAAATTGTTTTCTGTCTTCTGCCAGGTTTATCGCTTCAAGCGATGTTCCGATAAGTTTTACTCCCTTTTTATCTAGTTTTTCAGCAAGATTTATCGCTGTCTGACCTCCAAACTGCACCATTACTCCGTAAGGCTTTTCACTTTCCACAATATTCATAATGTTTTCTATATTCATCGGTTCAAAATAGAGTTTATCCGCAACATCAAAGTCGGTTGAAAGAGTTTCCGGGTTTGAGTTGACTATAATTGCTTCATATCCAGCCTCCTTAACGCCCCAGGCAGCATGTACAGAGCAGTAATCAAATTCTATTCCCTGCCCAATCCTTATCGGTCCTGAGCCAAGTATAAGTATACTCTTTTTATCTGTAATAATATTCTCATCGTACTCGTTATATGTTGAATAATAATACGGAGTATACGCTTTAAACTCAGCAGCACAAGTATCAACTATTTTAAATGCGGCTTTTACATTATGTTCTTTTCTGAATTTTTCTACATCCTCAAGGCTTTTCCTTGATAAAACAGCAATTTCACTATCTAAAAACCCTTTTTCCTTTGCATCAAGATATAATTCTTTTGTCAAAGTTTCTGTTTTAAGTTTTTGTTCAAACTCTACAAGGTTTTTAATCTTATATATAAACCACTTATCAATTTTTGTTATGTAATTAATTTCTTCTACAGAAATTTTTCTAGAAAGAGCCTCTGCGACTCTGAAAATCCGCCTGTCATCCTGAATTGTTAAAAGAGCTTTAAGTTCTTCATCGGAAAACGCGGTGTATTTTTTCCTGACTAATCCTGTATTTTTATCTTCAATAGAAGTAACTGCTTTTTTAAAGGAACTTTCAAATGTTCTTCCTATCGCCATAACTTCGCCGGTGGCCTTCATCTTTGTTCCAAGAAGTCTGTCTCCATGATCAAATTTATCAAACGGCCATTTAGGAATTTTCGTTACAACATAATCAAGTGCCGGTTCAAAGGCTGCTGCAGTTTTTTGTGTAATTGAATTTTTTATTTCATCAAGTCTGTACCCTATTGCAATCTTTGCAGTAACTTTTGCAATAGGAAACCCGGTTGCTTTTGATGCTAATGCAGAAGAGCGGCTTACACGCGGATTAACTTCTATTACATAGTATTGGCTGCTTGTAGTATCAAGCGCATATTGAACATTACACCCACCCTCTATTTTTAGAGCTCGGATAATTTTAAGTGCGGAGCTCCTTAAAGTCTGATATTCTTTATTAGTTAAAGTCTGCGAAGGTGCGGTTACAAAACTGTCACCTGTGTGTATGCCTATGGGATCAATGTTTTCCATATTACAAATCGCAATAGCGGTATCATTTGAGTCTCGGATTACTTCATACTCAATCTCTTTATATCCTGCAATGCTTCTTTCTATCAAAACTTGGGAAATAGGACTTCTTAACAAGCCGCTGTAAACTATTTCTTCAAACTCTGTTGAATTAGAAGCAATTCCGCCGCCTGAGCCGCCAAGAGTGTAAGCAGGACGAATAATAAGCGGAAAACCGATTCTTGCAGCAAACTCCTGAGCCTCCTCAATATTTGCTGCTGTTATACTCTCAGGCACAGGCTCTCCAATCTCAAGCATAAGTTCTTTAAATAATTCTCTGTCCTCTGCTTTTTTTATAGAATCTATCTTTGTACCAAGAAGGGTAACATTGTACTTATCTAAAATTCCTTCTTCATGCAATTTAAGAGCCATATTAAGCCCGGTCTGCCCGCCAAGCCCCGCCAGTATACCGTCCGGGCGTTCTTTTTTTATAACATACTCAAATGTCTCAACGGTCAACGGTTCAATATAAACTTTATCTGCTATATTTTCATCAGTCATTATAGTCGCTGGATTGGAGTTGACTAAGATTACACTTATCCCCTCCTCCTTAAGCGCCCGGCATGCCTGTACTCCTGCATAATCAAACTCTGCTGCCTGTCCTATTACAATCGGACCTGAGCCTATTACAAGAACTTTTTTTATATTGTTATTTTTTGGCATTTATTTAACCTCTTTTTGTAAATATTTTTTTTAATCTATCTAAAATACTATTTTTTCTCTCAAGCATTTCATTAACCCAGCTGTCAAAAATTATCTGTGTATCATACGGTCCCGGCGCTGCTTCAGGGTGAAACTGAACTGCATCAATCATAAGCTGTTTGCAGCAAAATCCCTCTAAAGTTCCGTCATTAAGGTTTGTATAAGTTATGGTAACATTCTCCGGCAAAGAATCTGCGTCTGCTGCATATCCGTGATTCTGTGAGGTCATAAATACTTTTCCTGTTTGTTTATTTATAACAGGATGGTTTCCGCCCCTATGACCATATTTTAACTTATATGTCTTACCGCCGAGTGCTATACACAAAATCTGATACCCCAAACATATCCCATATATAGGAATTTTGCCTATAAGTTCTTTGGTCGTTTTAATTGTATCTATCGCGTCTTTGGGATCGCCTGGACCATTTGAAATTAGAACTGAATCAAATTTTGATTTTAAAATTTCTTCTGATGTAACATTTGCAGGGAAAATAGTTAATTCACATCCATGGTTTTTAAAACAGTCGATAATGCTTTTCTTAATCCCGCAGTCTATTACCGCAATATGAAGACCGTTTGACTTGCCTTTTGGTTGAACAACAATTTCTCGTACATTTCTTGAGACAAGCTTTGTTATATTTTTATCTATTGAAAAATTTTTGAGTGCTGCTTTTAATTCTTCGGTTATTTCCTCTGTTGTAACTAAACAGTTCATTGCGCCGCTTTCTCTTATTATTGTTGTCAGCCGGCGGGTATCTATGTTAGAAATCCCTATAACATTCTGCTGTTTAAGATAGTCCTTAAGTTTTATATAAGATTTGTAGTGGCTTTCATTTTCAGAGTAATTTTTTACAACAAGCCCTGTTGCAAAAACTCTTGAGCTCTCAAAATCATCTTTATTAATCCCGTAGTTGCCTATTTCTGGGTAAGTCATTACAATAACCTGTTTTGCATAAGAAGGATCAGTTAATATTTCCTGGTATCCGCTCATTGATGTATTAAAACAAATTTCCCCCAAAGCCGTACCCTGAGCACCAAAGTTTTTACCTTCAAAAATTATCCCGTTATCAAGCAATAATCTGGCTTTCATTATAAAACACCTTCTATTTCTTCATAAATCTTTTCCATAGCACCAATTTTATCTCCACTGGCGGTAACAGCTCTGCCTATTACAAGAAAATCTGCTCCTTGGCTAACCGCAAATGCAGGAGTGGCAATCCGTTTTTGATCGTCTTTTACAGACCAGCCGGGACGGATACCGGGGCATAGAACTTTAAAATCTCTTCCGCAGGCGGATTTAATTCCTGCACATTCGTGCGCTGATGCAACTACACCGCTCATTCCGCTCAGTTTAGCAAGTTTTGCCAGATTGAGTGCATAATTTGTCGTATTATCCTTGATTTGAAGTTCGTTATTTAAAACTTCTTCAGAAATGCTTGTCAAAAGTGTTACAGCAAGTATTACCGGCAGCTCCTGCCCTGTTTCTTCAGCTGCTTTGTTTGCTCCCTCTGCCGCCTGCCGCATCATCTCCGCGCCGCCTGCTGCGTGAAGATTAAAAAACGACGCCCCCTGTCTTACAATATTTTCAGAAGCTTTTTTTACTGTATTTGGTATGTCGTGGAGCTTTATATCAAAAAAGAACTTTCCGCCTTCGTCTTTTATAAATTTAAACACCTCTACACCGTTTGCCATAATAAATTGAAGTCCGACTTTAAATACTCCTGTGTAATCTTTCAATTCCTTTACAAGGATTTTTGCTTCATCTAGTGTATCGACATCCAGTGCCAAAACTATTTTTTCTTTTATTTTTTTGTTTATACCCATTCTGTTTCTCCATTTTCTAAGTTGTAAACCTTATTTCCAACAACAACGCTGATAACTTTTCCTGCTAATTCAATACCCTCATACGGGGTTATTTTACATTTTGTTTTAAATTTTGTTCCTAAAACGGTGTATTTTTTATTAAGGTCAATAATATTAAATTCTGCTATCCCGCCTTTTTCTATACTGTGAAATTTAACTCCTGCAATTTTTGCCGGATTATATACAAATTTATCTATTAACTCTTCCATCGTTAAGTAATCAGTGCGTACAAGGTTAGTAAACGCAAGAGAAAACGCGGTTTCAAACCCTGTTATCCCAGGAGGGGCAATATCATAGTCCAGAAGTTTTTCACCTCTGGTATGCGGAGCGTGGTCAGTTGCTATTATATCTATTGTACCGTCCTTAAGTCCTGCTTTCACCGCCTCGACATCCTCCGGGCTTCTTAACGGGGGATTCATTTTAAATCTGCCGTCATCACTTGTAATATCTTCTCTTGAAAAAGTAAAATAGTGCGGTGCTGTTTCAGCTGTGATATGTAAGCCTTCTTGTTTTGCCTGCCGAATTAATTCAATAGACTCTTTAGTTGAAATATGTGCAAAATGGAGCTTACCGCCGGTCTCACGTACAATATCAATCTCACGTTTAACAGCAGTCCACTCTGAGTGCGAATCTTGCGGAGGATAAGAAGTATTTTCAGCGTGCGAAACTAAAAAAACGTCTGATTGTTTTGCTTTTATTAGTACTTTTTTCAGCACCTCCATATTTTCTATTGGCTTCCCGTCATTAGAAAAACCGCAGGCGCCAAGTTTTTTAAGCCCTGCAAAATCTGTAATATTTTCACTGCTTAAGCCGCTTGTTATTGCACAAATCGGCTTAACAATTATGCTATATTGGTTTTTAGAATTAGATAAAATATAGTTAAGCGTATCTGGGTTATCACAAACAGGATTAGTATTCGGCATTGTAAAAATTGTTCCGTACCCGCCGTAAAAAGCTGATTCAATGCCGGATTTAAGCGTTTCTTTATTTTCACCGCCGGGTTCTCTTAAGTGGCAGTGAAGATCAATAAACCGCGGTGAAATATATAAACTGCTGTCTGAATCTCCGGGCTGGATATCAGTAATTATTCCGTTTGATATGTTAATTCTTAAGTTTTTCGCGGTAAATTCCATTTTTCAAAATTACCCCTTTACCCTTTTACCCCTTCGAGTACTGCCATTCGCACGTATACGCCGTTTCTCACTTGTTCTAAAATAGTTCTGCCTTTTGGAGAATCAAGCAGCTCCGAGGACATTTCAACTCCGCGGTTCACTGGTCCAGGATGCATAAGGATTGCATCTGGAGCATACTTTGCTAATCTTTCGCTTGTTAAACAGTATTTTTCGCTGTAATGTTTTGCCATTTCACTTTCTTCACCGTTTAATCTTTCTGTCTGTATTCTTAATAGCATTATAACATCAGCATCTGAAATAGCTGTATCGTAGTCTGTTTCCCATATTGCTGCGTATTCTCCTTTGTTTTTAGGTGTAAAATACTCCGGTGCAAAGAAATGAACATCAGCGCCCATTTTATTAAGGAGTGCAAGATTTGACTTCGCGACTCTTGAATGGCTTACATCTCCGACAATTACTATTTTTTTTCTTTCAACTGTCCCAAGTTTTTCCAGCAATGTCATATAATCAAGCAGTGCCTGCGTAGGATGTGCATTTTGACCGTCGCCGGCATTTATAAAAGCAAGCGGAAGAGTTACTTCTTTAGATATCTTATCTGTTATATCATCTTCTCCATGCCGGAGTACAATTGTATTGACCCCCATATAGTACAGATTGTCTAAGGTGTCTTTTAATGTTTCGCCTTTTGAAAGTGACGAAGTTTGAGCATTAAAATCGATTACGTTCATTCCCAGTTTGTCTGCAGCTATAAGAAAAGAACATTTTGTTCTTGTTGAGTTTTCAAAAAACATAAGACAGGCAGTTTTATTGGCACAAGAATTAGCTCTGTAAAGTCTCTCCCCTAGACGAGCAAAATCACTTATTCCCCCGGTGTAATTAATTTCTCCTCTCGCCGGATCCTGAGAAGCAGTCTTAAACTCTGCAGCACGCGTAATTATAGTATCTATTTCTTCTTTGGTAAGTCTTTTTATATCAATTAAATTTTTCATAGTTTATTTCCTTATATTACGTTCTTTTCCTCCCGGCTGCCCGGTTTTATAATAGGTATTCCTGCGGCGCATAACGGGCACTTATCAGGCGTATATGTAATCGGTTCAATTTGCAGTACCGATTTGATATTTAGTCCTGTTTTACCGCATGTTCTGTCCACGATACATCCTACAGCCGCAATCTCCGGCTCAAATCTGCTTATTGCTTCTATTGTCTCATTAATCGTTTTTGCAGTTGTTATTACATCCTCGACTATTACTACTCTTTCACCCTTTTTAAGTGAGTATCCTCGTCTTAACTGCATAACACCGTCTTTACGCTCGACAAAAAGATTCCTTTTTCTGCATTGTTTTGCTGTTTCATACCCTATAATAACCGCTCCTATTGCCGGGGATACTATTGTATCGAATTCTATCCCTTTAAGGCTTTGTGCAATAAGCCCGGCTATTTTTTCAGTATATTCAGGATACTGATAAAGTTTAGCACATTGAAAATATATATCCGAATGAAGTCCTGATGTAAGGCAAAAATGCCCTTTTAAAACGCCCTCTGTTCTTTTCAGCAATTCTAATGCCTCATTACTCATTTCTAAGTGCTCCTTTCAATTCATCAAGAGTTTTAAACCCATTATTACTCATAAAATCATATAATTCTGAAACCAATTTCCCTGCAATATCAGGATGGGTGAAGTTTGCGGTACCAATCTGTACAGCATCAGCACCTGCTGCAAAGAATTCTAAGACATCATTGAATGAATAAATTCCGCCTATTCCTATAATTGGAATATCTATGGCTTTTTTAAGGCGCATAACAGCATTTAATGCTGCCGGTTTAATTCCTTGCCCTGAGTACCCGCCTGTTACAATCTCTTTTTTGAACTTACCGTTTTCAAGGCGGAGTTTTATTCCAGTACCCTTTAAAGTATTTATTGCTGAGAGAGCATCAGCGCCTGCTTTTTGACATGATGTTCCGAGTAACTCTATACTTGTAACATTTGGAGTAAGTTTTACAATTAAGCATCCGCTGAACACATCCCGCACTGAATTTACAAGCCTGCTCAAAATCTTTTCATCTACGCCAAACTCAAGACATCCGTGCCGGACATTTGGGCAAGATACATTAAGTTCTATCATTTTAATACCGTTTTCTTCACATTTTTGAGCAAGATTGATGTACTCATCAATACTGCTGCCTGCAATATTAACTACAAAGCATATTCCGCGCGCTAAAAGAACAGGAAGTTTTTCTTTTAGAAATCGCGTAATTCCAAGATTTTCAAGTCCTATTGAATTAATCATTCCACATTCTGTTTCAATAATCCGCTGCCAGAAATTACCCTCACGTGGCTCCAATGTAATTGCCTTTGTAACAATTCCTCCCAATATCTCCGGATTAGTAAAATCTTCGTATTCAATATTGTACCCGTACGTCCCGGAAGCAGTCATTATTGGGTTTTTTAACCGTAATTTGCCTTTCTTTACGCTCATATCAGGCATGACTTTTACCTCCAAAAACCTTTAATGCATCAAAAACAGGACCTTCTTTGCATACGGCAGCGTTTCTTATTACTCCGCTGTCATTTATTTTTATTACGCACCCGCGGCAGGCTCCAACTGAACAACCCATCATGCTTTCCATTGATACTTGACACTGAATTCTTTCCTGTGCTGCAGCTTCTGAAATCTTCTCCATTACAATAACTGGACCGCAAATGCAAATATTATCCGGCATAAATTCTTTTATATATTTTTCTGCCAAATCTATAACACTGCCTTTTTCTCCAAAACTGCCGTCATCGGTTGACATATAATCAATAAAAGGTGATAATTCTCTAGGAACTTCAGTTTTTGTTTTAAATCCTGCTATTAGTTTTGCATCTCTGCCTATTTTCTCAAGTTCTTTTTTTAAATAATAAACAGGAGCAAGCCCCACACCTGCACCAACTAAAAGATTTTTTTCTCCAATTTTAAAAAAATTGCCGAATACTCCGGCAAAATTAACATAATTGCCAGCGTTTAGTCCTGCAAGATAGTTGGTTCCTTCGCCTCTTACTTTATAAAGAATACGAATAGTGCTGCCGGTATTCTCCATAATACTGATAGGCCGCCGCAGTGTTTTATGTGGAATAAGTACTGATATAAATTGCCCCGGTTTGGAAAATATTCCGTCCGGGGTCTCTAAATCCATTATATACAGGTCACTGCCTGCCCTATTATTATTTTTAATTTTTAGTTCATAAATTTTTTGTACCATCACTTTTTATCCCTATAAAAAAAGAGAAAAGCGGACTCTTTTCTCTTTTTCTTAAGAAGTAAACAAATTTTTTATAACAAAAGTTTGTAAAATTCATAATTTCACCACTTGTATTATTATCTCAAATATAATTACCGTCGTCAATAATAAGTAAAGTTTTGTAAAGTTTGCTGCTATACCGATTTCTGTTCTATATATTGAAAAAAACAGCCAGTCAGGTAATAGACTGTACTATTTTAAATATTCATTATAATATAATGAAAAAAATTTTATCATTGTTAATAATGTTTATTCCGCTTGCAGTATTTTCTGTTCAAACTAATGAAAGTATTCAAATAACCAAAGTAACTGACGGTGATACTGTAAAAGGAATTGTAAACGGTAAGGAAATAAGTATAAGGCTATCCGGCATTGACTGCTATGAGACATCTAAGAGAGACCGCTGCTACAAACAGGCTTATCTGAACAAAATGACTGTTGAAGATGTTATAGTAAAAGGTAAAGCCTCAAAGCAAATACTTACTGATTTACTAAAATCCAGTAATGATATAACAGTTCAATTTACAGATATTGACACAAGATACAATAGACATGTAGGTATAATTTACGCAGGCAGTCTAAATGTTAATAAATATATGATTGACAGCGGCGGATGTACAGATTTTGAGTACAAACATTAACCGATTTCCTTATGAAAAGTTTTAAGCGATTTATCCGAATTTACCGCGTTTTGAAAATCTCTTGAACATTTATTTATCAGCAGCGTAAAAAAGCCATTTGTAAACTCATTATCTTGCGTTTTCCCGTTTTGCTGAATTTTATTTAAAAATTCTCTGCCTAAAGCTATTTTCTTTAATTGAAATTTATATAATGCAAAAAGCTTAGTGAATTTCTCGGCAATTTTTTCATCTGTGCTATTTAAAAGCTTTTTCAGCTGTTCTTTTGTTATTTTACAAAAGCTAAAACCTAATAAATCTTCGGTATAAACTAAATTGTAATCATTTACCCCGCTTTTAATTATCTCAAATGTATCATTAGGATAATTTTTAGTTTGGTTTTCAAAAATTTGAGAAATATTCCGCCAGCGTCTTACATTAGTTTTTATATCTGAAATTCCCAGCTTGGCGGTGAAATTGACCTGTGAGTTAGAGGGATTTAATTCGTTCATAGCTGCTCCTTTAATTATTTTTTTCTAATTTAAGTAAAATGTGTAAAAAAAATAATTGCCTTTTTTTCTAAAAAATTAACAAAACTCAACAATTTATCTAAAAAAAACAGATTATTTTTTACTTTCGATAATGGTATTGTGGTATAATATCTTTGAGAGTTGGAGAATATTATGATAAAGGAAAGATTTAATTATTACGTTCAGGACTTAGAAACTTATATAATGTTTTATATAAAGGAGACAGTAGCTAAGATTACACCTGAGCTGGAAGCCAAGAAACGTGCCCCGATAGCTCTTTCTATGGGGGCGCCTACAGCGGCTCCACCTGAATTTGTTATAAATAAGCTGAAATCTATTCTAAATGAGGAGGGGATACATACTTATTCTTCACCAAAGGGAGAAACTTATTTTAGACAGGCGGTAAAAGAAAGAATGAAACGCAGGTTTAATGTAGAGTTGGACGCTGATAAGGAAATTTTTTCTTTAATAGGCTCAAAGGAAGGTCTTGCAAATATAATCAGAATTCTGATTGACCCTGTACATAATATTGAAGACCGGGATATAATAATGCTCCCTGATCCGGGTTATGCATCATATAAAGAAATGGTAAAAGTTTCAGGCGGCAGAGCTTATTCACTACCTCTTACAAAAGAAAATAACTACATGCCGAATTTAGAGACAAGCAGAGAAAATATGATTAAGGAAGGGTATAACCCTAATAAACTTA
Organism: Candidatus Gastranaerophilales bacterium; assembly: GCA_944326905.1. Classification (GTDB taxonomy): domain Bacteria; phylum Cyanobacteriota; class Vampirovibrionia; order Gastranaerophilales; family Gastranaerophilaceae; genus CALUTH01. Next base: position 15,125 of record CALVFU010000017.1, read on the forward strand.
AGGCTGTTGTTATTAATTATCCGAATAATCCGCTTGGCTGTACAATGACTAGAGAATACGCAAAAACCGTTGTAGATTTCTGTAAAAAGTACAATTTGGTATTAATCTCCGATACCGCGTATGCGGATTTATATTTTAATGAAAGTGATAAGCCGTTTTCGATCTTAGAAATTGAAGGGGCAAAAGATTGTGCGGTAGAATTTTTCAGTTTCTCAAAACCATACGCAATGACAGGATGGCGCCTCGGATGGATTTGCGGTAACAGTGAAATAATTTCTATCTTTGGTAAACTTAAATCTACTCTTGATACAGGCGTATTTAGGGCAATCCAAAAAGCCGGCGCTGAGATTTTGCTTGCAAAAGAAGGTGATGAATATATAAAAGAAAAAAATATTGGTTTTAAAAAGAAACAGGATATTTTTGTAAAAGGATTAAAGGAGCTTGGCTGGGAAAATATTAATGTACCAGATGCTACTTTTTATCTCTGGCTGCCGATACCGCCAAGATATAAAACTTCAAAAGAATTTACGGACGATTTATTAAGAACATCAGGCGTTGTTGTTGTTCCAGGCAGCGGCTTTGGAAAGTATGGGGAAGGATTTTTCAGAGCATCTATTGTCTGCTCTGATGAAAAACTACAAGAGTGTATCGATAGAATGAAGGCAGACGGATTTTACTTTAATAAATAACAAGAGTGAGACAATGAAAAAATTACCTGATTATATTGTTTTAATACTAATTATTTCATTATTTGTAATCAACCAAGAGGCACTGGCTTATATTAACCCTGGCTCAGGCAGTTATATCTTCCAGACAATTACAGGCGGCTTGTTAAGTATATTTTATTTATTTAAAAAGCTAATTCTTAACCTTTTAAATATATTTAAAAAACCCGGGACAAAAGATGAATAATACTTCTTTTAGAGACAATGCCGGATTCATATTTGAGCATGCCGGCAAAATATACCGCCAGATAAATAAGTGTTATGAGTTTGAATATGAAAAGCTGATGTCAAGCGGTTTATATGAAACACTTACTGATAAAAAACAGTTAATACCACATAAAGAGGTTAATCTTGTAAAAATTCGAGATATGAATTTTTATAAGTATATCCAGCCGGAGATGATAAAATTTATAACTTATCCGTATGAGTGGTCATTTTCGGAATTAAAAGATGCCGCACTGCTTACGTTAAGTATTCAAAAAACGGCATTGAAGTATAACATGTCACTTAAGGATGCAAGCGCGTTTAATATTCAATTTCAAAACGGAAAGCCTATATTTATAGATACATTGTCCTTTGAAAATTATAAAGAGGTAGCACCGTGGGTTGCTTACGGGCAGTTTTGCAGACATTTTTTAGCGCCTTTAGTTCTTATGAGTTATAGAGATACAAGGCTTAATAAACTTTTTGTAACCAATATTGACGGTATCCCGCTTGATTTGTGCTGTAAGCTGCTGCCCATAGAGGCAAAACTTAATCCAGGCGTTCTTTTTCATATAGTTATACATGGTGTTTCTATAAAAGCAAATGAAGGTAAAAAATCATTAAATAAACATAATAACTTTTCACGCCTTGCAATGGAAAGTTTGATTGACTCATTGGAAACTTGTATTAAACATCTTAAACTGCCAAAGCTTAAAACTGAGTGGGGAGAATATTACAATAATACTAATTATTCATCCGAGACCTTAAAAATTAAAAGCGAAATAGTTCAGGAATTTATAAAAAAATCAGCCCCGCAGACAGTTTGCGACCTGGGTGCAAACAGAGGAGATTTTACACGTGCGGCGGCTAACAGCTGGGGGGCGGACTACTTAGCTTTTGATATTGATGCAGCGGCAGTTGAAGAAAATTATAAACGCGTAAAATTAAATAAAGAAAAGAATATATTGCCGCTCTTGTTAGATTTAACCAATCCGACTCCTGCAATAGGTTTTGCACATAATGAGCGTGCTGATTTTTTATCAAGGTTCAGATGTGATACTGTCCTTGCATTAGCATTAATACACCATTTAGCAATCTCTAACAATCTGCCGTTTAGCAATATTGCTGATTTTTTTAGTAAACTTGGCAAATTCTTGATTATAGAATTTGTACCGAAAACGGATTCAAAGGTTCAAATATTACTTGCATCAAGAGAAGATATATTTGCAGATTACACACAAAAAGATTTTGAAAGCGAGTTTTCAAAATTCTATACTATTCTAGAGAAAAGGGAACTTTATGGTTCTAAAAGGACATTATATTTAATGAGGAAAAAATAAATGGAACTGTTATTTCCATATCTTTTATGTACATTGCCTATACACACGCTTTTTGCTCAAAATAGCGGAGAAATTTCTGTACAGGATTATATAATGTCGCTCTTTATTACCATATTAGTAATCGCTGGTGGAATTTTGGGATTTAATTTCTTTGTTCATAATGTTTATCTTGCAGAACTTATTTTTTGCATGAATTTTTTCCTGCTTTTATATGCAAATCTAATTTTTATATCATTATTTACGCCATATAAAAGATCTCTTATAAAAATTTCTGTTACTTTTGGTCTAATCTATATTCTTTGTTGTTTGGCACTATCAAAATTTTTAGTTTTTGTATCAAACTGGGTTTCTGCTGCGGTTTGTGCAAAAATATTATTTGGAATATTAGTATTTATAAGCTTTTTTGTTTACTTAGATATAATAAAAAAGATTGTAAGTTTTTATAGAATGCCGCAAAAAGAAACAGAAGCAAATATAAAATTTGAAAAACTACCATCGAATCTGCCGGATATATACCATATAATTAGTGATGCACACACCGGGTTTGACAGGGAAGAGTACTGTGACAGCAATTTTAGAGAAGAACTGATAAAACGAGGTTTTCATATTTACCAGAAAGCAAAAAGTAACTATAACTATACGTACTGCTCTCTTCCCTCACTATTAAATATGGACTATATTGAAAATATTGCAGGTTCAATTTCTCCTGCTAGCACTTTAAAATACTACGGTAATAATAAAGTTATTAAAGTATTAAAATCTGCTGGCTATCAAACGTACCAATCTACATTTAGGTTATATAGGCACCTCTTAAATAATAAAAAAATTTGTTTTGAGTTAAATATTATAAAAGCATTATTAACTACTTCCTTATACTTTATAGTTAAACAAATACGCCACGCAGTACTCTTGTATACAAATCTCAAAAGCATAGAGGCTGATTTGACTAAAATACTCAATACAAAAACAAACGCACCCAAATACTTTATGGGGCACCTCCTTGCTCCGCATTACCCATATACAAATAAAGAAGATGGTACACCTATTTCATATTCTAACAGCCAGAATATGAACTATTATTTTACTTATCAAAAATATATTAATAAAAAACTTTTAGGAATAATTGATACAATAAAAGAAAATATGAAACCAAACACAATTATATTACTCCATGGAGATCATTCTGTAAGCGGATTTGGGGATAATAAATTTAAAACACTGCTTGCGGTATATTTTCCGGCTGGTTATGATACTCATTGTATTGACGATAATTGTACCCTTGTAAACCTTTTTAGAAGCCTCTTTAATGAAGTATTAAAAACAAATTATTCAATGCTTCAAAACCGATTTGAAGCATTGAACGTACAACATGGGATAGCAGTATTTGCGGATAATGATGAAAAGTCTTTTAAAGAAATTGCTGACATAAATAATTTTGATAAAAGGCTTAAAAAACTAGTTAAAAAGTATGCAAATAAGAGGGTTTTATTGTATGGTACAGGGGATTTTTTTAAATTTGTAAACCAAAATTATGACATTTCAGGCTTCAATATTATTGGATTTTCAGATATTAGATATGATAAATTTAAAACGCCGTATTTTGATGAAGCATCAGGTTATACTATTATATCCCCTGATAGTATTTATAAATTAAAACCAGATATCGTAATAATTACTACTTTAACGGACATTTATGTAGAGAAGTACTTTAATGAAGTTCTGTTCAAGGATAAGCAAAATAGATTTAAATATGATACACTTTTAAAGCAAACGCTGCAAAGCGAAATTGAAGGCTTGTATTCAAAAGTCTTATAGTGTTGTTTATTGCATTATATCTTCATAACTTGCACCGGCTTCTAAAAGTTCTTCGGTTGTAAGCCCAAATAGAGACATTAATTTACTGGTGTCCTCATTATTCTGTTTTTTTTCGATAACTGCTATAATAGCGTCTTTCCTTGTAATATTATAGGACGTAATTTTATCCTTAAGGTTGAAACCGCGTTTTTTAGCTTTGCCCACTAAACACCTCCAGAGCAAGCAGACTTGCTCCAATCATTCCGGCGTAATTTCCGGCAGAAGCTTTTTTAATAACTGTAGGCTGCGTTACTATTTCTGAATTAACACGTTTTTCGATTTTATCAGTATTAACATATTCTGCCAAAGAGCCTGATAAAACAACACAATCCGGATCAAAAAGATTAGCAAGCCCGATTACTCCGTCTGCTATTGCATTCTCCCAAATATCCAGGATTTCTAACATTTTTTTATCACCACTAGCAGCTCCGCCAATTACATCATAAGTCGTAATATCAGCCCTGCCAGTAATCTCTTCAGCGGTTCTTTTAAGCCCTTTGCCGGAAGTGTACGCTTCGAAACAATCATAAGCCCCGCAGGTGCATTTTCTGTGTTTATCCATACGCATTTTAAAATGCATTTCACCAGCGGCGCCGGATTTTCCTTTAAGAAGTTTGTTATTGATAATAATTCCGCCGCCGACACCTGTTCCAAGGGTTAAAAGAACAGATACAGAAGTGCCTTTTGATGCCCCTATTTTATACTCTGCCCAGGCAGCTGAATTGGCATCGTTTTCTATGAATACAGGCATTGATGTTAAAGATTGGAAATTTGTCTGCGGGTACTCCTTAAACATATTTCCAGTTGAACCGATAATTTTGTCATTGTTATTAGAAACAGATCCTGCTGTTGCTATTGCAACACCTGATACTTCTTTTTCATAATTTTTAATAATATTTTTAATCAGCTGTTCAAACTCAGTCTTATTTTGCGGGGTTTTATATTTTTGGACATCGCTCACAATTTGCCCGTGTTCATTAACTTTTGCACAATATATTTTTGTTCCGCCTATGTCAATTCCTAAAACTTCCATTTGATTAGCCTCTTTGTCTTGCAACAAACCTTTTTGTAATCAATTGCGGACGGGTAATTGCAGAACCTATTACCACACAGTGTGCGCCTAATTCAAAAGCTCTGTTTACCTGCTCTGGAGTCCAAATTCTGCCTTCAAGAACAATCGGAATACCGGCTTCCCGCACAAGGATTTCTAAAAGTTCAAAATCTGGGCAGTCGCCCCTGTCTCCTGATTCTAAAGTATAGCCTGATAAAGTTGTAGACAGAATATCAGCTCCGGCTTCTTTAGCTTTAAGACCTTCTTCAAGCGTAGAAATATCAGCCATAGCTGTGCGGTTATTGATTTTTATGTATTTGATAATTTCACTAAGCGTAGAATCTTTCCGAGGACGCTGGGTGCCGTCAAAAGCTACAACATCAGCCCCAGCTCTTACAAGCGCAAGAGCATCGCTTATTGTCGGTGTTATATAAACGATTTCTTTATAATTTTTAGGTATAATTTCTGGTTTAGTTATTCCTATTATTGGAATATCAAACAATTTTTTGGCATTTGCAACATCCCTGATACCGGCAACTCGTAACCCGCCAGCCCCGCCTTTTACTACAGACTGCATCATAGCAATCATGCATTCTTCCTTATATAAAGGCTCTGACGGCATTGCCTGGCATGAAACAATGACTTTATTTTTTAATCTGTTAATCATAGCTATATTTTAGGCTGCTTTTTGTAATAATCGTGTTCTTGTTCAAATTTGTAACCAAAGTTAAATAAAGAACTTTCACCTAACTGAGGTGCAAGGATTTGCAATCCGATAGGCATACCATCTTTATCAAATCCGGCAGGAACACTCATCCCGGGAATACCTGCAAGGTTTGCACTGATTGTTGCTATATCGGTTAAATACATAGCAAGCGGATCATTTGCCTTTGACCCTAAGTCAAATGCTGTATTAGGACAGGTCGGAGAAATTAAGACTTCTGCTTTTTTGAAGGCATTAACAAAGTCTTCTGTAACTAGCCGCCGCATTTGCTGAGCTTTTTTGTAATAAGCATCATAATAACCTGAGCTTAGAGCGTATGTACCGAGCATTATACGGCGTTTAACTTCGTCGCCGAAACCTTCTGCACGTGTTTTGCAGTACATTTCAAGAAGGTTTTGCGCATTTTCCGTCCTGTGACCGTATTTTACTCCGTCGAAACGCGCAAGATTTGAACTGCATTCTGCTGTTGCCAGAATATAATAAATACCAATTGAGTACTTGATATTAGGAAGAGAAATTTCAACTATTTCAGCCCCAAGAGATTTGTACGTTTCAATCGCATTTTCGATTGCTTTTCTTACATCCTCAGATAGCCCTTCGCCCATCAAATCTTTGATTACACCTACTTTTTTACCTTTGACATCACGTTTTAGATGTGCAGTATAGTTTTCTACAGGGCGATTTAGCGAGGTTGAATCGTGTTTGTCGTAACCTGCTATAACTTCTAAAAGCATTGCTGCATCTTCTACAGTTCTTGCAAAAGGTCCTATTTGGTCAAGAGAAGAAGCAAAGGCAATTAATCCGTAGCGGGAAACAATACCATAAGTCGGCTTCATACCGACAATACCGCAGAAACTTGCCGGGAGACGAATACTGCCGCCTGTATCAGAACCGAGCGCAAGAGCCGCTTCACATGACGCTACTGCTGCTGCGGAGCCGCCGGAGGAGCCTCCCGGTACTTTATTTAAATTCCAAGGATTATGGACTTTTTTAAATGCGGAGTTTTCGTTTGAAGACCCCATAGCAAACTCGTCAAGATTAGCTTTACCAACAATCGGCACAAGATTGTTTAGAAGTTTTTCAGTAACGGTTGCATTATAAGGGGAGACAAAATTTTCCAAGATTTTACTTGATGCAGTTGTTTTTGAACCAATAAGATTCATATTATCTTTTAATGCAAGAGGTACACCTGCTAAAAGCGGCAGTTCTTCCCCTTTTGCTAGTTTTTCATCAACTTTTTTTGCAGTATTAAGCGCCGTTTCTTCCGTCAAAGAATTGAATGCCCCTAATTTATCATCAATATTTTTAATTCTATTTAAAGCTGCTTTTGTAAGCTCAAATGCACTTATTTCTTTATTCCTAATAGCTTCACTCTGTTCTTTAGCACTCTTTCTAAATAATTCTTCCATCTTTTCTCCTTAAGTAATTATAGAGAAATAATAGTACAAAAAAACTCTTTTTACAAATTATTTTCAGTCAGACAGTGCTGGCATTTATTTTTTTTATAAACTAAACTTGTTACAAATTCTTAATAAAATAGTTAAATTTTCTTGTATAACATTGATTAGCATTATACGACTAAATTACAGAAATAACATAAGGAGTTATAACAAATGTTGAACAAAATAAGTTCATTTTCTCAAAAATCATTAACAACACTAAAAACAGCGGCTCTTGGAGCTGCGGCGCTAACGTTATCAGCGGTAAATCTTTCGGCCGCTTCAACCAGTTTAAAGTTACAAAATGGATTAGACAAAGATAAGGTGGAACTTTCTGTAAAACCAGACACACTTCCTCCAGTGACTCAAAGCCCCGGTGTTCCATATACCAAGCCGGAGAAAGCAATTCTGCCGCCGGCTCCAAATATAGCGCCGGAGCCAATACAAGATACACCGCCGGAAAATGTAAAACCAAAAGCACTGCCTCAAAGACCCCAAAGCCCCGATGTTCCATATACCAAGCCGGAGAAAGCAATTCTGCCGCCGGCTCCAAATATAGCGCCGGAGCCAATACAAGATACACCGCCGGAAAATGTAAAACCAAAAGCACTGCCTCAAAGACCCCAAAGACCCGGTGTTCCATATACCAAGCCGGAGAAAGCAATTCTGCCGCCGGCTCCAAATATAGCGCCGGAACCAATACAAGATACACCGCCGGAAAATGTAAAGCCAAAAGCACTGCCTCAAAGGACTCAAAGACCGTGAGATCCATATGTTTTGCCGAGCAAATCAATTACACCTCTGCCAGGAAATAATTCACCTGAGCCGTTGAGAGATACTCTGCTGAGAATGTAAATTTTTGTAAAAATTTATTCATAATTACTAAAGTTTTTTCTAAAGCTGCCGATATATTCTCATATAGCTGTTTTAAGTTGTATTAAAGAAAGGAGAATATATGACAGACTTTAGCAAAATTTCAAAAGCTGTAAGAGCAGCAATCGAACGCATTGGAGGAGAAAACAAAAAAATTGACACCAAGAAAGAAGTAATGGAATTGGGTCAATGGCTTAACGGCAACAGGAATTCAATGGGAAGGGCGGAAGTAGAGTTCGTCGAAGGTTTTATTATTGAACGCTCTTTTGATGTAGCCAAAAAAGAACATGAAGAAAACGGAACAAAAGCAGCCGCAAAAGAAATTGCAAGAATTTTAAAATCACCGGGACCGAATAAGAAAACGCTAGATTCGCCGGTAGAAGCACAGGCACTTGCGACTCTTCTAGCGTTTCCACCTGCAGATTTCAATCAGACAGACCTTGAGTATATAAAGTTCTTACTTGGGTATAACGGATTTGGGTATATGGTTCCGCAGCAAAGTTATGGAGAAGTAGCGCCGGTAGAATCAGCAGCATCAGCTCAGCAAGCACAAAGTGAAATACCGTCAACCGAATCGAAAAATGCAGCACCAGATGTACAGTCTAAAAAATCAATTCTGCCGCCGGCTCCAAATATAGCGCCGGAGCCAATACAAGATACACCGCCGGAAAAAATTCCAGATGTTCCATCAGAAGAACCTCAAACAAGAAAACCAGCGCCAACTGATCCTATAGAGCAGCCCGAGCCGACACTCCCGGAAGAACAACCAGACTCCGCTGTTCCAGCAGAACCTATTTCCCCTAAAACACTATCTGAGGCTGGAAGAGCAGAAGGTGCAGCCTTAGCATCACAACTTTTAACCGCATTTGATAATACTATTACTGATAATAAGGACGTTAGAGATATCCTTTCAAAAGTAAATCCTGAAAATGCTTACACCTTCTTAACAGGTATCACTAAAGGATTGGATAAGGGCTTAAACGTAAGCGTTCTAAAAAATATTTCAGATGTATTAGACAGACTATCATACAAAGATACATTGCACGTTATGCAATCACTAGAGCAGCAGGCAAATAACCTGGGGCTGAAAGATACACCTGCAATTCAGGCGCTCGCGCAGGAAAATAAAAGAATAGCAGCAATTGTTAAAGAAAATCCTAAAGAAGATCCGTCTATGGCAACTGCAAAATATTCAGACAGTATTATTCAGGCAGCACTTGATGAAATATCAAAAGCAGTTGATGGTAAAGTTCCTGAAAGGAAAGAAGAGACACCTGCAGAGAACAATGGTGGCACTGACATAGGTGAAATTGCCACAAATATGGCACTTAGTCCATTTGGCTTAGGTGGCGCAGGGCTAAGGAAAATTATAAATTCTGATGAATAATGCAAAGTTATTTACTGCCGGGACTTAATAAATAAGTCCCGGCTTTTTATTAATCAATAAACATGCAGTCACCATAACTGTAAAACCGATATTTATTTTCAATAGCTTCTTTATATGCCTCCATAATAAACTCACGCCCTGCAAGTGCGGATACAAGCATTAAAAGTGTAGATTTCGGCAGGTGAAAATTTGTAATCAGACTGTCTACAACCTTAAATTCATAGGGCGGGTAAATAAATAATGTAGAGGAAGAGCGGCACTCTTTTATTTCTCCAAACTGTTTATATGCTGTCTCAAGTGTTCTTACGGAAGTCGTTCCTACAGCTATTAATTTTTTACCTTCGGCTTTCGACTGATTGATTAATTTAGCGGTTTCAGAAGAAATCTCAAAAATTTCGCTATCCATTTTATGTTCTTCAACAACATCACACTTAACAGGTCTAAAAGTACCAAGCCCGACATTTAATGTTACATAGCCGATTTGAATACCTTTTGCATTAAGCTTATTTAAAATTTCAGCAGTAAAATGGAGCCCTGCTGTTGGTGCAGCAACAGAACCTTCTTTTTTTGCATATACTGTTTGATACCTTTCGTAATCAAGCTTTTTTAGCTCTTCAGGTGTCATTTTGCGCTCAATATAAGGCGGGAGCGGTACATTACCCGCCCGTGATAGAATATCATAAATATCACCTTCATACTCAAGATAAATATTCCATTTACCGTCATCTTCTGCAGGTGATAAGATTTCAACACTTAATTCCTCGCTTATTATTAATTTTGTGCCGGACTTAACCCGCTTAGACGGTTTAATAAGAGCTTCCCAATGGTGCTGCGCTTTTTCTTTGAGCAGAAATACTTCTATCTTTGCGCCGGTATCCTTGTAACCATATAGTCTTGCTGGGATTACTCTTGTATTGTTAAGTATAAGTATTGAGTTATCATTAATTAAATCTACAATATCTTTAAAAATGTGATGATTGATTTTTTTATCTTTACGGTTTAATACCATCATACGCGACAAATCCCGCTTGTCAGCAGGGACTTGAGCTATCAATTCTTCCGGCAGATTGTAATCAAAATCACTTACAAGCATCATTCTTTCGCCTGAATTTTCTTTGCATTCTTTAAGTCATCATCATCAATGACTTCTGCTTTTTTATGGTCTTCTGCTTCAAGCTGTTTATTAATAGCAATAGTTTGAAGCACTTGGAATACATTGCTTGAAATTAAGTAGAGCAGAACCCCTGCCGGAATAGGAATAATTACAAACGTAAACATGAGCATAATCGGCATAAAAGTATTCATTGATTTTTGCATCGCTTTTTGCGCTTCGTCCATTTCCTGACCTTTAGTCATAGACATCATCGCTTTTTGAGACGCAAGCATTGTTAAGCCAAAAAGAATAATCAGCAATAGTACATCGTAATGGAAGGCTGTTTGAACTTCTTTTGTCGGAACAGTTGCTGTTAATATTCCTCCTTTACGTTCAAATGTAAGAGTTTCCGTTTCCTTTGTCTGCAAGTCAGTAACATCTATATCTGCCTTTTCAATACTGTCTAATTGGCTGAATTTGAGATTTAAATTATCAAGACTTACCTTAAAATCTACAGGCTCCCCTGGAGTCAATTCTCCTTGAACTTCAACAGCTTTATTCGGTTTAGTGATTTTTACATTGTCAAGCACTTCATCTTTAAGGTAAACTTTTGCAACTTTACCTGTCATAAAAGTATCGTACTTGGAAACGCCTAATGTTCCGTCTTGAGAGATACCAGCACTGGTTTTGAGCGTCGAATCGAGTCTTTTTATAAATAGAAACTGGGAATCACCAGCAAGCTGAATAAACTGCGGGCTCATAAGAGCAGAGTATAACAGGATGAAAACAGGCATTTGTACAAGCAGCGGAAAACATCCTGCCATTGGATTAAATTTATGTTCTTTATAAAAATCCATCATTTTTCGCTGCATGGTCTGCGGATCATTTTTATAACGTTCCTGTATAGCTTTCATTTTAGGCTGAAGTTTCTGCATCATACGCATTGATCGCTGCTGAGAAACTCCAAGCGGCCACAATACAGCTCTTACAATAATAGTTAAGATTATAATACCGACACCATACCCTGCAAAAGAGCCCAGTGCTTTTAGTACATCTATAGTAAAATTCGTTGCAAATTCCATAAATTTACCTTCTCTCCATTAAGTCACCAATTAAACGATAACTTAAAGGAAAAGCCAAGTCAACAAAACTAAAAGCAGTTGTAAATATATGTAAAATCCATTTTCCTTATGATATAATACTTAAAAAAAAGAGGAACTTATGAAAACAATTACACTAATACAAGGTGATGGAATTGGACCTGAAATAACAAGTGCTGCCGTAAAAATCATTGATGCTGCCGGTGTCAAAATAGATTGGGATGTACAGACTGCAGGCGCTGATGTTATAGATAAAGAAGGCTCTCCGCTGCCTATGCGTGTAATACAATCGGTAAGAAAAAACGGAACAGCTCTTAAATCGCCTGTTACAACTCCCATCGGCAAAGGTTTCCGCTCTGTAAACGTTACGTTGAGAAAAGAACTTGACTTGTATGCAAATCTTCGTCCCTGCTGTAATATCCCATCAGTAAAAACGAGATATGAGAATGTAGATATAGTAGTCGTACGTGAAAATACTGAGGACTTATACGCTGGTGTTGAAGAGATGATAAATAAAGATACCGCGCACAGTATAAAAATTATTACACGGCAAGCCTCCGAAAGAATTGCAAAATTTGCGTTTGAATATGCGCTAAAAAATAACCGCAGTTTGGTTTCAGCGGTTACAAAAGCAAATATATGCAAACTATCTGACGGGTTATTTTTAGAAGCAGCACGTCGTATTGCTTCTGAATATCCTAATATACAATATAAAGAAATTCTCGTTGATAACTGCTGCATGCAGCTTGTCCAAAACCCAGGACAGTTTGATGTCCTCCTCCTGCCAAATCTATACGGTGACATTGTATCAGATCTTACAGCAGGACTCATCGGCGGATTAGGAGTTGCCCAAGGCGCTAATATTGGTGAAAATTGTGCAGTATTTGAACCTGTACATGGTTCGGCTCCAGATATTGCAGGACAAAACAAAGCTAATCCTACCGCGATTATCTTAAGTGCGGTTGAAATGCTCAACTATATTAATGAAAACAAAAAAGCTGCAATGATTAAAAATGCATTATTTAAAACATTTAAAGATGGTATTTTTACCGCTGATTTAGGCGGAACATCTTCATGCACAGGATTTACAGATGCGATTATTAAAAACTTACAGGAGTAATTTATGACGGTATTAGATAAAACAGTTAAATTTGATCCGGGATGGGGCAGGCATGTCCTTGTTTATTCAGGTACTGTTGAGTACTTGTATCAAGATATTAACAAGTTTAAAAACTTAAGCCAGCGCAGCTTTAAGTTTAAGCAGTATTTTCCTAAAATAGTTACTGTCCTTGAAAATAACATTGGTTTTTATTTGGGATGTTTGCTATGGGCGGTTTATTTGAAAAATAGCGGGGAGGCAGAATTTAGCGGTAATCACTGTTTGGGGCGCGAGTATAACGAAGAAAACCCTGATTTGGAAATAGATTACATTATCACAAGTATTGATAAGCTCAAAAATGATTACAAATATTATACCGGCAAATCTACTGATTTCCCTGAAGTATACAAGTTGATTCTTATTACATATAACGAATTTGAAGTAATAAACAAAGGCTTTACAGAAACAAAAAATATCAGTGATCTTAAACTGCCTGCAAACCTTAAAATACCATCAAACGAGGATTTATCAAAAATAAACGCTTCAATAGAAGCCGTTGTTGAATCAGGAAAGCTGGAAGATCTCATCCCGCTTGCAGATACAATCTTATAGGTGAAGAATGGAACGAGAACGTATAATAAATAGTGCCAGAGGGATAGAAAAAGCAGACCTTGTTATTAAAAATGCTAATGTCGTAAATGTTTTGACAGAAGAAATTTACCTTGCAGATATCGCAATAACAAAAGGTATAATTGCAGGAGTAGGTAAAGATTACTCGGGGATAAAAGAAATTGATGTTCAAGGTAAATTTGTGTCACCATCATTTATTGATGGTCATGTGCACCTTGAAAGCTCAATGCTTCTGCCCTCTGAGTTCGCAAAACTTGTTGTACCTTCAGGCACTACAACCGTAATTGCAGATCCGCATGAAATATCTAACGTTCTTGGACTGCATGGGATAAGTTTTTTGAAAAGCGCCATAGAAGGGCTGCCTATGGATGTATACTGCATGCTCCCATCTTGTGTTCCTGCTACATCTTTTGAGACCTCTGGCTTTGATTTACAAAGCTACGACTTATCAATGCTTATAGACCGCCCTTGGATTTTAGGTCTAGCTGAGGTTATGAATTTTACAGGTGTTCTAAATAATGACCCGGTGGTTATTTCTAAAATAGAACTTGCCAGAAGGTATGATAAACGTATTGACGGACACGCACCTCAATTGAGCGGTAAAGACTTGTGTGCTTATGTAGCTGCTGGTGTTTCTTCTGATCACGAATGCACGACTCCTGAAGAGGCTATAGAAAAATTAAGACTCGGAATGTACCTTATGATACGTGAAGGCTCTGCAGCAAAAGACCTTAAAGCACTTATTCCTGTCCTGCTTACACACAATACTGATAAATGTATTTTTGTAACCGATGACAGACACCCGCAAGACTTGAAGCCGCATATTAATGGAATGATAAAAACTTGTGTAAAAGCAGGATTAAATCCTGTTAAAGCTATACGCATAGGAGGACTTAATACAGCTGAGTACTTTGGATTAAAAAATGTCGGTGCAATTGCTCCAGGCTACAAAGCTGATTTGCTGGTACTTCCTGATTTGGAAAACTTTGAGCCAGAAATTGTAATTAAAAACGGAAATATAGCCGCCCAAAACGGAGAGTTGCTGCAGCAGCCGGGTGCAGGGCGGCAAGTAACGGCAAGAGGCTCTGTTAATGTAAGATGGATTGAGCGTTCTGATTTTAAGATAAAACCAACGCATATCGAAAAAGAAAACGGAACGGTTGATATTAAAGCTATTCAAGTAATACCTAACCAGCTTATTACAGAAATTTACAGCGGTAAAGCCAGCTTAAATGACGGTTACGCCGAGCCTAATCTAAATGATGATATCCTTAAAATATGCGTAATAGAGCGCCATCGTGCATCAGGTAATATAGGACGCGGTTTCGTACGAGGATTTAACCTAAAGTCAGGAGCAATGGCGTCAACAGTTGCTCACGATTCACATAATATGGTAATAATTGGTACTAACGATGAGGATATGTATCGTGCAGCTGTTCGACTTATTAAAATTCAAGGCGGGAAAGTTGTTGTGAATAACGGTGAAGTCATTGCAGAACTTCCACTGCCTATTGCAGGGTTAATCTCTGATAAGAATTATGATGAAGTTATTAAGTGCTGCGATGAACTAAACAAAGCAGCATCAAGCCTAGGATGTACACTTAATGATCCCTTTATGGCAATGGGTTTTCTCTCTCTCCCTGTAATCCCAAAACTTAAAATTACAGATAAAGGTGTTTTTGATACAGAAAAATTTGATTTTGTAGATATCTTCTCTAATATGTTACAAACTGTTTAAATTTCATATTTTTTATCAAAAAACGGCAGGAATTGTAAAACAGAATGTTCGGCAAATTCCTCCTCTTGCCAGCACTGGGTTGTTCTGGTAAATGCTCCATCCTCCATTGCACGCTTTATTAAAACTGCATAATTTATATTTACAAAATCAATCTTAGATAATTTTTCTAGATAAAAATCACTCCCGCCGCAATTATGACAAAATTTTTCAGCGGGAATGATGCTATCACCCTTTTTCACGCTCTGCATCCTGACACCGCAGCACTTGCAGCGGGTTATGTACCACTCATTTACAATATATCTGCCGCAATCAGCACAATATTCACCATCAGACATTGGTGATACTTTATCATGCTGGCATTCGTGTTTTGGCATAAATCTGTAAAATAGTTCCAGAATTAAATTATTTATCATTTTTATAAGCTCCGTTTGATACTGTTTTAATGATAATTTACCCTAAGTCAATATTAATTATTTATAAACGAGAAAACAATTATAGTCCCCCCCCCGGGGGGGGGGAAGAGAGGTCAAATTTAATTTACATTAATCATATTCTATTAAATCTTTAATATGCTGTGGAAGATTTAAGCCTTCTTCTAAGGTAGGAATACAATTCATATAGGGCATTGTATATACATTACTAATCGTATTTATACTTTGACCATTACTATGCCTATATACTTCCCCATCTTTAGTAATTAGATAATAACCGGCTGTTTCATATGTATAATATTCATAAGGATTAAAAACTAATAAATTACCTTCGTTAAAAAATATATATATTTTTACATTTTCAAGATAGAATTTATCCATTACAAAAGTGGGCTTTAGTATAGGTTCAAATACTTTATTCGAAACTGATTCATGAGGTCCATAACCAAAATGATTACTATAATTTGCAAAAGTTGTAATTTTAGCGCTGGAACCAGATACTAAAAAATATTCTCCATCTTTAGTCTCACCTTCAACAACTACTTGAATTTTATTAAGTATAGATGCACCTTGGTTAAGAAATTTTCCCTCCTGCATTCCACTAAATGCAAGTTGAAGCTCTCCAGTATTTTTATTTTTGTAGAGATAAATATCAATACCAAAATAGTTAGCTGGATCACCTACATTTTGGAAAATAGGTTCTGGCTCCGTTCGTTCATCTGTTACGCATATACTTCCATCCCAATAGAAACCTTCTTTACAGTTTGATACCTCTCCTTTTGTATTTTCACCATTTATAAGACACATTCCATTTTCTTCTTTTTGCCCATCAGGACATTTGCATATACCATTTACACGATCCTGCCCTGTTTTTGGACACTCATCCCAAACACAAGCCCCGTTTTCGTAGTGTTGTTCTTTAGGACAAGGTGTACACGCATTGTTTTCTATTACTTGTTCCGGCGGACAATGACAAACTCCGTCATTGTCTCTTGTCTGCCCCTTTATATCACAATCATCCCATACACATTTATCATTTTTTAAATGCTGATTGGGAGGACATACACAATTTCCGTTTTCTAAAACTGTTCCAGGCGGACAATCTTCTGGCTCTTCCGGCTCTACTGGACTTGTGCCCGATATACATTGTCCATATTCGTTTTCTACATATCCAGGCTTACAAACACACTTAACACCGTTCCATTGTTCATTAGCTCCGCAGTTATGGTTTGGGGTTTCAACATCGGGCGTACATTTACTTCCATCCCAATGAGTACCAGCTGGACAGTTATTGTCATTGTTGTTATCACCGGGAAGCTTTGGATCAGCATGTCCATCAGGTGCTCCTCCTTGTGGATTCTTTATCCCTGCCCAGTTTCCGTTTGAACCATTTGCATTTGTATCTAAGATTAAGTTTCCGCCTAAGTCTACTTTGTAGGTATACTGGTCTAATCCCATTGTATTAGGCAAACTCTTCTCTCCGTTTGTATCTATTCTTATCTCTGCTACATACGGAGAGGAATTACTGGTTATTGTATTAATAGTATACTCAGTTCCATCTCTCATTAGAACATTGTTACCGTTTACAGATGCTCCTAATCTTTCGTTTACTTTTCCTTTGATATCCTCATAGGAGGCTAACTGTTCTATCCTGTCATTGAACATCGTATTCTTTATCACACCTTGGATGTTCATAACAGCTTTGTCACGTTTAGCGGTATACTCTTCACTCATATCTCTTGTTCTTAGAGTATGAATAGCTGCAACACTAAGTACCCCTACAAGTGCTAATGAGATTAGAATTTCTACCAATGTAAATCCGTTTCGTTTTTTCATAACTGTCCTCTCTTTTGCTTGTATGCTGCGTTCTGTCATTTTATGCAACAAAATATACAAACGGTTGCATAAAAGAGGAGAAGGTACTAACTATAGGTAATAGAGAGTAGAAAAAACACGGAAAATCAAGAGAATAATTACTGTCATGCTGAACTCGTACTGTATAAATAGTAAAGTTTATCAATACAAAAATTAACAGAAAAGATTGTTTCAATC